>NZ_CP182418.1:1542500-2191147 GCF_048270675.1 Paracoccus sp. TD-10 | reverse complement strand
CTGCGGCAGCGAGAACTCGCGCGCCTCGGCCTGGGGGGCGCTGTCGCCGGTGCCGGGCAGGCGCGGCAGGATGATGCGCTCGGCCGAAAGCTCGTTGATCTCGACCCGCCGCGCCAGCAGCGCCGAGCGGGTCCATTGCATGGCGCCGTTTTCCAGCGTGATCCAGACGCCGTCGTCGTCGGCGATGGTCATGCGCTCGAAGGTCGCGCGCGAGGACAGCGCGCCGCGGAAGCCCTCGATCACCACCTGCCGGCCGGCGCCGGACAGCTTTTCTTCCAGGAAACGGGTGATGAAACCGCGGTCGTCCTCGACCTCCTGCGAAATTTCGGCGGCGGTATCCTGCGCCAGCGCGGCCAGGGGCGCGGCCAGGGCCAGCCCGAATGCCAGAACGAGACGATAAGCCAGATCACGCATCAGAACGCCTGCCCCAGACCGATATAGACCTGCACCCCGCCGTCGTCGCCATCGCCGCCGCCGACCGGGGTGGCGATGTCGAAGCGCAGCGGCCCGACCGGGGTGCGATAGCGGATGCCCGCGCCGGCCCCGGCCTGCCAGCCGCTGGCGCCGGACCAGCCGCTGTCCTCCCAGACCCGGCCGGCATCGGCGAACAGCGCCAGGCCGATGCGTTCGCGGACCTGGATGCGGGTCTCGGCGGTCAGGGTGACGATGGACATGCCGCCGGTGCGCACCATGCCGCCGCTGTTGTCGGGGATCACCTCGACGCCCAGCGATTCATAGGAATGGCCGCGCACCGTGCCGCCGCCGCCGGACCAGAACAGGTAATCGCGCGGGGTTTCCCCGATCTCGGGGCCGACCACGGTGCCCAGCCGCGCCCGGCCGGCCAGGGTGAAGCGGTCATCGGTGCCGAAGCTGTAATAGGCCCGCCCCTCGGCCAGCACCTGTGCGCCCGAGCCGGTTTCGTCCTGCAAGCCGACAAAGGGCGTGACCCCGCCCGACAGCCAATAGCCGCGCTTGGCGTCGGTCGGCTCGTCGCGCTTGTCCCAGATCACGCTGGTAGGCAGCGCGAAAAGCCGGAAATCGGTGCGGCCGCTGTCGTCGTCGACGCGCAGCGCCCGGTATTGCAGGGCGATATCGGCGGTCAATTCGTCGCTGGGGATCCAGGTGAAGCCCAGGCCGAAGGTGCCGGACTTGAGGTCGTAATCCTCTTCCTGCAGGCTTTCGACCTTGGCCAGCACATAGCCGGTGGTGTCGGCGGTGATGGTGGCGGGCCGGTCGATGCGCAGCCCCAGGCTGTAGTCGCGCCCGCTATCGCCGCCGATATCCGAGACGCCGGCATCCACGCGCAGCCGCTCGCCGCCGCGGAACAGGTTGCGGTTGATCCAGTAGGCGGTCAGCGACAGCCCGTCGGTATTGGAATATTCGAAGCCGGCACCCAGCCGGCGCAGCTTCTGCTCGGCCACCAGCAGGTCCACGTCCAGCGTGTTGCCGGGGCCGATCCGGTCGGCCTCGGTCAGGGTGATGGCCGAGAACACGCCCGAGCGGCGCAGGCGCTTCCTCACATTCTCGAGCTTCTCGGGATCGAAGCGTTCGCCCTCGGGGAAGCCGGCGATCTTGCGCAGCCGGCGCGGGTCCATGCGCTGATGGCCGCGGATGGTCAGCTGGCCAAAGCGCAGCTCGGGGCCCGGCGCCAGGCGGATGCGGCTGTCGATCAGGTTGGTGGCGTGGTCGGCGATGATCTCGGTCTCGGCCACCTCGGCCTTGGCGTGGCCCACGTTGCGCCAGCCCGCCACGCCGGCGGTGGCGGCGTTCTTCATGTCGCCGGTGCGGGCGATCTCGCCCCGGCGATAGCTGCGCGGCAGTTCGGTGCCCGGCGCCACCGGCGCGATCTCGGCCCGGCTGTAGCGAAAGCGCGGGCCGGGCTGGACCGAGACCACCACCCGGTGCACCACCTTGGGCGCGTCGAGCGGCGCGATGCCGGCAGCCTCGACCCCGTCCAGGGTGATGTCGATGACGCCCGAGTAATAGCCCTGGTCGTAAAGCACCCCCAGGATGCGGGCGTAATCGCCGCGCGCGGCGGCCAGCATGTCCTGGCCCGTCACCCGCCCCTCGTCCTGGGCGCTGACCAGAAGCGAGGTCTGCCGGATCGCCGGAAGCAGGGCGTCGTCGCCGCCATCGACCTGGAAATCCAGGTTCACGGGCGAGCCGTCATTGCCGTCCCGGCCGAACCAGCCCGAAAAGGGCGAGGAGGAAGGCGAGCCCGAGGACTGCGCCCAGACCATGCCCGCGCCGGTTGCAAGCACGATTGCGGCAGCCGTCCCTGCCTTGATCCAGCTTTTCATTGCCTGATTGCCCTGCTTCTGGCGGTTTTCCCGCAAGCATTGCAGGGCACGTCAACAAAATCCAGCGCAGCTGCCCAAATTCGGGCGATTTTCAGCGGATTGCGGCCAGACAGCCATGCAGCGCCGCCATGTCGTCCCGGATCACGCCGATCGGAACCGCCTGCGGAATCCGCGCCATCAGCGGGTCGGAAAGGAAGGCGCGCTCGAAGATTTCGAACCGATCGGTGCAGGAACGCGCGACGCTGCCGGCCAGGAACATGCCCTCCATCGGCATGAAACGAAAGGCAAGTTCGCGGCAGAACAGCCCGAACAGCCGGGCATAGAGCGCCAGCGTTTCCTCGGCCGCCTGATCGCCCTGGGCCGCGTCTGCGACCACGGTTTCGGCCCGGCCCTGCGGCAGGCCCATGCGCAGCGCGTGCAGCCGGGCAAGGCCGCGGCCGGCGAACAGTTCCTCGACCGAATCAATCGCCCGGCCGGCTGCACCAAGCGCCTCGGCCAGCGGCTCGGCCACGGAAAGCGGCAGGCGGGTATGGCCCTCCTCGGCCTCAAGGCAGGCGATCCCGCCGTCCGGCAGCACCTTGACCGCGCAGACGTTGAAGCCGGTGCCGGCATTCACCACCAGCCGCTGCCCGTTCGACAGCGCGCCTTCGGGCGCCGCGCGCAGGAAGCCCGCCGCCTCGCCGTCCAGGGCCGGCGTGGCATAGCCCAGGGCGATCAGGTCGTTGATCAGCCGCGCGCGGGGGGCGCCGGACAGCGTGCAGAGCCGTGCCGTGGAAAAGCTCCAGTCGCGGTTGGTCAGCCGCGCCTCGTCTCCCCAGACCGGGCCGGCGACGGCGACGCAGACCGCCTCGATCTGCGGGCTGCCCTGCTGGGCGAGGAACTTGGCCACCACCTCGTCGAATGTCGCATGATCGTCGCCGCGAAACCGGGTGATGGTATCGGCGACCAGCGCGCCGTCCCGTGCCAGCGCCATCCGCGCATTGGTGCCGCCCACATCCGCCAACAGGATCGCCATGTCTTCCCCTTTTCCGCGCAGCCTCGTCCCGATCCTTCTAAGCCATTCCAGAGAAAGCTGCTACCGCTCACATTTGCGACTGGATCGGAACCTTTCGCGAACCCCGGCGGTTTTCCCCGGTCACCCGCGCAAGCGAAAGGTTGAGGCAATGCACATGACCCCGGCTTCCCGCATCGCAGCCGCCCTGCTGGCGGTGCTTCTGGCCCTGCCGGGCCAGTCCGCGCAGGCGGCGATCCAGACCCGCGAGGAGAACCTGGCCCATCCGCGCGGCTGGTCCGCCATCGCCGGCATGGACCCGCGCGCCGTGCGCGAGGTCGCCCGCACCCTGCCGCTGTCCGAAGTGGCGGTGGAGGACCAGCCCTGGTGCGCCCGCAAGGCGGAACTGGAGCAGACCCTGCGCCAGGATTTCGGCGAGGCGCGGATCGCCACCGGGACCGATGGCGTGACGCTGTGGGGCTCGGACCTGATGGGCACCTGGACGGTGGTGTTCGAGCGGCCGGATGCGACCAGCTGCGTCATCGCCTCGGGGATCGGCTTCAGCGACGCGACCAGCCCGCAGGTGTTCTTCGTCAAGGCGGGCTTCAACGGCTGACCGCTTGGGTTTGCAGGACCGCGCCGGGGATGCTAAGGCCGCGCCAACAGCACAAGGCGCGAGGGCCCCATGACCGATTACATCATCCGCGACATCGCCCTGGCCGAATACGGCCGCAAGGAGCTGGACATCGCCGAGACCGAGATGCCCGGCCTGATGGCCCTGCGCGCCGAATATGGCGAGACGAAGCCGCTGAAGGGCGCCCGCATCGCCGGCAGCCTGCACATGACCGTGCAGACCGCCGTGCTGATCGAGACGCTGGTGGCGCTGGGGGCCGAGGTGCGCTGGGCGTCCTGCAACATCTTCTCGACCCAGGACCATGCGGCGGCGGCGATTGCGAAAGCCGGCATCCCGGTCTTTGCCGTCAAGGGCGAGACGCTGCCGGAATACTGGTCCTATACCGACCAGATCTTCCAGTTCGCGGAAGGCACGGCGAACATGATCCTGGACGACGGCGGCGACGCGACCATGTATGTGCTGCTGGGCGCGCGGGTCGAGGCGGGCGAGACCGGGCTGATCGACGTGCCGACCAGCGAGGAGGAGGAGGCGCTGTTCGCCCAGATCCGCAAGCGGCTGGCGGCCTCGCCCGGCTGGTTCACCCGGCAGCGCGATGCGATCCGCGGCGTCAGCGAGGAGACGACGACCGGCGTGCATCGGCTTTACGACCTGCACAAGAAGGGGCTCTTGCCGTTCCCGGCGATCAACGTGAACGACAGCGTCACCAAGTCGAAATTCGACAACAAGTATGGCTGCAAGGAATCGCTGGTCGACGGCATCCGGCGGGCCACCGACGTGATGATGGCCGGCAAGGTCGCCGTGGTCTGCGGCTATGGCGACGTGGGCAAGGGCTCGGCCGCGTCGCTGCGCGGTGCCGGCGCCCGCGTGAAGGTGACCGAGGTCGATCCGATCTGCGCCCTGCAGGCCGCCATGGACGGCTTCGAGGTGGTGCTGCTGGAGGAGGTGGTCGCGACGGCCGACATCTTCGTCACCACCACCGGCAACAAGGACGTGATCCGCATCGAGCACATGCGCGAGATGAAGGACATGGCCATCGTCGGCAACATCGGCCATTTCGACAACGAGATCCAGGTCGCGGCGCTGAAAAACCACAAATGGACCAACGTCAAGGACCAGGTGGACATGATCGAGATGCCCTCGGGCAACCGGATCATCCTGCTGTCCGAGGGGCGGCTCTTGAACCTGGGCAATGCCACCGGCCACCCCAGCTTCGTGATGTCGGCCAGCTTCACCAACCAGGTGCTGGCGCAGATCGAGCTGTGGACCAAGAACGACGAATACGCGCCGGGCGTCTATATCCTGCCCAAGGCGCTGGACGAAAAGGTCGCCCGGCTGCATCTGGACAAGATCGGCGTCAAGCTGACCAAGCTGTCCAGCGAACAGGCCGCCTATATCGGCGTGACGCCCGAGGGCCCGTTCAAGTCCGAACATTACCGCTATTGAACGCGTGGGCGCGGCTCGACCGGGGCCGCGCCGCAAGCCGGGAAGGGGGACCGGATGTCCGACGATTGCCTGTTCTGTCGCATCGCGCGCGGCGAATTGCCGGCGCATCGGATCTATGAGGACGAGCATATCCTCGCCTTCCTGGACCTGCATCCCATCCGTCCCGGCCATTGCCTGGTCATTCCCAAGCGGCATTACCCCTGGTTCGAGGATCTGCCCGAGGATCTTGCCACCCGCATCACCGGTTGCGCGCAGCGCCTGGCCCGGCAGATGAAGGCGCTTTATGCGGTCGAGCGGGTCGCCCTGTTCTATACCGGCATCCATGTCGCCCATGCCCATGCGCATGTCGTGCCGATGCATCATGTGCATGACGTCTCGTCGCAGGCCTATCTGAAGGAGGGCATCGACAGTTTCGCGGTGCCGCCGCAACTGTCGCCCGAGGAAGGCGCCCGGATCGCCCAGGCGCTGGCCCCCGCCTTCGCGGGATAGGCACGCCGCGCCGCAAGCGTGCGGTTTCAGTTGATATTTGCCCGCCCGGCGCTAGGCTCTCCCCTGGGATGAACCAATCCGAAGGGGGGACAGAGCAATGAGCAAGCGCGACGATCTGATCGCCAAATACGCCGCCGACATGAAGGACAAGCTGGGCGTCACGCCCGACATGGACCTGCTGACCAAGGTGGTCATCGGCTGCGGGCCTTCGATCTACAACGCCGACGGGGAAACCGTGGCCGGATCGGACAAGGCCGAACTGGAGCGTATCAGGACCAACTACCTGATGAAAAAGCTGGGCCTGCCTGACGGCCCCGATCTTTCCGCCGCCATCGACAAGGTGATCGCGAAATACGGCAGTTCCAACCGCAACAAGTATCGCGCGGTGGTCTATTACATGCTCTGCATGCATTTCGGCAAACAGGCGGCCTATGCCTGACGGCGGTGACGCAACGTCACGAAAGGCCGCGGCCAGGCGCTGAACGCCGGGCGGGCGCCGTCAATCCAGCATCCGCTTGATCGCCGCGACATGGCCGGCATCGGCGGCGCAGGCGTCGGCGGCCAGCGCCGCGGCCTCGTCCAGCAGCGCCTCGGGCGCGACCAGCCGGTCGATCAGGCCCCAGGCCAGCGCCTCTTCGGCCGGGATCTTTTGCCCGGCCATCAGGATCATCTTGGCGCGCGCCGGCCCGACCAATGCGCGCAGGCGCAAGGGATCGCTGGGCTGGGGCAGGAAGCCCAGGCGCATGACCGGATAGAAGATTTTCGCACCCGGCACCGCCAGCCGCAGGTCGCAGGCCAGCACCATGCCCAGGGCGCCACCCGCCGCCGTGCCGTTCAGCGCGGCGATGGTCAGGCAAGGCATCGAGGCCACGCGGGACGACAGCCGCTCCCATTCCGGGGACAGGGCCAGCCCGGCGCGGGCCTCGTCCAGATCGGCCCCGGCGGAAAACACCGCGCCCTCGCCGGTCAGGATCACGGCGCGCAGGGCGGGCTCGGCGGCCAGCGCGTCGAAAGCGGCGGTCAGCCCGGCCAGCATGGCGCCGGTCAGCGAATTGGCCTTGGCCGGGCGCGCGATGGTGATGCGTCCGATCCCGCCGACGATTTCCCTGGTGATCATCATTCCCTCCTTGGACCCGCGCGCTGGCTGTGGCAAAAGCCGGATCGGTGTTTCTTATGCAATTCTCGCCGGAAAGGTGTTATGAAATGAACCTGCGACTGACAAGCTCGGCCCTGGCGCTGGCCGCGATGACGGCCCCGGCGCTTGCCGATGTGACTTCGGAACAGGTGTGGCAGTCCTGGGTCGATTACTACCAGTCGCTCGGTTACAGCGTGACCGAGGGCAAGCGCGACAAGGCCGGCGACACGCTGACGCTCAGCGACATCGCCATCAGCGGCGGCGTGCCCGACAGCCAGGTCAGCTTCAGCATTCCCCAGGTCACGCTGAGCGAGGGGGCCGACGGCACGGTCAAGACGGTCTTCGCCGACCGGATGACCGGCGAGGCGCATGGGACCGATCCCGACGGGCAAAGCTACAGCCTGCCCTTTACCGTGGACATGCCGGGCAATGCCATCGTCACCTCGGGCGCGCCCGAGGACATGACGCATGACTTCGACTATCCCGCGATGGACTTCACCCTGACCACGATCAAGAGGGGCGACAAGGAAACCCCGCTGCCGATCAAGGTGGGCGTGGCGGATTCGACCGGCACCTTCCACATCGTTGCCGGTGCACCGGCGAAATACGACTACGCGATGAAATCGGGCGCGATCACCTTCTCGGGCGACGTGGACAGCGAGGAAGGCGACAAGGTCAAGTTCGCGGGCAGCCTCGCCGATCTGGAAACCACCGGCGAGATGGCCGTCCCCTCCGGCATCAAGCTGGAAGAGGACATGAACGCCGCGCTGAAGGCCGGGCTTGCCATGAACGGGGTACTGAAATCCGGCGCCATGGCGGTCAGCTTCGACTTTGCCGGCACCGACGAAGGCGGCGAGGCCACCAGCGGCGCCGGCAAATACGACGGCAAGGGCTTCGAGCTGAGCTTCGGCCTGTCGCAGGACGGCATGACCTACCAGGCGGGCTCGGATGCCGGCAACTTCGAGCTGACCAGCAGCGACATGCCCTTCCCGATCAATTACGCCATCGAAAGCGGCAGCTTCGACATGCAGATGCCGGTGATGCAGTCGGATCAAGCGCAGCCCTTCAAGTTCGCCTATTCGCTGGCCGGGCTGACGCTGGGCGATGCGATCTGGAACCTGTTCGACGCGCAGGGCCAGCTGCCGCGCGACCCGGCCTCGCTGGACATCGACGTGACCGGGCAGATGAAGGTGACCAAGGACATCTTCGACCCGGCCAGCATGGCGCCTGCCGCGGACGAGGCCCCGGATGAGGCTGAGACCGACGGCGCCGAGGGCATGGAGGCTGCGGAAGCCGACCCGCAGCCCTTCGAGCCGGTCGAGGTCGCGATCAACCAGTTCGCGCTGGTCGCGCTTGGCGCCAAGGTGAATGCCGAGGGCGCGCTGAAGGCCCCGGAAAGCGGCGACATGACCACCCCGGTCGGCGAGGTCCATGCCCGCTACGAGGGCGTGAACGGCCTGATCGACAAGCTGGGCGCCATGGGCCTGATCCCCGAGGATCAGATCATGGGCGTGCGGATGATGATGGCCATGTTCGCCAAGCCGGTCGCTGAGGGTGAGGACAGGCTGGAAACCAGGCTCGAGTTCAAGGAAGACGGCTCGATCTTTGCCAACGGCCAGCAGATCAAGTAACCCCTCCGGGGCGCGGCGCCCGGCGCCCTGACGGATCGCATTGCGGGGGCCGGGCGTTGGTGCCGCGGCCCCCGTGTCCTATTCCAAGGTGAACCGCATGTCCGAATACCATCGACTCGAGGCTTTGGCGCAGCAGCTTCTGGCGGCGGCGCACAAGGCGGGCGCCGACCAGGCCGATGCCGTGGCGCTGGAGGCCGCCGCCGTCTCGGTCGATGTGCGCGCCGGGCATCTGGAACATGCCGAGCGCGCCGAGGGCGTCGAGATCGGGCTGCGCGTGCTGGTCGGCGGGCGGCAGGCCTGCGTCTCGGCTTCGGACCGCTCGGCCCG
Organism: Paracoccus sp. TD-10; assembly: GCF_048270675.1. NCBI lineage: Bacteria > Pseudomonadati > Pseudomonadota > Alphaproteobacteria > Rhodobacterales > Paracoccaceae > Paracoccus > Paracoccus sp. TD-10. The sequence continues at coordinate 2,182,197 of NZ_CP182418.1, read as the reverse complement.
GACCATCGAGGAAATGGCGGTCCGCGCCGTCGCCATGGCGCGCGAGGCGCCGGTGGACGACACGCTGGGCCTGGCCGAGCCCGAGCAGCTGGCCCGCGACACCGACAGCGCCCGGCTGGACCTTTACGACCACGCGGCCGAGCCCACGCCAGAGCATTTGCGGGATCTGGCCTTGCGTGCCGAGGCGGCGGCGCTGGCGATCGAGGGCGTGTCGACGGTCGAATCCGCCGGTGCCAGCCATTCGCAGCGCCGCATGTGGCTGGCGGCGACGAACGGCTTCTCGGCCGGCTACGGGCGCAGCGGCCACAGCCTGTCCACCGTCGCGATCACCGGCGAGGGGCTGGGGATGGAGCGCGACTGGGCCGGCGAAAGCCGGGTCCATGCCGCCGACCTGCCCGCACCCGAAGAGATCGGCCGGCTGGCCGCCGAACGTACCGTCGCCCGGCGCGGCGCGCGCAAGCCGCCGACCGGCGCCTTCCCGATCCTCTATGACGAGCGCGTGGCCTCGGGGCTGATCGGCCACCTGGTCGCGGCGGTGAACGGCGCCTCGGTGGCGCGCGGCGCCAGCTGGCTGCGCGATGCGCTGGGGGAACAGGTGCTGCCCAGGGGGTTCGCGCTGCGCGAGGATCCGCACCGGCCGCGTTATGGCTCTTCGCGCCTGTTCGACGGCGAGGGGCTGGCGACCGCGCCGCGGCTGATCGTGGCCGATGGCGTGTTGCAGGGCTGGACGCTGGACCTGGCCACGGCGCGCAAGCTGGGCATGGACTCGACGGCCAATGCCATGCGCGGTGCCGGCAGCCCGCCCTCGCCCGGCGTGACCAACCTGGAGCTGACCCCGGGCGACAAGACGCGGGACGAGCTGATCCGCGAGATGGGGCGCGGCTTGGTCGTGACCTCGATGCTGGGCGCCTCGATCAACGGCACCACCGGGGATTATTCGCGCGGCGCCGGCGGCTTCTGGGTCGAGAACGGCGAGATCGCCCATGCCGTCAACGAATGCACCATCGCTGGCAACCTGCGCGACATGCTGCTGCGCCTGACCGCCGCCAATGACCTGCCCGACTGGCGCTCGATGCGCGTGCCCAGCCTTCTGGTCGAAGGGATGACCGTTGCCGGCGAGTGACCTTGCGCTTCTGGAACAGGCCGCGCATGAGGCGGGCGAGATCGCGCTGCGCTATTGGCGGCGCGAGCCGCGGGTCTGGGACAAGGGCGACGGCGCCGGCCCGGTGACCGAGGCCGACCTGGCCGTCAACGCGCATCTGGAGCGCCTGCTGCGCAGGGCTCGTCCCGATTACGGCTGGCTGAGCGAGGAAAGCGCCGACGACCCGGCCCGGCTTCAGGCCGAGCATTGCTTCATCATCGACCCGATCGACGGCACTCGCGCCTTCATCGACGGGCAGGTCGGATTTTCCCATGCGCTGGCGATCACCCGCGGCGACCGGGTGGTGGCGGGCGTGGTGCATCTGCCGGCGCAGCGCACCACCTATGCCGCCTCGGCCGATGGGCCGGCGCTGCGCGACGGCAAGCCCATTGCCCCCTCGGCGCAGGGGTTGCGCGGCGCCCGCGTGCTGACCAGCAAGGCGAGCCTCGATCCCGTGCATTGGCGGGGCGCGGCGCCGCCGGTCAAGCGCAGCTTCCGCCCCTCGCTGGCCTGGCGGCTGTGCCTGGTGGCGGACGGGCAGTTCGACGCCACGCTCTCCACACGCCCGGCCTGGGAATGGGACGTGGCGGCGGGCAGCCTGATCGCCGCCCGCGCCGGCTGCCTGGCCAGCGACCTGTCCGGCGCGCCGATGCGTTTCAACGCCGCCCGGCCGCTGACCGACGGGCTGGTGGTGGCGGCGCCGGCGCTGCACCGCCAGCTGATCGCCGCCATGACCCCGCGATTGGCGATGCCCAGCGGTCGGGTTGATGCGCCGCCGCCCGCCGACTAAGAAGGGGAAAAAGGCCGGAACCGCTCTGGCCATGTCCCGCAGATGACAGGGCCCGCGCATGAGCCGTCTTCCCCCCGCGACCCGCGACCGGCTGGCCGACGAGATCACCTTTCATCCCGCCAATGCCGAGGCGCGGCTGCTGCGCGAGGCGCTGGGGCGTTTCGTCACCGGCGTCACCGTGGTGACCACCACCGGGCCCGAGGGACCGCTGGGCATGACGGTGAACAGCTTCTCCAGCGTTTCGCTGGAGCCGCCGCTGGTGCTGTGGTGCCCGGCCCGCGCCTCGGCCCGGCACGCGGCCTTTGCCGGGGCGGCGGCCTGGTCGGTGCATGTGCTGGGCGCGGAACAGCTGGAGACCTGCCTGCGCTTCACCCGCGGTGGCCGGCAGTTCGAGGGGCTGGAGAGCGTGCTGACCCCCGAGGGCGTGCCGGTCATTCCCGGCGTCGCGGCGCGCTTCGACTGCATGGCCCATGCCGCGCATGAAGCGGGCGACCATTCGGTGCTGATCGGGCGGGTGCTGCGGGTCACGGTGGCAGGCCCGGGCGATCACCCGCTGGTCTTTGCCGCCGGCCGCTTCGGCCAGTTCGAGCCGGATGCCGGCTAGGCCGGGCTAGCCGCGCATCAGCCGGCGCAGCATGGCGCGCACGATCAGCCGATGCGCCGGCCCCACCACCAGCATATAGGCCCGGCCGAAGCGATTATGCGTCACCACCGAGGAGGTGATCGCCAGATCTGCCCCGTGGGTCGAGATGCAGGTCATCACGTCCAGATGCCGGTCGCGCTCGGTCAGCACCAGCAGGTCGGGCGCGATATGCTCGACCAGAAAGAAATCCAGCCGCTGACCGGCGCGCACGCTGTCGCTGGGCGCCTTGCCCAGCCCGCCGATGCGCCGCACGCCGAACCGCGCCGACACCGCGTCGCGAATGCGGAAGGCCAGGCCCAGCAGGGGCAAGGGGCGGCTGCGGATACGGTTCCATGCCTCCAGCGGGGTGATCGGCGCCGGCAGCAGCACCGTTTGCCGGTCGAGAAAGTCCAGCCGCCCGGGCGGCGCCAGCAGCGGCACCCCTTGGATCTGATCGGCCTGCATTTCACCTCCGCTGCCGGGATGGGCGCAGTCTAGGCGGGGGCGGGAAGGCGGAAAGCCGTCAAACTGTCGCAGCCGGGTTCAGCTGCCCTCCAGCGGCGGCAGCGGCTGCGAGAAGATGTCGTCGATCCGCGGCAGCGGTGCGGTGCTGGTGCGGATCGACCGGCCCGGCCCGGACAGCGTGGCGATCTGCCGGGCAAGCCGGGCGATGGCCTGCGACTGTGCGCGGGCGATGGCGGCGGGGTTCTGGTCGGCAAGCGGCACGGAAATGTCGAAGCCGCGCGCCTGGTTTGTGCCGCCCGCGCCCTCGTCAGCGACGAAATAGCGCCCGGTCAGGCGATAGCTGCCGTCGGCCTGGGCCAGCGCCTTTTCCACCCGCACCTCCAGCCGGCGACGCGGCGGTTCGGCCAGCGGCCATGGCTCGGCGATCACCGTGGCGCCCGAGAGATCCGAGATGCTGCGCGCCAGCGTCAGCGTGAAGGCGCGCTGCGGATCGTCGGCCCAGAGCTGTTTCGTGTTCGAGCGCACCGCCCCGTCCCCGGTCTGCCAGCTGACCTCACCGCCCGAGGCGTATTCCGGCAAGGACACGTCCTTCAGCTCCGCCGTGCCCAGCCGGTCGGGCACCCGTTCGCCCGTCATCGGCGGGTCGATCAGGTAGCGCGCGGTCTTTTCGCCGTTCGAGCAGGCGCCGAGCAGGGCGAGGCAGGCGGCGGAGGCAAGGATCAGGCGCATCTTATCGTCCCAGGATGAAGGCTTGCGGATTGCGTTCGATGGTCCGGGCCAGGCTGCCGAAGGCATTGGCGGCGCGGCGCATCTCGCGCATCAGGTTGATGGTCTCGTTGTTGAAGCTGGAGCGGTCGCCATAGGCGGCGATCACCGCATCGGCCCGCGCCGCCAGCGCCTCGAGCCGCGCGGAAAGCTGCGGCAGGCGTTTCGCCGCGTCCGAGACATCCTGCGCCGCCGTGCTGGCCGAGGCGAGCGCCGTGTTCAGGCTGCCCGCGGCATTGCCGTCGCGCAGGTCGTTGAGCAGGCCGGAGGCCGCCTTCAGCGTCTCGGACAGATCCCTGGGCAGCCGTTCGGCATCCTCGGTGCCCAGAAGCGCGCGCACGTCCCTGAGGATGCCCTCGGCCTCGGTGCCGATGGCGGCATAGTCCACCGCCTCGATCTTGACCGCGGCGGCGTCGATCTGGTCGACCATGGCCGGCACGTCGGCGGCGGCGAGCTTGACCGCCTCGGCCGCTGCCGCCGCCTCGTCCACCATGCGGCGCAGTTGGCCCACCGCGCCGGATTCGCGCAGCTCGGTGGTGACTTGCCGGATCTCGCCGGCGGCGGCCTGCGCGTCCTCCAGCGTGCCGCGCAGGGCGCCGGGGATGGCGCGGGTATCCTCGCTGCTGGCGATGGCGGTGACGCTGTTCATCATGTCGGTGACGGATTTCAGCGCCTCCTCGATCGGCAGGTTGCCGACGCGGGTCAGGAAGCCCTGTGCCGTCTCGGTGAAATCGGAGATCTCGCCGGGGACCGAGGGGATGAGCGGATAGGGATCGCCGGCGCGGTCCAGTTCGGCCGGCGTGGCATCGGGCAGTTCGACCAGCTCGACCTGCAGCGAAGTGCCGAAGAAACCGGCGCTGGCGACGCGCGCCCGCAGGCCGGCCCGGACCTGGCCGGCCAGGAAGTCCAGCGCCTGCTCGGGCGTGGTCTCGTCCGGCAGGCCCAGGCGGGCGGGGGTCAGGGCCAGCGTCACCTCTTGCTCGATATGCTCGCGCCCCTCGGCATCGGCGATCACGCGGGCGGCCAGATCGGTGACGCGGCCGACGGTCAAGCCCATGAACTGCACGTTGGCGCCGGTCTCCAGCCCCTTGACCGATTCGCCGATGCGCATGGTTAGCCGCAACGCCTGCGCCTCGTCGGCGAACAGGTTGGTGCGCGCCGTCGCCTCGTCGGGTTGCAGGGTAAAGACATGGCCGTCCTCGACCGGCCGCCCGCCCGAGGTCAGGGTGGCGAATTCCGCCCCGCCCTGCAGCACCGAGGCCAGCGAGTTCACGTTCAGCGACAGGCCCTGCGCCCCCAGCGATACCGAAAAGCCCGAGGTGTCCCAGAACACCGTGCTGGTGGTCAGCCGCGCGTCATGCGGCGCGGCGATGAAGACATCGGCCAGCACGCTTTCGTCGTCCTCGGACAGGCGCAGGTTCTGCATCTGCCCGACCGGCAGGCCGCGGAACATCACCGGCGCGCCCTCGGTCATGCCGCGCGAACGGTCGGTCGAAAGCACGATCCAGGTGCCCTTTTCGCCGAAGCTGGTCAGCGGCGGCCGGTCCAGCCCCTGGAAGCGGGTCTGCGGCTCGTCCGGCTTGTCGTCCCAGAAGCCCTCGACGAAGGCGCCGGTCAGCACGGTGTCCAGCCGCGAGATGCCCTGGGCCGAGACCTGGGGCCGCACGATCCAGAACTGCGATTCGCTGTCGATATAGGGGGCCAGATCCTTGTCCACCCGCATGTTCACCAGAACCTGCTGCAGATCCTCGGTGAAGCGCACCGATTCGACCTTGCCCACGGTGATCTCGCGGAATTTCAGCGCGGTTTCGCCCGGCGTGATCCCGGTCGCGTCCTTGAAGGCGACCGAGATCAGCGTGCCGCGTCCGGCGATCATGTTCCAGCCCACGCCCAGCGTCACCACCAGCGCCGCGATCGGCACCAGCCAGATCAGCGGCAGCCCGGTCCGCACGGCGCGGGCGGCGGGCTTGCGGACGGGTTCGGCGGGTTTCAGGGGGGCGTCGCTGCGCTCGGGCGAGGGCCTGTCGGTCATTCATGGTCCTTGCGGCTGCGCAGCGGAAGGCCGCGCCAGATCAATCTCGGGTCGAAGCTTTGCGCGGAAAGCATGGTGAAGGCAACCGACAGCGCAAAGGACACCGCGGCAGGCCCCGGATGGATCGAGGCGACGAAGCCCAGCTGCACCAGCGCCGACAGGATCGCCACCACGAAGACGTCGATCATCGACCAGCGGCCGATGAACTCGACCACCTCGTAAAGCGCCAGCCGCTTGTGCGCGGCCCTGACCGTCGCCGGCCGCCCCGCCACCAGCGCCAGCCAGGCGATGGCGACGAACTTGCCGACCGGCACCATGACCGAGGCGGCAAAGATCACCGCCGCGATGCCGTAATTGCCGTAATGCATCAGTTCGACCACGCCGCCCAGGATGGTGGATTCGCTGTTGCCGCGCAGCCCGCCGAAGGTCGAGGTCTTGAGCATCGGAAACAGGTTGGCCGGGATGTAGAAGATGAACCCCGCCGCCAGCCAGGCCCAGACCGCGTTCAGGCAGCGCCGGTCGGGCGGCACCAGCGCGCTGCCACAGCGGCGGCAGGTCGTCTCGGCCTCGGGCCAGGCCCGGCCGCAGCTGCGACAGCCGGCCAGCCCGGCGCGATGCGCGGTCAGCACCGGGGCGTCCTGGGCGGGCGCGCTCATGCCCGCGGCTCCGGCACGATCTCGCGCCCGTCGGTGGCCATGCCGGCATCCTCGATGGCGTCCCAGATCGTCGCGGCGCTGGTAAAGGCGTTGCTGGCGGCGTTGACCAGGATCAGCCCGCAAAAGGCCCAGAAGGCCGGGCCGAAGCTGATGTTGGCCAAGCCCCCCACCTTGACCAGCGCGATGGCGGTGCCGATGACGAAGATCTCGGCCATAGACCAGGGCCGCAGCACCTCGGACAGGCGAAAGGCCGGCACGGCATGGGCAAAGGGCCGGCGTTTCCGCGCCAGCGGCAGCAGCGTATAGACCAGAAGCAGCGCCCGCAGCACCGGCAGCCCCACGATCATGCCCAGCACCGCCACGGTCAGCGGCATCAGGGCGCCGTGCGAAAAGGCCAGCGCCACGCCGAAAAGCGAGGTCTGGTTGCCGAACCCCATGCGCGAGATTTCCAGGAACGGAAAGAACACCGCCCCCACCATCAGCACCAGCGAGGCAAAGGACAGCGCGATGATCCGGGTGAAGGCGCCGGCGCGCGGGCTGGCCAGCAAGGTGTTGCAGCGCAGGCAGCGCGCGGTCTCGCCCGGCTCCAGCTCGCGCTCGACATGCAGCGCGTCGCAGCGCGGGCAGGCGGTCAGCCCGGCGCCGGTGGAGAGGTCGTATTCGCCTTCGGTCTGCATCGGCACAGATTATCCGCGCACGGGGCCGGCGCAAGATGGCGCGGCTGCTCGCGGCTAGCCGGTCCCCGGCGGCGCCTGGGGGAAATAGGCGGCATTTGAGCGGTAACTGGTATTTGGCGGCGCGGCGCGAGACCTTTCCCGGCAGGCAACGAAAGGAATGGTTCATGGCCGGGAACGGTGGCGGCGCCCCGATCATCATCAAGAAGGTTCAGGGCGCGTGCGAAGCCGGGCATCACGGCGGCGCCTGGAAGGTCGCCTATGCCGATTTCGTCACGGCGATGATGGCGTTTTTCCTGCTCATGTGGCTGCTGAACGCCACCACCGAAAAGCAGCGGCAGGGGCTGGCGGAGTATTTCAACCCGACGCTGATCCATTCGACCCGCAGCGGCCATGACGGGCCCTTCGGGGGCGAGGTGCAGGATGCCGAAACCGATTCGGGCCAGGGCGCCGGCGCCTCGCGCGACACGCTGGCCGCGCAGGCGCGCGAAGGCCGGGAAGCGGGTTTCGAGGAGATGGCCCGCCACGTCCAGGACCAGCTGACCGGCAGCGGCGCGGAATCCATGCAAAAGGTCAATCTGCTGCGCCATGTCGTGACCCGCATGACGGACGAGGGGCTGGTGATCGAGTTGACCGACCTGATGGACGAGCCGCTTTTCGTCGGCGACAGCGCCCAGCCGACCCCGGCGATGAAGGAACTGGCCGGCATCCTTGCGGGTGTGTTGGGGCGCATCAGGAACGAGGTCGCGCTGACCGGCCATGTCCGCGCCTATCCCGAGATGCTGATCCAGTCGCCGGTCTGGGCGCTGTCGGACGCCCGTGCCCATGCCCTGCGCAACCTGCTCGAGGGCTCGGGCTTCGACAGCGCGCGCATCCAGCGCGTCACCGCCTTCGCCGACCGGCGCAACCGGTCGGTGAACCCGATGGACCCCAACAACAACCGGATCGAAGTGATTTTACTGAGATGACCGGCCGGGCCGGGATGCCGTTAGCGGCATGTTAACCCCCGGCCGGCAAACTCCACGCAGAACGACTCAGACAGGGTGACAACAGAATGTCGATTTCATCTGCCCTCAGTGCCGGGGTGTCCGGGCTTGCCGCCAATTCCACGCGCCTGGCCAATATTTCCGACAATATCGCGAATTCCGGCACCTATGGCTACAAGCGGGTGGATACCAGTTTCGAAAGCATGGTGATCAACCAGGGCCGCGGCGGCGGGCTTTATACGGCCGGCGGCGTCCGCGCCTCGACCAGCCGGCTGGTGGACCAGCGCGGCAACCTGGTTCCCACCGCGCATCCGATGGACATCGCGATTTCCGGGCGCGGCATGCTGCCCGTGATCCATGCCGCCGCCCTGGCCTCGGGACCGGGCACGCAGCGCGAACTGGTGATGACGACGACCGGTTCGTTCCGCACCGACGACCAGGGGTATCTTCGCACCGGTTCGGGGCTGGTGCTGATGGGCTGGCCGGCCAATGCCGACGGCACGATTTCCAGCCAGCCGCGCGATTCTGCGACCGGCTTGCAGCCGATCCTGATCAATCCCAGCCAGACCGCGGCCGACCCGACGACGCGGATCAACCTGCGCGTGAACCTGCCCGCCGACGACGCGGTCGCCGGCGCGGCCGGCGATGCCTGGGAAATGGAGGTCGAATATTTCGGCAACCTCGGCAATTCCGAAAGGATGGCGGTCAGCTTCACGCCCGAGGTGGCGGGCGCGGCCGGGACTCGCACGAACCGCTGGACGATGGAGATCCGCGATTCGGCCATCATCGACGATCCGGCTACCCCCGCCGACGACTCGCTGATCGGCGTCTACACGCTGGAGTTCCAGGGCGGCCAGTCCGGCGGCGGCACGCTTGCGGGCGTGACGACGGTCACGGGCGGCGCCTACAGCGCGGCAACCGGGCTTCTCACCGTCCCCGGCGCGAACGGACCGATGACCATCAACCTGGGCCGATATGGCGACAGCCAGGGGATCACCCAGCTCAGCGCCGGCTTCTCGCCGGCCAATGTGACCAAGAACGGCTCGCCTGTCGGGAACCTGACCGCGCTGGAGATCGACGAAAGTGGCCATCTTCGCGCCACCTATGACACCGGTTTCACGCGGACCCTGTATCAGGTGCCGCTGGTGGGTGTTCCCAATCCGAACGGTCTGATCGCGATGGACAACCAGACCTACAAGATCTCGCCCCAATCCGGTGCGTTCTACCTGTGGGATGCCGGCGACGGTCCGACTGGCGCGATCGCCGGCTATGCGCGTGAGGCATCGACCACCGATGTCGCGGCCGAGTTGACCGATCTGATCCAGACCCAGCGCGCCTATACCTCGAACGCCAAGGTCATCCAGACCGTCGACGAGATGCTGCAGGAAACCGCCAATCTCAAGCGCTGACATTGGCCGGCGTGCTTCAGCCTGTCCCGCGCTCGGAAAACGGAGTTTGTAAATGAGCCTTTCATCCGCCATCTCCAATGCCGTTTCAGGGCTGACCGCGGCTTCGCGGGGCACGGAAGTCGTGTCCTCCAACATTGCGAACGCGCTGACGCCCGGCTACGGGCGCAGAGAGCTCGACCTGTCCTCGCGCCTGGCAGAACGCGGTGGCGGCGTGAGCATCGATGGCGTCAGCCGAACGGTCACGGCGGGGCTGATCGCCGACAATCGCCTGGCTCTGGCGGATGTCGGTTCAACCCGGACCGTGGCGGCCTTCCACGCCACCATGGAACAGGCCTTCGGCACCGGGACCGAGGCATCCTCGCTGGTCCAAACTCTCACCGACTTCGAATCCGCGCTGACCCGTGCGGCCGCAAGGCCCGACAGCGAAGCACGGCTGGCGACGGTGCTGGATACGGCCACGGTCCTGGCAAACAAGGTCAACGGCATTTCCGCCACCATCCAGGCCGAGCGTGGCAAGGCGGAACAGGCCATCAAGAATGACGTTTCGCGGTTGAACACCGCGCTTGAACAGGTGGCGAAACTGAATGCGCAGATCGTCACCGTAACCGCGCAGGGCAAGGATGCCTCGTCGCTGATGGACGCGCGACAGGCGATCATAGACAGCGTATCGGATATCGTGCCTATCAAGGAGGTATCGCGTGAAAATGGCCGGGTTGCCCTGTTCACATCCGGCGGCGCCATCCTGCTGGACGGCACCGAGCCGGCCAGGATCGGCTTCGACGCCGTCTCCGGCATCACTGCCGATATGACCGCGGCCAGCGGCGCGCTTTCTGCGCTGACGCTGAACGGCAAGCCACTTGGCGACCCGCAGAAAACCATGTGGAACGGCGGCAGTCTGGAAGCGAATTTTGTCATTCGCGACCAGATTGCCCCGGCTTACCAGCAGCAGATCGACGCTTTCGCCCGCGATCTATACGACAGGTTGTCCGATCCGGCGATCGACCCTTCCCTGAATCCAGGCGACCCAGGGCTGTTCACGGATTCCCAGGGCGCTTTCAGCTCTGCCGATGAAACCGGCTTCGCCAGCCGCATTGCGGTTAACCGGGCGGCAAACCCCGAAACGGGCGGACAACTTTGGCGGATCCGCGCGGGTATAAATGCGATCGACCCCGGCAGTTCGGGAGAAAGCGCGCTGCTTGATCGGCTCGGTATGGCAATTTCGACCACGCGTTCGCCGGCTTCGGCCAGCTTGTCCGACGCACCACGCGGCCTGCAGGGCCTTTCGGCAGACCTGTCTTCGGCTGTTGCAACGAATCGTATCCGAGCCGAAGCCAGCGCCATGCAAAGCAGCTCGCGTCAATCTGGTCTCCAATCGGCCCTTCTGGCGGAGGGGGTGGACAGCGACAAGGAAATGGAAAGCCTGCTCGCTTTGGAGCGTGCCTACGCCGCCAATGCCAAGGTCTTTCAGACCGCAAATGACATGCTGGATACTATCCTGAGGCTGACATGACCGCTTTTCATTCCATCGGCGATCTTTCCCGTTCCTATCAACTCCGCCTTGGGCAGCAGGGGCTGAAAGCCAGGCTGGACCGGCTGACCCAGGAAATGATGACCGGGGACAAATCGGATATTCCCAAGACGCTGGGCGGGGATCTGTCGGGGATCTCGCATATCGAATCCCGACTGAAGCTGCTGACCACGTTCCAGCAAAACGCATCGGAAGCGCAAACCCGGCTGGCCGGCATGCAGGCCGCGCTCGGGCAGATCCACGATGTCGTGGACGATCTCGGCCCCCGGTTGCTGACGGAGCCCAATATTCTGGACGAGCATGACCTGAGGGCGCGTGCCGACAGCATCAAGCGGGATTTCCAGTCTATGCTTGCTACCCTGAACACCACCAGCGTCGGGCAACATCTTTTTGCAGGCAACCGGACCGACGGTCCGGCACTGGCCGGTTTTGAAACGATCCTCGCGGAGCTGAATACCGCGGTCTCTGGCGCGACCACGGCGGCGGCTATCGCAAACCGTATCGACGCATGGTTCGCTGCGCCACAGGGGGCTGGGGGCTTTTCCGACACGGTCTACCGGGGTAGCGATAACGGCAGTACCCGGTTCTTGATTTCGCCCGATCATCGGATCGACAGCAATCTTTCGGCCAATTCGGTGGAACTGCGCGACACGCTCAAGGGAATGGCCATGATCGCCTATGCTTCGGAAGCCGGGCCGGCAATGGACGCAAAGACCTTGCGCGATCTTTTCTCCGAAGCCGGGGTCCGACTGGCCAAGGCAACGATCGGATTGACTGCTGCCCGCGCCGATCTGGGCCAACAACAAGCCGCCGTCACCCAGGCGCAGGCCAGAAACTCGGCCGAAACAACAACGCTATCCATCGCGCGCACGAACATGATCGGTGCCGACCCCGCTGAGACCGCCACTGCCTTGGAGGAAACAGAAGCAAAGATTCAAAGTCTCTATGCCATCACGGTTCGGCTTTCCCGTCTCAGCCTCGCGGACTACCTGTCATGAGGTTTTTATGCCTTCTGCTGATCCTGTTCGGCCTTGCCGCTCCCGGACTCGCAGCGCCGGTCCGGATCAAGGATCTGGCTAATATCGACGGCGTCCGGGGCAACGATCTGGTCGGTTATGGCCTTGTCGTCGGTCTGAGCGGTTCGGGCGACAGCTTGCGAAACTCGCCTTTTACCGAAGAGATCATGGCCGGATTGCTGGAACGACTGGGCGTTAATGTCACTGACGAAGCATTCCGGCCCAAGAACGTGGCGGCGGTGATCGTCACAGCGACCCTGCCGCCCTTTGCGCGTGCCGGTTCGCAGATCGATGTCAGCGTGGCCGCGATAGGCGATGCGAAAAGCCTGCTGGGTGGCACATTGGTCATGACGCCGCTGAGCGCGGCAGACGGCGAAATATACGCCGTAGCGCAAGGCTCGGTTCTGGCTGGAGGAACGGAAGCCTCCGGTGCAGCCGCCTCGGTCGTCCAAGGCGTGCCGACAACAGGAACCATCCCCTCGGGCGCGCGGGTGGAGCGGGAGGTGGCCTTCGATTTCTCGCAGATGACAAACCTGCGCCTGGCGTTGAGGAATCCCGATTTCACCACAGCAGCCCGCGTGGAGGCTGCGATCAATCGCACGCTGGGACGTGGACTGGCCGAGCTTGTCGATTCGGGAACCATCGTGATCGACTCGACCGTTTTGGGCCGGGTCAACCCGGCGCGGCTTATGGGACAGATCGAGAATATCACCGTCGAGCCCGAGACAGCCGCTCGCGTCGTCATCGATCACAAATCTGGCACTATTGTCATGGGCGAGGATGTGCGCATCTCGCGGGTGGCGGTTTCCCAGGGCAACCTGACCCTGCGGGTGCGGGAAACACCTGTCGTGTCGCAGCCGAATCCCTTCTCTCCGGGAGAAACCGTGGTTCTGCCCAGGACGCAGGCCGAAATCACCCAGGAACCGGGGATCGGCTTTGCCGAAATATCCGGTGAATCATCCTTGTCCGAGGTGGTCGCGGGGCTCAACGCCCTGGGCATCAGGCCCCGCGACATGATTGATATCTTGAAGGCGGTTCATGCCGCTGGGGCGCTGCATGCCGAATTCATCGTGAACTGAACCGGAACAACCACTCGGCGCAGGGCCTTTGCGCTTCCGAGGCCGGACTTTCCCGGCCGCATCTGCAACCGGCCGATGTCGGTGCGGCGGGCGGACTCAGATGACCGGCGTGAATCCCCCAGCCTGATGATCGTATTGTTCCAGCGTTCCCTCGGCGATGTCGTGCAAGACTCCGTGCAAGGACAGGTTCCCTGATTCGACTGCGGTTTTCACAAAGGGAAAGGTCATCAGGTTTTCAAGCGAAACCAGGACGGCCTGCCGTTCGAGCCCGCGAATCTGCTGTTCGGGCGGCAGCGTCGCCACGCGCTCGTAACCCGGTCGCAGGATGTCCATCCAGCGGCCGACAAAGCTGGATTTTTCCTCGAGCTCGGGCGCATGGCCGGAACACATGGCATGGCATCCCTGCACGCCGCCGCAATTGGTGTGTCCCACCACGACCACATGGGCGACCTTGAGCGTGTTCACCGCATATTCGACCGCGGCCGAGGTGCCATGCTGCTCGCCGTCCGGCGCATAGGGCGGAACCAGATTCGCGATGTTGCGGTGAATGAAGAACTCACCTGTATCCGCCCCGAAGATCGAGGTCACATGAACGCGCGAATCGCAACAGGCGATGACCATGGCGCGGGGATGCTGGCCGTCCTCGGCCAGGCGGCGATACCAGACACGATTTTCGACAAAGGCTGTGGCGCGCCAGCCGTGGTAGCGCTGGACCAGATACAGCGGCAGTGGACGTGCTTCTTTCATTCCTATCCTCATCTACCGATCGCAAGAGTGATAGCGGCTGAACCGATAAAGTTCGAGTGGTTTAGCGCGCGCTGCATAACCTTTTCTTGATGGATTGGTGCCAGCTTGCGCCTCGGCGCGACAGAAAGCCCAGATGGGAGCGGGAATGACGAAGATTGCAGTTCTGAGCATGGACGAGACCGTTCGGATCGACGTGCAAAGGCTTGAACAGATCGTTCGTGAACTGGGGGAACCCGCGGCGGGCCGGATTATCGGTGCGGCGCTGGAACAGCTTGCGCTTGCGCTCGGCCGCACGGTGGCAGCCTCGCAGCGGGGCGACCTGGGGGTCGTCGTCGCCAACGCCGACCAGCTTTCGCGATTGGCTTGGCAGGTCGGGCTCGTCACCCTGGCCGGTGTCGCCATAGATGTCGGCGCTTGCGCGGAACGCCAGGACGATCCGGCGCTTGCTGCCACCACCCGCAGGCTTGAGCGGATCGGCAACCGGTCGTTGACCCAGCTGTGGGATTCGCCGGAATCCCCTTGAACGAACGCGCCCTTGCAGCCCTTGGCCGGGGCGTTAGGGTGCCGCAAAGGACAGAAGGTCACGAAAATGCCGATGATACCCCGATTTGCCGATCCCGATGCCCCCTCGCTTCCGCTTTGGCTGGTCCGGTCGGGCGATGCCGGGCCGGATCTGCCCCCCGACATCGGCCCCCTGGCCGCGACCTGGGCCAAGGCGCAGGGTTTTGCGGCCAAGCCCGGCCAGGTTTGCCTGCTTCCCTTGCCGGATGGCGGGCTTGGCGGCGCGCTGTTCGGCCTTGGCCCCCAGCCCGCGGATCGCCCCGCGCGCGAACGCTTTGCGCTGGCGCGGGCGGCCGAGGTGCTGCCTGCCGGCAATTGGCATCTGGCGAATTTCCCCCAGGATTTCGATCTGGGCCTGGGCGCCCTGGGCTGGCTTTTCGCGCAGTATCGCTTTGACCGCTACAAGCGGATCGAGGCGCCCGGCGCCCGCCTTGTCTGTCCCGAGGGGCTGGACCGCGACCGGCTGATCGCCATGGCCGCGGGCGAGTATCTGGCGCGCGACCTGATCAACACCCCGGCCTCGGACATGGGGCCGGGCGAGCTGGAACAGGCGGCCCGCGACCTGGCCCTGCGGCATGGCGCCGGGATCGAGGTGATTGGCGGCGACGATCTGATCACTCGCAACTTTCCCATGATCCACGCCGTCGGCCGGGCCGGCGCGCAGCCCCCGCGGCTGATCGACATCCGCTTTCCGGGCGAGGGGCCGCGGCTGACGCTGGTCGGCAAGGGGGTCTGTTTCGATACCGGCGGGCTGGACATCAAGCCGGCCGCCTCGATGGCGCTGATGAAGAAGGACATGGGCGGCGCGGCCAATGTGCTGGGCCTGGCCGAGACCCTGGCCCGGCTGGGCCTGCATCGCGACATGCGGCTGCGCATTCTGATCCCGGCGGTGGAAAACGCCATTTCTGCCAATGCTTTCCGCCCCGGCGACATCCTGATCAGCCGCAAGGGCCTGACGGTCGAGGTCAACAATACCGATGCCGAGGGCCGGCTGGTGCTGGCCGATGCGCTGGCGCTGGCGGAGGAGGAGGCGCCGGAGTTGCTGGTGTCGATGGCGACGCTGACCGGCGCCGCCCGCGTGGCGCTTGGCCCCGAACTGCCGCCCTTCTTCTGCGACGACGACGCGCTGGCGGCCGCGATCCAGGGCGCTGGCCGGGCCCATGGCGACCCGGTCTGGCGCCTGCCCTTCTGGGAACCCTATGAGGCGATGATCGAGCCGGCCATCGCTGATCTGGACAATGCACCCTCGGGCGGGTTTGCCGGGGCGATCACTGCTGCGCTGTTCCTGCGCCGCTTTGCCGGTCGGGCGCGGGCCTATGCGCATTTCGACATCTATGGCTGGCAGCCAAGCGCCGCGCCTGGCCGGCCCAAGGGCGGGGCGGGCCAGGCCATGCGCGCCATCCTGCACGCCCTGCCGGAAATCCTGCGATGACCGCGCCTGCCGACCGCCGGCTGACCCCGGCGACCGAGCGGGTCGCGCTGGAATCCCTGCGCGGCATCCTGGAGCGTCCGGCCTATACGCCCGGGCAGCCGATGCGGTTGGCCGCGCCGCTGGCCGATCTGTGCCGCGCGCCCTGCGGCGCCCGCGACCGCCAGCTGAATTTCGGCGCCGACCTGGTGCAGCTGGAACAGGCCGAGGGCTGGGCCTTCGTGCAGGCGGCGGCCGACGGCTATTGCGGCTGGGTCCGGGCCGAGGGGTTGAGCCGGCAGATGCCGGCCATCACCCACCGGGTCAGCGCCCCGGCCACCCATGTCTATGCCGAGCCGGACATGAAAACCCCCGAGCAGATGCGGCTGTCGCTGGGCGCGCGGCTGACGGTCGTCGCCATGCGGGACGGCTTCGCCCGGCTGGCGCAGGGCGGCTGGGTGCCGGCGCAGCATATCTCGGACCGGGCCGAGCGCGACCCCGCCGCGGTGGCCGAGCGTTTCCTGGGCACGCCCTATCTGTGGGGGGGCAACAGCCGCTGCGGCATCGACTGCTCGGGCCTGGCGCAGGCTGCGCTGGCGGCCTGCGCCGTGCCCTGTCCCGGCGACAGCGACATGCAGGAAGCCGCTTTTCCCCCGGCCGACGGCGCGATCCGCCGCAACGACCTGCTGTTCTGGCCCGGTCACGTCGCCCTGGCGCTGGACGGCGAGCGCATGATCCATGCCACCGCCTTCGCCATGGCGGTGATCGTCGAGCCCATAGCCCAGGCCGTCACCCGCATCGACGCGGCCGGACAGGGACCGTTCCGCGGCGCCAGGCGGCCCTCGCTTGCCGTACAGGCGCCATTTCCCTAGCCTCGACCGGAAAGGAGGGTGCGTATGGTTCATCTCTGGGTCCGCGCGGAAAGCCGCGCCAATGAACAGCGGGTCGGCATCACCCCGGCAGGCGTGGGCGAGTTGATCGCGCAGGGCTTTCGCGTCACGGTCGAGGAAAGCCCGCATCGTGTCCTGCCCGTCGCCGATTATGCCGCGGCCGGGGCCGAGATCGCGCCCGCGGCTTCATGGCCCGGCGCCCCGGCCGAGGCCATCGTCTTTGGCCTCAAGGAACTGCCCGAGGACGGCACGCCCCTGGCGCATCGCCACATCATGTTCGGCCATGCCTACAAGGGCCAGCCGGCCGGGCTGGCGCTGCTGCGCCGGTTTCGCGACGGCGGCGGCGCGCTCTATGACCTGGAATACCTGACCGACGAAAGCGGCCGGCGGCTGGCGGCCTTCGGCTATTGGGCCGGTTTCGCCGGGGCAGCGGTCTCGCTGAAGGCCTGGGCGGCGCAGCGGCGCGGCAGCCTCTGCGGGCCGGTCGCCGCCTGGCCCTCGCAAGAGGCGATGCTGGACGAGCTGCGGGCCGAGCTGGACGCGACCGGCGCGCCGCGGCCGCATGCCATCGTGGTGGGCGCGCTGGGGAGGGTGGGCAGCGGCGCTTCGGACCTGCTGGGCCGCATGGGGGTGCGGGTCACGAAATGGGACATGGCCGAGACGGCCGGCGGCGGCCCCTTCCCCGAGATCCTGGCGCATGAGCTGTTCGTCAATTGCATCCTGGCCGGGCCGCAGACCCCGGTTCTGGTGCCGCCCGAGGCGGTCGGGCCCGGCCGGGCGCTGACGGTGATCGGTGACGTCGCCTGCGATCCCTCCAGCGATTTCAACCCGGTCAAGGTCTATGATCGCGCGACCGACTGGCACCGGCCGGTGGTCCGTGTCGCCGCGCACCCGCCGCTGGACGTGATGGCGATCGACAACCTGCCCTCGCTCTTGCCGCGCGAAAGCGCGCTGGATTATGCCGGGCAGCTGTTGCCGGTTCTGAAGCGCCTCGACCGCATCGACGAGGGGGCTTGGGGCAGGGCAGCGGCGCTGTTCCGGGACCATCTGACCGCGCCTTGACCCCGGCCGGGAACGCAAGCGGCGGCCGGGACGTTGGGCCGCAAACCCCAGTCAGACGGATGCGACCATGATGACGCGACCCGCCGCCATTGCCGCCAGCCTTGCCCTGTGCCTTGCCGCCCCGCCGGCGCTGGCCGAGCTGAACGACCGCCCGCCGAATGCCAGCGGGCAGAGCCCGGCCTTTCCGGGCCAGACCCGCGCCCCCGAGATCCGCCAGCAGATCCCCATGGCCCGGACCCCCTTGATCCGCGGGCTCAGCAATCCCTGGGGCATGGCGCTTTTGCCCGATGGCGGCCTGCTGATCACCGAACGCACCGGCACGCTGCGGCTGTACCGTGATGGCCAGCTGTCCCAGCCGATCCAGGGCATGCCCGAGGCCGATGCCCGCGGCCAGGGCGGGCTTCTGGACGTGGCGGTGGCCCCGGATTTCGACCGGACGCGGCAGGTCTGGTTCAGCTTTTCCGAGCCGCGCGGCAATGGCCGCAACGCCACCGCGGTCGGCACCGGTCGGCTGTCGGCCGATGGCACCGCGCTGGAAGAGATGCGGGTGATCTTCCGGCAGGAGCCGGCCTGGGATTCGACCCTGCATTTCGGCTCGCGCCTGGTCTTCGACCGGCAGGGCCAGCTGTTTGTCACCACCGGCGAACGCTCGCGCCCCGAGCCGCGGCAACTGGCGCAGGATCTGGGCACGCATCTGGGCAAGGTGCTGCGCATCGACCCCGTCACCGGTAGCCCCGCGCCCGGCAACCCGTTCAGAGACGGGCAGGCCCGGCCCGAAATCTGGTCCTGGGGCCATCGCAACATCCAGGCGGCGGCCTTGGACGGGCAGGGCCGGCTATGGACCGTCGAACACGGGCCGCAGGGCGGCGACGAGCTCAACCTGCCGCAGGCCGGGCGCAACTATGGCTGGCCGGTGATCACCTATGGTCAGGATTACAGCGGCGCCCCAATCGGCCAGGGCATCACCCAGCGCGAGGGGATGGAGCAGCCGGTCTATTACTGGGATCCGGTGATCGCGCCCAGCGGCATGCTGTTCTATCAGGGTGCCATGTTCCCGGAACTGCAAGGCGACGCGCTGATCGGCGGCTTGCAGGCCGGCGCGGTGGTGCGGCTGCGCATCGAGGGCGACCGCGTGACCGGAGAGCAGCGCCTGCTGGAAGGCATCGGCCGGGTGCGCGACATCGAACTGGCGCCGGACGGGGCGCTGCTGGTCCTGACCGATGCGGGCGAACTGATCCGGCTGGCGCGGGACTGACGGCGGGCGCGCCTTCGCAACCTGGCCAGGGCCCAGGCGCCCGATTGCCGGGCGGGGCGGCGACCGCCGGTCCCGGTCATGCGGCCGGACCGGGGCCGGGGAACCTGCGACCGCTTTCGCAGTCCTTGGCCGTCGCTGGTGTGGTGCGGAATCGCCGCTGTTCCTTGCCAGGGACCGGATGGCTAGACCGGGCGCTGCAACGCGTCCTCGGCATCTTCGGGCGAGATGCCAAGCGCCTCCATCCCGGCTTCCAGATAATCGGCCAGCTGCGGCTCGCCCATCAGGTAGTCCTCGGTGGGGGTACTGCGCTCGGCCTTGGCGGTCTCGATCGCCTCGTCCAGATCCTCGGGGCCGAAGGTGTCGCGGCCGATCCACATCACCGCGACCAGGCTGGCCTGCTCGTCCTCGTTCAGGCTGGCGATGAACTCGGCCAGTTCGGTCTGCGTGCCATGGCCCTTGCGATGCCCGCTATGCGCCCAGGGGTTGATGCCGCTGTCGTATTCGCGGGCGCGGATGATGACATGGGCGATCTTTTCGGGGCTGATTTCCAGCATGGCGGCACCTCCGGGACTATCCATTTGTCGCCCCGAGCGGCGCCGGGGTCAATCGGGATCGAAGCGATGGCTGAAGCGGGCGATGCCCTCGGCCGCGGGGCATGCGACGATGCCGGCCGTCTCGGCGTCCTTGGCCGCGCGCCAATCGCCATGGTCCGGGCGGTTCTCATGCGGCAGCCGGTGCGGGGAAAAGCCCAAGCGGGCCTCAAGCCGGGGCAGGTCGGCACTGAGATGTTCGAGCTTCGGGTAGGGCGCCGGGGATTCGCCCTGCGGTCCGGTCAGGTAAGGCCGCGTCGGGATCGACAGCCGCGCCTGCGTCATCGGGTCGCGCAGGAAATCGGCAAAGCCCGCCGCCTCGGCCGGCCGCACCGAGAGGGGCGCAAAGCCCCGCCCGCCCAGCCAGGAATGATCGCTCGGCGCCTGCACCCAGGGGGGGGCCGCACCAGGGTAAAGACCAGGCAATCCGCCAGGGCGGCTGGATCGACCGGGCCTTGAATATCGGCCATCGTCGAAGGCTCTGACAACCGCACGCGCGTGGCCAGGTTCTTGACGCGGCGGCGGTTGCGGCCCTTGGGCGTGTCGGACGGGATGATGTCATCCTTGCCCGACACGCATCTCCAACCCCAGCGCGGTGCCGCCGGTTTTCGAAATATGGACAAGGACATAGCGATGCCGGTGCGAGGCGATCATCGCCCGAAAAGCCGCTCGATATCCGCCAGCTTCAACTCGATCCAGGTCGGGCGGCCGTGGTTGCATTGGCCGGATTTCGGCACCCGCTCCATCTCGCGCAGAAGTGCGTTCATCTCCTCCGCCGACATGCGCCGGCCCGAGCGCACCGAGCCGTGGCAGGCCATCGAGGACAGCACCGCATCGACCCGCGCCCGCAGCCGGTCCGATGCGCCCTGATCGGCCAGGTCGTCCAGGATGTCGCGGATCAGCCGCCGGGCGTCCAGGCGCTGGACCAGCGCCGGCACCTCGCGCACCGCCACGGCGCCGCCGCCGAAGGGCTCGATCACCAGCCCCAGCGCGGCAAGATCCTCGGCGATGGCCAGGATGCTTTGGGCCTCGGATTCGGACAGCTCGACGATCTCGGGGATCAGCAGGGCCTGGCTGGCGATGCCGCTGGCATCAAGCTGCGCCTTCAGCCGCTCATAAACCAGCCGCTCATGCGCGGCATGCTGGTCGACGATGACGATGCCATCGGCGGTCTGGGCGATGATCCAGTTCTCGTGCAATTGCGCGCGGGCAGCGCCGAGCGGCGCCTCGACCGACGCTTCGGGCTCCGGCTCGACCCTTGCGGTCGGCGCCTCGGCGAAACCCGGCGCCTGAAAGGCCAGGCTGGCGGCGATGGCCGGGGCCGAGGGGCGGGCGGGGCCGTAATGCGCCTGATAGCGGCGCGGCGGCTCGGAAACGGGTTCCGCCCGCGCCACTCCCAGCGCCGCCGCGGCCACGGTGGACGAGCTGCGATGCCCCGCCCCCGCCAGCGCGTGACGCAAGGCAGAAACCACCAGCCCGCGGGCAATGCCGGGTTCGCGGAACCGGACCTCGGCCTTGGCAGGATGCACGTTCACGTCGACCTGGTGCGGGTCGCAGGCCAGAAACAGTACCGCTGCCGGATGCCGCCCCGAGGCCAGCACGTCCATATAGCCCGCCCGCAGCGCCCCGGTCAGCAGCTTGTCGCGCACCGGCCGGCCGTTGACGTAAAGATGCTGCGCCACCGCCGCGCCGCGCGAATAGGTCGGCAGCGCGGCAAAGCCGGTCAGGGTGATGCCGTCGCGCGTCGCGTCGATGGGCAGGGCGTTGTCGATGAACTCGCGACCCATGACGCGCGCGAGCCGGGTCTGCAGGGCGCCGAACAGCTCGCCCTGCTCGGCATCGGCGCGGAACAGCACCCGGCCCTCGTCCTCGTCGGTCAGGGTGAAGCCGACATAGGGTTCGGCCATGGCCAGGCGGCGGACGACCTCGGCCACGGCCTGGGTCTCGGCCCGGTCCGAGCGCAGGAATTTCAGCCGCGCCGGGGTGGCAAAGAACAGGTCGCGCAGCTCGACCACGGTGCCGCGATTGCCGGCGGCGGGCTTGACCGGGCCGATGCGCCCGCCCGTGACGGCGATCTGCGCGCCGTCATGGCCGGCGGCGCGGCTGGTGATCGACAGCCGGCCCACCGCGCCCAGGCTGGGCAGCGCCTCGCCGCGAAAGCCGAAGCTGCGGATGTCCAGAAGGTCGCTGCCGTCGATCTTGCTGGTCGCGTGCCGGGCCAGGGCCAGCGGCAGATCCTCGGCCGTCATGCCGCAGCCGTCGTCGCTGACGCGGATCAGCGCCTTGCCGCCCTTGGCGATGGCGATGTCCACCCGCGCGGCCCCGGCATCCAGCGCATTCTCGACCAGTTCCTTGACCGCCGAGGCCGGGCGCTCGACCACCTCGCCCGCCGCGATGCGGTTGGCGGCGGCCTCGTCCAGCTGCCGGATCACGGGGCGCATCTGGGGGTCGTGATTGTTCATGCCCCCAGATCTAGCATTTCCCGCTGCGCCGGGAAAGGATTCGTCAATTGGTGGCGTCGATACCCTCGGGCCGGCCGACCAGAACGAAGCGGATCTGGCCGGCATGCAGCAGGCGCTTGGCGACGCGCTGCACGTCCGCGGCCGTCACCGCCTCGATCTTGCCGTTGCGGGTGTTGACGTAATCCGCCGGCAGGCCGATCAGCTGCATCCCGGCCAGAATGCCGGCGATCTTGCCGTTGCCGTCGAAGCGCAGCGCATATTCGCCGGTCAGATAGGTCTTGGCATCGGCCAGTTCCTTTTCCGTCACGCCGCCCTGGGCGAACCGGTCCCATTCCTGGCGGATCAGGCCGACCGCCTCGGCCACCTTGTCGTTGGCGCTGGCCATGCCGCCCTGCCAGGTCTCGCCATAGACGCCGTTCGCAAGGCCGGTGCGCACGCCATAGGTCAGCCCGCGCTTTTCGCGGATCTCGTCCATCAGCCGCGAGGAAAAGCCGCCGCCGCCCAGGATGTGATCGGCGACATAGGCGGCGAAGTAATCCGGGTCGGACATGGGCAGGCCGGGCTGGGCAAAGCTGACCACCGTCTGCGGGCTGTCCCAGTCGATCACCGTTACCCCGCCGGTCAGTTGCAGCCGGGCCTTGTCCGGCAGCGGGGCCGAGCCCTGCTCGGGCAGCCCGCCCAGCACCTTGTCGATCAGCCGGCCCAGTTCCTCGGCACTGATATCGCCAGCGGCCGCCACCACCACGCGGTCGCGGGCCAGAACGCGGTCCTTGGCCGCGATCAGGTCGTCGCGGCTCAGCGCCGCCACCGATTCGGCGGTGCCGTTGATCGAGCTGGCATAGGGATGCTCGCCCCAGGCCTGCCGCGCCAGCTCCTTGCTGGCGATGGCGTTCGGGTCGGTCGCCTCGGCGCGGATCACCGCCTGCAGCTGCGCCCGCACCCGTTCGACGGCATCGGGGTCGAAGCGCGGCTCGGCCAGTGCCTGGCGCAGCAATTCGGCCGCCTCATCGCGGTTCTCGGTCAGCATGCGGGCATTGACGGTCAGCGCGTCGTCCCCGACATCGAAACGGTTCTGTGCGCCCAGCCCCTCGACCGCCTCGGCATATTGCACCGAGTCCATCTGGCCCGAGCCTTCTTCCAGCAGCGCGGTCATCAGGCTGATCTGGCCGCGCTTGCCCGGCGCGTCCAGGCTGGCGCCGCCCCGGAACATCAAGGACAGCGCGGTGAAGGGGATCGAGTGATCCTCGACCAGCCAGGCCGTGATGCCGCCGGGCGAGGTGATCTGCTGGATCTCGATGGCGCGGGCCTGCTGAAGGCTGGCCGGCAGCGCGGCCAGCGCGACGAAGGCAAGGGCGGCAAGGGCGCGGATCATTCGGCTTCTCCCGGATTGGCGGTATCGGCAGAGACCGGTTCGGGCGCGGAATCGGCGCGGGCCTCGACCGGCGCCTCCGGCGGCGGCAGCAGCCAGCCGGTGACGCTGGCCCGGCTTTCCAGCACCAGTTTCGCGGCGGCCCGGATGTCCTCGGGGGTGACGGCGGCCAGGATGTCGGGCCAGTCGTTCACGTCCTCGACGGTCAGGCCGGTGGCCAGGCCCTGGCCATAGTCATAGGCCCGGCCATGCGCCGAATCCTGGGCATAGACGCGGCCGGCGCGGATCCGGGTCTTGACCCGCTCCAGCTGCGCGGGATCGGGGCCATCGGCCAGGAATTTCGCCAGCGCCGCGTCCAGCGCCGCCTCGGCCTCGGCATTCGACACGCCCGGCGCCGGCACCATCGAGATCGCGAAGGTGGTCGGATCGACCGCGAACCCGTCATAGGAGGCATTCACGTAAAGCGCCTTGCCGGTCAGAACCAGGTCGCGGGCCAGGACCGAGGTCTGGCTGGAACCCGCCAGCA
Organism: Paracoccus sp. TD-10; assembly: GCF_048270675.1. Taxonomy (NCBI): domain Bacteria; kingdom Pseudomonadati; phylum Pseudomonadota; class Alphaproteobacteria; order Rhodobacterales; family Paracoccaceae; genus Paracoccus; species Paracoccus sp. TD-10. The sequence goes on along the minus strand of NZ_CP182418.1, from coordinate 2,158,164 downwards.
GGTTGGCCAGCACGGTCAGCGCCGCGGCCTGCTGCTGTTCGCCCCGGTTGCGTTCGGGTGCGATCACGCTGCGGATCATCACCGGCTGGGCGACGCGGGCATCCACCCGCTCGATCCGCCGGGGCGAGCGCTGGATCGGTTCCTGCGGGCGCGGCTTGCGAGCGGCATCGGGCTTGGGCGGGATAAGGCCGTAATATTCTTCCGCCAGCTCCCGGACCTGCTCGGCCGTCACGTCGCCGGCGATGACCAGAACGGCGGCGTTCGGGGCGTAATGCGCGTCATACCAGGCGATGGCGTCCTCGCGCGTCAGCCCCTCCATCTCCTGCCGCCAGCCGATTACCGGGCGGCCGTAAGGGTGATTGTAGAACTGCACGGCGCTGCGTTCCTCGGCGAATTGCGCGCCGGGGTCGCTGTCGGTGCGCTGCGAGCGTTCCTCCAGCACCACCTGCCGCTCGGCCTGCCAGTCGTCCTCGCCGATCTTCAGATTGGCCATGCGGTCGGCTTCCATCTCCATGATCAGCGGCAGCCGGTCGCTGGCGATGCGCTGGAAATAGGTGGTGAAGTCATAGCTGGTAAAGGCGTTGTCCATGCCGCCATTGGCGGTCACGGTCCTGGAAAGCTCGCCCGGTCCCAGCTTGTCGGTGCCCTTGAACATCAGGTGCTCCAGGTAATGCGCGATGCCGGACTTGCCCGGCTGCTCGTCGGCCGAGCCGATGCGATACCACAGCATCTGTACGACGACCGGGGCGCGATGATCCTCGATCACCACGGCTTCAAGGCCGTTATCCAGGGTGAAATGGCTGATTCCCTCGGGCATTTCCGCCAGCGCGGGCGATGCGGCCAGCATGAGCGCAAGCGGTGCAAGTCGGGTCAGGATGGTCATGGGCAGGCTCCGGTTCCGGGTCGCGCCATGAACCTGCCCTTGTGCGCGGGTGCGCGCAAGCCTGCCGCCCCTCATCTCGGCGTGATCGGGGGCGATCAGTCCTCGCGCAGGATCGGCACGCGGTCGCGGACGCTGGGCCGGACCATCTCGCCGCCCCGGCTCATGCCGCGCGGGGGCGCGGCGGGCAGTTGCACGCCGGTCGGCCGCCACCGCTCCAGCTCCGTCCAGCTGTCCAACGTCATCGAGTCATAGGCGCGGTAATAGACATTGGTCCGCGCCAGCACCTCGAGCGCGCGGCGGGAATGGCGGCTGCGCCAGGCCAGATCCTCTTGCGCGGTGGTCTGGCGGATCGCCGGGTCGCGGCCCAGCCGCGAGGCATGGGCGATCAGCGCCGCGTCCGCGGCGCCGACGCCCTGGGCGGAAAGCTGGCCGGGATTGCCGCCCAGCGCCGCTACGGCATCGGCATGGGGCGTCGGATCGGTGATGTTGCCGCCCCCCGGCGTCGGTGTCGGCAGCACGTTCAGGTCGGCCGGCATCTGCAAGGGCCTGGTCGGCAGGATCGAGAACTCGTCAGGGCTGGAGCGGCCGGCGCTGGTGTTCATCAGACGCGGATCGCTGCTGCAAGCGGCCAGCAGCAGCGTGGTCATGGTCAGCGCGATCGCCCGCATCTTCCGTCCCTCTTGTTCTTCCGGCCCGTTCTTAGCGCGTATTGCCGGGCTCGTCACGGGTCTTGTCGTCCAGCGCCAGTTCCGCCTGCGCATCCTCGCCGGGCAGCGTCGGTTCGCCGTTCGCGGGGCGGGGTTTCGGCGCCCGCGGCTTGGCCGGGGCGCGGCGTTTCCTGGGCTCGGGCTTCTTTTCCGGCGGCAGCAGCACCAGTCCCAGCGCACCCAGGAAGATCGCGATATCGGCCACGTTGAAGCTATAGGGGTTGCGCCAGCCCGGCAGCGACATGTTCAGGAAATCCGCGACCGCGCCATAGGTCAGCCGGTCCACGACATTGCCCAGCGCGCCGCCGATCAGCAGCCCGGCCGAAAGTTGGGCAAAGCGCGAGGGCTTGGCGCGTCCGACCCAGATCCCGACCCAGAGGCAGACGGCCAGGGCGATGGCGATCAGCACCCAGCGCATCACCTCGACATCGCTGGCGAACAGGCCGAAATTCATGCCTTGGTTCCAGGCCATGCGCAGGTTCAGCCAGGGGTCGATCACGTCGATCTCGCGCAGCTGGTCCAGCCGCAGCACATGCACGACCAGGTATTTCAGTGCCTGATCCAGCAGGAAGACCAGCCCCGCCACCAGCGCCACATTGCGCCCGACGCGCGGCGGCGGCGGCTTTTTCGAGCGCCGCTTCCGGGCCGCCGGGCTTTTCCGCGGCTTGGGGGTCGCGGTCTCGGCCATCAGTGGCGGAAATGCCGCTGGCCGGTAAAGACCATGGCCAGGCCCAGCCGGTCCGCGGCCTCGATCACCTCGGCGTCGCGCATCGAGCCGCCGGGCTGGATCACCGCCCGCGCGCCCGCCGCCGCCAGCGCCTCGACCCCGTCCGCGAAGGGGAAGAAGGCGTCAGAGGCCACCGAGGAACCGATGGTCAGCGCCTGCGCCAGGCCCAGCGCCTCGGCCATATCCTCGGACTTGCGCTTGCCGATGCGGGTCGAATCGACGCGGCTCATCTGGCCGGCGCCGATGCCGACGGTCGCCAGGTCGCGGGCATAGACGATGGCGTTCGACTTCACATGCTTGGCCACGGTCCAGGCGAAAAGCAGGTCGGCCAGTTCCTGGTCAGTCGGCTGGCGCTTGGTCACCACCTTCAGGTCGGCGGGCAGGATGCGGCCGTTGTCGCGGCCTTGCACCAGGAAGCCGCCGGCGACCTGGCGGAAGGCCAGCCCCGGCGCGGCCGGATCGGGCAGCCCGCCGGTGGTCAGCAGGCGCAGGTTCTTCTTGGCGGCGAAGATTTCCTTCGCCTCGTCACTGGCGTCGGGGGCGATGACCACCTCGGTAAAGATCTCGGTGATCGCTTGCGCGGTCTCGGCGTCCAGCGTGGTGTTCAGCGCGATGATGCCGCCGAAGGCCGAGGTGCGGTCGCAGTCGAAAGCGCGCCGATAGGCATCGACGGCGCTGTCGCCGCGGGCCACGCCGCAGGGGTTGGCGTGCTTGATGATCGCCACCGCCGGGCCCTGGGTCGGGTCGAACTCGGCCACCAGTTCAAAGGCGGCGTCGGTGTCGTTGATGTTGTTGTAGGAAAGCTCCTTGCCCTGCCATTGCCGCGCGGTGGCGACGCCCGGCCGGTCCGAGCCGTCCTTGTAGAAGGCGGCGGACTGGTGCGGGTTCTCGCCATAGCGCAGGCTTTGCGCAAGCTGGCCCGAAAAGCTGCGCCGGCGCGGCGTTTCCTCGCCGATGGCGCCGGCCATCCAGGTCGAGACTGCGGCGTCATAGGCGGCCGTCCGGGCATAGGCGATCTGCGCCTGCCGCTGGCGGAAGGCCAGGCTGGTGCGGTCGTCATTGGCGTCAAGCTCGGCCAGCACGGCGGCGTAATCCTCGACATCGACCACCACCGTCACGAAGGCGTGGTTCTTGGCGGCGGCGCGGATCATCGCCGGACCGCCGATGTCGATGTTCTCGATGCAATCGTCATGGGCGGCGCCCTTGGCCACCGTCGCCTCGAACGGATACAGGTTGACGACCAGCAGGTCGATCATGCCGATCCTGTGCGACCGGGCGGCGGCCATGTGCTCCTCGTTGTCGCGCAGCGCCAAGAGACCGCCATGGACCACCGGGTGCAGCGTCTTGACCCGGCCGTCCATCATCTCGGGAAAGCCGGTCACGTCGGCCACGTCCACCACGCTCAGCCCCGCCTCGCGCAGCGCCTTGGCGGTGCCGCCGGTGGACAGGATCTCGACGCCCCGCGCCGAAAGCGCCCGCGCGAAATCGATCAGCCCGGTCTTGTCGGAAACGGAAATCAGCGCGCGCTTCAGCGGAATGCGGTCGGTCATCGGTCGGTAGCCCCGTGCGGTGGATGGCGGATTTGGCCCGTCACCTACCCCCGGAACGCGCCAAGGTCCAGCCGATCTGGATCGCCCGGCCCAGCAGATGCGCGGAAATCACCATCTGCCGCGAGGGGCGCGGCTCGGCCAGGGCGCGGTCGAGCAGGCAGGACGCCTCCAGCCGCAGCTGCCCCACGCCGTCATGGGTGAACAGCCATTCCTCGCCACCCGGCAGGGTCAGGTGGATGTCCTGCCCCTGCTGGCGGGCCTGGACCTCGGGGTGCAGGTGGAAGCGGATGTCGAAGGCCAGCCCCTCCTCCGGACGGACCTGGTCCAGCCGGGCCTGGGCGCTGGCATCCAGCGCCGCCAGCGAATCCTCGCCCTTGAGGCCCATGCCGTCGGGGTCGAGCCATAGCTCGCGCAGATGCGTCAGCCCGTGGCTGGCCAGCCAGCCGTCATGGCCGGCCAGCAGATGCGCCGGTTCCGGCGAATGCGCCGGGCCGCAATCCGGGGCGGTCAGGTTGCCCAGCGCGTCGCAATCGCCGGCCCAGACCAGGTCGGGACGCTCGGTCAGGATGTCGGGCTCGCCCTCCTGCCGGTTCGGGTTCAGCCGCGACGAGGACAGGCCGGCCAGGCACAGCGCCGAATGGCAGGGCGTGGCGCGGCTGGCCCTGGCCCAGAGCGGGCCGAAGCCGTCGCCGGGGCCGCAATTCACGATCAAGGGCTGGCGCGCCACGGTCAGTTCGAAGGCCAGGGTCGAGGCATGGGCGCGCACCGCCGCCGGACCGCCGGGCGGCGGCGCCGCATCCAGGATCAGCGTGGTGCGGGCCCGCGCCATGCGGGCAAAGCCCATGGCCAGCCCGCTGGCCGGCAGGGCGGGGCCTTCGGCCGCGCGCAGGCAGCGGTCCAGCCGCCCGGCCGCGCCGCGCCCGCCGCCATGGAAGCTGGGCAGCGCACCGTCGGCATGGCGCAGCGCCCGCAGGATCGGCGCGATCTCGGCGATGATGGCGTGCAGCTCGGGCGGGCAGTCCAGCCCCACCTCTTCGGCGACCTCCTGCGCCCAGACCAGCAGCGCCATCGCCTCCAGCAGCGATTCGGGCGCGCGCGCCTCGGACAGGGTGGCGACGCCCATGGCGTCGGCCTCTTCGGCCAGGGCGATCAGCGCCGGCTGCGCCAGGGCCTGGCGGTCGCGCAGCGACATGGCGCCGATGGCGAGCCCCGCCAGCGCCTCGATCCGGCACAGCCCGTCGGTGCTGTCGAACCATTTGTCGCGCAGGTGAAGCAGGTGCTGGTCGAGGGCGCGGAAATAGGGCTCGGCCCCGTCGCGGTCCAGGCCCGGCAGGATCATCCCGGCATGGAAGATCCAGCGCAGCACCCGCCGCCCGGCGACCTGGGGCGCCCATTCCGGCGTCTCGGGCTGCGGCTGACGATGCCGGCGCAGCCAGCGCAGCACATGGTCCTGGGCGATGGCGCGGGCACGGGGCGTGCCCACGGCGGCAAGATCGTCGAGCCAGCCGAAGCCGGCCAGTTCGGCCGCGACGCTGGCGGGCAGGTCGGCGGCGAAGAAATCGCCCGAGAGCGTGATGCCGCCCAGGTGCAAGGTACCCGCGGCGATCTGTTCGCCGCGGCCGGGATGGCCGATGGCCTTGGGTTCGGGGCGGCGCAGGAATCCCCGGGGCGCGACGGTGCTATCGGTCATGGGCAACATTCACTAGGACGGCGCAACCTTAGGTCCGCTCGGCGGATTTCCGCAAGCGCGCGATGAAGAACCCGTCCATGCCGCCGCGTTCCGGCCACAGGTCCGGGCGCAGCCGCAAGCCGCCTCCGGGCGTGATCCAGCCCGGCTCGATGCCGGTGGCGCGGGGCGGCTCGATTGCCAGGCCGGGATGGCGGGCCAGGGCGGCGGCCAGCTGGTCCTCGCCCTCGGCCGGCAGGAGCGAGCAGGTGGCATAGACCAGCCGCCCGCCGGGCTTGAGCAGCGTGAGTGCATGGTCGATCAGCCGCGCCTGCAATCCGGTCAGTTCGGCAAGGCCGGCACCGTCGCGGATGCGCGGCAGCTCGGGATGGCGGCGGATGGTGCCGGTAGCCGAGCAGGGCGCATCCAGCAGCACCGCGTCCAGCGGCTGGTCGGGGTGCCAGTCCAGCGCATCCGCCGCGACCAGCCGGGCGGAAAGCCGGCAGCGGGCCAGGTTCTCGGCCACGCGGGCCAGGCGCGGCTCGGAGATGTCCAGCGCCGTGACCTCGGCCCCGGCGGCGGCGAGTTGCAGCGTCTTGCCGCCGGGCGCGGCGCAAAGATCGGCGATCGCCTCGCCCGGCTGCGGGTCCAGCACCCGCACCGCCAGCGCGGCGGCCGCGTCCTGCACCCACCAGTTCCCCTCGGCATAGCCGGGCAGGGCCGAGATCTGCGCGGCGGCGGGCAGCCGGTGCGAGCCGGTCGGCAGCGCCTCTCCGGGACAATCCGCGTCCCTGGGCGTCAGGTCCAGGGCTGCGCCGGCCTCATGCGCGGCCTCGATGGCGCGGGCGATATCCTCGCCCCAGGCGGCGACGATGGGGGCGCGCAGCCAGGGCGGCATCTTTTGCGGCGAGAGCCGCGCCCAGGCCTCGGCGGCGCCGGCGATCTTGCGCAGCACCGCGTTCACCATGCCGGCCGCCGCCTGTCCCTTTGGCCCCGAGGCGCGGGCCAGAGCCACGGCGGCGTTGACCGCGCCATGCGGCGCCTCGCCCAGGGCCAGCATCTCGACGGTGGCCAGCCGCAGGATGCGCATGATCTCGGGCCGCGGCCGGCGGGCCAGCAGCGGCGCCAGCAGCAGGTCGGCGCGGTCCGCCCGGCGCAGCACCTCAAGCGCCAGGCGGCGGGCGCGGGCGCGGTCGGGCGGCGACAGGCGCTCGGTCAGCGCCGCCGCCTCGTCCAGCGTCGCGCCCTCGTCCACCGCGCCGAGCAGGCGCAGCGCGCCCTTGCGCGCCCCGTCCCTGGTCCCGTCCCTGACCGTCTTGCCCTGTGCCTTGTCCAAAGCCTGCCCCTTGCCTAGATTGGTCCGGTCTAGCGTGAAGCAGGGGAAACCGCCATGACCGACCGCAAGGATCTGCCGCCCGCCGCCCAGCGCGCGCTGGCCGAGGCCGAGGAGCGCCGCCGCAAGCAAAAGCCGCTGGAGCTGCCGGTCGAACTGGGCGGGCGCGACGGGCCCGAGCCGGTGCGCTATGGCGATTACGAAAAGAAGGGCATCTGCGTCGATTTCTGATCCGCTGCGCCCGGCCGCCCGGTCGCATGGGTATTTGGAGAACGGAGAAATCCGCCCTGCTGGCGAATCCGTGATCGGGAATGAGCCGGCCGTTTACTTGCCATTGGGGTTCGGCGTCTAAACAATGCGCCAACCACCAAACCGCAAGGAACGGCAGATGGCCTCTGGGCAGGGGATGATGAGATGGGCGGCGCTGGCGATCCTGCTGGCGGGCCCGGCTTTCGCGCAGCAGGGACCGGGGGCGCGCGGACCGCAAGGTCCGACCCAGGTCGGGGTGATGGCCACTGCCGAGGAGGACGTGCCCTATACTGTCACCCTGCCCGGCCGCGCCATCGCCTATCAGCAGACCGGCATCCGGCCGCAGGTCGGCGGGGAAGTCCTGGAGATCGCCTATGATCCCGGCAGGCCGGTCAAGGCCGGCGACGTGCTGTTCCGGCTGGACCCCGAGACCCTGGCCGCGGCGCTGGCCGCTGCCGAGGCCGCGGTGGCCGGGGCCGAGGCCAGCCTGACCCAGGCGCAGAATACCGTCACCCGCTATCGCCGGCTGGAGGGGTCGGGCGTCTCGGCCGTGGAGCGGGCCAATGCCGAGGTGGCGCTGAAACAGGCCGAGGCCGACCTGAAATCGGCCGAAGCCGCGCGGGACGCGGCGCGGCTGGCCTTGCAGCGCACCGAGATCAGGAGCCCGCTGGACGGGGTGGCGGATGTGGCGGCGGTCTCGGTCGGGGATCTGGTGACGGCAAGCCAGTCCGAATCGCTGACCACCATCACCCAGCTCGACCCGATCTATGTCGATGTCTCGGAATCCAGCGCCCGCATGCTGCGCAACCGGGCGCGCATCAGTGCCGGCCAGCTGGTCGTCAACGGCGGGGTAACGACGCAGCTGATCCTGGAGACCGGCGAGGAATACCAGGGCGAGGGGCGGATCGTCAGCCCCGGCATCGCGGTCTCGCCCACCACCGGCACGGTGCCGATCCGGCTGCAATTCGACAATCCCGACCGGATGATCCTGCCCGGCCAGTTCCTACGCGTGCAGCTGACGCTGGGCACCACCCGCGCCGTGCTGGTGCCGCAGCGCGCGACCAGTCGCGCCTCGGACGGCACGCTGACCGCCTTTGTCGCCCGCGACGGCAAGGCGCAGCAGGTCACGCTGAGCGAACAGGGCAGCTATCGCAACAGCTGGATCGTCACCCAGGGCATCAATCCGGGCGAGCAGCTGATCGTGGACGGGCTGGAAAACCTGCGCGCCGGCGCCGAAATCGCCACCGTCCCCGTCACCATCGACGCCCAGGGCGTCGTGCGCGAGGTCGATGAGCGCGGGGAAGGCTAGGACATGGCGCAATTCTTCATTCACCGCCCGGTCTTTGCCTGGGTGCTGGCCATCGTGACCATGCTGATCGGCACCTGGTCGCTGATCGGCCTGCCGGTCTCGCAATATCCCGACATCGCGCCGACCACGATCCGCATCACCGCCAGCTATTCCGGGGCGACGGCGCGGGCGGTGCAGAACTCGGTCACCACGCCGATCGAGGATGCGCTGACCGGGCTGGACGGGCTGCTCTATACCATCTCGACGGCCTCGACCGGGCGCAGCGTGATCGAGATGGTCTTCGACGACAGCGTGGACCCGGTCGATGCGCTGAACGAGGTGCAGTCCAAGGTCCGCTCGGTCGAAAGCCGGCTGCCGACGCCGGTGCAGAACGACGGCGTGTCGGTCACGCGCTCGTCCTCGTCGATCCTGATGGTCGGCTCGCTGGTCTCGACCACCGGGCAGCATTCCACCATCGAGCTGGGCAACCTGCTGGAGCAGGTGGTCGAGGGCCCGGTCAAGCGCACCGAGGGCGTGGGCGGGGTCAATGTCTTTGGCTCGGGCTATGCCATGCGGATCTGGATGGACCCGCTGCGGCTGGCGCAGTTCCAGCTGACCCCCACCGACCTGACCACCGCCGTGGCGCAGCAGAACAGCACCGTCTCGGTCGGCGCGCTGGGCGAGCAGCCGGTGGTGGCGGGCCAGCAGTTCACCGCCAACATCACCGCGCAAAGCCAGCTGACCTCGGTCGAGGATTTCCGCAACATCCTGCTGAAGACCGGCGAGGACGGCGCCACCGTGCGGCTGGGCGACGTGGCCGAGGTCGAGATCGGCCAGACCCGCTATGGCCGCGATTCGCGCTATAACGGCATGAACGCCTCGGGCTTCGCGGTGAACCTGGCCACCGGCGCCAACGCGGTCGAGACGGCCAGCGCGGTGCGCGCCACGCTGGAGGGGCTGAAGAACGCCCTGCCCGAGGGGGTCGAGGTGCATATCGCCTATGACACCGCGCCCTTCGTCGAACTGTCGATCGAGAAGGTCTATCACACGCTGATCGAGGCCATCGGGCTGGTCTTCCTGGTGATCCTGCTGTTCTTGCAGAACTGGCGCGCGACGCTGATCCCGATCATCGCCATTCCGGTCGTGCTGCTGGGCACCTTCGGCATGCTGGCGGCGCTGGGATATTCGGTCAATACGCTGACCATGTTCGCCATGGTGCTGGCTATCGGCCTTTTGGTGGACGACGCCATCGTCGTGGTCGAGAACGTCGAGCGGGTGATGGAGGAGGACGGGCTGGGCCCGGTCGAGGCCACGGAAAAGAGCATGGGCCAGATCAGCGGCGCGCTGGTCGGCATCGCGCTGGTCCTGTCGGCGGTGTTCCTGCCCATGGGCTTCATGCCCGGCTCGACCGGGGTGATCTATCGCCAGTTCTCGGTCACGATCATCACCGCCATGGTGCTGTCCCTGCTGGTGGCGCTGATCCTGACCCCGGCGATGTGCGCGAGCCTGCTGCGCCAAAGCCACGGCCCGGCGCGCTTTGCCCCCGCCCGCTGGTTCAATGCGGGCTTCGAGCGGGTGACGCGCGGCTATTCCGCCACCGTGCGCCGCAGCCTGCGCCGGCCGTTCCTGGTCATGCTGCTGCTGGCCGCGATCAGCTATGGCGCCACCGACCTGTTCGGCCGCATGCAAACCACCTTCATCCCCGGCGAGGACCAGGGCGTGCTGCAATCGCGCATCACCCTGACCGAGGGCTCGACCGCGCAGCAGACCGCCGCCGTGGTGCAGGAGATCGAGCAATACATGCTGACCGAGGAAAGGGAGGCGGTGGATTCGGTCTTTGTCGCCATGGGCTTCGGCTTTTCGGGCACCTCGCAAAGCCGGGCCATGGTCTTTGTCAAGCTGCGCGACTTCGACCAGCGCAAGGATCCGGCGCTTTCGGCCAGCGCCGTCGCCTCGCGTGCCAATGCACGCTTCCAGAACCATCGGGCGGGACGCATCACCTTCCTGCAGCCGCCGGCGATTCCGCGGCTGGGCAATGCGGCCGGCTTCAGCATGTTCCTGCTGGACCAGTCCGGCGGTGGGACCGAGGCGCTGACCCAGGCCGCCGAGGCGCTGGAGCGGGCGGCGGCCGAGGATCCGCGCCTGCAAAGCGTCGAAAGCAGCGGCACCGAATCCGAGGCGGCGCTGAAGATCGACATCGACCAGCAAAAGGCGGAAAGCCTGGGCGTCAGCCTGTCAGGGGTGAATGCCATGCTCTCGACCATCTTCGCCGGGACCGAGGTGAACGATTTCTCGCTGGGCGCGCAATTGCGGCCGGTGATCGTCCAGGGGGCGGCGGCCAACCGCATGCAGCCCGAGGACGTGGACAGCTGGTATGCCCGCAACGCCAATGGCGAGATGGTGCCCTTTACCGCCTTCATGACCACCCGCTGGGAGCCGGTCGAGCCGAGCCTGTCGCGCATGGACAGTATCGACGCCATCGAGATCACCGGCCAGCAGAGCGACAGCGCCAGCTCGGGCGAGGCGATGGCGGCCATGGAGGAACTGGTGGCGCAGCTTCCCGGCGGCTATGGCACGGCCTGGACCGGGCTTTCCTATCAGGAGCGGCAATCGGGCAACCAGGCGCCCTGGCTTTTCGCGCTGTCGGCGCTGGTGGTGTTCCTGTCGCTGGCGGCGCTTTACGAAAGCTGGTCGGTTCCGTTCTCGGTCATGCTGGCGGTGCCGGTCGGCGTCCTGGGCGCAGTGGTGGCGGCGCTGACCTTCGGCCAGGCCAATGACGTCTATTTCAAGGTCGGCATCCTGACCACCATCGGCCTGGCGGCCAAGAACGCCATCCTGATCGTCGAATTCGCCCGCGACCTGGAGCAATCCGGCCGCGCCACCGTCGCGGCGGCGGTCGAGGCGGCGCTGCTGCGGCTGCGGCCGATCCTGATGACCTCGCTGGCCTTTATCCTGGGGGTGCTGCCGCTGGCCATCGCCACCGGGGCGGGGGCGGCGGCGCAGAACTCGATCGGCATCGGGGTGATGGGCGGGATGATGGCGGCGACCTTCCTTGGCATCTTCATGGTCCCGGCCTTCTACGTTACCGTGCGCCGGCTGACCGACAGGAGAGCCCGGACATGAACGACCTTCCCCGACTGACCTCGCTGGCGCATGGCGGCGGCTGCGGCTGCAAGCTGGCGCCCTCGGTCCTGCGCGAATTGCTGGCCGACCAGCCCCTGGCGCAGGCGTTCCCGCAATTGCTGGTCGGGACCGAGACCTCGGACGACGCCGCGGTCTGGCAGGTCGACGACAACACCTGCGTCATCGCCACCACCGATTTCTTCATGCCGATGGTGGACGATCCGCGCGCCTTCGGCCGCATCGCCGCGACCAATGCGATTTCCGACATCTATGCCATGGGCGGCCGGCCGATCATGGCGCTGGCCATCCTGGGCATGCCGATCGACAAGCTGGCCCCCGAACAGATCCGCGAGATCCTGGAGGGCGGGCGCGAGATCTGCCATGAGGCCGGCATTCCGGTGGCGGGCGGCCATTCCATCGACGCGCCCGAGCCGATCTACGGGCTGGCGGTGATCGGTCTCTGCCATCCGTCCGAACTGCGCCGCAATGCCGATGCGCGGCCGGGCGATGCGCTGATCCTGACCAAGGGGCTGGGCGTCGGCATCTATTCCGCCGCCATCAAGAAGGGCGCGCTGGACGCGGCCGGGATCGCCGAGATGATCGGCTCGGCCACCACGCTGAACCGCATCGGCGCCGACCTGGCGAAGCGCGGCGACGTGCATGCGATTACCGACGTGACCGGCTTCGGCATCCTGGGCCACGGGCTGGAGATCGCGCGGGGCGCCGGGCTGCGGCTGCGGCTGCGGCTGGCCGACCTGCCGCTGCTGTCGCGGGCGGCGGAACTGGCCGAGGCGGGATTCGTCACCGGTGCCTCGACCCGGAACTGGGCCGCCTATGGCGCCGAGGTCGAACTGCCCGAGGGGCTGGCGCCCTGGCAGCGGGCGCTGCTGACCGATCCGCAGACCTCGGGCGGGCTCCTGGTCGCCTGCGCGCCCGGGGCCGCCGGCGAGGTGCTGGATTTCATCCGCGGCGCGGGTTTCCCGCTGGCGGCCGTCGTCGGCCATGCCGAGCGGGGGGGCGCGGGCATCCTGGTCGAATAGCGCCGGGATTCCTGGGTATTTGGGGAACGAAGAAGCGGCGGGCGGCGCGGAACCCGGCGCTGCAGCGGACGTTGGGACGCAGGAGGATGCAGCCCATGCCCCAGATTTCCCCGTTCCGTTCCCTGGCCCTGAGCCTGGCGCTGGCCTGCCTGGCCGCGCCGCTTTCGGCACAGACCGCACCGGCCGCCGAGGAGCAGCCGCAGCAGTCCGCCCAGGCCGCGGCGGGCGAATGCCCACCCGCAGCAGCCCAGGCCGAACCCGCGACGCCCGAGACCGCCTTGGCCGACGGCACGGCGCCCGAGAACTCGGGCTCGACCGGCTGGACGGGCGGCACCGGCGGGTCGATGATCGGCACCAACCCTTCGGGTGCGGATCACGCCAGCCGGACCTGGCAGCCGCCCACCGCCCGGGGCCTTGATCTTGCCGGCCATCCCGAACCGGCGCCGGCCTGCTGATCCGGCGGACGATTGACGCTGGCGCCCCGGCCGCGGAAGATGCGGGCAAAACGGGGACCGCGATGACCGACGACCAGAATCCTGCCGCCATCGAGGCGCATTCGCCCTATTCCGAATCGCTGGAGATGCAGGTGGTCGCCGCCACGCTCGACGAGGTGGTGCTGCGCATGCCGGTGACGCGCAGCCTGACCAATCGCAACGGCGTGCTGCATGGCGGCGCGATCATGAGCCTGGCCGATCATGCCGCCGGCACCGCCACCCATCTGCGCCTGCCCCAGGGCGCGGCCACCACGACGCTGGAAAGCAAGACGAACTTCCTGCGCCCGATTCGCCTGGGCGACGTGGCCGAGGCCCGGCCCCGGCCGCTGCACCTGGGCCGGACCACGATGATCTGGCAGACCGATATCCTGCGCGGCGACGGCAAGCTTGCTGCCGTGGTGATCCAGACCCAGCTGGTGCTGGAATGGAAGGAGCCCGGCTGAGCTATTGCGCCGGACCGATGGTCAGTTCGACCGGTTCCAGCCCCTCGACCTCGCCGGCCAGCCGGTCGCCTTCCGCAACCGCGCCGACCCCGGCGGGCGTGCCGGTCATGATCAGGTCGCCCGGCGCGAGGTGGTAATAATGCGACAGGTCCGCGATCAGTTCCGGGATGGACCAGACCATGTCCGAAATCGGCGCATCCTGCCGCAGGGCGCCGTTCACCTCCAGCCGGATGCGTTGCCTCGCCGGGGTGAAGTCCCGCGCCGGGGTGAGCGCCGAGAACACGGCCGCCCCCTCGAAATTCTTGCCCAGATCCCAGGGATGGCGCTTGTCCTTGGCCCGCGCTTGCAAGTCCCGCCGCGTCATGTCGAGGCCCGTGCCATAGCCCCAGACCGCGGCCATCGCCTGCGCCGGCGCGATGCGGAAGGCGGGGGCGCCGATCGCCACCACCAGCTCGATTTCGTGATGCAGGTCGCGCGTGCCGGGCGGATAGGGCAGGGTCGCGCCACTTTGCCGCACCGCATGGGCGGATTTCAGGAAATAGAACGGCGCCTCGCGGTCGACCTCGGCCCCCATCTCGGCGGCATGGGCGGCATAGTTGCGCCCGACGCAGAAAATGCGGTTTGCCGGGAATCGCGCGTCCTGGCCGGAAACCGGCAGCGCGGCGGGCGGGGGCGGGGGGAACAGATATTCGCTCATGCCCGCGACCCTGCCACGGCAATGCAGTCGCGGCAAGAATGCGGGCGCCGTTGCCCGCACCGGATTTTCATGGCAAGAGAGCGTAAAGCCAACCGAATGCAGGGTTCGCATACATGACCGATTTCGCGCAGCGCCGCACCATGATGGTCGACACTCAGGTGCGTCCGAACGAAGTGACCAGCTATCCCGTCATCGAGGCGATGCTGAACGTCCCGCGCGAGCAGTTCGTCCCCGAATCGCGCCGGGACGTGGCCTATGCCGGCAACAATATCGACCTTGCCCCCGGCCGCGTCCTGCTGGAGCCGCGGACGCTGGGCAAGATGATGGATGTGCTGAACCTGCAAAACGGCGACCTGGTGCTGGATGTCGGTTGCGGCTACGGCTATTCCGCCGCCGTCATGGCCCGCATCGCCGAGGCCGTCGTCGCGCTGGAAGAGGACGCCGCGATGGCTGCCGAGGCGGAAAGCCGGCTGGCGGCGCAGGACGTGTTCAACGTCGCCGTGGTCCAGGGCGCGCTTTCCGAGGGCTGCGCCGGCCAGGCCCCCTATGACGCCATCCTGATCGAGGGTGCGGTCGAGCAGGTGCCCCAGGCGCTGGCCGAACAGCTGCGCGAGGGCGGCCGCATCGTCGCCATGTTCCGCGAGGGCAATCTGGGCACCGTCCGCATCGGCCACAAGCTGGACGGGCGGTTGAACTGGCGCTTTGCCTTCAATGCCGTCGCCCCGCTGCTGCCGGGCTTTGCGCGTCCGCGGGGTTTTGTCTTGTGATTCCGACAGGAAAGGCCATGGCATGTTTCGCAAAACGCTGAGAACTCTGCGGCCTCCGCTGATCGCAGCCCTGCTTGCGGGCGCGACGACCGCCCCGGCCGGGGCCGAATCGCTGGCCGATGCCATGGTCGCAGCCTATCGCCACTCGGCGCTGCTGGAGCAGAACCGCGCCGTGCTGCGCGCCGCGGACGAGGACGCGGCCACCGCCCTGGCCCAGCTGCGCCCGGTCGTGCAATGGATCGCCGAACACAGTTTCCAGAAGATCAACGGCCTGGCCATCGGCCGCTCGACCGGCATCGGGCTGCAGGCCCAGATCACGCTTTACGACTGGGGCCGCAACGCTATCGCCATCGACGCGGCCAAGGAGACCGTGCTGGCCACCCGCGCCGCGCTGGTCGGCGTGGAACAGGACGTGCTGCTGGGCGCGGTCCAGGCCTATCTGGACGTGCGCAGCGCGACCGAACAGGTTGATCTGCAAGCCAATTCCGTGCGGGTGATCGGTCAGGAGCAGCAGGCCGCCTCGGATCGTTTCGAGGTGGGCGAGATCACCCAGACCGACGTGTCGCAGGCCGATGCCGCCCTGGCCGCGGCGCGCGCCAGCCTGGCGGCCGCACGCGGCAATCTGGAGGTCGCGCGCGAGGCCTATCGCGCCGCGACCGGCCGGGCGCCGGGCCAGTTGGCGCCGCCGCCGCCCACGCCGGCGCTGCCCGCCTCGCTCGAGGCGGCGCGGCAGATCGGCCAGCGCAGCCATCCGGCGATCCTACAGGCGCAGCGCCTGGCCGCCGCTGCCGAACTGGGCGTCGCCGCCGCTGCCGCCGCGCGCAATCCGACGCTGACCGGCCAGGCCAGCATCGGCCGGTCGAAGGAATTGCCGATCCAGGGGCAGGAATCGACCCGCAACACGCTGGGCGCTTCGCTCAGCCTGTCGCAGACGATCTATTCCGGCGGCCGACTGCCCTCGGCGCATCGCAAGGCCATGGCGCAGCGCGACCAGGCGCGGGCCGGGCTGCTTCAGGTGTCGCGCCAGGTCGATGAGGCGGTCGGCCGGTCCTGGGCAGGCATCGACGTGGCAAGGGCGCAGATCAGTGCCATCGACGAGCAGATCGTCGCCGCGCAGCAGGCCTACGAAGGCGTGCGCGAAGAGGCGACGCTGGGCGCGCGCACGACGCTGGACGTGCTGGATGCCGAGCAATTGCTGCTCGAGGCGCGGGCCAACAAAATCTCGGCCGAGGCCAATCTGCAATTAGCACATTATCAACTTCTGGCTGCTATGGGTCTGTTGACGGTGGAAAACCTGAAACTGGGGATACCGACCTATGACCCATCGGCCTATTACAATGCGGTGCAGGACGCACCCTATACCAGCAGGCAGGGCGAAAGCCTCGACCGCGTCTTGCGCGCGCTCGGCAGGGACTGACGCCGCCGCCCTCGATCCGGGGGCACATCATGCAGCATGAGGTTATGCGGCCACTGGCGCCGGGCCCCGGCTCGGACAATGTCGGCGACGTTCTGGCCTCGATCCGCCGGCTCATCGCCCAGGATGAGGCGGGCTGCCGTATCCCGGACCCGGCGCTGAACGCGCTGCCGGCCGAGGGCGAGGCGTCGCCGGCGCAGACCGCGCCGCTGCCGGCGGGCCGTCCGGCATTCCCTGCGCGAATCACCCCCTTGGTGCTGGATAGCAGCACCCTGGTCGCGGGCCAGCCTATGAAAGCTCCGCAAGCTGGCGCCCCTTCGGCATCGGAGCCGCAGGTCTTCGGCGATTGGCTGCGCATGCCGCCGGCCGAGGAATCTGCGGCGGTCGAGGCCGCGCCGGTGCGGTCAGATGCGACCGAACCCGCGCAAGCCGATGCGGGGACCACACCCGCCCCCCACCAACCCCTTGGCCCTTTGCCCGAGGCGCCGACAAGCACCATTCTGCAAATGGAGGAAACCATGCTGCATGCCAATGCTTCCGTGACCCCGATCAACCCGGCTGCCCAGGCACAGGCCGCCGAAGCCATGGCCCGCGACACCGGCGAGCCGCATCTTTTCGCGCCCCAGGACAAGGATGCGCAAAAGGGCACCCATCTGCGTGGCATGATCCGCGAGGCGATCCGGCAGGAGCTTCAGGGCGAGATCGGCAACCGGCTCAGCCGTAACCTGCAACAGATGATCCGGCACGAGATCGAACTGGCGTTGCGGCAGATGTGCGAACAGGACTGAGCCGGCGTCGCGGCAGCGGGTTTCGGCCGCCGCGCGCCGGTCCGGGACGGGGTTCCGCTTCGTCTTGCCCTGAGCATGCGTCTCGATCTGGCCGGTTGCGAGGGATGCCCGTCGTGCTTCATTTGCCGACCGGCTTCGCGCCGCAAGCCAGGCCTGGGGGGCTTTCCCGAGGGCTGCGGGATCGGTTCAGCGCGATGCAGAGCCGTTTCAGCCCGCGCGTCGGATGGGCGGTCGCGCCCTTCGTCAGCCGGCTGTCGGTGCCGGATCGCCTTTGGCCGTCCCGGCGCGGCGACCCGGTCATCCGCCGATCGTTCGTGCCGGGCTGGTTCCGGTTGTTCGTCAATCCGCGCTCTGGCTTGCCGGGGGACAAAGCCGCACTTCGGTGCGCCATTCCGTGCAGCGCCGGTGCAGATCCTGGGGCAGGGGCTGGTCGGTGAAGACGGCGTCCAACTCGGCCAGGCTGGCGATGCGGGCCGGCGCCGGGCGGCCGATCTTGGAATGATCCGTGACCAGGAAGGCGCGGCGCGACTGGCGCAGGATGGCGCGGCTGACCCGCACCTCGGCCAGGTCGAAGTCCAGCAGGTCGCCGTCATGGTCCAGCGCCGAAGTGCCGATGACCGCGTAATCCACCTTGAACTGCTCGAAGAACTGGGTGGTGAGTTCCCCCACCAACCCCCCGTCCGAGCGGCGCAGCGTGCCGCCCGTCACCATGATCTCGCAGCCCGGATTGGCCAGCAGGATATTGGCGACATTCATGTTGTTGGTGATGACGGTGATGTTGGAATGATGGATCAGCGCGCGGGCCACCGCCTCGGTCGTGGTGCCCAGGTTCAGGATCAGGCTGCAATTGTCGGGGATCTCCGCCGCGCAGGCCGCGCCGATGGCGGCCTTGGCATCGGCATTCATGCGCCGTCGCGCCTCGTAGCCCAGGTTGACCGCGCCGGCGCGCGGCACCGCCCCGCCATGCACGCGGTCCAGAAGGCCCGCCCCCGCCATCTCGCCCAGGTCGCGGCGGATCGTCTGCAAGGTCACGTCGAAACGCTGCGCCAGATCCTCGACCAGCACCCGGCCTTCGGCACGGGCGAGTTCCAGGATCTCGTTCTGGCGTATGCTGAGCGCCACCGGGCTCTCCATCGGCTGGATCGCGATCACTTTATGCGATCAAGCCTCGCGCGCAAGCGTTCCTTGCGGGGCATGGAACCGGCGCCGATGTTCGGATCGCGGCGATCCGCCCGGAAACGAAAGCCGCTTGACCGACCGGATGCCGCGGTGCAGCCTGCGCATCACCCCGATGACAGCAGGCCGCCGATGACCCATATCCTTGCCATCGACCAGGGCACGACTTCGTCCCGGGCCATCGTCTTTGACGCTGGCCTGCGTCCGGTCGCCTCGGCGCAGCACGAGTTTGCGCAGCACTACCCCTCCTCGGGCTGGGTCGAGCATGACCCTTCGGACCTTTGGGTCAGCGTGGCGGGCGTGGCGCGCGCGGCGGTGGAGAAGGCCGGGATCCATACCCGCGACATCGCCGCCATCGGCATCACCAACCAGCGCGAGACCACGCTGCTCTGGGACCGGCAGACCGGCCGGCCGCTGCACCGCGCCATCGTCTGGCAGGACCGCCGCACCGCCGATCTTTGCGCCCGGCTGAGCGCCGAGGGGCACGAGCCGATGATCGCCGCCCGCACCGGCCTGCTGCTCGATCCCTATTTCTCGGGCTCCAAGCTGAAATGGCTGCTCGACCATGTCGAGGGCGCCCGCGCCCGCGCCCGGCGCGGCGAACTGGCCTTCGGCACCGTCGACAGCTGGCTGATCTGGAACCTGACCGGCGGTAAGGTGCATGCCACCGACGCCACCAACGCTGCGCGCACGCTGCTCTACAACATCGCCGAGAACCGCTGGGACGCCGAGATCTGCGCGCTTTTCGACATTCCCATGCAGCTTCTGCCCGAGGTCAGGGATTGCGCCGCCGATTACGGCACCACGCGGGCGGACCTGTTCGGGCGCGAGATCCCGATCCTGGGGGTTGCGGGCGATCAGCAGGCGGCGACGGTGGGCCAGGCCTGCTTCGCGCCGGGCATGATGAAATCGACCTATGGCACCGGCTGTTTCGCGCTGCTGAACACCGGCGCGGACATGGTGGCCTCGACGAACCGCCTGCTGACCACCATCGCCTATCGGCTGGGGGGGCGGACGACCTATGCGCTGGAGGGGTCGATCTTCATCGCCGGTGCGGTGGTGCAATGGCTGCGCGACGGGCTGGGGCTGATCGGTCGGGCATCCGAGACGCAGGCGCTGGCCGAGGCGGCGGATCCGGGTCAGGATCTGGTCCTGGTGCCGGCCTTCACCGGGCTTGGGGCACCCTATTGGCGGCCGGATTGCCGCGGTGCAATCTTCGGGTTGACGCGGGCCTCGGGCCCGGCCGAGCTGGCGCGGGCGGCGCTGGAGAGCGTGGGTTTCCAGACCCGCGACCTGTGGGAGGCGATGCGGGCGGATTGGCCGGCTGCGGCGCGGGGCGTGCTGCGGGTGGATGGCGGCATGGCGGCGAGCGGCTGGACCATGCAGTTCCTGGCCGACATTCTGGGCGCGCCGGTGGATCGCCCGGCGGTGACCGAGACGACGGCGCTTGGCGCGGGCTACCTGGCGGGGTTGCAGGCGGGCCTGTGCCCGCCGCCCGAGGATTTCGCCCGCGCCTGGTCGCTGGAGCGCCGCTTCGAACCCGCCATGCCCGATGCCGACCGCGAGGCCCGATACGCAAGGTGGAAAGCCGCCGTCGCCGCAACGATGGGGGTGGTATGACCGCGTTTTCCTTTGCCCTGCCGGGCCGGGTGGTCTTTGGCCGCGGCGAGGCGCAGAGGGCGCCGGCGCTGATCCGCGCCCATGGCCCGCGCGGCGTGCTGGTGCATGGCGCGAACCCGGCCCGCGCCGCCTGGCTGCTCGACGCGCTGCGCGCCGAGGGCGCCGAGGTCATGGCCGTGACCTGCGGGGCCGAGCCGACCCTGCCCATGCTGGAGGCGGCGCTGGATCAGGCCAGGGGCTTCGGCGCCGATTGGGTCGCGGCGCTGGGCGGCGGCGCGGCGCTGGATCTGGGCAAGGCGCTGGCGGCGCTGATCCCGGCGCCGGGTGGAATCATGGATCACCTGGAGGTGGTTGGCCGTGGCCTGCCGCTGGCCGCCCCGCCCTTGCCCTTCATCGCCCTGCCGACCACCGCCGGCACCGGCGCCGAGGCGACGCGCAACGCGGTGATCGGGCTGCCCGAGCATGGCCGCAAGGTCTCGATCCGGGACGAGCGCATGCTGCCGCGCCTGGCCATCGTCGATCCGGCCCTGACCGACCATTGCCCGCGCGCGGTGACGCTGGCCTCGGGGCTCGATGCGCTGGCGCAGGTGATCGAGCCCTATGTTTCGGCCCGCGCCACGCCCTTTACCGATGCGCTGGTGCGTCCCGCGATCCTGCCGGGCCTGCGGGCGCTGAAGCGGCTGATCGAGGCCGAGGATGCGGCGGCGCGCGACGTGATGGCCTGGGTCAGCCTTTGCGGCGGGATGGCGCTGGCGAATGGCGGGCTGGGCGCGGTCCACGGCCTTGCCGGCGTGATCGGCGGCGTGACGCCCGCCGCGCATGGCGCGATCTGCGGCGCGTTGCTGGGGCCGGTGCTGGCGATGAACCGTGCCCACAGTCCCGACCCGACCCGCATCCACGAGGTCTGCGGCGAGATCGCCGGCGTTCTCGGCGGTGGTGCCGGCGAGGCGCCGCAAGGGCTTTCCTGCTGGGCGCGTGCCGCCGGGCTGCCAGGGCTGGGCGCGCAGGGGTTGGACCCGGCCCGGCACCGGGCGGTGGCCGAAGCCTCGCTCGGCAGTTCCTCGATGAAGGGCAATCCCTTCGTCCCCTCGGTGCCGCAGCTGTGCGAGGTCTTGCGCGAGGCAGGCTGAGGGGGCCGTCGGCCGGTTTTCGGCGCGGGTCGCCCCGGATCCGCGCCGCGGCCTGATCGCCGCGCATGATGCGTGGCGCGCTGGCGCCTGTCGCGTCTTGCAAAGGGCCGGATCTGGGTGATCGCTCGCCCGGCTGATGGTTGCATTTCCCGCGAGACAATTTGGCGGATTTCGCTTATCGTGCTGAAACAGAACGGTTCTTGTCACCTGTCAGCCGGACGGTATCGGGGGGACGGAATGGTCGAACGGGCCACGGGTGAGGTGCGCTTCGCGGTCGTCCTGTACGGCGGCGTCTCGCTGGCGATCTACATGAACGGCATCGCGCAGGAACTGCTGCGCATGGTGCGCGGCAGTTCCGACCTGCCGGACGAGGCGCTGGCGCCTGGCGAACTGATCTATCGCCGGCTGTCGCGCGCGCTGGCGGGCCCGCGCGGCGGGCGCAAGCGCTTCGTGATCGACATCATCTCGGGCACCTCGGCGGGCGGGATCAACGGCGTGGCGCTGGCCAAGGCGCTGGTTGTGGGCGCGCGCGACATCGACATCCTGCGCGAGGCCTGGACGGAAAAAGCCGATATCGGCCAGCTGCTCAACGACCGCCAGGGCATCGCCGGCCGCCTGCGCCCGACCGAATCGCTGCTGGACGGCGGCCATATGTTCCGGGTGCTGCACGACACGCTGGCCCGGCTGACCGGCGACGGCCGGCCGCTGGCCGAGACGGTGGACCTGTTCGTCACCGCCACCGACCTGCACGGCCGGCAGGCGCCGATCCACCTGACCGGCGCGCGGCTGGACGAAAGGGTCCACCGCAAGGTGTTCCATTTCGCCTATGACGGGGCGGGCCGCAACGATTTCGGCCCCGGAAACGAGGCCATGCTGGCCTTTGCCGCGCGCTGCACCTCGTCCTTTCCGGTGGCCTTTCCGCCGATGCGCTTTGCCGACATGCCGGCCGCGGCGCAGGATGCCGGCTTTGCCCGCTTCTTCGACCACGACCCGGATTATGCCGGCCGGCCGTTCGCCGATGGCGGCTATCTGGACAACCGGCCCTTCAGCTATGCGACCGGGCTGATCCCGTCGCGCCCGACCACCCTGCCGGGCGAGCGCAAGCTTCTGTTCATCGACCCTTTCCCCGAAGCGCCCGCGCCCTCCGGCCAGCCGTCCGAGCCGGTCGATTTCCTGCAAAACGCCCAGCTGGCGCTGACCGGGCTGCCGCGCTACGAGGTGATCCGCGACGATATCCGCGCCATTGCCCGCATGAACCGGCGGCTGGAGCGGCTGGGCGCCTTGCAGACCCGCTGGCGCGAGGACCAGCGGCGGGTCGAGGCGGCCGGGCGCAAGATGCGGCAAAGGCGCAAGCCGGCCGACCTGGACCGGATGGACCTGGCCGACCTGATGACCGGCGCCTATCAATACCCGCAGAACTATCCGCTTTATCACCACCTGCGGGTCTATGGCACCACCGACGGGCTGTCGGCGATGGTGGCCGGGCTGGCCGGATACCCGCCGGATTCGGACGTGGCGCTGTATCTGCGCCAGATCCTGCGTGGCTGGCGCGACGAGAACTTCAGCGCCTATCACGCCGAGGGCCGCGAGGCCGAGAACGCCTACCTGTCCCGCTATGACCTGGATTTTCGGCTGCGCCGGCTGATCCATCTGCGCGCCCATATCGACGAGGCGCTGGACCGGCGCGAGCGCATCCAGGGCGAGAACGTGGCGCTGCACCTGCCCCCGGAACTGCTGGCGCCCCTGCGCGTCCGGATCGAAGAGGAACTGGCCGAGCTGCGCCGCCTGGCCAGTCCTGACGGCAGCCGGGCGCAGGCCCTGCTGGCCGGCGCCGAGATCCTTCGGCTGGACGGGCTGATCTCGGCCGAATACAGCGCGGTGATGAAGCTTGCGACGCTCGATCAGCGGTATCGCAGGGCGCGCGAGATCTATCGCGGCACGGAAATCAAGGCGCTGGTGGACAAGGCACTGGCCCGGCTGGGCCGGGACATGCGCGCGGTCTTCGACGCCAGCAGCGCCCGCATCCGCGCCGACCTGGCCCAGCCCGAATTGCAGCCGCTTCTGGATGTCTATGACGATTTCCATTGGCATGACGTGATGACCTATCCCTTCCTGGAGGGGTCCGAGCTTCAGGAACATTCGCAGGTCGAGGTATTCCGCGTCAGCCCCGCCGACAGCGGGCTGAACCCGCGGCCCGACAAGCTGGCGGGCATCGCCGTCGGTGCCTTCGGCGGCTTCCTGAACCGGGACTGGCGCGAGCATGACATCCTGTGGGGCCGGCTCGACGGGGCCGAGCGTATCGTCGCGGCGCTGATGTCCGACCGCCCCGAGGCCGAGCGCAGCGCCTGGATACAGGAGTTCCAGAACCAGATCCTGCGCGAGGAATATGGCGAAGTGGCGGGCCAGGCCCGGCGGCTGGCGCTGCTCAAGGCCAAGCTGCGCGATGCCCGCATCGACGAGGACGCCTTCGAGGAGACTGCCGCCCAGGCGCTGGGGGTCAAGGACGCGGCCGAGCTGGACCTGCGGCGTTTCGGCACGCATTACAAGGATTTCAAGCCCATCGGACCGCGCCCGCCCGAGATCGCGGGCTGGAGCAGCCGCGCCATGGCGATCCTGTCGCGCATGATCGACGATCTGCCCGACGACGGCATCCTGCGCATGCTGGGCAGCCGCGGGGCGGCGGCGCTGCGGGCCGGTGGCGGGCTGATCTCGGGCTTTGCGCGCTTTGCCATGCCCGGCAGCTACTGGCGGATGCTGGCGGACAAGATGCTGTTCCTGGCCATGCTGGCGGGGTTGCTGGTGGTGCTGCTGTCGCCCTGGCTGGGATCGGCGGCTGCCGGGATCGGCTGGCTGCTGCTTGCGGTCGCGATCGCGACCTGGCTCCTGCTCCACAGCTTCGGGCGCTGGCTGCGCGGGCGCGACAGCCTGCCGCAGGCGTTGCGCTGGCTGGCGCTCTGCGTTGCGCTGGCACTGATGGGCGTGGGGCTGGCAACTGTCGCAGATCGCCTGTTCGGCTGACGCAGCCCGCACGAGGCCGCGTCGCAAACCGACTGCGCCTTGTCGCAATAGGGCCTGAGCGTTGCGCCGCCCGGTTGGAAAAAGGCGTCAACGGGGATAGAGGCGAACCGGAACGGGCAGGCCCGCGATGAATCGGGCTTGCGCATGCCGGCGCCTGCGCTATCCGCGCGCGGAGGGGCCGGGGTCTGCGCGAGGGATGCGGAATGCGAAGGAGAACGGGCCTATGGGGGCAAGGATCATCGACGGCAAGGGTTTTGCTTCTGGTGTTCGGGGGCGGGTTGCAGAGGCTGTGGCCCGGCTGAAGGCGGCGCATGGGATCACGCCCGGCCTGGCGGTGGTGCTGGTGGGCGAGGATCCGGCCAGCCAGGTCTATGTCCGCAACAAGGGCGTCCAGACCCGCGAGGCCGGCATGGCGAGCTTTGAGCACAAGCTGCCGGCCGAGACCCCGCAGGCGGAACTGCTGGCGCTGATCGCCCGGCTGAACGCCGATCCGGCCGTCCATGGCATCCTGGTGCAGCTGCCGCTGCCCGGGCATATGGACGCCGAGGCGGTGATCAACGCCATCGACCCGAGGAAGGACGTGGACGGCTTCCATGTGCTGAACGTGGGCCTGCTCGGCACCGGGCAGAAGGCGATGGTGCCCTGCACGCCCTTGGGCTGCCTGATGCTCTTGCGCGACGCCCTCGGCGATCTTGCCGGGCTGAACGCGGTGGTGGTCGGGCGCTCGAACATCGTCGGCAAGCCGATGGCGCAACTGTTGTTGAACGAAAGCTGTACGGTGACCATCGCGCACAGTCGGACGCGGGATCTGGCGGGGCTGTGCCGCAGCGCCGACATCCTGGTCGCGGCGGTGGGCCGGCCGCGGATGATTCGCGGCGACTGGGTCAAGCCGGGCGCCACGGTGATCGACGTGGGCATCAACCGCATCGAGGAGGAGGGCCGCACGCGCCTGGTCGGCGACGTGGATTTCGAGGGTGCAGCAGGGGTCGCGGGCGCCATCACCCCGGTGCCGGGCGGCGTCGGGCCGATGACCATCGCCTGCCTTTTGGCCAATACGCTGACCGCCTGCTGCCGGGCCAATGGCTGGCCCGAGCCCGAGGGGCTGACCGCCTGAGCGCGCCGCCGCACCGGGGGCGCTTCGCCCCCCGGACCCCCCGAGGATATTTGCACAAGGAAGAAACCAGGGCCCGTGCCCTTTCAGTGGAGAGCCAGATGAAGAAATACACGCTGACGGTCGCCTGCCCCTCGACCCGCGGCATCGTCGCCACCGTGGCCGGCTTTCTGGCCGAGCACGGCTGCAACATCACCGATTCGAGCCAGTTCGACGATACCGAGACCGGCAAGTTCTTCATGCGGGTGAGCTTCGTTTCCGAGGAAGGCGCGGGGCTGGAGGAGTTGCGCGAAGGTCTGGCCGAACCGGCCAGGCCCTTCGACATGCAATACGCCATCCATGACGAGGCCGAGAAGATGAAGGTCGTGATCATGGTCAGCCGCTTTGGCCATTGCCTGAACGACCTCTTGTATCGCTGGCGCATCGGTGCGCTGCCGATCGACATCGTGGCGGTGATCTCGAACCACATGGATTATCAGAAGGTGGTGGTGAACCACGACATCCCCTTCCACTGCATCAAGGTGACCAAGGAGAACAAGCCGCAGGCCGAGGCGCAGCTGATGGCCGTGGTCGAGGATTCGGGCGCCGAGCTGGTGGTGCTGGCGCGCTACATGCAGGTGCTGTCGGATGAGCTTTGCCGCAAGATGTCGGGGCGGATCATCAACATCCACCATTCCTTCCTGCCGAGCTTCAAGGGCGCCAATCCCTACAAGCAGGCCTTCGAGCGCGGGGTGAAGCTGATCGGCGCGACCAGCCATTACGTCACCGCCGACCTGGACGAGGGCCCGATCATCGAGCAGGACATCATCCGCGTGACCCACGCGCAATCGCCCGAGGATTATGTCAGCCTGGGCCGCGACGTGGAAAGCCAGGTGCTGGCCCGCGCCATCCACGCCCATATTCACCGCCGGGTGTTCCTGAACGGCAACAAGACCGTCGTCTTCCCCGCTTCGCCGGGAAGCTACGCCTCCGAGCGCATGGGCTGAGAGTGCGGGGCGGCCATCGAGCCGCCCTTTTCCGGCCCCCGCTCTCACCGTTGCAAAAATACTCCCGCCGGAGGCATGGCGCCGAAACAGACGCCGCCCGCGCGGAATAGGCTAGGATCCGTGACGCCGGCGCAGCGCCTCCTCGACCGTGGGGGCGTAATGCACCAGCGGACGGCGCAGGCCGTGGGTCAGCAGCACCCGGCGGATGTCGCGGCTGGTGCCGGTCAGCCACAGCGCGATGCCGCGGCGCTGCGCCTTGTGCGCCAGCCCCTCGATCATATTGGCGCCGGTGGAATCCAGGAAGGGCACGGCGCTGAAATCCACCACCAGCACCCGGAACCCGTCCTGGATGCGATCCAGGACCGAGCCGATCGAGGCCGTGGCGCCGAAAAACAGCGCCCCCGAGATGCGATAGACCACCACATCGCGCGGCTGCGGCTGGTCCGGGCGCGGCTGGGCGCTGTCGGCCGTATCGGCGCCGACCAGCGCCTCGACCCCCACGGCCTGGCTCATGCGCTGGATGAACAGCACCGAGCCGAGCGCCAGCCCGACCACGATGGCCTCGGTCAGGTCGCGGAAGATGGTCAGCCCGAAGGTGACCAGCAGCACCGCCGCCTCGCCCCAGCCCGAGCGCAGCAGGATGGCGACGGCCGGTTTCTCGATCATGTTCCAGGCCACCACCGCCAGCACGCCGGCCAGCGCCGCCAGCGGGATATAAGACGCCAGCGGCGCCGCCAGCAGCATGAAGCCCAGCAGGAACAGCGCATGCAGCATCCCCGCCACCGGCCCATGCGCGCCCGCGCGCACATTGGTCGCCGTCCGCGCGATGGTGCCGGTGACGCAGATGCCGCCGAACAACGCCGAGCCCATATTGGCCACGCCCTGCGCCACCAGCTCGCAATTCGAGCGGTGGCGGCGGCCGGTCATGCCATCCGCGACCACCGCCGACAGCAGCGATTCGATGGCGCCGAGCAGCGTCAGCGAGACCGCTGCGGGCAGCAGCGCCAGCACCTTGTCCAGCGACAGCCCCGGCAGAGCGGGGGCGGGCAGGGAGGACGGAATGCCGCCGAAGCGGCTGCCGATGGTCGCGACATCCGCCCCCGCCGCCGCGGTGAAGCCCGCCGCCAGCGCCACGGCGATCAGCATGCCGGGCCAATGCGGCCGGGTGCGTTTCAGCCCCAGGATCACCGCGACGGTTCCCAGCGCGATCCCCAGGGCCGCGGGGCTGAGGCTGGCGCGGGCCTGCCAGAGGGCGGGGATCTTTTCCACCAGCTCGCCCGGCTCATGGGCCAGCGCCAGCCCGAAGATCTCCTTCAGCTGGCTGGTGAAGATGATGACGGCGATGCCGGCGGTGAAGCCGACCGTCACCGGAAAGGGGATGAACTTGATGAAGGTGCCCAGCCTGAGCAGCCCGATAGCCACCAGCATCAGTCCCGACATGAAGGTCGCCAGGATCAGCCCCGACATGCCGTGCTGCGCCACGATCCCGGCGACCAGCACGATGAAGGCCCCCGCCGGCCCGCCGATCTGGTAGCGCGAGCCGCCAAGCGCCGAGACCAGGAAGCCGCCGATGATGGCGGTATAGAGCCCCTGCGCCGGCGAGGCGCCGGAGGCGATGGCAATGGCCATCGACAGGGGCAGCGCCACGATGGCGACGGTCAGCCCGGCCAGGGCATCGGCGCGCAGCTCGGCCGCGCCATAGCCCTCGCGCAGGACGGTGATCAGTTTCGGGGTGAACAGCGGCGCAAATCCGGGACTTGCGCTGGCCTGCTGGGTCATCTGGTGCCGCACCTTTGCAAAAGGGGGCGGCGGGATCGTCGGCTTTCGTCGGCGGTCGCCGTCGCGGTTACGTCCTGGGACCGGATTTCAGCCGCACGCCGCGCCCGCCCGAGGGGCTGGCGGCGCCTTCGCCGATCAGCTCGATCCCGGCGGCCTCCAGCGCCTCGACCACGCGGGTCAGGCTTTCGACCACGCCGCGCACATTGCCGTCGCTGGCCTCCATGCGCTGGATGGTGGGAACCGACAGGCCCGAGAGTTCGGCCAGCCGCTTCTGGTCGATGCCAAGAAGGGCCCGTGCCGCACGCATCTGCGCCGAGGTCATCATGCGGTGATTTCCAATCCTTTATGATGGATGCCTAGCATGGCTATCATGATATTTCAAATATCATCTTTGCTTTCTGAGATATAAGGAAAAGGCCCCCGCGAAGGGGGCCTTTCCGGTTCGTGTCCGAGTGGGCAGGAGATCAGAACTTCATCGTCGTGCCCAGTGTGATCGTGCGACCGGGCGCCCAGACCGGCTCGATTCCACCGTTGCGATCATTCGCGGCATAACCCGAACGCTCGTAATAGTTCTTGTCGAACAGGTTATCGACGCTGAGCCGGACTGCCACGTTCTCATATGCCTGGGGCGTCCACTCGGCATAGGCGTTGACCACGGTATAGGACGGCTGCTTGTAGTAGGTTGTCGTGGAGGTCACCCGCTCGTCGATCGAGCCTGCCCACTCCACCGAGGCGCCCAGGACCGTGTTCCATGCCGGCAGTTCGTGATCGACCCAGAGCGTGGCGGTTTCGCCCACCGGCATGAAATAGACGCCGTTGTTGGGCAGGACATCGTCACCATCGCCGGTCACGTCCGCCTTGGTGAAGGAGGCGCCGATCCGGGTATTGCCGAAGTCATAGGTGCCATGCAGGGTGACGCCCTTGCTGCGATATTCCTCGGTGCGGTTGGTCAGCAGGGTCGAGGATTCGTAGCTCAGCAGTCCGTCGATCTTCGTGTCGAAGACCGTGATGCCGGCCTGCCAGGCGTCGCCGTTAAAGTTCGCTCCGACCTTGAGGTTCTTGGCCGTGCCCGTGTCCAAGTTCGGGTCGGTGACGAAGGCGTTGCTGCGGGCATGGACATAGCCGTAATCGCCGATGACGTAGCCCAGCCAGGTGCGCGAAGCACCCGCGAAAACCTCGATACTGTCGTTGACGCGATAGGCGAGGGTGCCATTCACGCTGGCGCCGGAATCGCTGAACCGCTCGCCGTTCCAATCGGTAAAGCGATGCGCGTCGTAGCGCGCGCCGGTCGAAAGGCTGAAGCCGTTCTGGAACTCGAACCGACCCTGGGCGAAGACGCCGATCTGGCTCGTCGAGAAGTTGCGGTAACGACGGTTGTTGTTGCCAGCGCCATAGTTGTCTGTGGCGTAGTCGTGTTGGTTGAAATCGACCCCTGCGGTGATCTTGCCGGTGTTGATCGTAAAGGTGTTCTGCACCTTGCCGCCGAACTGTTCCTCCTCGAAAATTGCGTTGCCGTTATTCGCAGAAACATAGGTCGGGTCACCATTTTCGTCTCTGCGCAGTGTCAGATAATTCGGTCGCCAGTATTCGTATTGGCTGAAGTAAAGCGAAACCTCGGGATCCCACATGTCGGTCGGCTCGGTCGAGGTATAGGTCAGCTTGACCGTGTCACGGCTGACCTTCAGCGGATGAACCTCGTCGCCGGCAAGGCCCATATTCGCCTTGATCAGACGATCGGCCTCGTCACGGCTGCGCTCCAGGCCAAGCTCGATCCGGTGCCCCTCGAACTCATAGCCCAGCTTGGCCAAGACATTGCGCGCCGCAGGTTCGGTGCCCAGTACTTCCTTGCCGTCGCCGTTGTCGTAATTGTCGCCGTTCGAGCCGTGGGCCATGATGAACCAGTCGAACCCGCCGCTCCGGCCATAGCCGGCCAGGCTGCCCGAGAAGCCGCGACCATTCGAGCCATAGGAAAGTGCTGCACGGCCGCCGACGTTCTGTCCCGCTTCCAGCAGATCGAGCGCGCCCACCGTCTCGTAGCGCAGCGCACCCGCTGCGGCGGCAAAACCAGAGTCGGCTGCTGCTGCGCCGGCTTCGACTTCGACCGATTTCAGGAAGGCCGGGTCGATCACGTTCGAGCCGGTATGGTGCCAGCTGGTCTGCGCTTGCGGCACGCCGTCCACGGTAACGGCAAGCAGCGATTGCTCGATGCCGAAGACACTGACCTTCTTCGCCGGTCCGCCACCACCCGAGACGGTGATGGAGGATTCACGCGCGAACAGTTCCGAGACGTCGGCGGGCTGCAGCGCCTCGATGTCCTCGGGGGTGACGGAAACGCCGCCGGTCGCCTCGACATTCTCCTGGCCATCGGCGACCAGGGTGATCGGATTGAGGACCACGGTCTCGGCGTTCTGGTTGTCCTGGGCGTAAAGGGCCGTCGCCAGCGCCAGAGAGGACACCCCGGCCAGCGGAAGAATTCGGCGCAATTTCATGGTCATTTGCCTTGAGTCGTTTGGAACTGGCGCGATTTACCGGGCTGCTCGCCATGAACACAAGTATTTTACTCGGAAATTCGGCCTTATCTCAGTAAAACAGTCGGGATTGTTGCGCATCTGCGTCACTTTCCCGGCCGGGCGCGATGTTCCTCGCAGAATGACGGGTCGCGGGATGCCGAGATCCGAAGCCGGGGCTGGCGCAGGCGGGGGCATTGGGGTTACAGCAACCCAAACCCGCAGCCCGAGAAGCCACAGATGACCATCACCCTTTATCAAAACGACCTGCCGGACGATCTGGACCTGGGTCCGGTCGTGGCCATCGACACCGAGACGATGGGGCTCGATCCGCGCCGCGACCGGCTGTGCCTGGTGCAGCTGTCCTCGGGCGACGGCAATGCGCATCTGGTGCAGATCGCCCAGGGCCAGCGCACGGCGCCGAACCTGGTGCGGATGCTGGCCGATCCCCAGGTGCTGAAGCTGTTCCACTTCGGCCGCTTCGACATCGCCGCGCTGGAGGCGGCCTTCGGCGTGGTGACGAAGCCGGTCTGGTGCACCAAGATCGCCAGCAAGATGGTGCGCACCTATACCGACCGGCACGGGCTGAAATACCTGCTTTCGGAACTGGTCGGCGTCGACATCTCCAAGCAGCAGCAGACCAGCGACTGGGGCGCGGCGGACCTGTCCGAGGCGCAGCTGGAATATGCCGCCTCGGACGTGCTGCACCTGCATGCGCTGAAGGCCGAGCTGGAAAAGCGGCTGGCGCGCGAGGGGCGGCTGGACCTGGCGCAGGCCTGTTTCGACTTTCTTCCCACCCGCGCCCATCTGGATCTGCTGGGCTGGGGGGATGAAAACGACATCTTCCATCACTAGGTAGCGGGCCATGAGCGCATATCTCGATACCGCCCGCCGGGTGATCCGCACCGAGGCCGAGGGGCTGGCCCTGCTGGCCGACGGCCTTGGCGACAGCTTCGACCGCGCGGTCGAGACCATCCTGGCTGCGCGCGGCCGCGTGGTCGTGTCCGGCATGGGCAAGTCCGGCCATGTCGGGCGCAAGATCGCGGCCACGCTGGCCTCGACCGGGACGCCGGCGCAATTCGTCCACCCGGCCGAGGCGAGCCATGGCGACCTGGGCATGGTGACGCAGGGCGACGTGGCGCTGGTGCTGTCCAATTCCGGCGAGACGCCGGAACTGGCCGACCTGATCGCCCATACCCGGCGCTTCCAGATCCCGCTGATCGGCGTCGCCGGGCGGGCGCAATCGACGCTGCTGCGCCAGGCCGACGTGGCGCTGATCCTGCCCCAGGCGCCCGAGGCCTGCGGCACCGGCATCGTGCCCACCACCTCGACCACCATGACCATCGCGCTGGGCGATGCGCTGGCCGTGGCGCTGATGGAGCATCGCCAGTTCACGCCCGAGCATTTCCGCACCTTCCATCCCGGCGGCAAGCTGGGCGCGAAACTGTCGAAAGTGGCCGACCTGATGCACCGCGACATGCCGCTGGTGGCCGAGACCGCGCCCATGGCCGAGGCGCTGCTGACCATCAGCCAGAAAAGCTTCGGCGTGACCGGGGTGACGGATGCCGCGGGGCGGCTGACCGGCATCATCACCGACGGCGACCTGCGGCGGCACATGCAGGGGCTGCTGGACCATAGCGCCGCCGAGGTGATGACCCGCAACCCGCGCACCATCGGCCCCGACCAACTGGCCGAAGCGGCGCTGGCCGAGATGCAGGCCCGCCGCATCACCTGCCTGTTCGTAGTCACGCCCGAAGGGATGCCGGCCGGGCTGATCCATATCCACGACTTCCTGCGCACGGGGCTTGTCTGACGGTGGGCACCCGCTCGCGCATCGTGGCCTGGCTGCAGGTGATCCTGCCGCTGACGGCGCTGGCGATCCTGTCGGTGCTGTTCCTGCTGGGCCGCAAGCCCGACCCCGAGGCGAGCATTCCCTATGCCGATGTGGACCCGCGCGAACTGGCCGAGCGGCAGGCGGTGACCAGCCCGACCTATGCCGGCGTGACCCGCGATGGCGCGCAGCTGAGCATCGCGGCCGCCGAGGCCCGGCCCGGCGACCGCAGCAGCGGCACCCAGGCGCAGGCGGTGCGCCTGACGCTGCGGGCCAGCGACGGGCGGGCGGCGGATGTCAGCGCCGGGGCCGCCTCGATGCGCGACCAGCAGGTCCGGCTGGCCGAGGGGGTGCGCATGACCACCGCCGACGGCTGGGTGCTGACCGCACCGGAACTGTTGGCCTCGACCACCGAAGGCACGCTGCTTTCCGAGGAGGAGGTCAATGTGCTGGCCCCTTTCGGCCGGCTGACGGCGGGGCGGATGGAGTTTCGCCCCTCGGGGGAGGGCAGCGGCGATCACGTTCTTGATTTGAGCGGCGGAGTCCGCTTGATATACCGGCCATGACCCGGCGCCGCCGGCCGCATAGGGGGCCTTCGGGCGCCAGAAAGGAAATCCGATGATCCGGCCCGGACCGCTTTTGCCCGTGATCCTGTCGCTGATGCTGGCGGCGGGCCCGGTGCTGGGGCAGGCCAGGGGCTTTGGCAGCGCCCAGGATATCAAGGAACCGGTCGAGGTCACGGCCGATTCGCTGACGGTCGACCAGAAATCCGGCCAGGCCACGTTTTCGGGCAATGTGCTGATCGGCCAGGGTGCCATGCGGCTTGCGGCGGACAGCGTGACCGTGACCTATGCCCAGGGCGACCAGCGCCGCATCAGCGCCTTGCACGCGCAGGGCAACGTCACCCTGGCCAGCGGCGAGGACGCGGCCGAGGCGCAGGCGGCCGATTACGATGTCGAGACCGGCACCATCGTCCTGACCGGCGATGTGCTGCTGAGCCAGGGCGGCAACCTGCTGGCGGGCGACAAGGTGACGGTGAACCTGGAAAGCGGCACCGCCGAAGCCTCGGGCCGGGTGCGCAGCGTCCTGCAGCCGGAGAACTGACGCCATGGCCGAAAAGCAGGGGCTGCGCGTCCGCGGCCTGCGCAAATCCTATCGCAACCGCCCGGTGATCCGCGACGTGGCGCTGGACCTGGAGCGCGGCGAGGTGGTGGCGCTGCTGGGGCCCAATGGCTCGGGCAAGACCACCTGCTTCTATTGCGTGGCCGGGCTGGTCGCGCCTGATTCGGGCCAGGTGCTGATCGACGGGCAGGACGCGACGCGCCTGCCGATGTATCGCCGCGCCCAGATGGGCATCGGCTACCTGCCGCAGGAGATGTCGATCTTTCGCGGCCTCACGGTCGAGCAGAACATCATGGCCGTCCTGGAACTGGTCGAGCCGCATGTCCACCAGCGCCGCGAGCGGCTGGAGGAGCTGCTGGGCGATTTCTCGATCGGCCATCTGCGCAATGCCTCGGCCATGGCATTGTCGGGGGGCGAGCGGCGCCGGGTCGAGATCGCCCGCTGCCTTGCAGCCGATCCGGCCTATCTGCTTCTGGACGAACCATTCGCCGGCGTCGATCCCATCGCCGTGGGCGAGATCCGCGCCCTGGTCCACGACCTGAAAAGCCGCGGCATCGGCGTGCTGATCACCGATCACAACGTCCGCGAGACGCTGGAAATCGTCGACCGCGCCTATATCCTGCACGACGGCCATGTGCTGAAAGCCGGCACCACGGCCGAGATCGTGGCCGACCCGCAGGTCCGCCGCGTCTACCTGGGCGAAACCTTCCGCATGAACTGAACGCGAGGACGTGACGATCCCTTGCGCGCAGCCGTTGACACCGGGACGTGGCTATCACCAAATGAGGATATGGCCGGGCAGGACGCCGGGCCGAAGAAACCCGGACGGTGCCGCCGCGAGGGCTGTGACGACCAGGCCGGGCAACCGAAAGGACGGACCACCATGCGCTATCAGATCAGCGGAAAACAGATCGACGTGGGCGATGCGCTTTCGACTCATGTCAAGACCGAACTCGGTGCCACCGTTGAGAAATATTCGCAACGCCCGACGGATGCGACGGTGATCTTTTCCCGCAACGCGCATGAATTCATCTGCGATGCCGTGGTGCATCTCTCGACCGGGCTGACCGCCCAGGCCAAGGGCGGGGCCACCGACATCTATGCGGCCTTCGAGCAATGCCGCGAACGGATGGACAAGCAACTGCGCCGCTACAAGCGCCGGCTCAAGGACCACTACAAGGACCGGACCCAGCCGGTTGAATTCGAGCAGGCGGGAATGTATGTGCTGGCCGCCGATGAGGACGAATGGGAAACGCAGGCCGACGGCCTGCAACCCATGATCATTGCCGAGATGGAGACCCGCGTGCCCACCCTGTCGGTCGGCGACGCGGTGATGCAGATGGAACTGTCCGGCAGCCCGCTGCTGGTCTTCCGCAACGAGAAACATGGGGGCGTGAACGTGGTTCACCGCCGCGACGACGGCAACGTGGGCTGGATCGACCCCCGCAACCTGGGCTAGACTGACACAGAAGGGCAGTCTTGTTGAACCAAACGTCCCGGCCGCGCAGCCCGCGGCCGGGCCTTGACAATTTTCGGGCGACATGCAGATCAGCGACATTCTCTCCCCCGCCGCCGTGCGGACGATGAGCCAGACCACCAGCAAGAAACGGTTGTTCCAGGAAATTGCCGAACAGGCGCGGGCCGTCTATGGCGTGGACGCCGCGCAGACGCTGGACGCGCTGCAAGAGCGCGAGACCCTGGGCCCCACCGGGGTCGGCCATGGCGTCGCGCTGCCCCATGCCCGGCTGCACGGGCTTGAGCATGTGGTCGGCCTGTTCCTGCGGCTGGAAAAGCCGCTGGATTTCGACGCGGTGGACCGCCAGCCGGTGGACCTGATCTTTGCGCTGCTGGCGCCCAAGAATTCGGGCGTCGATCACCTCAAGGCTCTGGCGCTGGTCTCGCGCACGCTGCGCGACCAGGATCTGCGCGCCAAGCTGCGCGCCAACGAGGATCCGGTGGCGCTGCACGCCATGCTGGCCGCTGCCCCCGGCATCAAGGCGGCCTAGGGTCGCAGCCCTGTCCGCAAGGGGTGAAATGCCGCCGCATCCGCGCTATACTCCCGCGCGGGAGGAAGACCGACATGACCAGACATATCGCAGACCGCAGTCACGAAAGCAGTTCCGGCCGCACGCAATACTATACGCGGCAGGAACGCGAATCCGGCCTTCACCCGGCCATCGCCGCCCTGCGCATGCGGCCCCGTATCCGCAACAGCGAAGAGGCGAATCGCCGCGCCGCCGAATTTGCCCGGATCGAGCGCGGCCATCGGGTCTGATCCCGGCCCCGGCAATGCGAACCCGGCCGGGCGCTGCCGCCCGGCCGGGTTTCCATTTCGGTCCAGCGATCAGCTGCGGACCAGCTTTTCGTAATCCTCGGCGATCTTGCGGGTGGTGCCGCCGACCTGGAAATGCCAGTCGCCGATCTGCCCGACCGGCGTCACCTCGGCCGCGGTGCCGGTCAGGAAGCATTCCTGGAAATCCGCCAGCTCCTCGGGCTTGATCCGGCGTTCATGCACGGCGGTGCCGTTGTCCTTGAGCATCTGGATGACCGTCTGCCGGGTGATGCCGTTCAGGAAGCGGTCGGCCAGCGGCGTATGCACCTCGCCGTCCTTGACGAAGAAGATATTGGCGCCGGTGGCCTCGGCGACATAGCCCTCCCAGTCCATGAACAGCGCGTCCGAGCAGCCCTTTTCCTCGGCGGCGTGCTTGGACATGGTGCAGATCATGTAAAGCCCGGCGGCCTTGGCGGCGGTGGGGATGGTCTCGGGGCTGGGCCGCTTCCACTTGGCGATGTCGAGCTTGGCGCCCTGCCATTTCGCATCGCCGTAATAGCTGCCCCATTCCCAGGCGGCGACGGCCATGCGCACCGGGTTGCGGCGCGCCGAAACCCCCATGTCCTCGCCCGAGCCGCGCCACATCACCGCGCGGACATAGGCGTCCTTGAAGCCGTTGGCCTCCAGCACGGCGGTTTTCGCCGCGTCGATCTCCTCGGCGGTATAGGGCGACTGCATGTCCAGAAGCCGGGCCGATTCGATCAGCCGCAGCGAATGCTCGTGTCCCTTGAAGATCTTGCCGCTGTAGCAGCGCTCGCCCTCGAAGACCGAGCTGGCGTAATGCAGCGCATGGGTCAGGATGTGGACATTCGCCTCGCGCCACTCCACCAGCTTGCCATCCATCCAGATCTTGCCGTCACGATCGTCATATGCGCCCGCCATTTTTCCCTCCGGCCGGTTCTGTTTGCGGAATGTTGCGCCGTCAGAGCATGTCTGGCAAAGAAAGTTGCGCAACTTGAGGTCTGGGCTATCCATTCATGGTTGGAAAGTCAACAAGCCTGACGTAATAAGGGCCACGCAGCGAAGGGAAGGCCATGCAGAACAAGGTGAATGTCGCGCCGGCAGGCGGGGAAAGCCTGCTGTTCCTGACCGATGACCAGCTTCGCCGCGGCATCGAGGCGATGTTTTTCGCCTATCGCGCCTTTACCGCCGATCCCGACCTGATTCTGGCCGAGCTGGATTACGGCCGCGCCCATCACCGGGCGATCCATTTCATCCATCGTGAGCCGGGCCTGACGGTGACGGCGCTGCTGGACGTGCTGGGCGTGACCAAGCAATCGCTGAACCGGGTCTTGCGCACGCTGATCGAGGACGGGCTGGTCGAAAGCCGCATCGGCCGCCGCGACCGGCGCGAGCGCCAGCTCTACCTGACCGACAAGGGCGCGGCGCTGGAACGCCGTCTGTCCGAGGCGCAGCGCGCCCGCATGCGCGCCGCCTATCGCGCCGCCGGACCGCAGGCGGTGGCGGGCTTCCGGCAGGTGCTGGAGGCGATGATGGACCGCGACACGCTGCGCCAGTATCGTGCGCTGAAAGAACTGCCCGAGTCGCCATGACCGCTCCCGATCCTGCTTCCGATCCGCCGCCCGCCGCCCATATCCTGGTCGTCGACGACGACGAACGCATCCGCAGCCTGCTGCGCCGCTTCCTGATGCGCAACGGTTTCCTGGTGACCACGGCGCGCGACGCCGCCCATGCCCGGCGCCTGCTTGACGGGCTGGATTTCGACCTGATCGTGCTCGACGTGATGATGCCGGGCGAGGACGGGTTCTCGCTGACCCGCGACCTGCGCCGGCGCATGACCACGCCGATCCTGCTGCTGACCGCCAAGGGCGAGACGGGCGACCGCATCGAGGGGCTGGAAAGCGGCGCCGACGATTACCTGCCGAAACCCTTCGAGCCGCGCGAGCTGCTCTTGCGCATCGCCGCCATCCTGCGCCGTATCCCGGCGACCGAACCCAAGGGGCCGAAGTTCCTGTCGCTGGGGCCCCTGCGCTACGATGCCGACAAGGGCGAACTGTGGCAGGGCGATGCGCCGCTGCGCCTGACGGGAACCGAGCAGGCGCTGCTCAGGCGCCTTGCCGACACGCCGCGCCAGCCGGTCAGCCGCGGCGCGCTGATCGAGGATCTGGGCCGCAGCCCGTCGGAGGAGGCGGGCGAGAATTCGGAACGCGCCATCGACGTGCAGATCACCCGCCTGCGCCGCAAGATCGAGCCCGATCCCAAGGAGCCGCGCTACCTGCAGACCGTGCGCGGAACCGGCTACATGCTGGTGCCGGATTAGCGGCGCCTGGTCGGCTGCTCCGTTGCGATATGAGTATTTGAGAAACGGTGAAAGCCCAAGCGGTGCGCCCGGCTCTTCACCGTTTTCCAAATACCCATGCCGGGCCGGCCATCTTCGCGGCGGGATGAAGAAGGGGGCCCGAAGGCCCCCAAATCACGCCAGCGCGCCGTGGCAGTGCTTGAACTTCTTGCCAGAGCCGCAGGGGCAGGGATCGTTGCGCGACGGGTTGCCCCAAGTGGTGGGATCGGTCTCGTCGAAGCCGGCGACCCGGCCCGAGACCTCGCCGCCCTCGGCTTCCTCGTGTTCGGGGTGCATCTGCGCCTCGACCGCCGCCTGTTGCTGCTGGTATTCGCGCAGCATCTGCTCGCGCTCGGCATCGGTCAGCGGGCGGATGCGCGCCAGTTGCTGGGTCACGTCGAAGCGCAGCCCGTCCAGCATGGTCTCGAACAGCTGGAAGGCCTCGGTCTTGTATTCCGACAGCGGGTCGCGCTGCGCATAGCCGCGGAAGCCCACCACCGAGCGCAGATGCTCCAGCGTGACCAGATGCTCGCGCCATTTGCTGTCGATCTGCTGCAGCAGCACCTGCTTTTCGATCTGGCGCATGTTCTCGGGGCCGAATTGCTCGGCCTTCTGCGCCATATAGGCATCGGTGGCCTGCTGGATGCGTTCGCGGATCCCGTCCTGGTCCACGCCGTCCTCGGCTGCCCAATCGGCGACGGGCAGGTCCATGTTCAGCTTGTCGACCACCGCGTCATGCAGGCCCTGGACGTCCCATTGCTCGGCATAGGCGCGGGGTGGCAGATGCCGGTCGACCAGGTCGTCGATCACCTGCGCGCGCATGTCGGCGGCGATGTCCCCGACCTCGTCGGTATGCATGATTTCCAGGCGCTGGCTGAAGATCGCCTTGCGCTGGTCGTTCATCACGTCGTCGAATTTCAGCAATTGCTTGCGGATGTCGAAGTTGCGGCCCTCGACCTTGGCCTGGGCGCGTTCCAGCGACTTGTTGACCCAGGGGTGGACGATGGCCTCGCCATCCTTCATGCCCAGCGTCGACAGCACCTTGTCCAGCCGTTCCGAGCCGAAGATGCGCATCAGGTCGTCTTCCAGCGACAGGAAGAACAGCGAGCGGCCGGGGTCGCCCTGGCGGCCCGAGCGGCCGCGCAGCTGGTTGTCGATGCGCCGGCTTTCGTGGCGCTCGGTCGCCAGCACGAAAAGGCCGCCGGCGTCCAGCACCGCCTGTTTTTCGGCGGCGTGCTCGGCCTCGATGCGGGCGCGGACCTCATCGGGGTTCGCCTCGGGATCGGCGGCCAGCGCCTCCATCACCTTCATCTCGACATTGCCGCCCAGCTGGATGTCGGTGCCGCGGCCGGCCATGTTGGTGGCGATGGTCACGGCGCCGAGCTTGCCGGCGTCGGCGACGATCTTGGCCTCCTGCTCGTGCTGGCGGGCGTTCAGCACGTTGTGCTGGATGCCTTCCTTGCTCAGCATCTGCGACAGCATCTCGGATTTCTCGATGCTCGTCGTGCCGACCAGGATCGGCTGGCCCTTGGCATGGGCTTCCTTGATCGCCTCGATCACGGCGGCGTATTTCTCGGTCGCGGTGCGATAGACGCGGTCATGCTCGTCGATGCGCTGCACCGGGCGGTTGGTCGGCACCTCGACCACGCCGAGCTTGTAGATTTCGGCGAATTCCTCGGCCTCGGTGGCGGCGGTGCCGGTCATGCCCGAGAGCTTGTCGTAGAGCCGGAAATAGTTCTGGAAGGTGACGGAAGCCAGCGTCACGTTCTCGGGCTGGATGGCGACGCCTTCCTTGGCCTCGATGGCCTGGTGCAGGCCGTCCGACAGTCGGCGGCCCTTCATCATCCGGCCGGTGAATTCGTCGATCAGCACCACCTCGTCGTCGCGCACGATATAATGCTGGTCGCGCATGAACAGCTTGTGCGCCCGCATCGCCTGGTTGGCGTGGTGGACGATGGTGGTCGATTCGGGGTCGTAAAGCGTCTGGCCCTCGGGCAGCACGCCCGCCGCCTGCAGGCGCTTTTCCAGGAATTCGTTGCCTTCCTCGGTAAAGGTGGCGTTGCGGGTCTTTTCGTCCAGCTTGTAATGCTCGGGCGCGAGTTCGGGCATGAAGGCGTCGAGCGTCTTGTAAAGCGCGCTGCGGTCCTGGCTGGGCCCCGAGATGATCAGCGGCGTGCGCGCCTCGTCGATCAGGATCGAGTCGACCTCGTCCACGATGGCAAAGAAATGCCCGCGCTGGGTCATCTGCTCGATCGAGCCCTTCATGTTGTCGCGCAGGTAGTCGAAGCCCAGCTCGTTATTGGTGGCATAGGTCACGTCGGCCCGATAGGCCTCGCGCTTTTCCTCGTCCGGCTGGAAGGGATAGACGACGCCGGTGGTCATGCCGAGCTGCGCAAAGACCTTGCCCATCCAATGAGCGTCGCGTTTCGCCAGGTAGTCGTTGACGGTGACGACATGCACGCCCTTGCCCGCTAAGGCATTCAGATAGGCCGGGAAGGTCGCGACCAGGGTCTTGCCCTCGCCGGTCTTCATCTCGGCGATATTGCCCTGGTGCAGGAAGACGCCGCCCATCAGCTGCGTGTCGAAGGCGCGCAGGCCAAGCGCGCGGCGCGCCGCCTCGCGGCAATTGGCAAAGGCCTCGGGCAGAAGCTTGTCCAGATCCTCGCCTGCCTGCGCGCGGCCCTGCAATTCGCGGGTCTTGCCGATCAGTTCCGCATCGGAGAGGGCGCGGAACTGTTCCTCCAGCGCGTTGATCTGGGCCACCAGCGGCCGGACCGATTTCACCTTGCGGTCGTTGGGCGTGCCAAAGACCAGTTTCGCCAAGTTTCCGATGCCGAGCATATGAACCTTCAAAATCGCGTATCTGGGGGTGCGCGGGACGTTCCGCCCACTTGCCGGCACCATTCGCCTTGCCCTATCACTTGGGCCGGAAAAACGGCGACGGGCGCGCATTTTCGGTTGCGCCGGATGTATGCCCCGGCCGGCCCACTGTCAACGCTTGCGCCCGTTCACCTCTGCGTGGACGCGCCGTCCCATGAAGGGGAAACCTATGCTGAAACCGCTTCTTGCCGTCTCCGTGCTGCTTTCGGGGACCGTCTCGGCCCTGCCCGTGCTGGCGCAGGATGCCGATACGGTCGTCGCCACCGTCAATGGCGAGGCGATCACGCTGGGCCAGATGGTCGCCATGCGGCAGGGGCTGGACGCGCAGGCGACCCAGGGCCTGCCGGATACGGCACTGTGGGATCTGATGCTGGACCAGATGATCCGCCAGACCGCCGTGGCCCAGGCGGCCGAGCCGCTGAGCAAGCGCGATACCGTGGCGCTGGAGATCGAGAAGCGCGCCTATCTGGCCGGCTCGGTGCTGGAAAAGATCGCCGCGGCCGAGCCGGACGAGGCCGAGCTGAAAGCCGCCTATGACCAGGCCTTCGGCGGCCAGGCCGAACCCGGGGTCGAATACAATGCCGCCCATATCCTGGTGAAGACCAGGGAGGAGGCCGAGGCCATCGCCAAGCAACTGGCCGAGGGCGCCGATTTCGGCGTGCTGGCCGAGGAGAAATCGACCGACAATTCCGGCCCGAACAAGGGCGACCTGGGCTGGTTCCAGCCCGAGCAGATGGTCGCGCCCTTTGCCGAAGCCGTGAAGGCGCTGGAAAAGGGCCAGGTCTCGGAACCGGTCGAGACCCAGTTCGGCTGGCATGTCATCAAGCTGAACGACACGCGCGAGGTCACGCCCCCCGCCTTCGACGAGATCAAGGAGCAGCTGGCCGTGCAGGTCCGTCGTGACAAGGTGCAGGCCGAGATCGAAAAGCGCGTCTCCGAAGCCAAGGTCGAAAAGACCGAAGGGCTCGCCCCCGACCTGCTGAACAAGACCGACATCCTGGGAGAGTGAGCGATGGCCAAGACGGATGACAAGAAGTCCCGGCTTTCCGATGCCGAAAAGCTGAAGGCGCTGAAGAAGAAGCTGAAAAAGCTGAAGGCGGCGCTGAAGGAAACCGCTGCCGGCCTCGAGGCACGGGCCGAGGCGGCGGTGGCGGCGGCGGTGAAGCCCAAGAACCCGGTCTCGCCGCTGGCGCCGGCGCGCTTTCCCGACCTGCCGGTGATCGAGGGGGCCGAGTTCGCCTCGGGCGCGGCGGGGGTGAAATACCAGGGCCGTACCGATGTCATGCTGGTCCGGCTGGCACCGGGCACGGCCATCGCCGGCGCCTTCACCAAATCCTCGACCCGTGCGGCCAGCGTGCTGGACTGCCAGGCCAAGCTGGCGCTGAAGCAGGACACCGCCCAGGGCGCGGCGATCATCGTGAACTCGGGCAATGCCAATGCCTTCACCGGCAAGAACGGGCAGGAGGCGGTGGATGCCGTCACCGGCGGCGTCGCCAAGGCGCTTGGCGTGCCGCGCGAGCGGGTGTTTTCCTCCTCGACCGGGGTGATCGGCGAGCCGCTGCCGGCCGAGCGCATCACCGCGGTGATCGGCGATCTGGCCGCCAACCTGGATGCGGCCGGCGCGGCCGGCGCGGCACGCGCCATCATGACCACCGACACCTTTCCGAAAGGCGCGGCGGCCAGTTTCGAGGGCGATGGCGGCACCATCAACATCACCGGCATCGCCAAGGGCTCGGGCATGATCGCGCCCGACATGGCGACGATGTTGGTCTATGTCTTTACCGATGCGCAAATCGCGCCGGCGCTGCTGCAGCGCATGCTGTCGGCGCGCATGGACCAGACCTTCAACGCCATTACCGTGGACAGCGACACCTCGACCTCGGATGCGCTGATCCTGGCAGCGACCGGCAAGTCCAAGGCGGCGCCGATCACTGACCTGCGCTCGGCCCCGGCGCGGGCCTTCGGCAAGGCGTTGTCGCAGGTGATGCTGGATCTGGCGCAGCAGGTGGTCAAGGACGGCGAGGGCGCGACGAAATTCGTCGAGGTGCAGGTGACGGGGGCCACCAGCGATGCCGACGCGCATCGCGTCGCCATGGCCATCGCCAATTCGCCGCTGGTCAAGACCGCCATCGCCGGCGAGGACGCGAACTGGGGCCGCGTGGTCATGGCCGTCGGCAAGTCCGGGGCCGAGGCCGACCGCGACCGGCTGACCATCCGCTTCGGCGACATGGTGCTGGCCGAGAACGGCTGGCGCGCGCCCGGCTATGACGAGGGGCAGGCCAGCGCCTATATGAAGCGCGACCATCTGGTGATCGGCGTCGACCTGGGGCTGGGCAGGGGCCGGCGCACGGTCTGGACCTGCGACCTGACGCATCGCTACATCGACATCAACGCCGATTACCGCTCATGAAGACGGTGCTTGTCGCGGCCGTCGCGCTGATCGACGCAGACGGCCGCGTGTTGCTGGCGCAGCGCCCCGAGGGCAAGTCCCTCGCGGGCCTGTGGGAGTTTCCGGGCGGGAAGGTCGAGCCGGGCGAGACGCCCGAGGCCGCGCTGATCCGCGAATTGCACGAGGAGCTGGGGATCGAGACCTGGCGCTCGTGCCTGGCGCCGCTGACCTTCGCCAGCCATGCCTATGAGGAGTTTCACCTGCTGATGCCGCTGTTCGCCTGCCGGCGCTGGCAGGGCGTGCCGGTGCCGCAGGAAGGGCAGAACCTGGCCTGGGCCCGTGCCGCAGAATTGAGCAAATACCCCATGCCGCCGGCGGATCTGCCGCTGATTCCGATCCTGCGCGACTGGATATG
This sequence comes from Paracoccus sp. TD-10, assembly GCF_048270675.1. Lineage (NCBI taxonomy): Bacteria > Pseudomonadati > Pseudomonadota > Alphaproteobacteria > Rhodobacterales > Paracoccaceae > Paracoccus > Paracoccus sp. TD-10. The sequence goes on along the minus strand of NZ_CP182418.1, from coordinate 2,114,400 downwards.
AGACATATCGGTCACGCTGGTTCCGGCTTTATCGTCCATCTGCCTGAGTCTGCGACATTCCCGGTTAACATTTGACGATTTTGCGACAATTCTGAAATCCTGTAGAGGAGGAGATCGGACATGATTCGCACGATCACGATCGGCAGTTGCATTTCGGTCCAGGGGATCTTTGAACGGCAGCAGGCGAACGGGAACATCGTGGTCCGAGTAGGCAGCAAGACCTATGAGGGCAAGCCCGTCCTGACCTGAGGCGACAGCAACGTGTCCATGATCGCGGAACGGGGCCCCTTTGCGGGCCCCGTTCTGTTTTTCGCTTGCCCTGTCGCCGGCCTCCGGCGGGGGTATTGGGGAAACGGAGAAGGCGGCGCACGCAAGGCGTCGGCGTTGCCATGTCGGCAGGTGGGCGTTCCTGCCGGGGTCCGGGCATGAAAAAGGGCGGACCCGCAGGCCCGCCCCCTTTGCCGCTGTCCGCGGGGATCACAGCTGGCGCTGCACTTCCTCGCGCTCGAAGATCTCGATGACATCGCCCTTGCGGATGTCGTCGTAATTCTCGAAGGCCATGCCGCATTCCTGGCCGGATTGCACTTCCTTGACCTCGTCCTTGAAGCGCTTGAGCGTTTTCAGCGTGCCTTCGTGGATCACCACGTTGTCGCGCAGCAGGCGCACGCCGGCCGAGCGACGCGCCACGCCCTCGGTCACGAGGCAGCCGGCGACATTGCCGACGCCCGAGACGCGGAAGACTTCCTTGATTTCGGCATAGCCGATGAAGTTCTCGCGCACCTCTGCGGAAAGCAGGCCCGAGGCCGCCGCCTTGATGTCATCCACCAGGTCGTAGATGATCGAGTAATAGCGGATCTCGACCCCTTTCTGGTTGGCGGCGTTCCGCGCCGGGGCATTGGCCCGGACGTTGAAGCCGATGACCGGCGCCTGGCTGGCCTCGGCCAGGCCGACATCCGATTCGGTGATCGCGCCGACGCCGTAATGCAGCACGCGGACGCGCACCTCGTCGTTGCCGATCTTTTCCAGCGCCTGGACGATGGCCTCGGCCGAGCCCTGCACGTCGGCCTTGATGACCACCGGCAGTTCGGCGACGCTCTCGTCCGCCTTGGCCTTGGCGAGCATCTGGTCCAGCGTGATCGCGGCACCGGCGGCGGCGCGCTTGTCCTTGGCGGCCTGGATGCGGTAATCCGCGATCTCGCGCGCCTGCGCCTCGGTCTCGACCACGTTCAGCACGTCGCCGGCCTCGGGCGTGCCGTTCAGCCCCAGCACCTCGACCGGGACCGAGGGGCCGGCAGTGTCGATGCGGTCGCCCTTGTCGTTGATCAGCGCGCGGACCTTGCCCCATTGCTCGCCGACGACGAAGATGTCGCCGCGCTTCAGCGTGCCGTTCTGCACCAGCACGGTCGCGACCGGACCGCGGCCCACGTCCAGCTTGGCCTCGATCACCGCGCCCTGGGCCGGGCGGTCGGGATTGGCCTTCAGTTCCAGGATCTCGGCCTGCAGCGCGATGGCCTCCAGCAGCTCGTCCAGGCCCTGGCCGGTCTTGGCAGAGACCTCGACGTCCTGCACCTCGCCCGACATGGCCTCGACCACCACCTCGTGCTGCAACAGGTCGGTGCGCACCTTCTGCGGGTTCGCATCCGGCTTGTCGACCTTGTTGATCGCCACGATCATCGGCACATTGGCGGCCTTGGCGTGGTTGATCGCCTCGACCGTCTGCGGCATGACCGCGTCATCGGCGGCGACCACCAGCACGACGATATCCGTCACCTGCGCGCCGCGGGCCCGCATCGAGGTGAAGGCCGCGTGGCCGGGCGTGTCGAGGAAGGTCAGCAGCGCCCCGTTCGACGCCTTCACCTGATAGGCGCCGATATGCTGGGTGATGCCGCCGGCCTCGCCCGAGACGACATTGGCATGACGAATCGCGTCCAGAAGCGAGGTCTTGCCGTGGTCCACATGGCCCATGATGGTGATCACCGGCGGGCGCGGCTTCAGATCTTCGGGCCGGTCCTCGACCTGGTCGATCACCTGCTCGACATCCGCATCCGAGACGCGCACGGCGCGATGGCCGAATTCGTCGATCACCAGTTCGGCGGTATCGGCGTCGATGGACTGGTTCGCCGTGACCATCATGCCCATGCGCATCAGCGACTTGATGACGTCCGGCGTGCGCTCGGCCATGCGGTTGGCCAGTTCCGAGACCACGATGGTCTCGGGCAGCTGCACGTCGCGCACCTGCTTTTCGGCGCGCTGGTGGCCGCCCATGGCCTTTTGCCGGGCTTTTTCCTGCTTGCGCTTCATCGCGGCCAGGCTGCGCTGGCGCCCGCCTTCGCCGTCCAGCGCCTGCGACAGCGACAGCTTGCCGGTGCGGCGGCTGTCCTCGCGGCCCTTGTTGCGGCTGTCGCGGTCGTCGGCGGGGCCGCGGGTGTCGCGGTCGCGGTCGGTCTTGCGCGGGCCGGCGGCGCTGACGCCCTTGGTCTCGGCGCGCACGGCGGCCGCCTCGGCGGCGGCGCGGTCGGCGGGGGTCGCCGGACGCGCATCGGCCTTGGGCTTGGCGATCTCGGCCTTCTTCTTTTCGCGCAGCTCGGCTTCGCGGGCGCGGCGCGCATCTTCCTCGGCCTTCAGCCGCAGGGCTTCCTCGCGTTCGCGTTCCTCGCGCTCCTTGGCCTCGGCTTCAAGCCGGCGGCGTTCGCGTTCTTCCTCGCGGGCCTTTTCCTCGGCGACGCGCTGCGCGGCTTCCTCGACCTCGCGGGCCTTGGCGGCCTTCAGCGCGGCCAGGCGCCGTTCCATCTCGGCATCCGAGATGCCGGCGGGACGCTTCGACGGGTCGCCCGACACGGCCGAGGGCGAGCCCGAGCGCCCGCCACCGGCCGCGCCGCCGGCCTTGCCGGGCACGACCACGCGCTTGCGCTTGGTCTCGACGACCACGTTATGGGTCCGGCCGTGGCTGAAGCTTTGCTTCACATGGCCCGAACGGCCGCCACCAAGACCCAGGGGTTTCTTTCCGTCAGTATCGCTCATCCGATCTTCATTCCTTCCCGGCGGATGCACCGCCGTCATGCCCGCGCAGACCCGTCAGTCTGCTCGCGTCCCTGATCAATTTTTCGGTCAGGCCCCCCGGCGCAAGCGCGCTGTGTATGACATGATCGCGCCCAAAGGACAAACCCAATTCTGATGCGGTCATGCAGCCGAACCACCGGCCCCCCGGAGGGGTCCAGAGCTTGCCCTTGCCGCGTTCGGACCCGTCGCTGGCCTGCAAGAGCACCTTGGCCTTGCCGGCCGCCAGCCAATCCTTGACCTTCTCGAAGCCGGCCACCGCCAGCCCGGCCTTGCGCGCCAGCGACAGCGTGTCCGTCACCCGCCGCGCCAGCCCGGATTCGATGATCGCCAGCAGTTCGGGCGGGGCGGTCACCCGCGCCTTGGCGCCACGCGAAAACAAGCCCTTGGCGGCAGCCTTGTCCAAGGCTTGCCGGTCGGCCACGACCCAGAAGCCGCGTCCGGGCAGCTTTTCGGCCAGATCCGGCACCACCTCGCCATCGGGGCCCGCGACAAAGCGGATCAGCCCAGCCTTGGGCTGAACCTCGCCCGTGACGATGCAGCGCCGTTCGGGCGTCTCGCGGTCCTTGATACGGCCCCCGCGTGTCATCCGGTTTCCGGGGCGTTACACCCCGGCCTCCTGTTCGTCGCCCTCGGCCTCGGCCTCGTCGGCCGATTCGAACTCGGTCGGGTCGACCCAGCCCAGCATGACGCGGGCGGTCATCACCATGGTCTGCGCATCTTCCAGGCTGATGCCGAAGGGTTCCAGAATGCCGTCGTCCTTGACGCGCTGGCCGTTCTGCGTGGTCCAGCCGCCAGCCAGTTCCCAGTCGGCGCAGGTGGCGAAATCCTCCAGCGTCTTGACGCCGTCCTTGGCCAGGGCCTCGACCATCTGCGGGGTCAGGCCCTCGAACTCGATCAGGCTGTCCTCGACGCCAAGGGCGCGGGCGTTCTCCAGCGCGGCCTTGTTGGCAGCCTCCAGATGCTCGCGGGCGCGGGTCTGCAATTCCTCGGCGGTGCCTTCGTCCACGCCCTCGATCGACAGCAGCTCGTCCAGGTCGACATAGGCCACCTCTTCCAGGTTGGTGAAGCCCTCGGCGACCAGAAGCTGGGCGAAGAACTCGTCCAGGTCCAGCGTGTCCATGAACAGCTTGGTGCGGGCGTTGAACTCGGCCTGGCGGCGCTTCGATTCCTCTTCTTCGGTGAGGATGTCGATGTCGAGGCCCGTCAGCTGGCTGGCCAGCCGCACGTTCTGGCCGCGGCGGCCGATGGCCAGCGAAAGCTGCTCGTCCGGCACCACCACCTCGATGCGGGTGGCGTCCTCGTCGAAGACGACCTTCGCCACCTCGGCGGGTTGCAGCGCGTTCACGAGGAAGGTCGCCTGATCCTCGGACCACGGGATGATGTCGATCTTTTCGCCCTGCAATTCACCGACGACGGCCTGCACGCGACTGCCGCGCATGCCGACGCAGGCGCCGACCGGGTCGATCGAGTTGTCATAGCTGATCACGGCGATCTTGGCGCGCGAGCCCGGGTCGCGGGCCACGGCCTTGATCTCGATGACGCCGTCATAGATCTCCGGCACTTCCATCTTGAACAGTTCCGCCATGAATTGCGGATCGGTGCGCGACAGGAAGATCTGCGGGCCGCGGGCCTCGCGGCGCACATCCTTGACATAGGCGCGGATGCGGTCGTTCGGGCGATAGCTCTCGCGGCCGATCTTCTCGTTGCGGCGCAGGATCGCCTCGCCCCGGCCGACGTCGACGATGATGTTGCCGTATTCCTCGCGCTTGACGACGCCGTTGATGATGGTGCCGGCGCGGTCCTTGAACTCTTCGTATTGCCGGTCGCGCTCGGCCTCGCGGACGCGCTGCAGGATCACCTGCTTGGCCGATTGCGCGGCGATACGGCCCAGATCGACCGGCGGCACCTGCTCCTGGAACACGTCGCCCGGCTGCGGCTTGCCCGAGAAATCGGTCAGCACCTGGCCGTCGCGCAGCCAATGGGCGCGGCCGTCCTTCGAGGGCTCGAAATAGGCGCGGGCCTGGTCGGCGGTGAATTGCGCCTGGTAGTTCTCGACCGCATCGTCCTCGACCACGGTGCGGGCGCGGGTGAAGGTGGCGTTGCCGGTCTTGCGGTCGATATGGACGCGGATGTCCATTTCCGAGCCGTAGCGCGACTTCGCGGCGCGGGCCAGGCTGTCCTCCATCGCCTCGATCACCAGATCGGGGTCGATCATCTTTTCCCGTGCAACGGCCTCGGCGGTTTGCAGCAGTTCAAGCTGGTTGGCAGAGGTGATGGCCATTCCTCACTCCTTCGCGGCGGTGTTGTCTTCGCCGGCTTCCGTTTCGATCTCGTCAAAGGCGGTCTCGTCCAGATTGTCGATCTGCACGCCCGCGTCCTTTTTCTGTCGCAGCATCTCGGCGATCAGCTCGTCGGTCAGCACCAGTTTCGCATCGGAAAGCCAGTCGAAGTTCAGCCCGATGGTCTGGACCTCGCCGCCTTCCTCGATGTTCAGCAGCACCTCGTCGCCGCCCTCGCCCTTTTCGACCCCCGCCAGCACGCCCTTGAAACGCTTGCGCCCGTCGATGGGCTGGTTGGTCTCCAGCCGCGCCTCGTAGCCCTCGAAGGTCTCGAAATCCTTCAGCCGGGTCAGCGGCCGGTCGATGCCGGGGCTGGAAACCTCCAGGTGATAGGCGTCCTCCAGCGGATCCTCGACATCCAGCATCGCGCTGACGGCGGTGGAAATGTCGGCGCAGTCGTCGACATTGATGCCGCCTTCGGGACGGTCGGCCATGATCTGAAGCGTGGCGGTCTTGCCGCCTTGCAGGCGGATGCGCACCAGTTCGAAACCCAGATCCTCGATGACCGGGGCGATGATCTCGGCCAGGCGCCGGTCGATGGCGGTCTTGGCGATGAGGTCGCTCATGCTGATCCCCCAAATACAAAAAACGGGCCTAGGCGGCCCGTGCGTCTTACCGGTGGGCAGGTTGTGGACGCCTGCGCCGCTGTTGAGCCGCATATAGGGCCCCTCGCCGGGGATTGCAAGGAAAACCGGCGCGGCGCCGGCCGCCCGCCCCGCGGGGGCCGGAAACCGGCGGCCCCGCGGCCCTTGGCGACAGGGTCAGCGCCGCCTTGCCACATCCCGGAAACCGTCCATGACCCGCACCAGCTCGGCGGCGATTCGCGGCTCGCTCAGCGCATGGCCCGAGGCGGGGACCAGCCGCAACTCGGCCCTGTCCCAGCCCTGGGCCAGTTCCCAGGCGGTCGCCGGCGGGCAGACCATGTCATAGCGGCCCTGCACGATCACCGCGGGAATATGCTCGATGCGGTGGCGGTCGCGCAGAAGCTGGCCCTCGGTCAGGAAGCAGTCATGGGCGAAATAGTGATTCTCCAGCCGGGCGAAGGTGCGGGCATAATCGGGCGGCGCATGGCCCGGCCCATTGATCTCCAGCCCCGCCAGGGCGTTTTCCCAGACCAGCCAGGGCAGGGCGAAGCGCGTCTCCTGCCCGCGGTCGCCGCTGAACAGGCGCCGGTGATAGGCGGCGATCATGTCGCCGCGCTCGGCCTCGGGGATCGGGGCCTGGAACTCGGCCCAGCGGTCGGGGAAGAAGCGCGCGACACCGCCGCCATAGAACCAGTCCAGCTCGGCGCGCCGGCCCAGGAAGACCCCGCGCAGCACCAGCGCCTCGACTGGCTCGGGATGGGCCTGGGCATAGGCCAAGGCCAGGGTCGCGCCCCAGCTGCCGCCGAACAGGATCGCCCGCTCGATCCCCAGGCTGCGGCGGATCGTCTCGATATCGGCGATCAGGTGCTGGGTGGTGTTGGCCGCGACCGCGGCATGGGGCTGCGAACGGCCGCAGCCGCGCTGGTCGAACAGCACCGCCCGGTAATGCGCCGGGTCGAAGAAGCGCCGCATATAGGGGCTGCACCCGCCGCCGGGCCCGCCATGCAGCACGATCACCGGCACGCCGTCGGGATTGCCGCTTTGCTCGACATGCAGCTGGTGGCCTTCGCCGACCCCGATCACCCGGCGGTCGAAGGGTTCGACCATCGGGTGCAGCCTGCCATGCGACGGTGTGCCGCCGATTTGCCCTGCCAATCTGTCCATGGCACCACTATATAGCGCCTCGCATGCGCCCGCCACATGAAGGACGGCCAGATGACCGAAAGACCAGCCCCCAGCAACCCGGCCCCCAGCAACCCGGCCCCCAGCAGCATCGACCCGGCCGAGGTCGCCAAGTTCCAGGCCATGGCACGGGAATGGTGGGATCCGAGCGGCAAGTTCAAGCCGCTGCACATGCTGAACCCGACGCGGCTGGACTATGTCACCGCGCAGATCGCCGCGCAGTTCGGCCGCGACCTTTCCGCCCCCGCGCCATTCGAGGGGCTGCGTCTGCTCGACATCGGCTGCGGCGGCGGGCTGATGGCCGAGCCGATGGCCCGGCTGGGCGCCACCGTCACCGGCGCCGACGCGGCCGAGGGCAATATCGCCATCGCCCGCCTGCATGCCGGGGAACAGGATCTCGCCATCGACTACCGCGCCACCACGGCCGAGGCGCTGGCAGCCGAGGGACATCGCTTCGACGTGGTGATGGCGCTGGAGATCGTCGAGCATGTCGCCGACCCGGCGCAGTTCATCGCCACCTGCCGCGAGCTGGTGGCGCCTGGCGGCATGCTGATCCAGTCCACGCTGAACCGCACCGCGCGCAGTTTCGGCGCCGCCATTCTCGGGGCGGAATGGATCATGCGCTGGCTGCCCAGGGGCACGCATGACTGGCGCCGCTTCATCACCCCCGACGAGCTGGCGCGGATGACCGAGGCGGCGGGGCTGCGCGTCGTTGACCGCTGCGGCATGGTCTTCAACCCGCTGGGCTGGAGCTGGTCGCTGTCGCATCGCGACCTGTCGGTGAACTATGCGATGACCGCCCTGCGCGACGGCTGACTTCTTCGTTCCGCAAATACCCGGCAGCAGCGGCGCGGCCGGGCGGGCCCGCGCCGGTCTTCACCGTTTTCCAGATACTCCTGCGACCGGGCGACCGGCGGGCTCAGCGCCCGCCGCGCGATTCGTGACGCAACGTCTCTTCCAGCTGCTTGCGCAGCATGCGCAGGACCGGCAGCGCCGCGCGCACCCGGTCGGCGCCGACATCGCGCACCACATCGGCGATTCGCGGCATGAAGGCGGCCAGGGCCGCGTCCCGCGCCGCCCGCCCGGCCGGGCTGATGGCGATGAACTTGCGCCGCGCGTCGTCCCAGTCCGGGCGGATATGGATATGCCCCGCCCATTCCAGCCGCGACAGCGTGTTGGTCATGGCGCCGCGGGTGACGTGGAACGCCTCGGCCAGTTCCGCCGGCGTGCGCTCGACATTCAGATGCGCCAGCAGGTTCAGAACCGAGAAATGCGAGATCTGCATGCCCTTGGGCAGCGCCTTGCCGATCAGGTCGCGCGCCAGCTGATCGGCGATGAACACCTCGGAAAACAGGCTGGCCGCCAGGGCATCGGCCGAGGCTTCGGCATGGCCATGCGGGCTGTCTTGCGTCTTGTGGATCATGGGCCCGCGAAGTTCCGGTCATGCGTCAGGGAAGGGATGCGGGACCGTGCCCCGAGAACCGCCGCTGGGTCAAGCGTCACGAAGCTCACCCCCGGCTCGGTGCCGCCATCGGCCAGCACCTCTCCCCAGGGCCCGACGGCCAGGGAGTGGCCATGGCTGCGGCGCGGGCGGCGGTCCGGCTCGGCATGGCTTGCATGGCTGCCGCATTGCGCGGGCGCCAGGACGAAGCAGCCGGTCTCGATGGCGCGGGCGCGCAACAGCACCTCCCAATGCGCGGCGCCGGTGGTGTCGTTGAAGGCGGCGGGCACGGTCAGCACCTGGGCCCCCGCCTGGGCCAGCGCGCGGTAAAGCGCGGGAAAGCGCAGGTCGTAGCAGACGGTCATGCCGACGGGCAGGGGCCCCTGGGCCAGCACCGCCCGCCCGCCCGGCCGGAAGGCCGCCGATTCGCGATAGGATTCGCTTTCTGACACGGTCACGTCGAACATGTGCAGCTTGTCATAGCGCGCCCGGATGCTGCCGTCCGGTGCGATCAGGAAGCTGCGATTGGCAAAGCGGCTCTCGCCCGGATCGCCGGTCTTCAGCGACAGCGAACCGATCAGCAGCCAGATGCCCAGCTCGCGCGCATCCTCGCGCAATGCCGCGAGCGTCGGATCCTCGGCCTCGATGTGCAGAATCTGCTCCTGCCGCTCGCGGCCGGCACCCAGCAGGTTGGTCGCCTCGGGCGTCAGCACCCAGCCGGCCCCGCCCCGCGCCGCCTCGCGCACCAGCGCCTGCGTGACCGGCAGGTTGCGCTCGGGATCGTCCGAGACGCTCAGCTGCACCAGCCCCGCGGTCAGCGCCTGGCTCATGCGGTCAGGCCCAGCATGGCATCCAGCTGGCCCTGGCGGTCCAGCGCATGCAGATCGTCGCAGCCGCCGACATGGCGGCCGTCGATGAAGATCTGCGGCACGGTCCGGCGGCCGCCGGCGCGCTGGGTCATTGCCGCGCGCAGCTGCGGATCGCGGCTGACATCGGTGTCGTGATAGGCGATGCCCTTCTTGCGCAGCAGCGATTTCGCGGCAATGCAATAGGGGCAGGTGGGGGTGGTATAGAGTTCGACCTTGGCCATAGATATGCGCGTCCCGGATTCATGGTTCGGTTCCTATCTAGGCATCCTTGACCGCCCGCGCCAGAACCACGACCGAGATCGGCCCCGCGCCCGCTGCCGCCAGCGCATCGGCCGAGGCGGCCAGCGTTGCCCCCGAGGCCATCACGTCATCGACCAGCAGCACCGCCCGGCCCTGCACCTGCGCCGCCATGCGCGCCGGCACGCCGATCGCCCCGTCCACATTCGCGAAACGGTCGCCGACGCTGCCATGGTCCTGCATCGGCGTATGCCGCAGCCGCCGCAGGGCGCCGGGCAGATGCGCCAGCCCATGCGCGCGGGCGACATGCCGCGACAGCATCTCGGCCTGGTTGTACTTGCGCTTCAGCAGCCGGCGCAGATGCACCGGCACCGGCACCACCACCGTCTCCGGCCGCAGCAGCGGCAGGGCCGCCCGCGCCACCCAGCCGCCAAGCGCGGGTGCCAGGTCCAGCCGGTCGCCATGCTTCAGCATCAGGGCCAGCCTGCGGCCGCTGCCGCGATAGACCAGCGCCGCCCGGCCCTGTTGCCAGGGCCGCCGGACCCTCAGGCAGTCGTCGCAGACCAGCAACCCCGCCGCCGCGTCCGCCGCATCGCCCGCCCCGTCGCCAGGCAAGGGCGCGCCGCAGCGCGCGCAGCAGGTGCCGGTGATGAAATCGGCCTCGCGCCAGCAGGCGGGGCACAGCCCGCCCTCGTCGGCGACGGGCGCGCCGCAGCACAGGCATTGCGGCGGATAGACCAGCCGCAATGCGCCTTTCATCAGGCCGCGAAGCCCCCTATGTTCAGCCCCCATGATGCCCGATCCCACCTCTTCCGTTCCCGGCCTGACCGATCGCCGCGCGCTGGAGCGCAACCGCGCCCGCGCCCTGCGCCTGGGGCCGGTCGATTTCCTGCATCGAATCGTCGCCGACGAGATCGAGGATAGGCTGGCAGAGGTTAACAGACGGTTTAGCGCCGTCGCCGTCGTCACCGGCCAGCCGCAGTTCTGGCGCGATGCCCTGCCCAGCGCGGCGATCGTCGCCGATACGCCCGTGCTGGCGCTGGAACCGGGGGCGCATGACCTGGTGATCCATGCCATGGCGCTGCACTGGGCCGAGGATCCGGTGGGCCAGATCGCCCAGGCGGCGCGCGCGCTGCGCCCCGACGGGCTGTTCATCGCCGCCTGTCCCGGCGGGCGCAGCCTGCACGAGCTGCGCGACGCGCTGACCCGCGCCGAGGCCGAGGTGACGGGCGGCCTGTCGCCCCGCGTCCTGCCCATGGGCGAGATCCGCGACCTGGGCGGGCTTTTGCCGCGCGCGGGCCTGGCGCTGCCGGTCGCCGACCAGATCACCCAGATCGCCAGCTATCGCAGCCTGTTCCATCTGGCGCGCGACCTGCGCGCCATGGGCGAGGGCAATGCGCTGGCCCAGCGGCTGCGGCGCCCGACGCGACGAGATGTCTTGTTGCGCGCCGCCGCGCTTTATGCCGAAAACCATCCCGACCCGCAGGATGAAACGCGCATCCGGGCCACCTTCGATCTGGTCTTCCTGACCGGATGGGCGCCCGATGCCAGTCAGCAGAAACCGCTTCGGCCCGGCTCGGCCCGGATGCCGCTTGCCGAAGCTCTTGCCAGCACGAGAAAGCCCGAATGACCTTTACCGAGTACGCCCCAGCCGACCATCCGAACATCCCAGCCCGCAAGATTGGCGTGCTGGTCGCCAACCTGGGCACGCCCGATTCGCCCGACTACTGGCCGATGCGGCGCTATCTGAGCGAGTTCCTGTCGGACAAGCGGGTGATCGATTATCCCGCCTGGAAATGGCAGCCGCTGCTGCAGACTGTCATCCTGTCCAAGCGGCCCTTCACCTCGGGAGCGAACTACCGGCTGATCTGGAACAACGAGGCGAACGAAAGCCCGCTGATGACCATCACCAAGCAGCAGGTGGCGGCGCTACGCGAGCGGGCCTCGGCGCTGTGGGGCGACCGGGTCATGGTCGATTTCTGCATGCGCTACGGCAATCCCTCGACGCCGGACGTGGTCGAGCGCATGGTCAAGGCGGGCTGCGACCGCATCCTGTTCTTCCCGCTCTATCCGCAATATGCCGGGGCGACGACGGCGACGGCGAACGACCAGTTCTTCCGGGCGCTGATGACGCAGAAATGGCAGCCGGCCTCGCGCACCGTGCCGCCTTATTTCGACCGGCCGGACTATATCGCGGCGCTGGCCGCCTCGGTCGAACGCGCGCTTGGCGGCCGCCAGCCGAGAAAGCTGGTCGCCAGCTATCACGGCATGCCGAAACGCTACCTGATGGAGGGCGACCCCTATCATTGCCAGTGCCAGAAGACCTCGCGCCTGCTGCGGGAACGGCTGGGCTGGGACGAGGGTGTGATCGACACCACCTTCCAGTCGGTCTTTGGCACCGAGGAATGGCTGCGCCCCTATACGGTCGAGCATGTGGCCGAACTGGCCAAGCAGGGCATCACCGAGATCGCGGTGATCTCGCCCGCCTTCTCGGCCGATTGCATCGAGACGCTGGAAGAGATCCAGGGCGAGATCCGCGAGGCCTTCGAACATGCCGGCGGCAAGGAGTTCACCTATATCCCCTGCCTGAACGCCGAGCCCGCGCATATCGACGTGCTGGCGGCCGTGATCGCCGAGAATCTGGCGGGCTGGATCTGAGGGTCGGATATGCGGATGTCCGCTTTGCGGAACGAAGCGGACGGTCGTGGCATTAGTGAACATCACCGCGTGCCCTGTTCACCGCATCGATCCACTCGGATGCAACGGCGACCAGCGCGGCGTAGTCGCATATCCTGCATTCTGCCCGCCCTATCAGGTTGCTGAAGAAGTCGGCCCTCGACCTGGTTTGCGGACCATGGTTCACCCTGTGCGTGGCGACGGCGGGGAGCCCAATGGACGACGATTTCACCTAGGTCGCTACCTGGAGGGGTTGCGTGTATGTGGCTTTCGTCATCGACGCCCACGCACGCCGGATCGTCGGCTGGCGGGCGAGCCAAACAGCTCACGCAGGCTTCGTGCTCGAAGCCTTGGAACAGGCCGTGCATGATCGGCGACCGGTCACGGGCGCGGGGCTCGTTTACCATTCCGACCGCGGGTCGCCATACCTGTCGATCAAATACACCGAGAGGCTGGGCGAGGCCGGCATCGAACCATCTGGGGCAGCGTCAGCGACAGCTGCGACGACGCTTTGGCGGAGACGATCGACGGTCCCTTCAAGGCCGGGGTGATCCATCGACGCGGGCCGTGGCGCAGTTTCGAAGCTGTCGAGTATGCCACCCTCGAATGGGTCGACTGGTTCGACAACCGCCGCCTTCTCGAGCCGATCGGAAACATCCCGCCAGCGGAAGCGGAGGCAAGCTTCCACGCCGCTCCGGATACTGAAGACATGGCCGCGTAACTAACCGAAATCAGCCTCCGGAGAACCCGGAGCGGTTCACACCGTCAGCCCCCTACGAGATGCTGGCCAGGTTACAGGACCAGACCGTTAAGCGAAGCCTGGAGTGATCGGACGACGGGGTGTCCCGACTGACGCTGGAGATCGCTGACATCTTTCGCGCCCATGGTCCCACGTGGCGGCGGGCCAATGCCGGGCATGTCAGCCTGACCCAACTGAAGGTTATGTCGGCCATCGAGGCCTGCCGGACCGAGGCACTTGGGCCAGGCATGTGGCGGGTTGTGCCAGGTGCGGCCATCACCCTATCGCCTACAACTCCTGCAAGAACCGGCATTGCCCCAGGTGCCAGGGACCGGCGGCGCGCGACTGGATGGCAGCGCGTGCCGAGGATCTGCTCCCGGTCACGCCGTCTTCACCCTTCCGGCCGAGATCGCGCGGATCGCTTCTTGCAACAAGAGGGCGGTCTACGGGCTGCTGTTCAAGGGTGTGGGCATGACTGCCATCGGTCCGAAGGAATGCCCGAAAGCGGAAACGGTCATGACCATCGCCGCCGGCCCCAAGCGCCTTGGCGCCCGTGTCGGCGTGACCAGTGTGCTGCACACCTGGGGATCGGCGCTGACTCATCCCCACATCCCCATGATCGTTCCGACCGGCGGCCTGTTGCCCGAGGGCACGTGGTGGGTCACCTGCAAGCGCGGGTTCTTGCTGCATGTGCGGGTTCTGTCGCGGCTGTTCCGACGCCTGTTTCTGGACGGGCTGAGGGATCTGCACCGGGCCGGTCAGTTGGTCTTCTTAAGCGATCTTGCCGAGTTGGCCGACGCGCGCACCTTCACCGCCTGACGCGCCCCGTTCCGACAATCCGAATGGGTGATCTATGCCAAGCCGCCCTTCGGAGGATCCGAGGCCGTGCTGGCCTATCTCAGCCGCTACACGCACCGCGTCGCCATTTCCAACGCGCGTCTGGTCAGCGCCGATGCCCATGCCGTCGCCTTTCGCTGGAAGGATTACCGCATCGAATCCGGCGACCGGCAAAAAGTCATGCGGCTGGCCACGCCCGAGTTCATCCGTCGCGTCCTGATCCATGTCCTGCCCGATGGCTTCCACCGCATCCGGCATTCCGGCCTGTTGGCCAGTTCGGCTCGCAAGGCCAATATCACCAAGATCCGCGCCTTGCTCTGCGTCCAGCAGTCTGAACAGGTCGCCGTTCCAGAGCCAAAGCCCGAGATCGCCCCGCTCACCATGCCCCTCCTGCGGCGGTGTCATGCGCATCATCGAGATCTTCAGGCGGGGACAGACACCGATGTCGCGCGCGCCACCGAGGGAACAGGCCGCATGACATATCGCCCGTCGTCCGTCACGAAACAGCACCGGCCACAGACCGCAGGCCCGGTCCCAACAGCGCGTGCTTGTTCATTGCCAGCACGGCACGAGGCGGCAGAAACTCCAAACCGCACAGCCCTTGTCGAGATCATCGGCCGGGTTTGCGATCGTATCAGGTGCCTGGAACGCCATCAGCCGCACTCCGGATAAATCCGTCGTCCCGTCCCTTTGCGCGCTTTACCCCTAGCCTGATCCAAGACCCCCGCGGCTTCCGCCTTGGGAGGTTTTCCAACGCGGCCCGACCCCGCACCAGAGGCACCCTCATGCCGCGGCCCGTATCGGAAAACCTTCACCGTAGCGGTCGTTCCTGTCCCGGCCGGGTCAGATCAGCAGCACCTGGGTGCCGATCTTGGTCAGGTCGTAGAGCTGCTTGATATGCTCGTTGTAAAGGCCGATGCAGCCGTTCGAGGACTTGCGGCCGATCTTGCGCGTGTCATGCGTGCCGTGGATGCGGTAATACTGCCAGCTCAGCCACAGCGCATGGGTGCCCAAGGGGTTGTCCGGCCCCGGCGGCACGAAATCCGGCCATTCGGGGTTGCGCTTCTTCATCTCGGGGGTGGGCGCCCAGCTGGGGCCCTCGACCTTCTTGATGATCTCGGTGCGGCCGGTGCGGGTCAGGTCGGCGCTGACCGGGACCGAGGTCGGGAACAGCTTGTAGACCGACTGGTCCTCGGACCAGTAATGCAGCGCGCGCGAGGTCAGGTCGACCAGGATCGCGCCATTGGTCAGGCTGCTGAAATAGGGCTGCCAGTCCTGCATACGGAAGCTGGAGATGTTGCGCCGCGAATCCTGTCCGGCATCGTATTGCACCATACCCGCATCCGGGGTGGCGCCGCCCGCCGTGCCCTGCAAGGGCTGGCCGGTATAGGGGTCGAAGGATTGCGCGATGGCCGGGGCCGCCAGCCCTGCCGCGCCCATCGCCACCGAGGCGGTCAGAAATGTCCGGCGCGAGACCGGTTTCTTCGGCGTGATCATGTGTCGCTCCTGATATGTGACGGACCGCTTCCTGCGGCCTTCTCTGCCCGAATGTGCGAAAGAGGTCTTGCTGGAACGGGGATTTACGCCTGCCGCGAACGCCTTGCAATTCAAACAAGCGTCATTGTCGCAACACAGTCGCAGGCTGTTGCGCTCACGCAATCTTGGGTTTGAAGCGGCGGTTGCGCTTTTGTATGGCTGGCGCAAACATCCTTGGGGACAGGACATCATGCTGAAACTTTCCACCCTGGCGCTTGTGTCGGTGCTGGCCCTTGCGGCCTGCCAGCAGCCTCAGCCGCAACTGGGCCCCGACGGCCAGCCGCTGCCCACGGCCTATCGCATCACCCCGCGCGAAGAGGCGCAGATCCCCGGCCGCGTCCTGGGCCAGATCAACGCGCTGCGCGCCAATGTCGCGGCGCCCGCCATGATGCAGAGCCCCGCGCTGGATGCGGCCGCCAAGGTCCATGCCCGCGACATGGCGGCGCAGAACCGGGCCTGGCATTTCGGCTCGGACGGCTCATCGCCGCTGGAGCGGGTGCGGCGCCAGGGCTATATGGGCCATCTGATCGGCGAGAACATCTCCGAGACCTACGAAAACGAGATCACCACCCTGAACGCCTGGATGCAGACCCGCGACACCCGCGACGTCATCATGGATCCGCGCGCCACGGAGTTCGGCATCGGCTGGTACCAGGAACCCTCGGGCAAGATCTGGTGGGTGTTGATCACCGGCGCGGCCGGTGCGCCGATGGCCATGGCCGGGGGCTTTGCCCCGGGCGCCGGCATCTGACAACGCGGCGCGGCCTTTTGCGGGCCGCGCCTTTCCGGCCGCTTGGCCAGCCGACGAAGCCCGATCAGGGCCGTCGGCGGCGCATGCCGGTTCGCCGAGAGGGCCGAAGCAAGGATGCCGGGTGCTGCATGTCCGGCCGACAGGCGGCACTTGGTCAAGGCCGTTGCCGCCGCGCGCCGCAACAGCGGCGCATGCCGGTTCGCGAACAGGAACGATGCGATCATGCGGCGCCCGATGCCGGGCGCTGCCATGGCCGGCCGAGACGGGCCTGCAAATGCTGTCGCGGGCCCGATCCCGCCGGGTGCCGCGCCGCAGCCGCCGCGGTTCCCCGGACCCTGCCGGCCGGGATCCTATTTGAAGGTGATCTCGTATTCGCCTGCCTCGAAGGCCAGCATCTCGACGAATTTCATCTCGTTGCGGTCCTCGAAGACATAGACATAGACGGTGTCATGCAGAAGCGTGGCGCGGCAAAAGACCTTCTCGGCCGTCACCCGTGCCGGGCAGGTCTCCAGGTCGATATGGTTCACGGAAGGCTCGAATGCTTCATAGCCGAAGTCCTGGGCCTGTGCGCCGGTGCCGACGAAGGTGGCGGCAAGCAGGGCGGGGGCGAGTAGCGATCTCATGGATGATCTCCGGGAATGGGTGAAGACGCGACTGATAATAACCAAGTGATTCAGTCAATTTTTTACCTAAAGGCAGGAACCGTCCGGGTGCAACCCATTGCTTTGGTGCGACGCGCCGGTTCACCCTGCGCGCTCGTCTGCTCGTCTGCTCGTTCGCTTGCCTGCCGGACCGCCCTGCGGTGCAGCCGCCGGAAAGGCCCATGGCGTTGTCCATGGCGGATGCGTCAGCCTGATGCCGGCCGGCGCTGGTCGCCCGGCTTGCTGCCGTCCCGGCCTTCCGACATGGCAAGGCCCCGCGCCGATGCGCGGGGCCTGGGTCATCGTTCGGCGATGTCAGGGATGGCGTCAGGGATAGATGAAGATCGGCACGCCCGGCCGCAGCATGGTGAAGATCTCCTCGATCTCCTCGTCGGTGACGGCGATGCAGCCGGCGGTCCAGTCCGGCCGGTTCAGCGCCCGCCCTTCGGGACCGAGGCCGTGGATGAAGATGTCGCCCCCCGGCCGCTGGCCACGCGCCGCCGCATTGGCCACGTCCTGCGCCGAAGGATAGGAGATGCCGACCGACAGGTGATAGCGGCTGCGCGGGTTGAAGCGGTCGATGAAATACAGGCCCTCCGGCGTGCGGCCGTCGCCTTCGAATTGCTTGTGGCCCAGAGGCTGGTTGCCGAGGTCGATCTTGTAGCTTTTGACGACCTCCTTGCCGCTGACCAGATACATCTTGCGGTCGGCCTTCTTGACCACGATCTGCGTGATCGGCGGCCCCTGATAGGTCTTGCTGGGTTGCAGGCTGTCGCCCCCGCCGCAGCTTGCCAAGACGGCTACTGCGACAACCGCGAAAAATGCGCGTATTGCCCGAATCATCACTGCCCTCTGTGTGCGCTATGCGCTTCGTTTTGTTATGAAATACCACAGAGATTAAAATTTCGCTAGCGTCGGCGAATTTCCGCCACGGTCTCGACATGCGGTGACCAGCGGAACTGGTCGACCACGAAAAGCCGTTCGATCGCATAGCCGCCCTCGGCGAGAATCCGCGCATCCCTTGCAAAAGTGACCGGGTCGCAGCTGACCCAGGCCAGCATGGGCACCTGCGCGCGGGCGATCTCGCGCGCCTGCGCCTCGGCCCCGGCGCGGGGCGGGTCGATCACGATTGCGTCATAGCCAAGCTCGTCGGGCAGCAGCGGCCGGCGCGCCAAGTCGCGGACCTCGGTCGTGATTCGGCGCAGGCCCGGCGCCTGCTGGGCGGCGGCATCCAGCGCCTGCAAGGGCGCGGCCAGCCCCTCGACGGCATGGACCTCGGCCGTCTCGGCCAGCGGCAGCGAAAAGGTGCCGCAGCCCGCGAACAGGTCCAGCACCCGCCCGGCGCCGCCGACCATGCTGCGCACGGCGGCCAGCAGCGCGGCCTCGCCCTCGGCGGTGGCCTGCAAAAAGCTGCCTGGCGGCGGCACCACCCGCGCCCGGCCCATGGCCAGCGCCGGCGGGCGGCGAGTGATCGGCTGCCCGTCCCAGCTGAGCCGCGCCAGGTCGCCTTCATCCGCCAATGCCGCAAGGGCCTGCAACAGCGCCGGCTGCATCGGCTTGCCGCCGGTGACGGCCAGGTCCAGGCCCGCCGGCGTCTCGGTCACGGTCAGCGACAACTCGCCCGAACGCGAGGCGCCGGCGACCACCAGCCGCCGCAACAGCGGCAGAGCGGACTGGATCCGCGGGCGCAGCACGTGACAGTCGGCGATGTCCACGATCACCTCCGAGGCGCGGGCGTGAAAGCCCACGAGCGCGCCCTTTTTCGTGCGCCGCCCCGACAGAACCGCACGCCGGCGCGAGCGCGGCGGCGAGACATGCACCCCGGCGATGGGCGCGCAAAGCCCCTGCGCGCGCAGCGCCTCGGTCACCACGCCGACCTTCCATGCCTTCACGAAATCGTCCGAGCCATGCATCAGCGAACAGCCGCCGCAGGCGCGGTAATGCGGGCAGGGCGGCCGCACCCGTTCGGGCGCAGGCGTCACGATGCGCGGGCTGGCGATGCGGCCGGCCTCGGCCTCGCCCTCGATCACCTCGCCGGGCAGGGTCAGCGCGGCCAGCGCGCGGCTCTCTCCCGCGATGGCCACGCCATCGCCCTTGCGGCCCAGCCGCTCGACGGTCCAGGTGGTCACTCGGCGGCCTCGGTGGTGTCCTCGTCTTCCTCGGTGCCCAGGAAGCCGCCCGACTGGCGGTTCCAGTAGCGCGCATAGGTGCCATTGAGCGCCAGCAGTTCGGCATGGCTGCCCTGTTCGACGATGCGGCCGGATTCCAGCACGACGATGCGATCCAGTTCGGCGATGGTCGAAAGCCGGTGCGCGATGGCCAGCACGGTCTTGCCCCGCATGGCACGGTGCAGCGCGTCCTGGACCTGCGCCTCGACCTCGCTGTCCAGTGCCGAGGTCGCCTCGTCCAGCACCAGGATCGGCGCGTCCTTCAAGAGCGCGCGGGCCAGCGCGATGCGCTGGCGCTGGCCACCGGACAGCTTGACGCCGCGCTCGCCCAGATGCGCGTCATAGCCGGTGCGGCCCATGTGGTCGCGCAGCTTGAGGATGAACTCATGCGCCTCGGCGGCCTTGGCTGCGGCGACGATCTCGTCCTCGGTCGCGTCGGGGCGACCGTAGAGGATGTTCTCGCGCGCCGAGCGGTTGAACATGGCGGTTTCCTGCGTGACCATGGCGATGTTGCGGCGCAGGCTTTCCTGCGTCACGGCGCGCACGTCATGGCCGTCCACCCGGACCGCGCCGCCCTCCACGTCGTAAAGCCGCAAGAGCAGCGAGACCATGGTGGATTTCCCCGCCCCCGAGGCGCCGACGATGCCCAGCTTTTCGCCCGCCGCGACATGAAGGTCCAGGTCGATGATGCCGCCGCCATTGCTTTGCCCCTCGCCGCGGCCATAGGCGAAATCCACGTGGTCGAAGTCGATGCGGCCCTGGACCCGGCCCAGGGTGACGGCATCGGGCGCATCGGTCAGGGCATGGGGCGGGGCAAGGGTCTTCATGCCGTCCTCGACCTCGCCGATCGAGCCCCAGACCCCCATCAGCGCCATGCTGACCCAGCCGGTCATCTGCGCCAGCCGCATGGCGATGGCGCCGGCGGCGGCGATGTCGCCCGCCGTGGCCATGCCCTGCCGCCACAGCAGGATGGTGCCGCCGACCAGGATCACCGGCAGCGCGCCGGCAATGGTCATCAGCGACAGGCGGAACCAGGTGCTGACCCGGCCGAAATCCAGCGCGCGTTCGCGAAAGCCGGCCATGGCGCCAAGCGCGGCGCGGTCCTCGTGCTCGGCATGGGCGAAAAGCTTGACGGTCTTGATATTGGTGATCGTGTCCACGACCTGACCCGTCACCATGGCCCGCGCCGAGGCCCGGCTGGCCGAGCGCGTGCGGATGCGCGGCAGGAAGAAGCGGATCAGCAGCACGTAGGAGCCCAGCCAGACCATCAGCGCCAGCGCGCCCCAGCCATCGACCGAGACCAGGAAGGCCGCCGAGCCGATCACCGAGGCCAGGGCAAAGGCCACCACGTTGACGAATTCTGTCGCCACGTCGGTCACGGCGCGGGCGGTCTGCATCTGCTTTTGCGCGATGCGGCCGGCGAAATCGTTGTCGAAGAAGGTCACCGCATGGCCCATGGTCCAGCGATGCAGCCGCGACAGCACCAGGGGCAGGATGTTCGGCCCGATGATGACGCTGGAACTGGCGGTCGAAAGCCCGAAGATCGCCGGGCGGATCAGCAGGAAGAAGGCGGCAAAGCCCAGGATCAGCCCGCCCTGGTCCGCCCAGATCCGGTCCACGGGGGTCGAGACCACCGCATCCACCACCCAGCCCAGCAGCACGGCCGAGACCACGTCGGCGATGCCTCCCAGCGCCGAGGCCACCGCGGCCAGCGTCAGCCCCGGCCATGCGCCCGACAGGCACCAGCGGAAAAAGGCCAGCAGGCTGCGCGGCGGCGGGCCGTCCGCCGGGCGGAAGGCGTCGATCATGCGGGCGAAGAAATCATGCATCAGGCGCGGGCCTCCTGTTGCAGGGCGATCCGCAGCAGCGCCTCGCGCGGCAGGGTGAAATCGCTTTCGACAAAGGCGTCCTCGGCCCGGCGCAGCGCCTCGCCCAGGGCAGGTCCGGACAGGTCCGGCATCAGGTCGCGGGCGGTCAGCGGGAATTTCGCCCCGGCGCCGCGGGCAAGCTCGTGGCACCAGCCGAAGGCGGGCCTGTCGCCGCGGGCGGCGCGGATCAGCACCGCTTGCGCGGCGCTGGCGCGGCCCAGGCGATAGGCGGCGGCGGGCGCGGGCATGGTCAGCGCCTGCGCGATCCGGTCCTGGGTGCGGGCCTCGTCCCGCGACAGGCGCAGCGCCTCGGCCGGGTTCGGCGCGCCCAAGAGCGCCAGCCGGCGCGGCCAGCAGGGCAGGGCGCCGGTGCCGTATTCCCGCTCGATCTCGACCAGTTCCGGCACGTCGCTGGCATCCGCGCCGGGCAGGACCAGCGGCAGCACCCCCGCCTCGGCCATCAGCGCCACGGCGTGGGACGGGTCGGGGGCGTCGAGCAGCTTGCGCATCTCGTGGCCGATGCGTTCCTTCGAGATGCCGGCAAGCCCCTGGCGCAATTCGCGGCAGGCGGCCAGCGCGTGCAGATCGGCCTCGCGCCCATACCAGGCCAGCAGGCGAAAGAAGCGCAGGATGCGCAGATAGTCCTCGGCGATGCGCGCGCGCGGGTCGCCGACGAAGCGCAACCGGCGCGCCGCCAGGTCGGGCAGGCCGCCCACCGGGTCCAGCACCTCGCCCGAGGCGGTGGCGTAAAGCGCGTTCATGGTGAAGTCGCGCCGCCGCGCATCGTCCTCGATGCGGTCGGAATAGGCCACGACGGCACGGCGGCCATCGGTTTCCACGTCGCGGCGAAAGCTGGTGACCTCGAAGCCGCGGCCATCGGCGATGACGGTGACGGTGCCATGCTCGATGCCGGTGGGCACCGAGCGCAGGCCGGCCGCCTCGGCCAGTTGCACGGTCTCCTCGGGCCGGGCCGAGGTCGAGATGTCCACATCCGCCACCGGCTCGCCCAGAAGCGCGTTTCGGACCGCACCGCCGACGATCAATGCCTGGGCGCCGCCCGCGGAAAGCGCGGCCAGCACCTGCCCCAGGGCCGGGTCGTCCAGGAAAGGCGCGGTCAGCCGGGTCATGCGGAAAGCCTTGTCGCCAGGGAATGCAGCACGCGGGCGGTGGCGCCCCAGATATAATAGGGGCCCCAGGAGGCGACATAATAGTCCCGCCGCGCGCCGCGCCAGATCCGGCCCTCGATGTGGTAACTGGCCGGATCGGCGACATGGGCGAAGGGGACGGTGAACACTTCCTCGACCTCTCCGGCCTCGGGGATCGGGGTGAAGGGGCCGTGGATCAGCGCCAGCACCGGGGTCATGGCGAAACCGGTGATGGTGCGATGCGGCGGCATGGTGCCCAGCACCTCGACCCGGGCGGGATCGAGGCCCACCTCCTCATGCGCCTCGCGCAGGGCGGCGGCGACCTCGTCGGCATCGCCGGGATCGACCTTGCCGCCGGGCAGCGCGATCTGGCCGGGATGGTGGCGCAGGCTGGAGGCACGCTTGGTCAGAATCAGCCGGCCGTCCACCGCGTCGAAACCGGCCAGCACGCCGGCCGGGCGCAGCGCAACCTCGCCCGGCGGGGCGCCGCCGAAGTCGAAATCCGACGAGGGCCCCGTCCTTTCCGACAGGGCCCGCGCCAATCTCTCGCGGATCGTTCCCATCAAAGCGCGGCCCGGCTTTCCCCGGTCCCGCCCTTGGGCAGGGGATTGCCCTCGGCATCGATCTCTGCCTCGAAGCCCAGGCTCTTGGGGTCGAATTCGTAATGTGCGCCGCAGAACTGGCAATCGGCGGTCACGATGCCGTCCTCGTTGGTCATGTGGCCGATGTCCTTGGCCGAATAGATCGACAGCGTGCTGCGCACCCGCTCGGCATTGCAGGAGCAGCCGAAGACCAGCGGCTGCGCGGCGAAGGCCGCGGGCTCCTCCTCGTGGAACAGGCGGAAGACCAGGTTCGGCAAGGGCAGGGCCTGATCGACCAGTTCCATCGCCTCGACCGTGGCCATCAGCGTGGTGGCGCGGTTCCAGTCCTCGGATTGCGCGCCCTGCAGGATGTCGGCGGATTGCAGGTCGCCGCCCTCGGGCCCGGCATGGCTGCCGGCCGGCAGGGTCTGCAGCATGATGCCGCCGGCGCGCCAATGTTCCTGGTGTTGGCCGGGCAGCCGCGCGCGGCCCACCGTCAGCTCGAACCGGGTCGGCAGCTGTTCGGACTGTTCGAAATAGGTCTGCGCGCAGGTGGCAAGCGAACCGCCGGCCAGCGGCGTCAGGCCCTGGTAGGGGGTCGTGCCCTCGCCCTGGTCGATCAGCACCGCGAAATAGCCCTGGCCGAGCTGGTCGAAGCCGGGCAGACCGTCTTGCAACCGCTCGGCGTCGAAACTGGCCCAGGCACGCATGCGGGCGGGGCCGCCCTCGGTCTCGGGGGCGTAATAGTCGGTGGCGATGGTGCGGATGGCGCCGTTGCCGCGCACCTGGAGCGAGAGCTTCCAGCGCAGCTTGATGGTCTGGCCGATCAGCGCGGCGAGCGTGGTCAGTTCCGCTACCATGGCGCTGACCGGGACCGGGTAGTCGTGGCGCGACAGGATGTGTTCGAGCAGGGGCCCGAGACGCGCGACGCGGCCGCGCATGTCCGAGCGTTCCAGCTGGAAGGGCAGCATGCAGTCGTCCCAGGAAATTTCCTTCGTTTCGGTCATTGGAAGTCCTTCGGAATAGGGATGCGCGGGGGCCGGCTGCGGCCTGGCGCCTTGGCCCCAATATAGGCCCTGCGGCGGAAAGCCCAAGGGGGGAAGCCGGGGGCTTCGCGCCCCCGGACCCCCGCGGGGTATTTGGGAAACGGAGAAATGCGACCTTCAGGCCTGTTGACGGCTGCCCGGCCGGGACGATAACCGGGACCAGGGGCATTGCAGGGAGCCAGACATGACGTTCGACCGCCGCATCAAGATCGCGCCTTCCATCCTTTCCGCGGATTTCGCCAATTTCGGCCAGGAATGCCGCGCGGTCGAGGACCAGGGCGCCGACTGGGTCCATGTCGATGTGATGGACGGGCATTTCGTGCCGAACCTGACCTTCGGTCCCGCGATGTGCAAGGCGATCCGGCCGCATATCCGCGGCGTGATGGACGTGCACCTGATGATCGCCCCGGTGGATCCCTATATCGAGGCCTTCGCCGAGGCGGGCAGCGACATCATTACCGCCCATGTCGAGGCCGGGGCGCATGTCCACCGCACGCTTCAGGCCATTCGCGGCACCGGCGCCAGGGCCGGGCTGGCGCTGAACCCCGGCACCCCGGCGGAAGCCGCGCGGCCGCTGCTGGACGATGTCGACCTGATCTGCGTGATGACGGTGAACCCCGGCTTCGGCGGGCAGAAGTTCATCCACAGCCAGGTCGAGAAGGTGCGCGAATTGCGCGCCATGATCGGCGACCGGCCGGTGCATATCGAGATCGACGGCGGGGTCGATCCCACCACCGCGCCGCTGGTCGCGGCGGCGGGGGCGGATGTTCTGGTCGCCGGCTCGGCCGTGTTCCGCGGCGGCTCGGTGTCGAACAGTGCCCCTTACGGCGAGAACATCCGCGCCATCCGCGAGGCTGCCGAGGCCGCGCTGCGTTGATCTGGCGCGGCGCCACGGCGCTGGCCGGCGGGGCGCTGGGCCTGGCCGCGCCGCTGGCCGGGGCGGATTGGCGCGAACGGCTGGCGCTGTCCGGCCCCGCGGTCGCGCCGGGCGGGATCTGGCTGCATGCGGCCAGCGTGGGCGAGCTGAACTCGGCCCGCGTGCTGGCCGAGGCGCTGGCGCCGGACTTTCCCCTGGTGGTGACGACCAACAGCCTGACCGGGCGCGACCTGGCCCGGCGGCTGGGCCATCCTTGCGCGCTGGCGCCGCTGGACGTGCCGCAGGCGGTGGGCCGCTTTCTGGACCGGGTCCGGCCCGCCGTGCTGGTCACGGTCGAGAACGAGCTTTGGCCCAACCGCTCGGCCATGGCGGCGGCGCGGGGCGTGGCGCAGGTGGTGGTGGGCGCGCGCATCTCGGCACGCTCGGCGGCGCGCTGGCGCCGGCTGCCGGGGCTGATCGGGCCGATGCTGGCCCGCATCGACGCGCTGTCGGCGCAGGATCCAGGCAGCGAGGCGCGGCTGCTGGCGCTGGGGCTGCGGGCGGGCGCGCTGACGCCGCGGCTGAACCTGAAGCTGCTGGCCCCCGCCCGGGTCGAGCCGGGCGAGGACGGGCCGGAGCGCGCGCGCACCGTGCTGGCGGCCTCGACCCATGAGGGCGAGGATGCGCTGATGCTGGATGCCTGGGCGGCGGCGCGCGAGGCGGTGCCGGGCCTGCGGCTGATCCTGGCGCCGCGCCATCCCGAGCGCGGCGATGCCGTGGCGGCGCTGATCGCCGCGCGGGGGCTGGAATATGCGCGTCGCAGCCGGGGCGGCGGGCCTGGCGCGCCGGTGCTGCTGGCCGATACGCTGGGCGAGATGGCGCAATGGTATCACGCCGCCGGCATCTGCATCACCGGCGGTTCCTTTGCCGATCACGGCGGCCATACGCCATGGGAGCCCGCCGCCTGGCGCTGCGCCGTCCTGCACGGGCCGCATGTCGCCAACCATGCCGGCGACTATGCCGATCTGGCCGCGGCCGGCGCGGCGCGGGGCTGCGATGCGGCGGGCCTGCCGCAGGCGCTGGCCGCCCTGGCGCGGGATGCCGGGGGGCAGCGCCGCATGGGCGCGGCGGCGCGGGCGCTGCTTCTGGCGCGGGCTGGCAATCCCGCCACGTTGATCGGACGGATCGCGGCCCTGGCCCGGCGCGGGCTTGCATAAGCCCCTGCGCGGCCCGATATTTAAAGGGAAAGGAGCCGAGATGATCCGCTATGCCCTGCGTTGTGAAAAAGGCCATGATTTCGATGGCTGGTTCCGGTCCTCGGACGGGTTCGAAAGCCTGCGCGCGGCGGGGCAGGTCACGTGCACGCATTGCGGCTCGGCCCAGGTGGACAAAGCGCTGATGGCGCCGCGCGTGGCGCAGAGCCGCGACGAGGCCCCCGATCTGCACAGCCCCCGCAACGACCATGAGGCGGCGCTGGAAAGGCTGCGCCGCCATGTCGAGGAAAACTCGGATTACGTCGGCATGTCCTTTGCCGCCGAGGCGCGCGCCATGCACGAGGGCCTGGCGCCCGAGCGCGCGATCCATGGCGAGGCGAGGCTGGAAGAGGCCCGCAAGCTGCTGGAGGACGGCATTCCCGTCGCGCCCTTGCCCTTTCGCTCGCGGCAACGGGCGAATTGAAGGCCGCGGCGGTTTCTGCGGCAAGCGCCTTGCACCGGGAGATGGTCAGCCCGGCGCGTGTTCGCCGTCGATCAGCACCATGATGCGCCCGCGCGAGCAACGCTCGACCCGCGCCTCGACGCCATAGACCTGGGCCAGAAGCTGCGGGGTCAGCACCTGTTCCGGTCTGCCTTCGGCATGGGTGTGGCCGCCGTGGATCAGCACGATGCGGTCGGCCCATTGCGCCGCCAGCGCCAGGTCGTGCAGCACGGCGACGACGATGCGCCCCTCGCCCGCCAGGCGCCGCAGTTCGGAAAGCAGCCGCACCTGCCGCGCCAGATCCAGCGCGCTGGTCGGCTCGTCCAGCAGCAACAGGCGCGGGTCGCGCACGATGGCCTGCGCCAGGCTGACCATTTGCCGCTGTCCGCCCGACAAGGCCGACAGCGGTTCCAGCGCCAGCGAACCGATCCCCAGCTTGTCCAGCACCGCCATGGCGGCGGCATCGGCCTGGCGCGCGCCCAGGGTCTCGCCCGCGCGCAGCGCCGCGATCACGCTTTCCAGCGCCACCAGGGACGAGCCTGACGGCAGGCTTTGCGGCATGAAGCCGATCAGCCGGGCGCGGTCGCGCATCGGCACATGGGCCAGGTCGTGCCCATCCAGCAGCACCTGCCCGCCATGCGGCTGCAACTGGGCGATGGCGCGCAGCAGCGTGGATTTCCCGGCGGCGTTCGGCCCGGCCAGCACCGTGACCTCGCCCGGCCGCAGCAAGGGCAGGTCCAGGCCCGTCAGCACGCTGCGCGCGCCGTAGCGCACCGAGATGCCCTGTGCCAGCAGCCCCTGCATCAGCGCCGCCTGCCGCGCAGGATCAGCGCGAAAAAGATCGGCAGCCCGATCAGCGAGGTGACGAGGCCGACCGGCAGCAGCACCCCCGGCACCAATGTTTTGGAAAGTGTCGAGGCCAGCGACATGACCAGCGCCCCGGTCAGGATGCTGGCGGGCAGGAAGACGCGGTGGTTCTCTCCGACCAGCATGCGGGCGATATGCGGCCCGGCCAGGCCGACAAAGCCGATCACGCCGACCATGGACACGGCCGCGGCGGCCAGCAGGCTGACCCGCAAAAGCGTCCAGCGCCTGAGCCCGGCCACGTCGACGCCGAAGCTTTTCGCCTGATCCTCGCCCAGCCGCAGCGCGGTCAGCTTCCAGGCCGCGCGGAACGAAAACGGCACCGCCACCGCCAACACCGCGCCGATCATCACTACGCCGGGCCATTGCGCCGAGGCCAGGCTGCCCATGGTCCAGAACACCAGCTGTTGCAGCGCATCGGCCGAGGCGACGAATTGCAGCAAGGACAGCAGCGCGGCGGCGGTGAAGTTCAGCGCCACGCCGAACAGGATCAGCACCTCGGGGCCGCCGCCGCGGATGCGGCCCAGAAGTTGCAAGAGCCCCAGCGCACCCAGCGCGAACAGGAAGGCGTTGCCCGAGACGCTCCAGACCGCCGGCAGGCCGGGCAGGGTCAGGCCCAGCACGATCGCCACCGCGGCGCCAAGCGCGGCCGAGGACGACACGCCCAGCGTGAAGGGCTCGGCCAAGGGGTTCTCCAGCACCGTCTGCATCTCGGCCCCGGCCAGCGCCAGCGCCGCGCCGACCAGCAGCGCCATGCAGGCCACGGGCAGGCGCACGTCCCAGACGATGACCTGGGTGCCGCGGGCCACCTCGCCGCCGGCCAGCGCCCGCAGCGTCTCGGCCAGCGGCAGGCCGGCGGGGCCGGTTACAAGGTCCAGCAGCAGCGCCGCCAGCGCAGCAAGGCCCAGCGCCGCCACCAGGAGGGCGTTGCGCCGGCCTTGCCGGTGATAGCGTTGCAGCGTCGCGTCGCTCATTGTTCCGGCGTCACCCACCAAGTCCCCGGCACGATGACGGGCG
Source organism: Paracoccus sp. TD-10 (assembly GCF_048270675.1). Taxonomy (NCBI): domain Bacteria; kingdom Pseudomonadati; phylum Pseudomonadota; class Alphaproteobacteria; order Rhodobacterales; family Paracoccaceae; genus Paracoccus; species Paracoccus sp. TD-10. The sequence goes on along the minus strand of NZ_CP182418.1, from coordinate 2,086,268 downwards.
AGAAGCGGGCGTTGATCTCGGCCAGCGTGGCGGCGGGATCGACGTCCTGGAACAGCTCGGGATGAAAGGTCTTGGCCAGGTATTCGATCAGCGCGATATGCACGGGCGAATCGTTGAACAGGTGCCAGACGCCGGCCGTGCGCCCCTGCTCCACCGCGCGCAGCGAGGCAAAGCCCGATGCCGCGATCAGCCGCTGAAAGCTGGCCTGCGCGGTTTCGGCATCCACGCCCGAGCCCAGAACCAGCCCGCCCCGCGCCGCCATATGCGTACCGCCGGTGGCGATATAGACATCCGGGTCGGCGCCGATCAGGTATTCCAGGCTGACATTGCCCAGCACGCCCTTGACGGTGTCATGGCCGATATTCTGCCCGCCGGCCGTGGTGATGAAGTCGTGAAACACCCCGCTGCCGACGGTCGAGCAGCAGTTCTGCGGCGCCGCATGGACGTGAAAGAACACGCGCGGCCGGGCGATGCCGGGCTCGGCCAGCCGGTCGCGGATGCGGGCCAGCCGGCTGTCGTAGAAGCTGGCGAATTCCTCGGCTCGATCCTCGGCGCCGGTCAGCTTGCCCAAGATGCGCAGGCTGGGGATCGAATTCTCCTGCGGGTGCGAGAAGAAATCGACATAGGCGACCGGAATGCCCGCCGCCTCGATCTGCTGGCGGGCGACCTCCATGCCGGGATCGTTCTGGTCGATCAGCGTCAGCACCACCAGGTCGGGATGCAGCGCGATGATCGCCTCGGCCGAGATGTCGCGATTGCCCGAGCCGACCGGGCGGATCTGGTCGATGTCGGGGAATTTCTCGCGGTAAGCCTGCATGGTCGGCTCGTCCAGCGCCTTGTCCAGCCGCCAGCCGGAAACCAGCGCCACCGGATCGTCGTGCATCAGGCCCAGCACCGACAGGTGCCGCCCCTCGCCCAGCACGATATGGCGGGCGGGCTCGGGCAGATGCACCTCGCGCCCCAGGATGTCGGTGGCCACCACATCCGCTGCGGCAGCGCCAAGCGAGGCGATCAGGGTAAAGGCGGCAAGCAGCGGGCGGGTCAGGGTCATGGCGGGTCCGTTGGCTCATGCGCCGGGGCGCGAACGCCCCGGCAGGGTCGAGGCCCTCTTACTCCGTGGCGGGGGTGATGCGCCAGATGCGGTCGCCCGCCTCGTCGTCCTCGCCCCGCGACTTGTTGACCGCCCAGACATTGCCCTTGCCGTCGGCGCGCAGCTGGTTCGGATAGCTGCCGGCGTCGAGATTGGCGACGATCTCGCCCTCGGGGCTGACCACGGCGATGGTGCCGGCGCCGCGATTGGCGACATAGGCCAGGCGGCCGACCGGCTCGAAGGCCACGTTCAGCGGACCGGCGCCCACGGCCACGTCATGCAGGACTTCGCCGGTCTCGGCCTTGACGATCAGCAGGTTGTCGGTGGCCTGCGAGGCGACGAAGATCAGCCCTTCCTGCGGGTCGTAGGCCACGCCCGAGGCGGCCTTGGTGCCGGGCAGCGGGATCACCTTGACCTCGCCCGAGGCCAGGTCGACCACCGCCGCCTCCGGCGTGGACAGGCTGACGGTCACCAGCTTGCCGCCCGCCTCGTCGATGTCCAGCGCCATGGTCGAGAACTCCTCGCCGCGGATCTGCGACTGGACGGTGATCGGCTCCAGCGGTTCCAGCGTCTTGGTGTCGAAGACCTTGATCTCGGGCGTGCCGGTGGCGCTGGCATAGGCGCGGCCGTTGGCCTCGTCCACCACCACGTCGCGGGCATGGGGCACGGCGCCCGGCTCGAACTGCTTGACCAGAGACAGGTCGGACTGCTTGTAGACCGCCGCCGTGTCCTGGCGGGTATTGGTCACCCAGACATGGCCGTTCGCCTCGTCGACATCGATGCCATAGACCGCGAAGACGCCGCCGTCGCTGCCATCGGGACGGGCGGGCGCGGCGCCGGGGGTCGCCTCGGCCTCGATCTTCAGCGTCTCGGCATTGATCTTGACCAGCTTCGATTCCTTGACTGGCGGCCGGCCGACCGCGCTGGTCACGAATGCGGCATTCGCAGCCTCGCTGAACTTCACCTGGTAAAGACCGCGCACCACCGGCTCGCTGGCGACGGCGAATTTCTCGGTCCCCGCGACCGCCACCTCGGGCGAGACCTTCAGCTCGACCACCTCGGCCGAGGCCGGGTTCTCGGTGACGACCACGATGGGCTGCAAGCCGGTCTCGGCCTCGGCGTCGACATCCAGCGCAAAGCTGAACCCGCCCTCGGCATCGACGGTGATCGGCTCGGCGTTCAGCGTGGTGGTGCCGCGCATCAGCGTGACGGTCTGGCCGGGGATCAGGTTCTGGCCCTCGATCACCGCCTTGCCGCCCTTGTGGACCGGGGCGCGATCGACGCCGCCGGCGCTGACCCGGCCGGCGAACTCGACCAGCGGCTTGGTAAAGACGGTTTCGGCCAGGACGGGGCCCGCGATCACCGAAAGCGCAAGCGCCGAGGCCCCCAGCAGGGCGCGAAGTGCGGGGCGCGATGGATATGCCATGAGAAACTCCTTGAAAACAGACCAGGACTCGCTTTGGCTGACCCCGATCAGGGCTGGCTTCGGTCAGCGGGCAACCTATATTCCTGACCGTCCTTGTCAACTAACGCCGGCAAGGATGCAGGGCTTTGTGAACAGGGGGAATTGTCGCATCATGTCGCAGCTTGGACAGGTCGGGCCGGATCACGCCAGGAAACAGGCCGAACTGCGCATCTTTCAGACCGGGGCGCCGACCCATGCGCTGTCGCAGAAGGTGGTGGCGGTCGGGTCCGGCTACCGGCTGTTCCTGGCGGTGCCCAGGGCGCCGGCGCCGGCCAGGGGCTGGCCGGTGCTTTACATGCTGGACGGCAATGCCGCCTTCGACTTCCTGACGCCCGAGCATCTGGCGCTGGCCCCCGGCCTGATGATTGTCGGCATCGGCTATGACACCGACCGCCAATTCGCCCGCGAATTGCGGACGCTGGACTTCACCGCGCCGGACGGGCCGGGCGACGGGTTGCGCCCCGACCATGTCCACGAAGGCCGCATGGCCGGCGGCGCGGCGATCTTTCACGACCGGCTGACCGGCCCGCTGCGGCAGGCGGCCGAGGCCGGGCTGCCCGTCGATCCGGCCCGCCGCACGCTCTGGGGGCACAGTTTCGGCGGGCTGTTCACGCTTTACGCGCTGCTGGCGCGGCCGCAGGGCTTTGCCCGCCATGCCGCGATCAGCCCCTCGATCTGGTGGGACGAGGCGCTGATCCGCCGCGTGGCGCAAGAGGCCGCACCCGCCTCGCTGCCGCTGCTGGTGGCCTTGGGCGACCGCGAGAAGCGCTCGGGCAGCGACGGCCCGCCACCGGACGGACCGGCGCCCGCCACGATGCAATTCGTCGCCGATCTGGCCCGCCATCCGGGCCATCGCGCGCAGCTGCATGTGCTGCCGGGGCTGATCCATATCCAGACCCTGGCGGGCTCGTTCCCGCTGGTCCTGCCCTTTGCAACGGCGGATTAACCGGATCTCAATCTTCTTGTGCTGCTGTGGCCGCAGGCAAGAACGGAGACGGGGATGGTGTTCGCCAGATATGCGCTTGTCCTGCTGGGCCTGGTGCTGTGCGGGCTGGGCGTCGCGCAGGTGCAGCCGGGGGTGCCGGGCCTCGTCCCGCCTTCGCCCCCGGCCATGGCCGTGCCGGGACCGGATGCGGATGACGTCCTGTTGGGCCTGGGCGGGCTGATCGGCGGGCTAGTCTGCGGCCTCGTCGCATTGGCCTTGGCCCGCCCGCAGCCGCCGCCGGCCCGCGCGCCGGTCGGGGGCAGGGCCGGGACGGCGCCGGCCGGTCAGCCCTCGGCCAGCCTTTTGACCAGCTCCGGCGCGATCAGGGCCGTGGCCTCGGCCGAGGTCATCTCGGCATGCAGGAAGGGCAAGTCGATGACCTCCAGCCCCTCGGCATAGAGCGCCCACATTTCGGGCGTCAGCGTGCGGTCCTTGTGGTCGCGGGCGGCGCGGAAATGCGTGATCGTGCCGGCAAGGCGGCGATGGTGATGGCCGCGGATCAGCCGGTTGGTGCCGGTCACCGTGCGCACCACCCCGTCCAGCACCTGCGCCGGCAGCGCCCCCAGCGCGCTGTCGCCGCGGCGCAGGAAGGCCACCACCGCCTCGCGCGTGTCCAGCTCGCGATGCGCCTCGGGGTCGTAGCCGGCAATGGCCAGCAGCGCGCGCAGGGCGGCGACCGGATCCGGCTCGGGCTCGTCGCGCCAGGCGTCGCAGGGATAGCTGTCCAGCATGGCGACCAGGCCGGGCTCGCGGCCGGCTTCCGCCAGGATCGCGGCGATTTCCTGCGCCAGGATGCCGCCGACCGACCAGCCGGCCAGATGCACCTGGCCCCGCGGCGCCAGCGCGGCGATGCGCTGCGCATAGTCCTGCGCCAGCGCGGCCAGGCTTTCCGGCATCGGCACCGCCGGGTCCAGGCCGGGATGTTGCAGCCCCCAGACCCGCCGGCTGGGCGCGATGCGCCGTGCCAGGCCGCGATAACCCCAGGCAAGCCCGCCGGCCGGGTGAATCAGGAACAGCGGCGCGGCCTGGGCATCGCCCTCGGCCAGCAGGATCAAGGGGCCCAGCCCGTCGTCGCGGGGTGCCTGCGCGTCCAGCGCCGCGGCCAGCGCGGCAAGCACCGGCTGCTCGAAGATGGTGCCCAGGCCGGGATCGCGGCCCGTCTCGGCCTCCAGCGCCTGCGCCAGCCGTACGGCGGACAGCGAATCTCCCCCCAGCGCGAAGAAATCCGCCTCGGCCGGGGCGGGGGCGTCCAGGTGCAGGATCTCGGCGTAAAGCCGCGCCAGCAGGCGCTCGGTCGCGCTTTCGGCCGCCCGGCCCGAGGCGGCGAATGCCGGCGCCGGCAGCGCCTTGCGGTCCAGCTTGCCGTTCGACGTGACCGGCAGCGACTCCAGCGCCACTTCGGCCGCGGGCAGCATATAGGCGGGCAGGCCAGCCGCCAGCCGCTCGGCCAGCAGCCCCGGTCGCCAGTCCGCCGCCGGCACCAGATAGGCGACGAGGCGCTTTTCTCCGGCATGGTCCTCGCGCGCGATGACCACGCATTCGCGGGCAAGGCCGGTGGCCATGATCGCCGCCTCGATCTCGCCCAACTCGACCCGCAGCCCGCGGATCTTCACCTGATGGTCCGAGCGGCCAAGATAGACCACCGCCCCGTCCGGCCGCAGCCGCGCCAGGTCGCCGGTCGCGTAAAGCCGGCCCTGGGGCGCGTCGATGAAGCGTTCCGCCGTCAGGTCCGCCCGGCCCAGATAACCGCGCGCCAGTTGCACGCCGCCCAGATACAGGTGCCCGGCCAGGCCCGGCGGCACCGGGCGCATGCGCTCGTCCAGCACCTCCAGCGCCGTGTTCCAGACCGGCCAGCCGATGGGGATGGGGTTGGCGCGATCCTCGGGCCCGGCGGGCCAATAGCTCACGTCCACCGCCGCCTCGGTCGGGCCATAGAGGTTGTGCAGCTCGGCCCGGATGCGGGCGTGGAAGCGGTCGCGCTGATCCGCCGTCAGCTCCTCGCCCGAGCAGAACACCCGGCGCATCGCCAGCCCCTGCGAGGCGGGCGAGGCCAGGAAGGCCGAGAGCATCGACGGCACGAAATGACAGGTGGTGATGGCGCGGTCCCGGATCAGCCGGGCGATGGCGGCGGGATCGCGATGCGCGCCGGGCGGCGCCATGACCAGTTCGGCCCCGGCCATCATCGGCAGGAAGAACTCCCAGACCGAGACATCGAAGCTCGCCGGGGTCTTTTGCAGGATGCGGTCGTCCGAAGCGATGCCGTAATGTGTCTGCATCCACAAAAGCCGGTTGACGATGGCGCGATGCTCGACGGCCACGCCCTTGGGCTCGCCGGTCGAGCCCGAGGTGAAGATGACATAGGCCAGGTCGCCCGGATGCGGCCCCCCCGTGGGGCGACCCTCGGCCGGCCAGTCGGCGGGCAGCAGCAGCTCGGTGCCGGCCGGGAACAGCCCGGCAAGGTCGGCCGTGGCCAGCACCGCCACCGGCCGGGCCTGCGCTAGGATGCGGGCGATGCGCTCGGGCGGATGGGCGGGGTCCAGGGGCAGATAGGCCGCGCCGGCGCGCAGGATCGCCAGCAGCGCGAGGGGCAGTTCCAGTGATCGCTCCAGCGCCACCGCGACGATGCGGTCGGGACCGGCACCAAGCTCTTGCAGCCGCGCGGCCAGGGCGGCGCTGCGGCGGTCGAGATCGGCGAAACTCAGGCTGTCCGCGCCGAAGCTGACTGCCGGCGCCGCGGGCGTGGCGGCAAGCTGCGCCGCGATCAGCGCGGTGAGCGTGGTGTCGGGCAGGGGATGGCGGGTCGCCTCGGCCCGCGCCTTTGCCGCGGCGATCTCGGCCGGGCTTGCGGTCGGCACCTCGGCCAGGGTTTCGGCGGCCAGCGCGGCCTCCATAAACGCGACCAGCCGGTCGCCATGGCCGCGCACCTCCTCGGGCGTATAGAGAGCGGGATTCGCGTCCACCTCGAAGATCATGCCCGCGGCCGGATCGCCGCGGAAGGTCAGCGTCAGGTCGTCGACCGCGCCGGCGCCGAGGATATGCAGCCGGCAGTCGAGCCCCGGAAATTCCGGCGGCTTGTCAAAGGGCTGCACGTTCACCAGCGGCCCATAAAGCCGCCTGGTGCCGCCGACCAGCCCCAATTCGCGGCGCAAAAGCTCGCTGCGGTAAAGGCCGCGGCGGCGGCCCTGCGCCATGCGCTTGGACTGCGCGGCCAGCCATTCGGGCAGGAGCGCGTCCTCCTCCAGCCGCAGCCGATGCGGCAGCACGTTCATCGCCATGCAGGGCACCTGCACGATCTTGCGGCCCATTCGCGCCATGAAGGGCAGGCCGATCACCGCCTCGCCCCCGGTCCAGCGCGCCAGATAGGCGCCGGTCAGCGCATTCAGCACATCGGGCCAGCCCAGCCGGTGCCGGGCGGCATAGCCCGCCAGCCGATCCAGCAGGGCCTGGGGCAGCATGCGGGTGTCGCGCAGGAAATCGGGCCCGCTGACCGCGCGGCCCGGCGCCAGTCCTGCGACCTCGGGCAAGCCGGCCAGTTCGGCATGCCACCAGTCGCGGTCGGCCTGCCGGCGGGGCGAGGCGCGCCAGGCCGCGTCCTCCTCGGCCGCCAGCGACAGCGGGCCAAAGGGCTCGGGCACGGGCGCCCCGGCCACCAGCGCGGCGTAATGCGCGGCGATGCGGTTCGTCACCAGCACCATGCCATAGCCGTCGATGGCCAGGTGGTGGATGCGTTCGTATAGCAGGTGCCGTTCGGGGCCCAGGGCGAACAGGGTCAGCGCCCCTGCCGGCTCGCGGCCAAGGTCCAGCGGGCGCCGGCTGTCGGCACGCATCTGTGCCAGGGCCTGCGCCTCGGCATCGGGCTGGGCCGAGAGATCGGCAAAGCCCAGCATCGGCGGCAGGTCGACCCATTGCCGCGGCCCCTGGGGCCCGGCTGCGAAGCGCAGCGCCAGGGCCGGGGTCTCGGCGATGGTGCGCTGCACGGCCTGGGCCAGCGCGTCGGGGTCCAGCGGGCCGGTCAGTTCCAGATATTGCCCGGTGTTCAGGATCGGGTTCTGCGGGTCAAGCGCCTGGACATACCACAGCCCCTCCTGCGCCTCGGTCAGGGGACAGCCGGTCTCGGCCGGGATGTCGTGACGCGTATCCATGTCAGGTCCGCCGCGGCCGGGAAGGGAGAAATCGTAAGGAAAGGATCGCGCTGACAACCATGTTACCCCAGGCACCGGATTGCGGGCCTTGCCCGTCTGCGGCCATGGCCATAATGTCGCTAAGGAATTTAGTCAACTTTGTGCGCGGAACCATGCCCTCCAGATCCCTGCCCTGGCGCGATACCGAACGGGTTTACGGGCAGGTGACGCGCCTGCTGCATTGGAGCATCGCCGCGCTGATGCTGTGGCAGTTCCTGGGCATGGGGCTGCGGGCGGTGCTGGGGCGCACGCCGCTGGTGTCCTTTTTCGTCGGCTCGCATCAGCCGGTGGGGACGGTGCTGTTCCTGTTGATCGTCCTGCGGGTGGGCTGGGCGCTGGCGAACCGCGGCCGTCGGCCGGATCACGAGCCCGGCTTCCAGGGGCTGGCGGCGCGGCTGGGCCATCTGGCGCTGTACCTGGTCATGGTCGTGATGCCGGTCGCGGCCCTGCTGCGCGCCTATGGCGGCGAGCGTGCCTTTGCCCCCTTCGGATTCGAGATCTTCCCGGCCCAGCAGCCGCCGATCGTCTGGATGGTCAGCGCGGGCGAGGCGCTGCATGGCGAACTGGCCTGGCTGCTTCTGGCGCTGATCGCGGGCCATGTCGTCATGGTCGGCGTGCACGAGGGCATGTGGCGCGACGGCACGCTGGCGCGCATGGCCGGGCGCCGGCGGGCGGGTCTTTAGGCCAGAATCGCGCGGGGCCCGGCGCGGGGCCGCCCTTTTTCGTTGCCTGCGCGCCGGGGCGGTGTCACCATTCCTTCATGATGAATGCGCCCTTCGGTTTCCCGTCCGAACATGATCGCGTGGCCTTCGACCGGGCCGAACTGGGTGTCATCCTGTCCCTCTATGGCCGCATGGTCGCGGCGGGCGAGTGGCGCGACTATGCCATGTCCTTCCTGCGCGACATGGCGGTCTTCTCGATCTTTCGCCGCGCGGCCGAACATCCGCTTTATCGCATCGAAAAGCGTCCCAGGCTGCGCAATGCGCAGGGCCAATACGCGGTGATCGGCATGGACGGGCGCATTCTCAAGCGCGGCCACGACCTGCCCACCGTGTTGCGCGTGCTGGAAAGAAAACTGATCCGCCCGGTGGACTAGGCGGCGGCCCGTCAGGGCTGCCGGCTCTCCGGCGGACGGCTGGCGCGGTTGCGCAGATAGCTTTGCGGCGGCGCGCCGAAATGGCTGCGAAAGGCCGCGACGAAGGCGCTGGCGCTGCGATAGCCCAGCGAATGCGCGATGGTGGTGCTGCTTTCGCCCCGCTCAAGGCGCGCGATGGCGGCCAGCAGCCGCACCCGGCTGCGCCAGTCGCGAAAGGACAGGCCCGTCTCGGCCCGGAATAGCCGCTCGAGCGTGCGGGGGCTGGCCCCGGCCTCGGCCGCCAGCAGCGGCAGCGGCCGCGGGTCCGAGGGATGGCGGCCCAGATGCGCCGTCAGCCGCCGCAGCCGCGGATCCTGCCCGCCGGGCAGGTCGAGGGGCGCGGGCTGCGCCGCCGCGATCTCGTCCAGCGCCACCGCGCCTAGCCGGGCCAGGCGGCCGGCGTCCCGTTCGGCCGCCATGCGCAGGACCACCTCGCGCAGCAGGGCCGAGATCGGCAGCACCTCGCATCCCCGCCCCGCGGGCCGCACCGGGCAGGAGGGATCGACGTAAAGATTGCGCGTCCGCGCCCCGGTGCCGGGACGCGAGACCACCCGCATCTCGTGCCGCGTGCCGCCGGGGATCCAGATGCCGAAGCCGGGCGGCACCAGCCAGACCCCGTCCTCGGCGCCCAGCCGCAACAGCCCCTCGGCCGCCCACAGAAGCTGGCCGCGCGGATGGGCATGGGGGGCGACATGCGCGCCCGCCGCCAGGTCGCGCCCATGCGCCAGCACCGGCCGCGCCGGATCGAGGACAAAGGCGGTGCCGCTGGGATCGAAGCGCAGGCTTGGCGGATCATCGACATCTTTTGTCATGATGGCGAACTTACGCAGGGGGCCGGCTTCTGTCTAGCTTGCGCCGTTCCCCTGTGCAGGCGCCGCCATGAAGCTTTCCGTCCGTCCCCTCGTCTTTCTTGCCGGCCTGGTCCTGGCCGTCCTGCTGGCCGTCGGGCCGGTGCCGCAGCCGCTGGGCCGCAATGCCGCGGTTGTGCTGGTCACGCTGGCCTTGTGGAGCACCGGGCTGGTCCCGCCCTTCCTGACCTCGCTGATCTTCTTCGCCGCGGTGCTGATCCCCGGCCTTGCGCCGCCCGAGCTGGTCTTTGCCGGCTTCGGCTCGGTCGCGGTCTGGCTGATCGTGTCGGGCTTCGTCATCGGGGCGGCGATCACCGGCTCGGGGCTGGGCGGGCGGATCGCCGGGGTGCTGGCGCCGCTGGCGGGCGGCAGCTACCTGCGGCTGGTCCTGGTGATGACGCTGGCGGCGATGGCGCTGGGTTTCGTCATGCCCTCGTCGGTCGGCCGGGCGGTGGTGCTGGTGCCGGTCGGCATGGCGCTGGCCGAGCGGCTGGGGCTGCACAAGGGCTCGAACGGGCGCATCGGCCTGGCGGTGGCGCTGACCCTGGCCTGCAACATGCCGAGCTTTGCCATCCTGCCCTCGAACATCCCCAACATGATTCTGGCCGGTGCGGCCGAGGGTCAGCACGGCGTCACCTTCGGCTACATGTCCTATCTGCTGCTGCATTACCCGGTGCTGGGGATCCTGAAATCGGCGCTGACCGTGGCGCTGGTCGTCGCGCTGTTCCCCGACCGGATCGAGCCCGGCTGCACCGAAACCGCCGCCCGGACTCCGCTATCGCCGCAGGAGCGGCGGGTGGCGCTGATCCTTGCCGCCACGCTGGCCCTGTGGATGACCGACCGCCTGCACGGCATCGGCCCGGCCTGGATCGGGATCGCCACGGCGGTTCTGCTGCTGATGCCGGGGCTGGGCGCGGTGCCGCCCAAGCAGTTCAACGCCTCGGTGGATTTCGGCATGGTACTGTTCGTCGCCGGCGCGCTGGCGCTGGGGGCGGTGGTCAATGCCTCGGGGCTGGGCAGCGTGCTGGGCGGGGTCTTGCAGGACTGGCTGCCGCTGCGGCAGGGCGCGCGCTTCGCCAATTTCCTGTCGCTGACCTCGATGTCGGGGCTGATGGGGCTGGTCACGACCAATCCCGGCGTGCCCACCGTGCTGACGCCCATGGCGCCGGACCTGGCCGCCGCCACGGGCCTGTCGCTCAAGGCGGTGCTGATGACCCAGGTGGTCGGCTTTGCCACGGTGATCTTTCCCTATCAGGTCGGACCCTTCGTGCTGGCCATGCAGCTTTCGGGCGAAAAGCTGGGCCATGTGCTGCGCATCACCGTGCCGCTGGCGCTGCTGACCTTCCTGGTGCTGATGCCGCTCGATTGGTTGTGGTGGCGCCTCCTGGGCTGGCTGTGATCGGGGCATCGTTCAGCCGGCCCGGCTGCGCCGCCCCGCGGCCCGCCAGGGCCGCCCGTCGATCGCCGCCAGCCCCAGGCCGATCAGCGCCATGCCGGCGCCATGGCGCGGTTGAAGGGTTTCGCCCAGGAACAGGAGGCCCAGAAGGATGGCGCTGACCGGGATCAGGAATGTCACCAGCACGAGATTGGTTGCGCCCGCCGTGGCCAGGATGCGGAAATACAGCACATAGGCCAGCGCAGTCGAAATCGCCGCCAGGCCGATCAGCGCAAAGATGGCCGCCGGGCTTGGCGCCGCCAGCGTCCATGGCCGGTCGACGACCGCGACAAGCGGCAGCAGGATTAGGCTCGATGCGATCACCTGTCCGGTCGCCGTGCTCATCGGGCTGACCCCCATCGCGCGGAAGCGGCGCCCGTAGATGCCCGCGAAACCATAGGACAGCGCCCCGGCCAGGCAGGCAAGCTGCGCCACGACATGCGCGCCCAGGTCGCGCAGCGCATCCGCGCCGATCATCACGGCCACGCCGGCAAAGCCGATCAGCACCCCGGCCAGCTTGCCGCCGGTCATGCGCTCGTCGCTGGTCAGGACATGGGCGAGGATCACGGTGAAAAGCGGCGTCGCGGCATTCAGGATCGAAGCCGCGCCCGAGGCGATATGCTGCTGTCCCCAGACGATCAGCGAAAACGGGACGGCATTGTTCAGCATGCCCATGCCCAGGAAGGCCGCCCAGACCGCGCGGCCGCGCGGCATCCGCTCGCCCCGCAGCCGCAGGACGGCCAAAAGGATCAGCGCGGCCAGCGCCACGCGCGACACGACCACGGTGAACACCGGCAGTTCCCGCACCGCCACGGCGTTGAAAAAGAACGACCCGCCCCAGACCGCCGACAGGGCCAGCAGCATCGCCCATTCCAGCGGCGTCATGGGGCGGTTGGTGGCGGTCGGTACCGGCATGATCTTCCCTCCTTCGACCCCCGGGGCCGGTTGCGCAGGGCATGTTGCCGCCTTGGCACGCGGCCGCGATCCGTTTCTTGCGGCCGAAACCCGGCAGGATCAGCCTGCCTCGCCCGGCTTGATCTTTTGCGCCGTGCCCTGGGCAAAGCTGTCCAGCCGGCCCTTGGCGGCGTCCTGGGTGTTGACGATGCCGGCGACCATGGATTCGGCATAGGCGGCGTCCAGCCCCGACATGTTCTGCATATGCGAGATCGCCGAGCAGGCGGCGAAATTCGACAAGGGCGTGTTCTGCGCCACGCGACGGGCAAGATCATAGGCCATGGCCTCGCTGTCTGCCACGCGGTATTGCGCCAGCCCGACCTGCACTGCCTCGTCCCCGGAATAGAGCCGGCCGGTCAGCATCATGTCCACCATGCGCGCCTGGCCGATCAGCCGCGGCACGCGGATGGTGGCACCGCCGCCGGTGAACAGCCCGCGCTGGCCCTCGGGCAGGCCGAAATAGGTGGTCTCGTCCATGACCCGGATATGGACCGAGGAGGCCAACTCCAGCCCGCCGCCCACGACCGCGCCCTTCAGCGCCGCGATGACCGGCACGCCGCCGTATTCGATCTTGTTGAAGGCTTCGTGCCAGCGCAGGCAGATGCGCATGAACTCGGCCGGGCTGCGCTCTTCGCGCCCGTGCTCGACCAGGTCCAGCCCGGCGCAGAAATGCGGCCCCTCGGCGCGCAGCACCACGGCGCGGGCGCCCGAGGCGGGCAGGGCGGAAAAGACCTCGACCAGTTCCTCGATGGTCTCGGCGTTCAGCGCGTTGCGCTTGGCGGCGCGGTTCAGGGTGACGGTGGCGATGCCGTCTTCGTCCATCCGGAACAGCAGGTTGTCGAGCGTCAGGGCCGAGATGTCGCGCATGGTCTAGCCTTTCGTGATCCAGTGAATGACGACGGGAACCGTGGCGATGCTGGCCGCGGTCGAGATCAGGATGGCCGCCGAGACGCGCTGCACGGCGGTGCCGAAATATTGCGCAAGGATATAGACATTGCCGGCGACCGGCAGGCTGGCGGCGGCGATCATCACCCCCGCCGCATAGGGCTCGACCCCGAAGACCGCCAGCGCGGCGATGCCCACGGCCAGCGGATGCAGCACCAGCTTGGCGAAGCTGAGCCAGAGTGCCGGGCCCATGCGCTCGGCCGCGCGGCCGGCGAGGCTGGCACCGATGGCGAAGAGTGCCCCCGGCGTGGCCGAGGCGCCCAAGAGCGCCAGGAACTCGTCCAGCGGTCCCGGCATCGGCAGCTGCAGCCCGGCCCAGGCCAAGCCGGCCAGCATCGAGACGATCATCGGGTTCGAGACGATGCCGCGCAGCAAGGGCACCAGCGTCGAAAGCCGCACCCGCCCCTGCCTTGCCGCGGTGACGATCAGGGTGATGAGGGTCGAGAACACCACCATGTCGATGGTCAGCACCATCAGCACCGGGCCGATGGCACGCTCGCCCAGCAGCACGACCAGCATCGGCACGCCCAGAAAGCCGGTATTGCCGGTCATCGCGGTATGCGCCTCCATCGCCGCGGCGGCGAGCGGCTGGCGGCGCCAGCGCGCCACCGCAAATCCCAGCGCCCAAAGCGCGGCAGACCCCGACAGATAGGCCAGGACGAAGGCCGGGTCGAAAAGGCTGGCCACGTCCAGCGTCGCGGCAAAGCGGAACAGCATGGCCGAAAGCGCGAAGTAGAAGACGAATTTCGTCAGCCAGCCGGTCGCCTCGGGCGGGAAGAAGCGCGTGCGCCCGGCCAGCCAGCCCGTGCCGATAACGAGAAAGAACGGCAGGGTCTTCAGGAAGATCGCCAGCATCAGTCCGCGGCGATCGCGCAGGCGGGGCCGCGCTCGACGGTATATTCGGTCTCGCCCGGCGCCACCTCGCGGCTGCCGATCAGCCGGTGGCCGGATTCGGCGCAGAAATGCGGCACGTCGATCACGGCGGCGGGGTCGGTGGCCAGCAGCGTGACCCGCGCGCCCCGGGGCAGCGCCATCAGCCGCTTGCGCAGCCGCAGCACCGGCAGGGGGCACAACAGGCCGCGCGCGTCGATCTGCACGGTCATGCGGCGGAATCCGCCAGGCGGGCGCGGCACCAGTCGTCGATCTGTTCCGGCCGCAACTCTTCGGCCAGGTCGCCGGCAAAGTCGCGAAAGCCCGGCAGTTGTTCGTCGGGCACATGCACCAGCACCGGGATGCCGGCAGCCAGCGCGCGGGCGATGGTGTCGCGAAAGCCGCGGCCGAAGCATTCCTGCTTGCCGAACTTGTTGACGATCAGCAATTCGGCGCCGCGGTCCAGCACCGTTTCCGTGCGGGCGACGGCCTGGGCCAGCGCGCCGGTATCCAGCCGGCAGGCCTGCGAGCCCGCGCCCAGCGACTGGGTGATGCGCACCAGCGGGCCGGCGTCGCCCAGGATGCGCAGGTCCATGTCGCATTCGCAGCCGGGGCTGATCTCGGTATTGATCTGCACCGCGCCGGCCAGCCGCAGCCCGGCGGCGGCCAGCCGCTCGGCCGTGGCGGTCAGCAGCCGGTCGCCGGCGCCCGGCGTCTGGTCCTGGATGGTGACGAAACCCAGCATGACGATCCCTCTTTCGGCGGCCAGAATAGCTTTTGGCGGCGCGGGTGCAATATTGGGTATTTGAAGAACGAAGAAGCGGCCGGGTTCAGTTCCCCTCGGCCAGCGGGCCGTAGAGGATCAGCGCCGGATGCGGGCTGGGGCCTTCGCTGGCCAGCTGCCTGGCCAGGGCGGCGACGGTGGTGCGGATCAGGCGCTGATGCGGATGGCCCACCGCCTCGGCCAGCAGGGCGGGGGTGTCGGGGGGCAGGCCGTTTTCGACCAGCAGCGCCGCCATGCGCGGGAAGGTGCGCTGGCCCATGAAGACCACGGTGGTGGCGCGCGGATCGGCCAGGGCGGCCCAGTTCTGGTCCTCGGGCAGGCCGCCGGTCACGTCGGCGCCGGTGACGAATTGCAGCCGGCGCGCGGTCTGGCGTCGGGTCAGCGGCAGGCCGGCGACGGCGGCCGCGGCCATGGCCGAGGGCACGCCCGGCACGATCTGGAACGGGATGCCGTGGCTGCGCAGCGCCGCCAGTTCCTCTTCCAGCCGGCCGAATATGCCCGAATCGCCGGATTTCAGCCGCACCACATGCTTGCCCGCCTGCGCATGTTCGATCAGCAGGGCGTTGACATGTTCCTGTTTGGCCGAGGGCCGGCCGGCGCGTTTGCCGACCGAAATGCGCACGGCCTGCGGGCCGGCCTGGTCCAGCACCGGGCCCGAGGCGAGGTCGTCGTAAAGCACCACATCCGCCTGGGCCAACAGCCGTGCGGCGCGCAGGGTCAGGAGTTCGGGGTCGCCCGGACCCGAGGAGACGAAACTGACAAGGCCGATCTGTTCACGCATGATTCCGCGATGCGGCAAAATCCGCGCCAAGGCAAGGGGCTGCTTGCCGCCCGCCCCGCCATTTGCCATAGAAGGCGCGACCGCGACCTTGGGGATCAAGCCATGTTCCGTGCCCGCCATCTTCTGGGGATCGAGCCGCTCGCCCCCCCCGAAATCACCACGCTTCTCGATCTGGCCGAGACCTATGTTGATCTGAACCGCCGCACGGTGAAGCATTCCGATGCCTTGGCGGGGATGACGCAGATCAACATGTTCTTCGAAAACTCGACCCGCACGCAGTCGAGCTTTGAGCTGGCCGGCAAGCGGCTGGGCGCCGATGTGATGAACATGGCGATGCAGACCAGTTCGGTGAAGAAGGGCGAGACGCTGATCGACACCGCGCTGACGCTGAACGCCATGCATCCCGACCTGCTGGTGGTGCGCCATCCGCAGTCGGGCGCCGTGGATCTCTTGGCGCAGAAGGTGAATTGCGCGGTGCTGAACGCGGGCGACGGGCGGCACGAGCATCCGACCCAGGCGCTTCTGGACGCCTTGACCATCCGCCGCGCCAAGGGGCGGCTGCACCGGCTGACCGTGGCGATCTGCGGCGATATCGCCCATAGCCGGGTGGCGCGCTCGAACCTGATGCTGCTGGGCAAGATGGAGAACCGGCTGCGCCTGGTCGGCCCGGCGACGCTGATGCCCTCGGGCGCCCGCGACTGGGGCTGCGAGGTCTACGAGGACATGCGCGAGGGGCTGAAGGGCGCCGATGTGGTGATGATGCTGCGCCTGCAGAAGGAACGCATGGACGGCGGCTTCATCCCGTCCGAGCGGGAATATTACCACCGCTGGGGGCTGGACGCCGAGAAGCTGGCGCTGGCGGCGCCCGATGCCATCGTCATGCATCCGGGGCCGATGAATCGCGGGGTCGAGATCGACGGCACCATCGCCGACGACATCAACCGTTCGGTGATCCAGGACCAGGTGGAAATGGGGGTCGCGGTGCGCATGGCGGCGATGGACCTTCTGGCGCGCAACCTGCGCGCCGAGCGCGGCGCCAAGGCGGCGGAGATGATGGCATGATCCTGCACTTCCACAATGCCCGGCTGGTCGACCCCGAGGCGCAATCGGTCGAGGAAGGTTCGCTGACCGTCCGCGACGGCCGGATCGAAGCCATGGGTGCCGACGCCCCGCAAGGCGCCGAGCTGATCGATTGCGGCGGCAAATGCCTCGCGCCCGGGCTGATCGACTGGGGCGTCAAGATCGGCGAGCCGGGCGAGCGGCACAAGGAAAGCTTCCGCAGCGCCGGGCTGGCGGCGGCGGCGGGGGGCGTGACCACGGTGATTGCGCGGCCCGACACGATGCCGCCGATCGATGCGCCGGAATCGCTGGAATTCGCCACCCGCCGGGCGGCCGACGCGCCGGTGAACATCCGCCACATGGCGGCGCTGACCCGCGCCCGCGAAGGGCGCGAGATGGTCGAGATGGGCTTTCTGCAGGATGCCGGCGCCGTGGCCTTCACCGACGGGGTGCGGGTGGTTTCGGACACCCGGCTCCTGTCGCGCTGCATGACCTATGCCCGCGGCCTGGGCGCGCTGATCGTCGGCCATCCGCAGGAGCCGGGCCTGTCCAGGGGTGCCGCGGCGACCGGCGGCAAGTTCGCCTCGCTCTACGGCCTGCCCGCGGTCTCGCCCATGGCCGAGGTGATGGGGCTCGACCGCGACCTGGCGCTGGTGGCGATGACCGGCGCCCGCTACCATGCCGACCAGATCACCGTCGCGGCCAGCCTGCCGGCCTTGAAGCGGGCGCGCGATGCCGGGCTGGACGTGAGTGCCGGCATCTCGATCCACCACCTGACGCTCAACGAATATGACGTGGGCGGCTATCGCACCTTCTTCCGCTTCACCCCGCCGCTCCGCTCCGAGGAGGACCGGCTGGCCATGGTCGAGGCGGTGGCCGAGGGGCTGATCGACGTGATCGCCAGCTTCCACACCCCGCAGGACGAGGAAAGCAAGCGCCTGCCCTTTGCCGAGGCGGCGCCGGGCGCGGTGGGGCTGCAGACCCTGCTGCCGGCGGCGATGCGGCTTTACCACCAGGGCGGGCTGAGCCTGCCGCAGCTGTGGCGGGCGATGTCGCTCAATCCGGCGCGGCGGCTGGGTCTGCCGGGCGGGCGGCTTGCGGTGGGGGCGCCGGCCGACCTGCTGCTGTTCGACCCGGACGCGCCCTTCGTGCTGGACCGCTTCACCCTGCTGTCGAAGTCGAAGAACACTCCCTTCGACGGCGCGCGGATGGAGGGCAGGGTGCTGGGCACTTGGGTCGCCGGCCGCCGCGTCTTCGGAGCGGACGCATGAGCCTGATCCTCTGGGCCGTCATCGGCTATCTTCTGGGCTCGATCCCCTTCGGCATCGTCATCACCCGGGCGCTGGGGCTGGGCGACCTGCGCCGGATCGGCTCGGGCAATATCGGCGCGACCAATGTGCTGCGCACCGGCAACAAGCCAGCGGCGCTGGCCACGCTGCTTCTGGACAGCGGCAAGGGCGCCATCGCCGTGCTGCTGGCGCGCTGGCTCGCCGGTCCCGATGCTGCGCTGGTCGCGGGGGCGGCGGCCTTCCTGGGCCACCTGTTCCCGGTCTGGCTGGGCTTTCGCGGCGGCAAGGGTGTCGCCACCTTCCTCGGCACGCTGCTGGCGCTGGACTGGCGGCTGGGCCTCAGCGCCTGCGGGATCTGGCTGCTGACGGCGGCGGTGGGCCGGATCTCCTCGCTCTCGGCGCTGGTGGCGGCGGCGCTGACGCCTTTTCTCGCCCTCTGGCTTGACGGCCCGAGCATGGCGGCGGTAGCGGCGTTCATGGCGGTGCTGATCTTCATCCGCCACCACGCCAATATAGCGCGCATCCTTTCCGGGACCGAGCCCCGGATCGGCAGCAAGCCGTGAATCTCTTCCATGTGCAAATAGCCCCGAGGGAATGTTTGGCCGGCCCCGTTGTCATGTGTCAAAGCCTCTGATCTGCGGTGTCAAAAGGTTTGAGCCTGCTTTTCGGGGGATCAGAGGGGGGACAACCGCTCTTGGACGATCTCGACCACGCTTCCTCGACCCTCATCGGAAAGGCCGATGTGCGTCCAGGCCGGGAGATCGCCGCAAAGCTTCGGCCGTTCGGACCTCTTGGCGGTGAACTGCGTGACGGCTGACCGGATTGCGGCCGAGCCCGATAATAACCGATCCATCATCATCGGACATGTGGATCGTCCGGTTCATGTTGCCACCCTGCCATAACGGGGGTGGCCCCGTGTTTCTGCTTCGGCTTCCTGTAGCGTGCCGGGGTGACAGGAGCGCGCGGTGCAAACGGGCCTTCCGGCGTCATGCCTGCCTGAAAGTGATCCTGCGTCGAGTGCAGCAGGGTCTTGCCGACTTCACCCATGGCCGGCGCTGCATCAACGAGGGGCATTTCAAGCATTCTGAAGGCGCGGGCGATCTGGGAATCGTTGAACTCGACTTCAATCATGATTCACGGCCTCTTTTTTTGGCGCGGCGTTCCGCGTCGACCTGCAGCCTTGCGGGGTTCTCGGCCTTGCACGCAAAGAGGCGCGCACGAACCCGTCATCGGCCTGCGCCTTCGCGTTCCGCTCGGTCAGGGCTGCCTGCAGGGCCTCGGCCGGCACGAAGCGGGCCGGGTCGGGCCCGCCTTCCGCATAGTGCGCGTTCCGGTTGCGCTGCGCGAGGTCGCGCGCGATGCTGTCCAGTTCGGCCAGTTGCGCGACCGCGCCTGCCGCGCACGTCATGCGCCTTGAGGCTGTTCCCCTGCCGTTGGCCGATCCATTCCCGCAGTGTCGGGAACATGCCGAGCCGACCTGAACAGCCCCGAGTTTCTCAGACGCCGTCACGTTTCATCATCTGCCGCCGTTCGAACTGGGCGGGCGACAGCATCCCGTTCCGCGCATGCTTGCGCTTCGGGTTGTAGGACATCTCGATGTAATCGAACACGTCCGGCCTGGCTTCTTCGCGGGTCCGGTAGGTCTTGCGCCTGATCCGCTCCCGTTTGAGCAGGTTGAAGAAGCTCTCGGTAACGGCGTTGTCGTGACAGTTGCCACGGCGGCTCATCGAATGCTTCAGGTTGTGGGCACGCAGGAAGGCAGCCCAATCCATGCTGGTGAACTGGCTTCCTTGGTTCGAGTGGATCAGCACCTTGTTCTTGGGCTTGCGCCGCCAGACGGCCATGAGCAGGGCTTGCAGGACGACATCTGTCGTCTGCCTGATTTGCATCGACCAGCGTAAGCGCGGCGGCAATCGCGTCGTGCCATTTCTGGCCTGATGCCTGCATTATGCGCGCATGGTCGCAGCGGAGATGCTGGATTTGAAGAGAGACGGCAAAATGGGCGTCCATTTGGACGGCTCGACAGGCGTTGAAACTTTCGGCTTGAGGTGATCGAGGGCCCGAGCGGTGGGCGGCTGGTCCACTCGGAGGGGGTGCCGTGTCCGCTGGCGGCAGGATAGTCGAAAAGCGAGCGGAACCCCCTTTTTTACTGCGGGAAAGGCGCGTTCCGTGCTTCACTTCCTGTCATGGATGCCGCGGATCTTGCACATGAAAATGCCCTGCTGAAAGCCCGCCTCGCCGAGGTCGAGGCGATGCTGGCAGCAACGCAAGAGGCCAATCGGCGGCTGCAGGATATCCTGCGCGCGGCGCGGCGCAAAAAGTTTGGCCCCCGCTCCGGAAAATTGTCGCCCGAGCAGTTCAACCTTCCTCTGGAAGATGCCGAATTTGTGCAAGGTGTGCCCGAGGAGGCACAGGAAAAGGCCGAAGCGGCGATGCAAAGGGCGCGTGGTGAGGAGCCGCGCAGGCCCAAGCGTAACCGTGGGCATCTGCCCCGGGTCGAGCGCGTCATCGAGCCTGCCGGCACGCTTTGCCCCTGTGGTTCCGGCGAGATGACGAAGATCGGCGCGGATGTGTCGGAGTGGCTGGATAATAATGCCGGCACAGTTCCGGTTGCTGGTCACGCGGCGCCCCAAATATGCCTGCCGCTGGTGCGATAGTGTCCCACGGGATGGTGTAGGAGCGCCGACCTCGGAAAGGTCAGGGGCTGATCAGGATGCCACGGCTGGCAGCCTGATGTTGGGATTGTCGGTGACGCGGGCGAGCGTTTCAAGGCTCATGTAGCGCCGCGCAACCGCCCACTCGTCGTTGGTCTCGAGCATCAGTGTTGAGCGGCGTGGAATAAGGACCCCGCTTCTGGGGTGATCGGCGTCCAAAAGGGACCCCACCGACCGGGGGTTGGGTCCATTGTGCTTCCGAGGATTATCGGAGGCCGAGCGCGGGATGCTGATCGTGGAGACAATCGCAAAAATCAGGCGGCTGCATTTTACCGAGGGCAAGGGGATCAAGACGATCTGCCGCGACCTGAAGCTGTCGAAGAAGGTGGTGCGCAAGGTGATCCGCACCGGGATAACGGAGTTCACCTACACCCGGACGGTTCAGCCACGCCCGAAGCTGGGCGCCTGGCTTGAGGAACTGAGCCGGCTGTTGGCGATCAACGCGGCTCGTGGGCGCCGGGAACGCCTGACGCTGATCCAGATCTACGAGGAACTGCGCGGCCTTGGCTATGAAGGCGGGTATGATGCGGTCCGCCGCTACGCCTCGGTCTGGGCGCGCACTCAAAGCTCCGGTGCCTCGTCCGCCTTCGTGCCGCTGAGTTTTGCCCCCGGCGAAGCCTATCAGTTCGACTGGAGCCACGAGGTTGTCCTGATCGATGGGGCGACCACCACGATCAAGGTGGCCCATGTTCGCCTGTGCCACAGCCGGATGTTCTTCGTGCGGGCCTATCCGCGCGAGACGCAGGAGATGGTGTTCGATGCCCATGATCGGGCTTTCGCCTTCTTCAAGGGCACCTGCACCCGCGGGATCTACGACAACATGAAGACGGCGGTGGAGACCATCTTTGTCGGCAAGGAGCGCCTCTACAATCGTCGGTTCCTGCAGATGGCCAGCCACTATCTGGTCGAGCCCGTCGCCTGCACCCCGGCCTCGGGCTGGGAGAAGGGTCAGGTGGAGAGCCAGGTCGGCACGGTTCGCCAACGGTTCTTCTCACCCCGGGTCAGGGTCAAGAGCTACGAGGAACTGAATGCCTGGCTGCTGGACAAGTGCATCGCCTCGGCCAGGAGCAGCAAGCATCCGGAGTTGACGGACAAGACCATCTGGGAAGTCTTTCAGGAAGAACGCCCGCACCTCGTCCCTTATGCCGGGCGCTTCGACGGCTTCCACTCGCTGCCTGCGGCGGTATCGAAGACCTGCCTCGTGCGGTTCGACAACAACAAATACTCTGTCGCGGCAACGGCTGTCGGGCGGCCGGTCGAGATCAGGGCCTATGCGGAACGGATCGAGATCCGGCAGGAAGGGCGGCTGGTCGGGGACCATCCCCGTCACTTCGGGCGGGACCGGACAATCTACAATCCCTGGCACTATGTGCCTGTCCTGCTTCGCAAACCCGGGGCGCTGCGCAATGGCGCACCGTTCAAGGACTGGGTTCTGCCCGGCGCCCTCGAGCAGATCCGTCGCAAGCTGCAGGGCTCCTCGGACGGTGACCGCCAGATGGTGAAGATCCTCGGCGCCGTGCTGACGGAGGGAGTTCCCGCCGTGCAGAAGGCCTGCGCCGAAGCGCTCTCGCAGGGCGTCCACTCCGCCGATGTGATCCTCAACATCCTGTCCCGCAGGTGCGACCCGGAGCCGCCACCCTTGCTGCTCACCTCTCCGGCCTTGCGCCTGACCCATGAACCGGTGGCCGACTGTGCCCGCTATGACCTGCTGCGGAGGGCCGGCTGATGGATCGTGCAGAGATCATGGCAGCGATGGGCGAGCTGAAGCTCTACGGCATGCGCGCCGCTTACGACGAACTCATGGCGGTGGCTGTGCGCCGCCAGCACGAACCCCGCCAGATCGTCGGAGATCTTCTGGCCGCCGAGATCAACGAGAAGAAGGCGCGCTCGGTCAAATACCAGATCACCACCGCCAAGCTGCCCTATGCCCGGGAGATCGAGGAGTTCACCTTCGATGATACGCCGATCAACGAGACGCTGGTGCGCGACCTGGCCAGCGGGGAATTCCTCAGCCAGCAGCGCAATGTCGTGCTGGTCGGCGGCACCGGGACCGGCAAGACCCATATCTCCGTGGCGATCGCGCGCGCCGTCATCCGCAACGGCGCTCGCGGCCGCTTCTTCAACGTTGTGGACCTCGTGAACAGGCTGGAGGCCGAGGGCCGTGCAGGGCGGGCCGGCCGGCTGGCCGAGCATCTCATGCGGCTCGACTTCGTCATTCTCGATGAACTCGGATATCTGCCATTCGCGCAGTCCGGCGGCCAGTTGTTGTTCCATCTGATCAGCAAGCTCTACGAGCAGACTTCCGTCATCGTCACCACCAACCTCGCATTCGGAGAGTGGCCGACCGTCTTCGGAGACGCGAAGATGACCACCGCGCTGCTCGATCGTCTCACCCACCACTGCGACATCGTCGAAACCGGCAACGACAGCTGGCGCATCAAAACAAGAGCCTGACCGCCCTCCAAAACGCAGGCCCGCGTCGGCTGCGCCAGCTGAAAAGCTACGCCGCCACGGGCCTGCTCACCACATCGCCAGAGGGGTCCCTTTTGGACGCCGATAAGGGGGCACCATTCAACGCCGATTGACATCTTGGCGTGCAGCGACCGGACCGTCTCCTCATCCACTTCCGCAACGGGCTTTCTGCCGCCGCGCTCGAAGATATCCGCAGCCCCGTCGAGCAGCGCCTTCTTCCACTGGTGGATCATCGTCGGATGCACGCCGTATTCGGCGGCCAGCTCAGACACAGTGCGCTCGCCCTTCACGGCCTCAAGCGCCACGCGCGCCTTGAAGCCCGCGTCATGGTTCCTGCGCTTCCGCATTCCTAATCTCCTTGTCCGTGGAGACCAGCAAACGTCAGATCGTAGCTTCCGTCACTGTCCGATTTCAGGGGAGTAGCTCATGATCCGGAAATCCATCAAGACACGCGGCTCGTTTCCGACGGATGAGGCTGCGGCCAAGCTGATCCATCTCGCGATCCGCAATTTCGAGAAAGATGGCCGCAACGTTCGGGAATGGTTTGCGGCCCGCAATCAGTTCGCCAAAATGTGCAACGGGCGCTTCGCCGCCTGAGTGTCTGAAACCCCATGGAACGGGACAGATACACAGAGTTCAGGACACTCCCGACCCCATTGCAATGATCCGTAGCGCCGCAACCTTTGATTTTTATTGACCGTATTGTTCCGGTTTCCCCGCGCAACCCCTCTCATTGTGCCAAAAGCATCAAGGCTTCTGGCGCTCTCCATTGTAATGTATTGAGTCCACGTAGAAAAATAGCCACGCGGTCCCAAATCCTTTGTCCCCCATCATGCGTCCAGGGGGCGGTCAAACATGGAGGCAGAGCCCTCTTCTACCGCGTCGGTACCGGCTCCTCGCCGGAATAGTCGTAGAAGCCGCGCCCGGTCTTGCGGCCCAGCCAGCCCGCCTCGACATATTTCACCAAGAGCGGGCAGGGGCGGTATTTCGTATCCGCCAGCCCCTCGTGCAGCACGTTCATGATCGCAAGGCAGGTGTCCAGGCCGATGAAATCCGCCAGTTCCAGCGGCCCCATCGGATGGTTGGCGCCCAGCTTCATCGACTGGTCGATGGACTTGACCGAGCCGACACCCTCGTAAAGCGTATAGACCGCTTCGTTGATCATCGGCATCAGGATGCGGTTGACGATGAAGGCCGGGAAATCCTCGGCGCTGGCCGAGGTCTTGCCGATCTTCTCGACCACCTCGACCAGGGCCTTGTAGGTCTCCTCGTTGGTGGCGATGCCGCGGATCAACTCGACCAGCTGCATGACCGGAACCGGGTTCATGAAATGGAAGCCCATGAAGCGCTCGGGACGGTCGGTGCGGCTGGCCAGCCGGGTAATCGAGATCGACGAGGTGTTCGAGGTCAGGATGGTCTCGGGCTTCAGATGCGGCAGGAGATCCTCGAAGATTGCCTGCTTGACGGTTTCGCGCTCGGTCGCGGCCTCGATGATCAGGTCGGTCCTGCCCAGGTCCGCCAGGGTCATCGTGGTGGCGATGCGCTTCATCGCCGCATCCTTGTCCTCGGGGGTGATCTTGCCGCGGCTGACCTGGCGGTCCAGGTTGTGGTCGATCTGCGCCAGCGCCCTGTCCAGCGCCTCGCGCGAGATGTCGGTCATCAGCACGTCATAACCCGCCAGAGCAAAGACATGCGCGATGCCGTTGCCCATCTGCCCGGCGCCGATCACGCCCACCGATTGAATCGCCATGAACCTCATCCTTTCGTCGGTCAGGCGGGACGATAGGCGCAAGCGGGCCGGACGTTCAATGCAAAAACCGCCCGGCGGCCGGCCGGGCGGTTTTCGGGATATGTTCCGGGCGGTGGGGGGCTCTGCCCCCCGCGGCCCCGTGGCCCCTCGACGGGGCCGCGGGGGCGCTCCCCCGGGGTATTTGCGGAAACGGTGAAAGCGCTCAGAGCTTGCCGGTGAGTTCGGGCACCACGGAGAACAGGTCGCCCACCAGGCCGTAATCGGCGATCTGGAAGATCGGCGCCTCCTCGTCCTTGTTGATCGCCACGATCACCTTGCTGTCCTTCATCCCCGCCAGGTGCTGGATGGCGCCCGAGATGCCCACCGCGACATACAATTCCGGGGCGACCACCTTGCCGGTCTGGCCGACCTGCCAGTCGTTCGGGGCATAGCCGCTGTCCACCGCCGCGCGGGAGGCGCCCACCGCGGCGCCGAGCTTGTCGGCCAGCTCTTCGATGATCGCGAAGCTCTCCTTCGAGCCGAGGCCGCGGCCGCCCGAGACCACGCGTTTCGCCGAGGTCAGCTCGGGACGGTCGCTCTCGGCCACCTCGTCGGCCACCCAGGAGGACAGGCCGGGATCGGCGGCCAGCGCGGCCTCGGTGACCGGGGCGTTGCCGCCGATCCCCGCCGCGTCGAAGCTGGCGGTGCGGATGGTGAAGACCTTCTTCGCGTCCTTCGAGCGCACCACCTGGATGGCGTTGCCGGCATAGATCGGCCGCTCGAACGTGTTCGCGTCGAGGATGGCCGAGACATCCGACAGCACCATCACGTCGAGAAGCGCCGCAACCCGCGGCATGACGTTCTTGGCGTCCGTGGTCGCCGGCGCGGCGATGTGGTCGTAATCGCCGGCCAGGCCCAGGATCAGCGCCGCGGTCGGCTCGGCCAGGCGGTGGCCGTAGAGCGGCGCCTCGGCCACCAGCACCTTCGCGACGCCGGCGATCGTCGCCGCCTCCGCGGCCGCCGCCTTGGCCTGCGCGCCGGCGCAGAGCACCGTGACATCGCCAAGCGCCTTGACCGCCTGCACCGCCTTCGCCGTCGCGTCGCGGTTCAGCACCCCGTTCGTCACTTCCCCAAGCAGCAGAACAGCCATCAGATCACCCCCGCTTCTTTCAGCTTGCCCAGCAGCTCGTCCACCGAGCCGACCTTGATGCCGGCCTTGCGGCCCTCGG
Source organism: Paracoccus sp. TD-10 (assembly GCF_048270675.1). Classification (NCBI taxonomy): domain Bacteria; kingdom Pseudomonadati; phylum Pseudomonadota; class Alphaproteobacteria; order Rhodobacterales; family Paracoccaceae; genus Paracoccus; species Paracoccus sp. TD-10. The sequence goes on along the minus strand of NZ_CP182418.1, from coordinate 2,060,303 downwards.
GCTCGCGCACCGAGACCACCTCGAGACGCGGCGCGACGTCGACGCCGTAATCGCCGGCGGTCTTTTCCTCCAAGGGCTTCTTCTTGGCCTTCATGATGTTCGGCAGGCTCGCATAGCGCGGCTCGTTCAGCCGCAGGTCGGCGGTGACCACCGCCGGCAGCGCCACCGCGATGGTCTGGAGGCCGCCGTCGACCTCGCGCGTCACCTTGGCCTTGGCCCCTTCGATCTCGACCTTGCTGGCGAAGGTGGCCTGCGCCCAGCCCAGGATCGCCGCCAGCATCTGGCCGGTGGCGTTCATGTCGTTGTCGATGGCCTGCTTGCCGGCGATGACCAGCTCGGTGCCCTCGGCTTCGGCGACCTTGGCCAGGATCTTCGCCACCGCCAAGGGCTCGATGTCCTGATGCACGTCATCGGCGGCGGTGACGAGAATGGCCCGGTCGGCGCCCATCGCCAGCGCGGTGCGCAGCGTCTCGGCCGCCTGCTTCACGCCGATGCTGACGGCGATGATCTCCTCGGCCTGGCCGGCCTCCTTCAGACGGATCGCCTCCTCCACCGCGATCTCGTCGAACGGGTTCATCGACATCTTCACATTCGCCAGATCGACACCCGTGCCATCCGCGCGAACCCGCGCCTTCACGTTGTAGTCGATCACCCGCTTCACTGGCACGAGGATCTTCATCGGCCTCTCCCCTTTGGTTGCGTCACCTGTTCGGAGGGTTTGTTAGCGGGCCGTCGGCGGCAATGACAGGGAAAAAACGACCGTAACGCGTCGTAACATTTCCATTCCGCCATGTTGTCGCTAACGGCTGGCTCCTGGCACCCACAGGATATCCTGCGCGCCGTTTTCATTGGCGACGCGCCCCGCCACGAACAGCCAGTCCGACAGGCGGTTGAGATATTTCACCGCGGCGGGATTCGCATCCTCGGTCGCCGCCAGCGCCACGGCGGCGCGCTCGGCCCGCCGCGCCACGGTGCGCGCCAGGTGCAGATGCGCCGATAGCGCCGAGCCGCCCGGCAGGATGAAGCTGCGCAGGGCCGAAAGCCCGGCATTCATCGCGTCGATCTCGGATTCCAGCCGCTCGACCTGGGCGTCGATGATGCGCAGCACCGGATAGGGCGCCTCGGCATCCTCGTCCATGCGCGGGCGCGACAGGTCGGCGCCGAGGTCGAAAAGGTCGTTCTGGATCACCGCGATGCGCGCCGCGATCTCGCCCGTGGCATGCAGGCGGGCAAGGCCCAGCGTGGCGTTGAGCTCGTCCACCGTGCCGTAAGCCTCGACCCGCAGGGAATGCTTGGGCACGCGCTCGCCATTGGACAGCGCGGTTTCGCCCTTGTCGCCGGTGCGGGTGTAGATCTTGTTGAGGACGACCATCGGCTAGCTCCTGAGCCAGAGATAAAGCAGGAAGACCGCGATGGCGATGGCCTGGGCGATGATGCGCCAGCGCATCATGCGGTTGCCGTGCTTGCGGTTGAATTCGCCGCCGCGCGCGAAGCCGCCGATGCCGGTGGCCAGGATCACCACCACCGCAAGGCAGCAGATCGCGAGCAGGTAGAACAGCGGTTTGTCATGCATGGGCGGGCCCTTTCGGCGCGAAGCCTAGCTGCGGCGCGCGAACCAGTCCAGAGCGCGCGTGGAAAGAAGCCGTCGCCCGATGCCCGAGACATGGGTCGGCGTGGTGACGTAATAGCGCGGGCGGGGCCTCGGGCTTTCCAGCGCCTGGGCGATGCGGGCGCTGACCGCCGCGGGCGGCAGTTCGAAGCGGTCCTTCTTCGCGGCCGGTTCGTAGAGGCGTTTCAGCAGCGTGCGGCGGTATTGCTCGGCGCGCGGGCTCGACTGCCAGTCGATCCAAGCCTCGAAATGCGGGATCGAGTTCAGCCGGATCTTCGTGCCGATGGGGCCGGGCTCGATCAGGATGAATTTTACCCCGGTATCGGCCATCTCGACGCGCAGCACGTCGGTCAGCCCCTCCAGCGCGAATTTCGTCGCCACATAGGCGCCGCGCCAGGGGATGCCGACCAGGCCCAGGACCGAGCTGATGTTGACCACCCGCCCGCCATGCGCGCGGAAATGCGGCAGCAGCCGGCGCGTCAGGTCATGGGTGCCGAACAGGTTCGCCTCGAAGATCGCGCGGAGCGCGCCGCGCGGCAGGTCCTCGGCGGCGCCGGGGATGGCGAAGGCGGCGTTGTTGACCAGCGCGTCGATGCGCCCCAGCGCCAGCGCGGCTTCGGCGCAGCGGGCCACGCTGTCCTCGCAACCCAGTTCCAGCGGCAGGGTGTCGAAGCCCTCGGCGCGGCGGGCCGCGATATCCTCGGGCTTGCGGCAGGTGGCGATGACGCGCCAGCCGCGCCCGCGCATGTGGCGCGCCGCGTCCAGCCCGATGCCCGAGGAACAGCCGGTGATCAGAACGGTCTTCATGCGCGCCTCCTTGCCGGCGGTTTTGCGCCAAGGCCGGGCCTTGCGCAAGCCGCGCATTTCCGGCTGGACCGGGGCGACGCGCGGGCCTATTCAATCGGCCATGTCCGACGATCCGAACCTTCCAGATCCGACCCCGCCCGATCCCAGCGCGGATCAGACCACGTCCGAGCCGCTGTCGCGCGCCATCGGCGAGCGCTACCTGACCTATGCGCTGTCGACGATCATGAACCGGGCGCTGCCCGATGCCCGCGACGGGCTGAAGCCGGTGCATCGCCGCATCCTGTTCGCCATGCGCGAACTCAGGCTTTCGCCCAGCGGCGCGTTCCGCAAATCGGCCAAGATCAGCGGCGACGTGATGGGCAATTATCACCCGCATGGCGATGCCGCGATCTATGACGCGATGGCGCGCTTGGCCCAGCCCTTTGCCATGCGCTATCCGCTGGTGGACGGGCAGGGCAATTTCGGCAATATCGACGGCGACAACCCCGCCGCCAGCCGCTATACCGAGGCCCGCCTGACCGCTGCTGCCGAGGCGCTGATGGAGGGGCTGGCCGAGGACGCGGTCGATTTCCGCCCCAACTACGACGGCACGCTGGAAGAGCCCATCGTGCTGCCCGCCGCCTTTCCGAACCTGCTGTGCAACGGCGCCTCGGGCATCGCGGTGGGCATGGCGACCAACGTGCCGCCGCACAACCTGCACGAGGTGATCGACGCCTGCCTGCATCTGATCAAGGCGCCGGATGCCCGCGACGACACGCTGGTCAGCATCATCCCCGGCCCGGATTTCCCGACCGGCGGCGTGCTGGTCGAATCGCGCGAAACTATCGCCGAGGCCTACCGGACCGGCCGCGGCAGCCTGCGGCTGCGGGCGCGCTGGTCGGTCGAGGATCTGGGCCGCGGCCAGTGGCAGGTGGTCGTCACCGAGATCCCCTATCAGGTGCAGAAATCCAAGCTGATCGAGCGGCTGGCCGAGGTGATCCAGCTGAAGAAGGTGCCGATCCTGGCCGATGTCCGCGACGAATCGGCCGAGGACATCCGCATCGTGCTGGAGCCGCGCACCCGCGCCGTGGACCCCGAACAGCTGATGGCGGCGCTGTTCCGGGTCAGCGACCTGGAGGTGCGATTCGGGTTGAACATGAACGTGCTGATCGACGGCCGCGTGCCCAAGGTCTGCTCGCTGAAAGAGGTGCTGCGCGCCTTCCTCGACCACCGGCGCGAGGTGCTGGTGCGGCGCTCGAATCACCGGCTGGACAAGATCGCGGCGCGGTTGGAGGTGCTCGAAGGCTACATGATCGCCTTCCTGAACCTCGACCGGGTGATCGAGATCATCCGGCACGAGGACGATCCGAAGGCGGTGATGATCGCCGAATTCAGGCTGTCCGAGGTGCAGGTCGAGGCGATCCTGAACATGCGCCTGCGCGCGCTGCGCCGGCTCGAGGAAATGGAGCTGCGCGCCGAGCACGAGAACCTGACCCGCGAGCGCGAGGGCCTGGCGGCCATGCTGGCCGACGAGGGCGCGCAATGGGCCAGGATCGCCGAGGAGCTGCGCGAAACGCGGGCCAAGTTCGGCAAGTCCGCCCCCGGCGGCCAGCGCCGAACCGAGATCGGCGAGGCTGGCGAGGTGGCCGAGATCGACATGGATGCGATGATCGAGCGCGAGCCGATCACCGTCATCCTGTCGAAGATGGGCTGGATCCGCGCCATGAAGGGCCATCAGCCGCTGGACGCCGAGGTCAAGTTCAAGGATGGGGACGGTCCCTTCATGGCGATCCATGCCGAGACCACCGACAAGCTGATGGTCTTTGCCGCCAATGGCCGCTTCTACACCCTGCCGGCGAACAGCCTGCCCGGCGGGCGCGGCATGGGCGAGCCCTTGCGGCTGATGATCGACCTGCCCAACGATGCCGCGGTGATCGACCTCTTTCCCTGGCGCGAGGGCGAGCGTTACCTGGTCGCCTCGAAGGCCGGGGACGGGTTCATCGTCGCCGCGACCGACATCCTGGCGCAGACCCGCGCCGGCAAGCAGGTGCTGAACGGCGCGGCGGCGCTGTGCCGGCGCGTGACCGGCGACCACGTGGCGGTGGTCGGCCAGAACCGCAAGCTCTTGGTCTTCCCGCTGTCGGAACTGCCGGAAATGGCGCGCGGCAAGGGCGTGCGGCTGCAGAAATACAAGGATGGCGGCCTGTCCGATGCGATCTGCATCACCCTGGCCGAGGGGCTGCGCTGGCAGGAAACCGGCGGCCGGACGCGCAGCGAACCCGACCTTGCCGCTTGGCTCGGCAAGCGGGCGGGCGCAGGCTACATGGCGCCGCGCGGCTTTCCGCGCGACAACAGGTTCAACTGAGAAAGGGCGGGTCTGGTCCCGCCCTTTTCGCTAGCTGTTCACGCTCGGCGCGGGGGCCGGGCTTTCGGTCGGCGTGGTCGCCGCCGTTTGGTCGCTGGAGACCTTCTTGTGGCCGGGGCAGTCTGCAAGCGCGGGAATGGCGGCCATCGAGAAAGCCAGCGCGAGGGCGACGGTCTTGCTGATCATCATCGGCTCCTTCGTGCGGTTCAGGCATGCCGGACAGGCCAGGGCACGGGCCCGGCATGCCCCAGCCTGACATGCGCGGGCGATTCGATCAATTCCGCCGCCTATTCCTCACGAACCTGTTTGCGGCCGGTAATCATCGGCCGCACCAGATCCTCGCGTTTCCAGTAGCGATAGAACAGGATCACCGCGACATGCAGCAGCACCAGGACCAGAACCAGATTGGCGCCCAGGTTGTGCCAGCCCACCGCCTTGGAGCGCGTCGTGCCGCTGACATAGGAGGCCAGCGGGCCGACATTGATATAGTCGTCGGGATCCGAGATCAGCCCGCTGCTGACCTGCGCCGCCAGCACCGCCAGCATGGCGAGCACCGACAGCGCGCCCAGCGGGTTGTGGCCGGGCCAATAGCTGGGCTCGCGCAGCAGCAGGCCGCGCATATAGCCGGCGATGGCCCCCGGTCCCCGGATGAAATGCGAGAACCGCGCCGGGGCGGGACCGACGAAGCCCCAGACCAGGCGAAAGACCAGCAGGCCCGCCACGACATAGCCGCACCAGAAATGCAGCGTCATCTTGGCCGGGCCGAACTGGCCCAGGCACCAGGCCGCGATGACGAAAAAGGCCAGCAGCCAATGGAACCCGCGCAGCAGCGGATCCCATAGCCGGACCTCGCGCACCGGGCCTTTCATCAGCTCTTTTCGCGGTAATTGTCGTGACAGGCCTTGCAGGCGCCGCCCAGTTTCTGCACCACGGCACCGACCTCTCCGGCGCCGCCCTTGACCGCATCCGAGGCGCCGGTCGCCGCCTCGCCCAGCCCGGCGAATTTCGTGCGGAAATCCTCGGGATTGGACCAGATGTCGGGCTTGGCCGCGCTGTCCTGGGCCTCGGCCGAACTGCTGCCCTCGACGAACAGGCTGGGCAGGTCGTATTGTGTCAGCGCCTCGATATTGGCGGCGGCGCGGCTGGCCGCGGCCTCGTCATAGGCTAGCTCGCCCTTGGCCATGCCCGAAAGCGTGCCCATGTTGATGGCCAGCATCTGATAGAAGCCGTGCCGGGCCTCGATGGCTTGCGTGACCGGATCGTCCTGGGCCAGGCTGGCCAGCGGAACCGCAGCAAGGGCGGCGGCAGTGAGAATCAGGCGCATGTCGTCGTTCCTTTCTTGTGGCATAGGGCTGCAATCGGGTTCGCGCCGCGTCAGAGTTGCACAGCCTGCTGCGCCTGCCAACGCATGCGCCGATGCCATTTTCGTGGAAACCCATGGCCGGGCGGGGTTTACCGTTCGCCGAACCGTGGTTTTTTCACCGCCGGCCCGCCGCGATGGTCAGGATTTGGGCAAAGCCGCCCCTATCCCGGTTGCGCGGTGCTGCGGGGCTTGCGCCCGGCCGCGCCGTGGGTGCAATCTGAACTGGACGGGGCAGTATCCCGTTACCCCGCGCCGCACGGGGTGCTTCATGAGCGACCGCCGTCCATGCCGCGTCTCCTCCCTCCGCGTGGGCATGGGCGGCGGCTTTTCAGCCTGCCGGGATGCGCAGCTTCAGGCAAAGGCGCAGCCGGCCGCAGGGCCGGGCGTCCGTGATCCAGCCATCCGCCGCCGCCAGATAGGCGCGGATCGTGGCCGCGATGTCGCCGGCATCCGCGGGGCGCAGGCCGTGGAACAGATAGGCGCCGCGCCCCGGCGCCTGCAGGGCCATCAGCACCGGCCGGGCGTCGCGGGCGTGCAGGGCGGCGCGGCGCAGGGCGATGTCCGGGCCAAGCCTGCGCAGCGTGTCGGCCAGGGCATCGGCCAGCGCGTCGGCCTCGGGGCCCGGCGGCAGGGTCAGCGTGACCGGCATCGGTCCAGCAGATAGATGTCCATGATCCAGCCATGCTCGGCCCGTGCCCGCGCGCGGGTCTCCAGGATGCGCCCGGCGACCTCGGGCAGCGGTCCGCGGATCAGGATCTGCTCGCGCATGCCCAGGAAGGCACCCCACCAGATATGCAGCCCCTGGGCGTCCAGGTTTTGGAACGAGCATTCGCCGTCCAGCATGACCACCAGCCGGTCCACCGTCTCGGGCCAGCCATGGTCGCGGATCTGCCGGCCGGTGGTGATCAGCACCGGCGCCGCTACCGCGTTCAGCGGTATGGCATGGGCGGCGCAAAGCGCCTGGATGGCGGTGATGCCGGGGATCACCCGCAGGTTCAGCGGCAGGCGCCGCGCCACCCGTTCCGCGATGCGCAGCGTGCTGTCGTAAAGCGAGGGGTCGCCCCAGACCAGCAGCGCCGGGCGGATGGCGCCATGGGCGCGGATCACCTGTTCCCAGCGGGCGGCGATGGCGTCGTGCCAGGCCTCGACGCCCTGGCGGTAGCCGTCCGAGACGTCGCGCGTGGGCATGTCGAACACCGCCAGCGGCGGCGGGCTGGCCAGAACCTGCCGGCAAAGCGCGCGGCGCAGCTCGGCCAGGTCGGCCTTGTCCCCGCCTTTCGAGGGGATCAGGATCAGGTCGGCATCGGCCATGGCGGCGATGGCCTCGCGCGTCAGGTGGCCGGGGCTGCCGGTGCCGATGCCGATCAGCGCAAGCTCGATCATGGCGCCGCTCCGATCAGGTGGAAGAAGCTGCCGGTGGCCTGGCCGCGGCACGAGCCGGTCTCGGGCACCGCATCGCCATTGGCGTCGGCGACGCGGGCCAGCGGTTCGTCGGGCTGGGCCAGGATGGTGGCATAGTGGAACTCGTGCCCGGCCAGCGGCTGGCGATAAAGCCCGGTCAGGGGCTCGGCCCGGCGATAGCCCAGGTGCATCCGGCGCTGCGCGTAGCTGGTCTCCAGCCCCAGCAGCCCGGCCATCTGATGCCGTGTGCCCTGGGCATCGACCAGCCCGGCGCCCATGGCCATGTAGCCGCCGCATTCGCCATGCACCGGCCGCGTTTCCGCAAAGCGCCGCAGCCCGTCGCGGAAGCGGCCGGCCGCGGCCAGCCGGCCCGCATGCAGTTCGGGATAGCCGCCGGGCAGCCAGCAGGCCCCGGCGCTGTTGTCCGGCGCCTGATCGGCCAGCGGCGAAAACGGCAGGAGCGTGGCCCCCGCCGCCCGCCAGCCGGCAATGAGATGCGGATAGACAAAGGAAAAGGCGTCATCCTGCGCCAGCGCGATGCGCTCGGCCGGCGGCGGCAGCGGGCGAAAGGGTTCCGCCGCGATCCCGCCCGCGGCGGCAGCGACGATGGCGTCAAGGTCCAGGTGCCGCGCCGCCGCCTCGCCCGCCGCCGTCAGCAGCGCCTCCAGCGCGGCGTGCTCCTGTGCCTGGACCAGGCCCAGGTGCCGCTCGGGCAGTTCGATCCCGGCCTCGCGCGGCAGCACGCCCAGCACCGGGATCGAAAGCTGGTCCAGCGCGTGCCGCATCAAGGCTTCGTGGCGGGGCGAGGCGACGCGGTTCAGCACCACGCCGGCCAGAGGCACGTCGCGGCGCATCTCGCGGAATCCCAGCGCCACGGCACCGGCGGATTGCGCCTGGCCCTTGCAATCCATGACCAGCAGCACCGGCCAGCCGGTCAGCGCGGCGATGTCGGCGCTGGCGCCGTTGCCGCAGCCGCCGGCGCGCGCCACGCCGTCGAACAGCCCCATCGAGCCCTCGGCCAGCGCGATATCGGCGTCCGCGGCCGTGCCGATCAGATGCGCGATCTGCGCCCGGTCCATGGCCCAGCTGTCGAGGTTATAGGATTCGCGTCCCGCCGCGGCGCGGTGAAAGGCGGGGTCGATATAGTCCGGCCCGCTCTTGAAGGGCTGCACCACCAGACCGCGCGCCCGCAAGGCCGCGATCAGCCCCAGCGTGACCGTGGTCTTGCCGCTGCCCGAGGCGGGGGCGCTGATGACCAGCCCCTTCATTCGGGAAACCGCGGTGCGGTGCCGACGGGGCGGAAGCGGCGGTCGTAATCGCCGGCATAGAGGCGGCTTTCGTCGAAGCCCTCGGCCGCCAGTGCCGGGCCGACCAGGATCAGCGCCGTGCGCTCGCCCGCGCCGATGCCGGGGTCCAGCGTGGCCAGCGTGGCGCGAATGATGCGCTGGTCGGGCCAGCTGGCGCGGAACACCACCGCGACCGGGCAATCCTCGCCGTAATGCGGCACCAGCTCCGCCTGCACGCGGTCCAGCACATGCACCGACAGGTGGATGGCCAGCGTGGCGCCGGTGGCGGCGAAATTGGCCAAGGTCTCGCCCTCGGGCATCGAGGAGGCGCGGCCCGAGGTCCGGGTCAGCACCACCGATTGCGCGATGCCCGGCAGGGTCAGCTCCGCCCCCAGCGCCGCGGCGGCGGCGGCAAAGGACGGCACGCCCGGCGTCACGTCATAGGGGATGCCCAGATCGCGCAGGCGCCGCAACTGCTCGCCCATGGCCGACCAGACCGACAGGTCGCCCGAATGCAGCCGCGCCACGTCCTGGCCGGCCTGATGCGCGGCGGCGATCTCGGCGATGATCTGGTCCAGGTCCATCGGCGCGGTGTTCACGATCCGCGCGCCGGGCGGGCAATGGCTCAGCAGCGCCTGGGGCACCAGCGAGCCGGCATAGAGGCAGACCGGCGAGGCGGCGATCAGGTCGCGGCCGCGCAGGGTGATCAGGTCGGCCGCACCGGGGCCGGCGCCGATGAAATGGACGGTCATGCGGGGTCTCCTTCTGCGATGGCGGCGGTGGCCATGCCGTCTTGCGAGATGACGCGCGGCGCGGTGATGCGCGCGCCGGGGCCGAGGGCGGCCAAGGCGGCGGCCTCGGCCAGCGAGCCGGTGCCGTGGCGCGCCAGGATGCGCGGCGATCGGGTGGGGGTGGCGATGCCGGCGACCTCGACGGCGATCAGCGGCAGGCCGGTCCGGGCGGCCAGCGCCCGCATCACCGGCGCATCCGCCTTGGCCGGGCTGGTCGCCAGCGCATCCGCCGAACCGGCGCGGGCCAGCGCGTCGGCCAGCGAGGCGAGGCTTGCCGCCCGGCGAAAGCCGATGCCCGCGACCCTCATGGCCAGCTCCATTGCGTGACGCTGCGCGCCGGGGTCCAGCCGCGCATCCGGCCCAGCGGCGCGGCCTCCTCCAGCGCGATGCGGGTCAGGCTGCCGCCGCGCGCGGCGTGGAGCGCGATCAGCAGCGCCTCGGTCTCCAGCGTCACCGCGTTCACCGCCAGCCGGGCCGGGGGCAGGGCGTCGATCAGCGTGGCCGAAGCGCCGCCGCCGATGAAGATTGCGTCGGGCGGCGGCAGGCCGGCCAGCGCCTCGGGTGCGGTGCCATGGACGGCGCGCATCCGGCCGGCCAGCCCGAACGCCTCGATATTCGCGGCGATATTGGCGATGCGGTCGGCGCGGGGCTCGATGGTCACGGCATGGCCGCCGTTCAGGCACCATTCGACGCTGACCGAGCCCGAGCCGCCGCCGATGTCCCACAGCATCTCGCCCCCCCGCGGCCCCAGCGCCGCCAGCGTCATCGCCCGGATGGCGCGGCGGGTGATCTGGCCGTCATGGGCGAAGCTGTCGTCGGGCAGGCCGAAGCCGCGCGGCGGGCCCGCGCCCGGCGGCAGGTCCGCGCCATCCAGCGCCACCGCCACCGGGGCTGCGCAGTCCAGCGCGAAGCCCTGTGCCCGCGCAGCGCGGATGCGCTCGCGCGGGCCGCCAAGCGCCTCCAGCACCACCATGCGGGTCGCGCCCAGTCCCTGCGCCACCAGCCACTCCGCCAGGGCGGCCGGGGCGCCGCCGTCGCGCAAGAGGCAGATCGCCCGCGCGCCGCGCGCCATCACCGGGCGCAGCCGGGCAAGGGGCGCGGCATGCAGGCCCAGGCAGGCGATCTCCTCCAGCCGCCAGCCCAGCCTTGCGGCGGCCAGCGAAAACGTGCCGGGCGCGGGAAAGGCCCGCCATTCGCCCGCTTGCAGAACGGCGGCGATGCTGCCGCCGGCGCCGTGCCAGAACGGATCGCCCGAGACCAGCGCCGCCACCGCCCGCCCGCGCAGGGCCAGCAGCGGCTCCAGGCCGAAGGGCACCGGCCATTCCCGGCCCCGCGGCCCCGCGATGCCCGCTAGTTCCAGGTGCCGGGGAGCGCCGAAGACGATTTCCGCCCGATCCAGCGCATCGCGGCTTGCAGGCGGTAGACCGGCCGGTCCATCTTCGCCGATACCGATGATGGAAAGCCAGGGATCAGGCATGATGCGCATCCTTTTGCTGGGCGGCACCACCGAGGCGGGGGCCATGGCCCATGCGCTGGCCGAGGCCGGGATGGACGCGGTCTATTCCTATGCCGGCCGCACCAGGAAGCCGGTGGCGCAGCCCTTGCCCACGCGCATCGGCGGCTTCGGCGGCCCCGAAGGGCTGGCCGACTACCTGCGGGCCGAGCGAATCAGCCATGTCATCGACGCCACCCACCCCTTTGCCGAGGGCATGAGCCGCAATGCCGTCGCCGCCTGCTGCGCCACCGGCACGGCGCTGATCGCGCTGGAGCGGCCGCCATGGGCCGCAGAGCCGGGCGATCGCTGGACCCGCGTCGCCGATTACCAGGCGGCTGCCCGCGCGCTGCCGGGCGACGGTTCTGCGGTGTTCCTGGCCATCGGCCGGCAGAACCTGCAACCTTTCGTGGGGCTGAACCATGTCTGGATGCTGCGTTTCGCCGAGGTGGCGGCGCATCCCCTGCGCGATGCCACGCTGATCGTCTCGCGCGGGCCCTTCACCGTCGCGGGCGACATGGCGCTGATGCGGCGGCACGCCATCGCCCATGTCGTCGCCAAGAATGCCGGGGGCCAGGCAGCCCAGGCCAAGCTGGCCGCCGCGCGCGCCCTTGGCCTGCCGGTGGTGATGATCGACCGGCCCGTGCTGCCGCTGCGCCGCGTCGTCGCCACGCCGGCCGAGGTCATGGCTTGGCTTCATGGCGCGGATCGCGGGGTATAGACCCATTTGCCCACCCGCCGCGTGGCGCTGTTGCCCAGGATGATGACGCTGCGCATGTCGGCCATCTCGGGCCGCGCATCGGCCAGGGTGACGGTGCGGATCGCCTCGTCCGGGGTCGAGACGGCGCGGGCGAATGAGATCAGCCGGTCGGGGCCGCAGCATTCGCGCAGGATCTGCAGGGCGCGGGCGAAACCCTCGGGCCGGGATTTCGAACGCGGGTTGTAGAAGGCCATGGCGAAATCCGCCTCGGCCGCCAGGCGCAGGCGCTTTTCGATCAGCGGCCAGGGTTTCAGATTGTCCGACAGGTTGATGGCGCAGAAATCATGCCCCAGCGGCGCGCCGATCCGGGCGGCGGCGGCCAGCATGGCGGTGATGCCGGGCAGGATGCGGATATCGGGGGCCTTGCCACGCCCCTCCAGCGCCTCGAACAGCGCCGAGGCCATGGCGAAGACCCCCGGATCGCCCGAGGAGACCACCACGACCCGCTTGCCGTCCGCCGCCAGGTCCAGCGCGAGGCGGGCGCGGTCCAGCTCGACCCGGTTGTCCGAGGGGTGCAGCGCCAGCCCGTCGCGCGGGGCGACGCGGGCGACATAGGGGATGTAGCCCACGACATCGGTGGCCTCGGCCAGCGCCGCCCGGACCTCGGGCGTGACCAGCGCATCCGCGCCCGGCCCGAGGCCCGCCACCGCGACCCAGCCCGTCATTCGGCGGCATCCGCGGCAGAATCGGACAGCGGCCGGCGGCCGTTGCCATGCACCAGCACGGTGGCGAAATAGGGGCAGGCCTCCAGGTCGGCCTGCGCCAGGGGGGTCACGCGCTGGCTGGGCATGGTGCCGCGCTCGACCAGCCAGGCGTCGGCCATGCGCCCGGCCGAGGCCAGCGCGCGGGCGATCTTGGGCAGGTTGCGGCCGGTCTTCATCACCACCACCGCGTCGGCGGCGCGCATGTGGCGGGCCAGCTCGGCCTCGGGCAGGGTGCCCATCAGCACGGTCATGGCGTCGTCGCCCCAGGTCATCGGCTGGCCGATGGCGTTCCAGCAGCCGGTCATGCCGGGAATGCCGGGGATGATCTCGACCGGGACGATGCCTTGCAGCCGCGCGTGCAGATGCATGAACGAGCCGTAGAACAGCGGGTCGCCCTCGCACAGCACCACCACGTCGCTGTCGGTGGCCAGCCGCGCCAGCCGCGCGGTCCAGTCGTCGTAGAAGGCCGAGAGCAGGCGATTGTATTCCGGGCTGTCGAAGGGGATCTCGGTCGTGACCGGATATTCCATCGCATGTTCGATCACGTCCTGGGCCAGCAGTTCGGCCACGATGCGGCGGGCCTGGCCGGCGCGGCCCTTCTTGCGGAAATAGGCGATCTGCCGCGCGCCGCGGATGGCCCGGTCGGCGCGGACCGAGATCAGGTCGGGATCGCCGGGGCCGAGCCCGGCGCAGATGATCTTTCCGGTTTGGGGGCCCATGGTCATTCCTTCCGGCTGGCCAGCGCGTTGACGGCGGCGACGGTGATGGCCGAGCCGCCCAGCCGCCCGCGCACCACCAGCGCCGGTGCGGGCAGGTCGTCGATCAGCGCCGCCTTGGATTCCGCCGCGCCGACAAAGCCCACCGGGCAGCCGATGATCGCGGCCGGGCGCGGGCAGGCGGGGTCGCGGAGCATGTTGAGCAGGTGGAACAGAGCCGTCGGCGCATTGCCGATGGCGACCACGGCGCCATCCAGGTCGTCGCGCCACAGCTCCAGCGCCGCGGCGCTGCGGGTATTGCCCATCTGCGCCGCAAGGTCCGGCACGCGCGGGTCGTTCAGCGTGCAGATGACCCGGTTCGCGGCGGGCAGGCGGGCGCGGGTGATGCCCTCGCTGACCATGCGCGCATCGCAGAGGATCGGCGCGCCGTCCTCCAGCGCCTGACGCGCCGCCGCGGCCATGCCGGCCGAGAAGACCACGTCGCGTTCCAGCCCCACCAGCCCGGCGGCATGGATCATGCGCACCACCACCGGCTCTTCCTCGGCGGAGAAGCGGGCGAGGTCGGCCTCGGCGCGGATGGTGGCGAATGACTGCGCGTAGATCCGGGCGCCGTCGGTTTCGTATTGGTGCAGCATCGGGGTTCCCTGGGATTTTCGCGGCTATCTCATGCAAGCGGGCATTGGGCAAGGTCAGAGCGGGATGCGGTCGGGCGCCAGCCCGCCTTGCGCGGCGGGATCGCGGGTACCGCCGCCCCGGATCAGGTCGAAGCGGTCGGGCGCGGTGGCGACCAGCGTGATCGCGGCCGGCCCCCGATGCGCGCAGCCCTTGGCGCAGCCGCTGACATGCAGGCTTTGGCCGGGTTCGAGCCGCGGGGCGAGGCTGCGGGCCAGGGCGCGGACATCGGCCAGCGCCTGCGGGCAGCCGGGCGCGCCGGTGCAGGCATGGATGCGCAGCAGCGGATCGTCGGGGTCGAGGATGGCGCCCCGGATCCGCGGGCGGGTGGCGCCCTCGATCAGGAGCGCGCGCCAGGGGGTCAGCCGCAGCGGGCCGATGGCGGCGGCGGCGGCCAGCTGCCGGGGCGTGACCTGGCCGAAGGCGAAGCCCAGCAGCCAGCCGTTCGGTGCCGGGCCGGGGCCGGGCGGATGGGCGCCGGCGGTTCCGGTGGCGCTGTCGCAGGGGTATTTGGAAAACGGAAAGGATGCCAGCGGGGTCGCGCCATGGGGCAGGGCGGGGCTGCGGCGCAGGTGGCCGCGCATCCGTCCGCGGCCGTCCTGAACGCCGCCTTGCATGAACCAATGCGCCAGGGCGATGGCGCGGGTGGCGGCCTGGGCGGTGTTATCGGCCTTGAGCGCCCAATCGCCGCCGTCCGGCACGATCAGCCATCCCGGACCCTGCGGGCGCAGCCTGATGTCCGCGGGCGTGTCGGTCAGCACCGGCGGGTCGGCATCGACGGCAAAGCCGAACTTGCCGGGCACCTGCGGCGCATCGGGCGCGGTCATCGCCTGGGCGATGGCCTCGGCCAGTTGCCAGGCCGGGCCGCCCACCGGGGCGAAGGGCGACAGGATCACGTTGCGCCGCGCTTCGGATTCCGGGTCGTCGTCGATCAGGCCGATGCCGGCCAGGGCGGCGACGGTCGCGGCATGGCCGGAAGGGTCCAGTCCGCGCAATTGCAGGTTGGCGCGGCTGGTCAGGTCCATCAGCCCGTTGCCGTGCCGCGCCGATAGTGCCGCGATCAGCCGTGCCTGGCCCGGTTCCAGCCGACCGTTCCGTGCCCGGATGCGCAGGACCAGCCCGTCGCCCGATTGCATCGGCCGCAGGGCGCCGGGGCACCAGCCCTTGACCGTGAAGCTCATGGCGCCAGCTCCGCCAGCACCGAGTTGCGGCGGCTGACCCAGAGGCCCGATTCGAGCAGCCGCGCAAACAGCGCGCGCATGGCGGCGAGCGCGGCGGGGTTTTCGCGTTCCATGAAGGCCACGACCTCGGGCCGGCCCAGCGTCGCGTCGTGATAGAGGTCGAAGAGATGGCTGGGCACCACGCCGGCCAGATTGGCGAAGGCGGCCATGTGATCGAGCGTCGCCGCGATCTCGGCCGCGCCGCGAAAGCCGTGCCGCATCATGCCGTCGGCCCAGGCCGGGTTGGCGGCGCGGGCGCGGGTGACGCGGGCGATTTCCTCGGTCAGGGTCCGGGCGCGGGGCTGGCCGGGGCGGGTGGCGTCGAGGTGGTAGAGCGCGGGCGCCGGTGCGCCGATCCGGGCCATGGCGGCGGCGAAGCCCGCCTCATGCGCGGCATAGTCGCCGGCCAGAAGCAGGTCGGATTCCGGCAGATCCTGCGCGTGGACGAAGGCATCGGCCTGGGCCAGGCGGTCGCGGATCGCCTGCGGCTGGTGGGTGATCCGGCCATCGGCGCCGATGGCGTGGGAGGCGGCGGCCAGCCATGCCTCGCCCGCCGCCTGCCGGGCCTGATCGGTGAAGCTTTCGGCCAGGTTGGCGAGGCCGAGGCCGTAGAGCCCCGGTTTCGGGCCGAAGACGCGGGGGGCGCGGCTGCAGTAGGGATTGTCCGCCGGGGCTTCGTCGCGGGTGGAGAGCGCCTCGGCCCCGATCTCGAAAAGCTGCGCGAGGCCGGGGAAGATGTCGCGGAACAGGCCCGAGACCCGCAGCGTCACGTCGATGCGCGGCCGGCCGAGTTCGGCCAGCGGCAGGATCTCGATGCCCGCGACCCGCCCCGAGGCGCCGTCCCAGCGCGGGCTGAGGCCGGCGAGATGCAGCGCCATGGCAAATTCCTCGCCCGCCGTGCGCATGGTGGCGCTGCCCCACAGGTCGACGACCAGCCCCTTGGGCCAGTCGCCATGGTCCTGCAGGTGGCGGCGCAGCAGCTCCTCGGCCAGCTTCACCCCTTGCGCATGGGCATTGCGCGAGGGCACGGCGCGCGGATCGACGGCGAAGAGGTTGCGCCCGGTCGGCAGCACGTCCAGCCGTCCCCGCGCCGGCGAGCCGGAGGGGCCGGGCGCCACGCGATGGCCCGAGAGCGCCCGGGCCAGCCCCTCGGTTTCGCCAGGGGCGGTGCCATAGATGTGCAGCCCGTCGCCGAACCGGCTGTCCTTGAGATCGCAGAGGAAGCGGTCGATCAGCGGGATCGCCTCGGCGGCCGCGGCATCGGGAGGCAGGCCCAGGTCGGATTCCACCCCTGCCGCGCGGGCCTCGTCGCGGATGGCCGCGATCAGCCGGTCGCGGCGGCGCGGGTCCAGCCCGTCGGCGGTGGAATATTCGTCCAGCAGCCGCTCCAGATGCGCCAGGTTCTCGGGGATGGCGGAGTCGACCAGCGGCGGCGGCATATGGCCCAGCGTCACCGCGGACAGCCGGCGCTTGGCCTGCGCGGCCTCGCCCGGATCGTTGACGATGAAGGGATAGACCACGGGCAGGTCGGCCAGCAGCGCCTCGGGCCAGCATTCATCGGACAGCGCCACGGATTTCCCCGGCAGCCATTCCAGCGTGCCATGCGCGCCCATGTGGATCAGCACCTCCGCCTGCGTCCGCAACCAGAGGTAGAAGGCAACGTAGTCGTGGCGCGGGGTGCGCGTCAGGTCGTGGTAATCGTCGGCGCGGGTCTTCACCTCGCCGCGCTCGGGCTGCAGGGCGATCAGGTCTGCGCCGTGGCGGAGGGCGGCGAAACGGAAGCCCTGGGCCGGCGGCTCGCCCCATGCCGCCTGCAGGTCGTCCTGCAGGCGTCGGGGCAGGCGGGCCAGCGCCTGCCGGTAGTCCGAAAGCGGCCAATGGATGCGCTCGGCCATCAGCCGGTGGCCGAGGTCGTCATGCGGGATGCCAAGGATCGTGCCGCATGATGCCAGCGCGTCTAACCCCACGGCATGGGCAAGCTGATGCGCCTTGCCGGGATAGGTGGAGAGCACCACCGCCCGGCGTGTCGCCTGCCGCAGCCGGTGCCAGGCCGTGACCCGCGCCACGGCCGCCGCGATGCGGTCCGGGTCGGGGGCGTGGATCACGCGGGCGAATTGCAGGTCGGGGTCGCGCTCTTGCGGTTGTTTGAAGCTGATCGCGCCCAGGAAGATGCGGCCATCGACCTCGGGCAGCACGACATGCATGGCCAGATCGGCGGCGGACAGGCCGCGCTCCTCGGCTGCCCAGAGCGCGCGGGGGGCGGTGGACAGCGCCACCTGAAAGACCGGGCAATCCGCGCCGTCGAAGGGCGTGGCGCCGGCATCGTCGCGGGCGGAAAAGGCGGTTAGGTTCACCACCGCCGCAAGGCCGGGCAGATGCGGCGCCAGCCAGTCGGCAAAGCCCGGCGCCTTGAGCGAGGGCGCGAAGACCCCGGTCGCCCTCAGCCCCGCCCCGCGCAGGGCGCGGATCATCGCATCCACCGGTGCCAGGTCGGCCGCGGTCAGGTAGCTGCGATAGAAGCTGACCAGCACGCCGGGCTCGGGGCGGTCGATGACGCCGCGGTCGGGATCGTAGAAGCCGAAATCCGGGATCGCGGCCTCGCCACGGACCGGGGCGGCGGGCAGTCCTGCCGCCTGCGCCAGTTCCGCCAGTGCCATCTGCGCCGCGACCGCGCCGCCCTGGTCGCAGAGCGCCGAAAGCCGGCGCAGCAGCGGCACCGGCAGGGTCGAGAAACGGTCCAGCGTGGGATCAGGGCGCCCGTCCGCCGGCAGGAAGGCCAGCGCGATGCCGCAGCGATGGGCGAGGTCTTGAAGGCTGGCCACGCCATAGGGCCAATAGGGCTCGCCGCCGATCAGCCGGACCAGCACGGCGCGGGCGCCCGAAAGCGTCGCCTCGACATATTGATCGACCGAGACCGGGTGCCGCAGCGCCGAGAGGTTGTACAGCCGCAGCGTGGGCAGGCCGCCGGCCGCCCGGTGCCAGCCCGCCGCGAAAGCGCCGAGGTCGCTGTCGGAATAGGACAGCACCACCAGCTCTGCGGGGCTTTGGCCGGGGTCGGTCGGAACCTCGGTTTCCTCAAGCCCACGGCTTTCGCGGAAGACGACGTGCATGGCTTACGCGGCCAGGACCGCCCGGATCGCGGCCTCGTCGATATCGTCATGCTCGGCGATGACGACAAGGCGCGAGGCGCGGGGCCCGTCGCCCCAGGGCCGGTCGTATTGGTGGCGCACCCGCTCGCCCACGGCCTGGACCAGCAGGCGCATGGGCTTGCCGGCGACGGCGACATGGCCCTTGACGCGCAGGATGTTCTGCTCGCGCGCCAGCCGCTCGATGCGGGCGGCAAGCTCGCCGGGGTCGGCGATCTCGGCCAGCTCGATCACCACCGAGTCGAAATCGTCATGTTCGTGGTCCTCGGCGCCGTCGTGATGGCTGGGGCGGGCGGCAAGGTCGTCCTCGGCCGCCGCGCCCAGCCCAAGGATCACCCGCGGGTCGATCACCCCATCGGTCAACGGCAGGATCGGCAGCTTGCGCGGCGCCTCGGCCTCGATCACCGCGCGGGCGGCGGCCAGCCCGTCCTCGCCGGCCAGGTCGGCCTTGGAGAGCAGCACGATGTCGGCGCAGGCGATCTGGTCCTCGAACACCTCGGACAGGGGCGTTTCGTGGTCGAGGCTGTCGTCGGCGGCGCGCTGCGCCTCGACGGCGGCCTCGTCCGGGGCGAAGCGGCCGGCAGCGACGGCTTCGGCATCGGCCAGCGCGATCACCCCGTCCACGGTGATGCGCGAGCAGATGGCGGGCCAGTCGAAGGCTTTCAGCAAGGGCTTGGGCAGGGCAAGGCCCGAGGTCTCGATCAGGATGTGGTCGGGCTTCACCGGCATCGCCATCAGCCGCTCCAGCGTCGGGATGAAATCGTCGGCCACCGTGCAGCAGATGCAGCCGTTCGACAGCTCCATGATGTTCTCGGCCGGGCAGTTCTCGTCGGCGCAGGATTTCAGGATCTCGCCGTCGACGCCCATGGTGCCGAATTCGTTGACCAGCACCGCCAGCCGCTTGCCCTGCGGGTTCAGCATCAGGTGGCGGATCAGCGTGGTCTTGCCGGCGCCGAGAAAGCCGGTGATGACGGTCACGGGGGTCTTGGTCAGGTCGCTCATTTCTTATCCGATCGGGGGAATGCGCGCGAGGCTGCGCTTGCGGAAAATCGTGACGCGCTCGCGCCAGGGCACGATGCCGTCGGGGGCCTGGGCATAGGCGGCGGCGCCTAGCAGGATCTCGGGGGCGTCCTCGGCCGACATGCGGCCATAGACATAGGTCCAGCGGCCCGGTGCCGACAGCGCGATGGCGGCGCCGCTGGCGCAGGCGGACAGGCATTCGACCGGGACGATGCGCACGCCATCCGGTGCGCCTTCGGCTGCCAGCGCGTCATGCAGCCGCGCGCCGGGCACCGGCTCGCCCTCAAGCACCGGCTGGCCGGCGCGGCAGGTGATGCAGACATGCAGCGTGACTGTCATGCGCCCTTCATCCCTCAAGGCGGCACGAGGCAGGGGACCAGCGCCCAAGCCCCAGCGGGAACACCCCGTCCGCCGGTCAATCCTTCGCGCGCTGGCAGGTCTCCCGGCTTGCGGATTCGGGCCTTGGCCCACGGCCGCCCCGCCTTCCCGGCTTTCGCCAGTGGCCATGGGGCGACCTTTCCGGTCACGGTCGCGGGGGCGGCTGCTTCCAGGCGGTTGCCTGTCGCATTCCCTCTTCGCCTGTCGTAGGACAGGAACCAGCGCCCCCTGTCTGTGCGCGCCCGGTCCCGACTTGTCAAGCGAAGGAGTGCCCGATGCAGACCGACGACAACGCCCGCCATGCCGAGAAGATGGCGAAGATCAAGGCCGCCCGCGACCGGATGATGACCGAAAAGCAGGGCGAGAAGGGGCTGGTCATCGTCCATACCGGCAAGGGCAAGGGCAAGTCCTCGTCCGGCTTTGGCATGATCCTGCGCTGCATCGCCCATGGCATGCCCTGCGCGGTGGTGCAGTTCATCAAGGGCGCCTGGGACACGGGCGAGCGGCGGCTGCTGACCGCGCATTTCGCCGGTCTGTGCCAGTTTCACGCCATGGGCGAGGGCTTCACCTGGGAAACCCAGGACAAGGCGCGCGACATCGCCGCCGCCCGCGCCGGTTGGGAAAAGGCCAAGGAACTGATCCGCGATCCGCAGATCCGCATGGTCCTGCTGGACGAGATCAACATCGCCCTGCGCTATGACTACCTGGACCTGGACGAGGTGCTGGACTTCCTGCGCAGCGAAAAGCCGCCGATGACCCATGTCGTGCTGACCGGGCGCAATGCCAAGCCGGAACTTGTCGCGCTGGCCGATCTTGTGACCGAGATGGAGCAGGTCAAGCACCCCTTCCGCGACGGCATCAAGGCCCAGCCTGGGGTGGAGTTCTAGCCCGTTTCCTGTCATCTGCCGCTGGTGCAGAACGAGTGATTTTTCGAAAGGATGTTCGAACATGTTTGCGAGACAAGGCCTTGTGGCACTGCTGGCGATCTGCCCCGTCTCGGCGGCCTGGGCGGTGCCCGCCACCGATGAGGGGGCCCAAAGGCTGCGCGGCGTTTTCCAGACCTATTTCGGCGGCACCGAGGGCGTGGTCGCCGTCACCCCGCAGGGCGAAAGCTATGAGCTGCGCATCGATCCGGCGCCGCTTCTGGCGCAGGTTCCGGCCGATCAGGCCCAGGTCAGCGTCTCGGCCCTGACCTATCGGCTGACCGACAATGGCGACGGCAGCTGGGGCGTCAGCGAGGACCAGGCGCTGAGCTGGTCGGTGGTGGTGCCGAAGATGTTCGAGCAGAAGGGCTCGACCAGGGTCGAATCGACCGGCATCTGGGACGAATCGCTGATGAGCTTTCGCGAACAGAAGGCGGTGATGACGGATTACGTCATCGAATCGGTGCAATATGCGCCGCCGCTGCCTGCTGCCGAAACCGCGCCCGACCAGCCCTCGGCCGAGCCGCAGGTGGTTTCGCGCGATCACCAGCGCACGGCGCGGATGGAATGGTCGGTGAACGGCGCGCCCGGCAAGGCCGGCGGCGTCGATCAGGCCATGAGCTTCACCGCCGAGGGGCTGGAGCAGTCGCAGGAGATCCTGATGGGTCCGGGCGGCCAGCCGATGACCTTCCAGATCACCGCGCCGGGCTACGAGGGCAGCGGCCAGATCACCGGCATGCGCAGCGAAGGCGTGCTGTCCCTGCTTTCCTGGTTCGTCGCCCATCCGTCCGAGGAACTGATCAAGGGCGCGCAGGACGGGCTGCGCGACAAGCTGGCCGCGGCCATGCCGCTATGGGAAGACCTGTCGATGGATGCGGTGCTGCACGACCTGAAGATCGGCTCTCCGCTGGGCGAGTTCGGCCTTGCCTCGACCAAGGTGGCGATCGGCCTGTCCGGTGCCACCGCCGACGGCCGGCTGCACGAACGGGTGGCGCTGTCGGGCCTGACCGTGCCCGAAGGCGTGCTGCCGCCCTGGGCCGTGCCGATCCTGCCGCAAGAGGTGACGCTGGACTTCACCGCTTCGGGCTTCGATCTGGCGGCACCGGCGAAGATGCTGATCGAGGGGTTCGACCTGGCCGCCGACGAGCCTTTTGCCCGGCTGGTACCCGAACAGTTGCAGGCGGCGCTGCTGCCCAGGGGCACGGCCGACCTGACGCTTGCGCCCTCGCAGATCAAGGGCGACGGCTACCGGATCGACTATCGCGCCGATATCGCGGCGGGTCCGGGGGCTGCGCCCACCGGCGCGGTGCTGATCTCGGCCATGGGGCTCGACAAGGTCGAGGCGGCGCTGGCCGCCGCCCCGCAGGAAGAGGCCGGCCAGCCGCTGATGATGCTGCGCATGGCCCGCGCCATGGCCAAGCCCGGCGCGAGCGGCGAGTATCTCTGGGACATCCAGATGCCCGAGGGCGGCGGGCCCTTTACCGTCAACGGCCAGCCCATGGGCCCGGCCACCTCGCAGCCCTGAACCAGGCGGCCCCGCCGGATGCGGTGGGGCCTTTCAGCGCCGCTGCCAGCCGGGGGCGGTGTTTTCCTGCCAGCCGGTGCGGTGCAGCAGCGGCGTGTCGTCGGTGAACTCGGGCCAGCCCAGGCAGAGCAGCGCCGAGAACTCCCAGCTTTCGGGCACCGCGAGCAGCGGGCCGATCCGCGCCGGATCGAGGATCGAGACCATGCCAAGCCCCAGGTTGCGCACCCGTGCCGCCAGCCACAGCGCATGGATCGCCATGGCCGTCGATTGCCGCAGGGTCTGCGGCATGGTGGCGCGGCCAAGACCGTGGCCCTCGGAGGGGTCGATCTCGGTAAAGACGGCCAGCCAGACCGGGGCGCGGTCCAGCCCGGCCAGCTTCAGCGCATCGTATGCCTGCCGCTGCCGGCCCTGGTAGCGGGTGGCGGCCTGGGCATTGCAGCGCAGGAAATCGGCGCGGATCGCGGCGCGCAGATCGGGGCTTTCGACGCGGATCACCCGCCAGGGTCGGGCATTGCCGACCGAGGGCGACAGTTCCATCGCCGCGCGCAATTCCTCCAGCAGCGGTTCGGGGACCGGGGCGTCGCGGAAATGCCGCACGTCGCGGCGCCAGCGCAGGATGCGCTGCAAGGCGGCCTTGTCCTCGGCGCCGAACTCCATCACGGCGCCGCGCAGATCGCGCTGTCGGGCAGGCCCGCGGCCCCGGCGCGGATGCCCACCGGCCGGTCGGGCACGGTCAGCTCGACGGCAAGCGGCCGGCCGGAGACGGTCAGCGGGCGGTGGTCGTTCGAGTTCAGCTCGACCCGCAGCCGGTCTCCGGGCCCCAGCGCGTCGAGGTGATGGGCCGGGCCGTAGAGCCGGGCGATCTTGGCGCCGTTGAGGTAAAGATGCGCATGGCCCTCGCCCCGGCGGTCGGCCAGCCCGGCATGTTCGGGGGCAAAGCAGAAGCCCTCGGCCTCGATGAACAGGTTCCAGCCCGCAGTGCTGTCGGGCTCCAGCCGGGCCGCGGCGGTGGCGCTGCCGGCGGGCAGGTCGATGGGCGCGCCGTGGTCATGCGCCGCGGCTTGGGCGCCATGGCCATGCGCGCCGTGGTCGTGGCCGTCCAGCGTGATGCCGTTGGCGGCGGCGATGACGAAGCCCATGCCGCCGCCGAAGACCAGGCCGATCAGCAGCATCGGGATCGAGCGATCCATGTCTTTTCCCCGTTTCATGGAACAGCCGGGCGCGGCAGGCACGCCCGGCCGGAAGGGTTGCGGCGCCGATCAGGCGGCCTGCGGCACCGGTGCGCCTTGGCCTTCGCGCTGCCAGAACCAGCCGGCCAGCAGGCCGAGCAGGGCCCAGGCCATCGCGCCCGCCCCCAGCGCCCGGCCGGCGAATTCCGCCGAAAGCTCGGGCGGGACCGGGCCGGCATAGCTGTCGGGCTGCGGCGCGCCGATCAGATGCGGCGCCAGGATCAGCACGATGGCCGCGCCCCAGGCCGCCCAGCCCTTGCCGAAGGCGACCAGCCACAGCGCGAGCCCGGTGGTGGCGGCGGTGCCCAGCCACCAGATCGCGCGGAGCTGCACATCGGCGGCGGCGACGCCCGGCACTTCCGGGGCCAGGCCGAAGGCGGGGGCGAGCTGCATGGTCAGATAGCCGGCCAGGCCCCAAAGCAGCCCCTGCCGCGCCGTGACCGCGTTGCCCCGCGATTCGGAAACCGCCATCAGCGCCACCAGCATCAGCCCGTAGCCGGCATAGACCATCATGGTGAACAGGACCGAAAGCAGGTTGCGGGTCCATTCGAAGGATCCCAGATCCTGATGCGCGCTGACGGCTTCGGCGCCGAAATGCGCCAGTTGGCCGGATTCATACAGTTCGGCATGCAGCAGCACGGGCTGCACGAACCAAAGCTGCAACAGGGCGGCAATCAGCCCCGTTGCAGCGCCAGCGATCAATCCGCTGGTCAGAATGCGCGAGAACATCAGTGGCAGGGGAAGCCGGTGGCGTGACGCACGTCATGGGCGGCGTCATGCAGGGTCTCGGCCTGCACCAGCCCGGACATGAAGATCAGCCCGAAGCCGATCGCGAAGGCGGCGATGGCGGGAAACAGCACCGAGGCGCGGCTGGCCCCTGCGGCGGTCATGGGTTTTGCGGTCATCTGCGACCCTTTCCTTATGTCGTCCAACCCGACGACGTTGCGGTTCCATGCATCGGCAGGTCTCCTGGCTTGCGGGTCACGGCAGACGCCCGCCTTCCCGGCCGGATGGCCAGTGGCGCGATGGGCGTCCGCTCTCCGCTTACAGTCGCGGGGGCGGCTGCGGATTTGGTCCTGAATGCCCAGGGCCGCACCGCATTCCCTTTTGGCCCCGGAAAGGGGCACCGATACACGCTCATGTTACCTGCGATGGCGCGGCGGCGGCAAGCGGAATCGGGGGGAAGCTGCGGCGGGGTCGGAGAGCGGGCGACGGGTCGGCGGGCGGCGCTGCCGCATGGGTATTTGGAGAACGAAGAAGATGGCGGGGGATCGGGCTGGCGGAATCGCCGGGTGGCGGGTAGGCCGTGCCAATCAGGGTTCCGGCGGCCAGTCCAGGTCGACCCAGACCAGCCGGTGCGCGGAAGCCGCCAGCGCGGCCTCGGCCAGCGGACCCTCGGCCGGCCAGAACACGCCCGAGCCCAGCACGGCCAGCCCTTTCGCGGGCAGGACGTAATCCACGCGCAGGTTGCCCGGCGGCTTGTCGTCCGGCCAGTCGCCGGTATCCAGCGCCGGATCGCCCTTGTGGCTGCCGTTCACGCCGCCTTTGGCCGCGGTGCCGCCGGCGCTGCGAGGCAGGGGGTCGGTGACATGCGCCATGATCCGGGCCAGCGCCTCGGGCCGGCCCTCGCTGTCCAGGGGGTCGAGGTTCAGGTTGCCGGCCAGTACGAAGGGGCCGTCGGGCAGGTGATGCAGCCAGAAGGCCAGCTCGTCATGGTTGCGCCGGCCGTTCAGATCCTCGGGTCCGTCGAAGACCGGCGGCGTCGCGGACATGGCGAGCAGGTGCAGCGGCCGGCCGGCGACCGTGACCACCGCGTCCCAATGCGCGGTCGAGGACAGGCGGCGGATCGCCGCCGCTTCCTCGGGCAGCGGCGGCATCAGGTGGCCGGGCAGGTCGCGCCACAGGAAGGCCGTGTAATCCGTCACCGGCCCGATCGGGTGGCGCGACAGGATCGCCATGCCGCCCTGGCCGGAGAAGGTGCCGAAGCCCTGCGCATCGTCGGCGCTGCCCAGCCGCCCGTCGGCGTTCAGGTCCAGCCCTGTCGCCATGCCGGAATTCGGCCGGGTGGCGAAGCGGTGCGGATAGTCCAGCCCGGCCTCGGCCAGCCTTGCGGCAAAGGCGTCCAGCGCCCGGCCGTCGTGGTCCCAGTCGAAATGCGTCAGCAGCAGGATGTCGGGGCGGGTTTCCGCCAGCACCTGCACCACCGCCTCGATCTGAGCGTCCTTGCGGCCCAGGTCGCGCAACAAAAGCCCCGGCCCGTCGCGCGACAGGTCGGGGCTGTAGGTCGCGATCCGCAGCGGATCGGCATGGGCGGCCAGGCCCAGGATGGCAAGCAGGGCCGCCCCGGCCAGCGGCCTTACACCCAAGGCCGGCTCTGGGCCATCTGCGCCTCGTAGGCGTCGATGGCGGGGGCCTTTTCCATGGTCAGGCCGATGTCGTCCAGCCCGTTCAGCAGGCAATGGCGGCGGAACGGGTCCAGTTCGAAGGGGAAGCTCTGCCCGTCCGAGGTGGTCACGGTCAGGTTTTCCAGGTCCACGGTCATGCGGGCATTGGCGCCCTTTTTCGCGTCCTCCATCAGCACATCCACCACCTCTTGCGGCATGACGATAGGCAGGATGCCGTTCTTGAAGCAGTTGTTGTAGAAGATGTCGGCGAAGCTGGTGGAGATCACGCAGCGGATGCCGAAATCCAGCAGCGCCCAGGGCGCATGCTCGCGCGAGGAGCCGCAGCCGAAATTGTCGCCGGCGACGATGATCTGTGCCTCGCGGTAAGCCGGCTGGTTCAGCACGAAATCCGGGATCTCGTTGCCCTCGGCGTCATAGCGCATCTCGTCGAACAGGTTCTTGCCCAGACCCGAGCGGTGGATCGTCTTCAGGAACTGTTTCGGGATGATCATGTCGGTGTCGATATTGACCAGCGGCATGGGCGCCGCGATGCCGGTCAGGGTGGTGAACTTGTCCATGTCGTGATCCTCGCAGAATTGACTTGGGCCGCCGTGGCCCGTTAACCGAGACCCGTCCGGCGCCTTGCGGCATGGAAAGGGCTTCGCTGATGTTTTTCGGGTTTTCCAGCTTTGCGGCCCTGCGCGCCTGCATCGCGCGCGACTGGAGGCCGCAGATCGGAGACCCCGAGATCACCGGCTGGCTGACGGTGCTCTCGTATCTGATATGCTTCGTGCTGGCCGTCATGGTGCTGCGCCGCCGTCCGGCCGGCGCTGCGCGCGGGCTGTGGCTGACGACCGCC
Organism: Paracoccus sp. TD-10; assembly: GCF_048270675.1. NCBI lineage: Bacteria > Pseudomonadati > Pseudomonadota > Alphaproteobacteria > Rhodobacterales > Paracoccaceae > Paracoccus > Paracoccus sp. TD-10. The sequence continues at coordinate 2,033,674 of NZ_CP182418.1, read as the reverse complement.
GGGCTGATGGCCTTCCTGGGGCTGAACAAGCAGCTTGACCTGCAGACCGCGCTGACGGCTGCCGGGCGCTGCATGGCGCGGGCGCAGGGCTGGTACGACGACCGCCATCTGGTGCAGCTGGCCTTCGTCGCCGGGCTGGTGCTGGGCGTGGCGATCGCGCTGGCCTGGGCGACGAACACCCTGCGCGGGCGCATGCGCCGCAACGGCCTTGCCCTGGCGGGGCTGGCTTTGCTGTGCGGCTTCGTGCTGGTGCGCGCGGTGGGCTTTCATCATGTGGACAGGCTCCTCAGCCTGGACTTCGCGAAGCTCGGGCTCAATTTCTGGTTCGAGAACGCCGGGCTGGTGCTGATCGCGATCAACGCCCTGATGCTTCTGCGGCGGGGCCGCTAGGGGCCCCGCCCGAAGCATCAGACGGTTTCCGCCAGCAGTTCGCGCACATCGGTCAGGTGGCCCTTGATGCCCGCCGCCGCCGCCATGACCGGCGACATCAGGTGGGTGCGGCCGCCGCGGCCCATGCGGCCCTCGAAATTGCGGTTCGAGGTCGCGGCGCAGCGTTCGCCGGGCGCCAGCTGGTCGGGGTTCATGCCCAGGCACATCGAGCAGCCGGCCAGCCGCCATTCGAAGCCGGCGTCGATGAAGATCTTGTCCAGACCCTCCTCTTCGGCCTGCATTCTGACCAGGCCCGAGCCCGGCACGACCATGCCGCGCACGCCCGGCGCCAGCTTGTGGCCCTTGAGGATGCCGGCGGCGGCGCGCAGATCCTCGATCCGGCCATTGGTGCAGGAACCGATGAAGACCGCGTCGATCTTGATCTGGTTCAGCGGCGTGCCCGGCTTCAGGCCCATGTAGTCGAGGCTGCGGCGCGCGGCCTCGACCTTGCCGCCCTCGAAATCCTCGGGGGCGGGGACCGTGCCGGTGATCGGCAGCACGTCCTCGGGCGAGGTGCCCCAGGTCACGACCGGGGCGATGTCCTCGCCGCGTATGGTGACGACCTTGTCCCAATGCGCGCCCTCGTCGCTGAACAGCGTCTTCCACCAGCTGACCGCGGCCTCCCAGGCGGCGCCTTTCGGGGCGTGCGGGCGGCCCTTGCAATAGTCGAAGGTCTTTTCGTCCGGGGCGATCAGGCCGGCGCGGGCGCCACCCTCGATGGCCATGTTGCAGACGGTCATGCGGCCTTCCATCGACAACTCGCGGATCGCCTCGCCGCAATATTCGATGACATAGCCGGTGCCGCCCGCGGTGCCGGTCTTGCCGATCACCGCCAGCGTGATGTCCTTGGCGGTGACGCCGGGACGGAGCTTGCCGGTGATTTCCACCTTCATGTTCTTGGATTTCTTCTGGATCAGCGTCTGGGTGGCCAGGACGTGTTCCACTTCCGAGGTGCCGATGCCATGCGCCAGCGCGCCGAAGGCGCCATGCGTCGCGGTATGGCTGTCGCCGCAGACCACCGTCATGCCGGGCAGGGTCCAGCCCTGTTCCGGCCCGACGATATGCACGATGCCCTGGCGGATGTCGTTCATCGGATAATAGTTCAGCCCGAATTCGCGGGCGTTCTTGTCCAGTTCGGCGACCTGGATGCGACCCTCGGGGTTCTCGATCCCGTCCACGCGGTCGGCGGTGGTCGGCACGTTGTGGTCCGGCACGGCGATGGTCTGGTCGGGGCGGCGCACCTTGCGCCCGGCCATGCGCAGCCCTTCGAAGGCCTGGGGCGAGGTCACCTCATGCACCAGGTGGCGGTCGATATAGAGGATGCAGGTGCCGTCTTCGGAACGCTCGACCACATGGGCGTCGAAGATCTTGTCATAGAGGGTGCGGGGCGCGCCCGCATTGGTGTTGCCGGTCATGGCTGTCTCTTTTCTGGAAGACTAGCTGGGAAAGGGCGGAGGGGGCGCCGCAGCCTGCGGCAGGGCGCGCGCAGGCGCCCGCTCCCGTCAAAGTCGGGCGGTGACGGACAGGCTTTCGCCGTAGAACCGGCCGGGCAGGCGGGCGCGGTCGTGAATGTCGAAATAGACGAATCCTCGCATAGGGGGATTAATAGGGCGATTTCACTTCATATTCAATATCGCCACACGGCTCTGTTAATTCCAAGTTGAGAAATCGTCCCTATCTTGGTGCCAAAAGTCACGGAAGGGGACCGATCATGCTGATTCGCATCATCCTGCGGGCGATCCCGCTGATCTGCGTGGCCGTTTTCGCGCTGGCGGTACATTGGGCGGATACACCGCTCAAGCAGGCGCGGGCGGCGGCGGGCGTCGAAAGCCGGCACCTGGCCTGGGGTCCGGGGCAGGTCAGATGCGCCGATCCCTGGGGAAATCTGCCGGTTTCGGCCTGTCCGGCGGGCGATGCCTCCAGAAATCCGCCGCGCCTGCATTGAGCGGGCGCGATTCCGTGCTACATTGGTAAGGCCCCGGCGCCGGGGGAGATCGGCGTGATGACCGGAGGATGAACCCTGTCCAATACCGTCTCGCCGGCTGCTGCGCCGGCTGCGACCACCGCGGAATCCGGGCTGACGAGCGATCAGCTACTGGACCGCATTCTTGCCTCTCTTGACGACGACAAGGCCGAAGATGTCGTGACCATCGACCTGCGCGGCCGCTCGGCCATGGCCGATCACATGGTGATCGCCTCGGGCCGGAACGCGCGGCAGGTGGCCTCGATCGCCGAAAAGCTGATCGAGCGCCTGAAGGAGCAGACCGGCCGCTCGGCCCGCATCGAGGGCAAGGAAACCGGCGATTGGGTGCTGATCGACACCGACGACGTGATCGTCCATGTCTTCCGCCCCGAGGTCCGCGAGTTCTATCAGCTGGAAAAGATGTGGATGCCCGCCGACGCCCTGCGCTCGGCCACGCTGGAGCGGCTGCGCGCCGAACACGCCGCCGCCGAGGCCGGCAAGCCCCGCATCTGATCCATGCGCATGGTCATTGCCGCGGTCGGGCGGCTGCGGCAGGGCCCCGAGGCGAAGCTGATCGCCGAATATCTGGACCGTCACGCCAAGGCGGGCCGCGCCTTGGGCCTGCCGCCCGTGACCCTGGCCGAGGTCGAGGACAGGCGCAGCGGCGGCATGGCGGCCGAGGCCGCGCTGCTGGCCAGGGCCGTTCCCGACGGTGCCGCCCTGGTGGTGCTGGACGAGCGCGGCCAGATGCTGAGTTCCCCCGAATTTGCCGGCCGCATTGCCGGCTGGCGCGACCAGGCGCGCGATGTCGCCTTCGTGATCGGCGGCGCCGATGGCATCGACCCCGGCCTGCGCGACCGCGCCGATCTGGCCATCAGCTTCGGCCGCATGGTCTGGCCGCATATGCTGGCCCGCGTCATGCTGGCCGAGCAGATCTATCGCGCCACCACCATCCTGGCCGGCAGCCCCTATCACCGGGAATGACAAGCCCTTCAGATCGCTAGGATTTTAAGAAAACATCCGGCAAAGAACGGGTGAAATCCGCCGGGAAACGGCTAGGATAAGCCTGTCCAGATCACGTATCCGCGGGTGTGTCATGATTCCAGTCGTTCATCAGATCCAAAGCCGGGCCGGTCCCGCCGCCACGCCGGCGGCGCGAGAAGTCGAAATCATCGGCCCCACCCTTGCCCGCGCCCAGCCCGAGGTGCCGCCGGTCGAGGAATCGGGCGGGGTGGCCCAGGACACGCAGCTTGGCCGCCAGGGCGTCGGCCGCGCGCGGCAGGCCGCATCGGCCCGGGCGCCGCAAGGCAATGCGCCGGCCGGGGCCGCGGCCGAGGATGCCGACGGACCGCAGGATCGCGCCGTGTTCCGTGCCAAGGTGATCCGCTTCCTGACCGCGATCTATGGCGACGACGAATCCTTCCAGCGCGCATTGAAGCTGGGCACCATCGTGATTCGCGCGGTCGAGGACCAGCCGGAACCCGAGTTGCGGCCGGAACTGTCGCATGCGACCTATCGCCACGGTGCGACCCAGGGCCAACAGGCGCCGGCAGCGGCGGAACGTCGGGGCGGCGACCAGCCAGCGACCGTCGCGGCGGGCGATTTCATTGCCTGGTGGCCGAAATAGCCCTTGCGCGAGCGGCGGATCGGTCGGCCGGAACGGCGCGGTGCTGATGGTCCGAAAGGGCTCGCGGCACAGGTTTTTCCCCGGCCTCTGGGAACGCCCGCCGATCAACGCCGCTGTACGACAGGATCCGTGACGACGCCTTGCCAATCCGCGACCGCGGCGGCGCGGCAGTTGACCAGGAAAGGTGCGGCGGGCGGCGGCGAAATGCGACGGCCTGCCGCGATCCGGGATGATGCCTTGCCGGCCATGGGCTTCAGGGTGCTGCTACCGGCCGGAAAGGCGCGGAGGAGCGTGCGGCAGCCGGCCGGAAAAGGCGCCGAGGCGGAGGGCCGCGGCGATATGCGGACCGCGGCCGCGGGTGATCGGCCAATGGGCCGGAGCCGCGAATTGGGGCCCAGGTGCGGAGGGTCCGGGCGGTACGGTCCGTTTCAGGCGCAGGGCACGACCCAGTTGTCGATGATCTCGACCGCCTCGTCGGCGCTTTCCACGAAGCTGATCAGTTCCAGATCCTCGGGGCTGATGGTGCCGGCCTCGGCCAGGGCCTGCCAGTTGATGACCTTGTGCCAGAATTCCGGTCCGAACAGGATGAAGGGCACGCGCCGCATGCGGCCGGTCTGGATCAGGGTCAGGGCCTCGAACATCTCGTCCATGGTGCCGAAGCCGCCGGGAAAGATGGTCACCGCCTTGGCCCGCATCAGGAAATGCATCTTGCGGATGGCGAAATAGTGGAAGTTGAAGCACAGGTCCGGCGTCACATAGGCGTTCGGCGTCTGCTCGTGCGGCAGCACGATGGACAGGCCGATCGAGGCGCCGCCCGCCTCATGCGCGCCCAGGTTGCCCGCCTCCATCACCCCCGGCCCGCCGCCGGTGCAGATCACGTTCTCGGCGCCATAGCTTTTCAGGCTGCGTTCGGTCATCAGCCGGGCAAAGCGCCGCGCCTCGTCATAGTAATGCGACAGGGCGGCCAGCGCCGGGGTGCGCGCGCCCTCGCGCCGCTCGGGGGCGGGGATGCGGGCGCCGCCGAACATCACCACGGTCGAGCGGATGCCGCGCGCATCCATGATCATCTGTGGCTTGAGCAGTTCAAGCTGCAACCGCACCGGGCGCAGTTCCTCGCGCAGCAGGAATTCGGTATCGGTAAAAGCCAGCCGATAGGCCGGCGCGCGGGTCTGTGCCGTGTCGGGCGTGGTCTGCGCCACGGCCACGTCCTGATGGCTGTCGCGGAACGGGTGGCTGCGCTCGTCAAGTTCTGTCATCCAAACCTCTGGCCGAAACCGCCGCATTGCGCGGCCGCAGCCCTCGGCTTATAGCCCTCGGGCAAGAGTTTCCACCGTTGAGAGGCCAGACCATGTCGAATGACGCCCTTGAAGCCGCCATCGAATCCGCCTGGGAGATCCGCGACCAGATCACCCCCGCCACCAGGGGCGAGGTCCGCGACGCCGTCGAGGCCACGCTGGAGGCGCTGGACAAGGGCGTTCTGCGCGTCGCCGAAAAGCGCGGCCAGGACTGGCACGTCAACCAGTGGGCGAAAAAGGCCGTGCTGCTGGGCTTTCGCCTGAAGGACATGGAGGTCCAGATGGGCGGCCCGCAGGGCGGCACCTGGTGGGACAAGGTGGACAGCAAGTTCGCCCATTGGGGCGAGGCGCAATGGCAGGTTGCCGGCTTCCGCGCCGTGCCGAACTGTGTCGTGCGCCGCTCGGCCTATATCGCCAAGGGCGTGGTGCTGATGCCCAGTTTCGTGAACCTGGGCGCCTATGTCGACGAGGGCACCATGGTCGATACCTGGGCCACCGTCGGCTCCTGCGCGCAGATCGGCAAGAACGTGCACCTGTCGGGCGGCGTCGGCATCGGCGGCGTGCTGGAGCCGATGCAGGCCGGCCCCACCATCATCGAGGACAATTGCTTCATCGGCGCGCGTTCCGAGGTGGTCGAGGGCTGCATCGTGCGCGAGGGCTCGGTCCTGGGCATGGGCGTCTTTATCGGCAAATCGACCAAGATCGTCGACCGCGAGACCGGCGAGGTCATGTATGGCGAGGTTCCGGCCGGTTCGGTGGTGGTCGCCGGCTCGATGCCCTCGAAGAACGGCGTGAACCTTTATTGCGCGGTGATCGTGAAGCGCGTCGATGCGCAGACCCGCTCCAAGACCTCGATCAACGAGTTGCTGCGCGACTGAGCCGCTGCGCCCCTGCACCGGGCTCGCCCTTGCGTGAGCCCGGCGTGAAACCCAAGCGCCGCCGCTGCGTTCAACCCTGACAGGCATCCTGAAAGCGGAGTTTCACATGCAGGGTTTGGGTTGGCTGGCCGCGATCATCGTCGGCGGTCTTGCGGGCTGGATCGCCAGCAGCATCATGAAGGCGGACACGGGGATCATCCTCAACGTCATCCTGGGCATCGTCGGCGCCATCGTCGGCAATGCGCTTCTGGGCCTGGTCGGGCTGAACGCCCAGGCCGGCAGCTGGCTGGCGCAGGGCGTGGCCGGGCTGATCGGCGCGGTGATCCTGATCTGGCTTTACCGCGCCGTGGCCGGATAGCGATCGGGGCGGGGTCATTCCCGCCCCCTTCCCATCTCAGGCGGTGAAATCCGCCGCCTTCGCGCCGGTAATGCGGAGCAGATCTGCGGGCGCGATGGCAAAGACATGGCGCGGCGTGCCCGCCGCCGCCCAGACCAGGTCGAAATCCAGCAGGCGCGGGTCCAGCCAGGCCTCGATCCGGCGCAGATGCCCGACCGGGGCGACGCCGCCGATGGCAAAGCCGGTCTCGGCCCGGATCAATTCGGCATCGGCCTTGTCCAGGCGCTGCCCGGCCACCCCGGTCGCCTTGGCCGGATCGACGCGATTGCCGCCGGCGGTCAGGAACAGCACCACATGACCGCTTTCCTCGCCGCGAAAGATGACCGACTTGGCGATCTGGTCCACGGCGCAGCCGACCGCCGCCGCGGCGCCCTGGGCGGTGCGGGCGCTGTCGTCGGTCTCGCGGATCCGGGCGGCAAGGCCGGCCGCCTCCAGCGCCGATTGCACGCGGCGCAAGCTCTTGCTCATTGTCTCCTCCATCCGTTTCGGGCGATATGACGGCAGATCGCGACAAAGGGAAAGCCATGCAACAGGTCTATACGCTTCTGGTCCAGGTCGGCCGCGCCGCGGATGACGGCCTGCCCGCAGAGGCCAGCGGCGCGGCGCTGGTCTGCTATGCCTCGGGCGTGACCGAGGAGGAGGCGGTGCGCGAGACGGTCGCTATCCTCAAGCAGGCCGGTCTTGCGCCGCTGGAAGTCACCGGCCACGGCAGCATCGACGAGCGCCTGGCCGAGGGTCACGAGATCCCCGAGGAGGAGCGCGCCCTGATGGACCGCGCGCTGGCCGAGAACGCGGTGATCGTGGCGCAGATGGAGCCGCTCTGGGACGAGCAGGGCTGATCCGCCCCTATCCAGCCGTGCCCGGCTGGGCTAGACTGGCCCGAAGCAGAGCAGGCAGAACAAGAATACGGAACGGACAGGCAGAATGACCAGACGCATCTCGCGCATCGCGACCATGGCCGTGCTGACCCTTGCCCTGGCAGGCTGCGGCGTGTCGCTGAACCAGGGACCGGGCGCCGTCGGCGGCGGCCATTTCGGCGGGCTGCCCACGGCCGGCGGGCAGGGCTCCGAGGCGGGCTTCCGCAACTGGGTGCAAAGCTTCCGCCCGCGCGCGTTGGCGGCCGGCATCTCGCCCGCGACCTTCGACAGCGCCATGGCCGGGGCGCATTACCAGCCCGGCATCGTGGCGCTCGACCGCAAGCAAAGCGAGTTCACCAAGCCGGTCTGGGACTATCTCGACGGCGCCATCGGCACGCGCGGCGCGACCGGCCGCGCCAAGGCCGCGCAATATGCCGGCACGCTTTCGGCCATTGAGGCGCGCTACGGCGTCCCGCGCGAGATCGTGCTGGCGGTCTGGGGCATGGAATCCAACTTCGGCGCCAATCGCGGCAATACCCGGATCGTGCCGGCCTTGGCGACGCTGGCCTATGACGGAAGGCGCGGCGAATTTTTCGCCGGCGAGCTGGTGGCGGCGCTGCGCATCATCCAGTCGGGCGACGTGGACAGCGCCCATATGGTCGGCAGCTGGGCCGGGGCCATGGGGCATACGCAGTTCATGCCCTCGTCCTTCCTCGGCCATGCGGTCGATTTCAACGGCGACGGCCGCCGCGACATCTGGTCGGACGACCCGACCGACGCGCTGGCCTCGACCGCCAGCTATCTGCGCCAGAACGGCTGGCGCCCCGGCCAGAGCTGGGGGACCGAGGTGATCCTGCCGCCGGGCTTCGACTTCAACCAGGCCGGCAAGTCGGTGCAGCATTCCGGCAGCCAATGGGCGGCGATGGGGGTGCGCACGGTCAGCGGTGCGCCGGTGCCCTCGGGCTCGATCCTGGCGCCGGCAGGTGCCCGCGGCCCGGCCTTCCTGATCACGGAAAACTTCCGCGCCATCCTGAAATACAACGCCTCGGACAGCTACGCCCTCGGCGTGGCCTATCTGGGCGAGGCCATCGCCGGCCGCCGCGGCATCCAGGGCAGCTGGCCGCGCGGCGACCGCACGCTGTCGAACAGCGAAAAGGCCGAGATCCAGCGGTTGCTGATGGCCCGCGGCTTCGACACCGGCGGGGTGGACGGCAAGCTCGGCAGCCAGTCGACCGAGGCGATCAAGGCCTTCCAGCGTTCCCGCGGCGTGACGCCCGACGGCTATGCCGATACCCGCCTGCTGGCCATGCTGCGCGGCTAGGATAAAGGGCGGCTCCGAAGGCCGCCCGCGCGCATTTCACCGTTTCCCCAATACCCATCCCGCCCGTGCCATGAGGCGCGGTGCGGGCCCATTCAGGCCAGGATGTCGCGAAACTCGCCCAGCACTTGGGCATAGACCTGGCGCTTGAAGGGCACGATGCTGTCCACCACATCCGCCGCCCGCATCCATTGCCAGCGGTCGAACTCGGGATGGTCGGTGGCGATCCGTACCGCCGAATCATCGCCCAGGAAGCGCATGGCGAACCATTTCTGCTTCTGGCCGCCGTATTTGCCCTTCCAGACCTTGCCCAGCAGTTCCGGCGGCAGGTCATAAGTCACCCAGCCGGGCGTTTCCGCCAGCACATCGACCAGGTCGGTGGTCACCCCGGTTTCCTCGACCAACTCGCGCAGCGCCGCCTGGCGCGGGGTCTCGCCCCGGTCGATGCCGCCCTGCGGCATCTGCCAGGCCGGGCCGGGATTGTCGATGCGCTGCCCGGCAAAGACCAGCCCCGCCGGGTTGATCAGCACCACGCCCGCACAGGGCCGATAGGGCAGGCCCGAGGGACCAAGCAGGTCCGCGCTCATTCCGCCTGCGCCCCCTGGGCCGCATCCTCGCCGGTGACGGCGGGCTTTGCGGCATCGGGCACGGCCTGGGCGTGATAGTCCACCGCCGCCAGGCCCTTGAGGATATCCACGGCATAGGCCAGCTGGTAATCCTCCTCGCGCAGCTTGGCGGTGGCCTCGACCTGCTTGGCCTCTTCCTCGATCTGCTTGCGTTCCTCGTCGCTGATCGAATCGTTGTTCAGCGCCCCGCGCAGATCCGCTTCCGAGTTCAGGAATTTCGATTCGGTCCGCGGCTTGCCGGCCTCGTCCTCCTCCTGCGGTTTCGGCGCGGGCTGTTCGACGATGATGTCGGGCTGGATGCCCAGCGACTGGATCGACCGGCCCGAGGGTGTGTAATAGCGCGCCGTGGTCAGCCGGATGGCGCTGTCCGAGGTCACTGGCATCACCGTCTGCACCGAGCCCTTGCCGAAGCTTTTGGTGCCCACGACGATGGCGCGGCGATGGTCCTGCAGCGCGCCGGTGACGATCTCCGAGGCCGAGGCGGAGCCGCCGTTGATCAGCGTCACCATGGGCTTGCCCTGCGCCAGGTCGCCGGGCTTGGCGTTCCAGCGCTCGCTTTCCTCGGGCTTGCGGCCGCGGGTCGAGACGATCTCGCCCTTGTCGAGGAAGGCGTCCGAGACCTCGATGGCCTGGTTCAGCAGCCCGCCCGGATTGTTGCGCAGGTCCAGAACGAAACCCGTCACCTTGTCGATGCCGCCCGCTTCCTTGATCGCCTTGTCCATCTCGGTCTTCAGGGTCGAGAAGGTCTCGTCGTTGAAGGTGGTGACGCGCAGCACCACGGCATGGCCCTCGATGCGGGTCTTGACCACGGTCAGCTTGATCGTGTCGCGGGTGATGGTCAGGTCGAAGGGCTCCTTCTCGCCCTCGCGCAGGATGGTGATCTTGATCTCGGACCCGACGGGGCCGCGCATCTTCTCGACCGCTTCGTCCAGGTTCATGCCCATCAGCGATTCGCCGTTCACATGGGTGATGTAGTCGCCGGCCCTGACCCCGGCCTCGGCCGCCGGCGTGTCGTCGATGGGCGAGATCACCTTGACCAGCCCGTCCTCCTGCCCGACCTCGATCCCCAGCCCGCCGAAGCTGCCGCGGGTCTGGGTCTGCATGTCGTCGTAATCCTTGGCCGACAGGAACGAGCTGTGCGGGTCGAGCGAGGTCAGCATGCCGTTGATCGCCGCCTCGATCAGCTTCTTGTCGTCCACCTGCTCGACATAGTCGGCGCGCACCCGCTCGAACACGTTGCCGAACAGGTCCAGCTGCTCATAGACCGAGGCGTTCCTGCCCGATTCCTGCGCGACCAGCGGGCCGGCGAATTGGGTGGCGACGGTGATGCCCGCAAGCGTGCCGATCGCCCCTGCCAGAAGATAATGTTTCATTCAGTTCCGTCCTGCCCGGTTGCGTTGCGGCCTGTCCCGTCCGCGGCCTCTCCGACAATGGGATTCATCACGAACCACTCTGCCGGGTCTAGTGTTTCCTTGCCCTTGCGAAGTTCAACATACAGTGTCTCGGTCTGTCCAGCACCGCCTCCGGCGGCGGCATTGGCGACGAATTCGGCGCCGAACTCCTGCGCGGGCGGTTCCTGCCCGCCCATCAGCCCCACCGGCTCGCCCGCCGCCAGCACGTCGCCCGTCTCGCCGAAGACCTGCGCCAGACCGGCGAATATCATCAGATACCCGCGCGCGGGCTCAACGATCATCACATTGCCGTAATCAAGCAGCGGACCGCGATAGCGGATCGTCGCAGGCCAGGGCAGCGTGACCAGCGCGGCGGGTGCGGTGGCGATGACCATGCCGGGCCGGCGCACCCCCGCGGCGTCGGGCTCGTCATAGCGGTGCAGCACCCGGCCCAGGACCGGCAAGGGCAGGCTGCCCTGCGCGCCCTCGAAATCGGCCATGGGGGCGCCCACGTCCTGCTCCATCCCGGCGATGCCCGATGCAAGCGCGTCCAGCGTATCGGCCGATTCCACCAGCGCGGTCAGTTCCCTGGGATCCTCGCCGAAGCGCACCGGCAGGCTGGAGCGGTCCGTCACCGCCGAGGCCAGCAGCCGCCGCGCCTCCTGCACCTGCCCGAGCCCCTGCGCCAGCGTGTTCGCGGCGTTCAGCTGGATCGTGCGCACGGCGCGGATCTCCTCCAGCTTCTGCTGCATCTCGCGGGCCTCGGCTTCCAGCCCCGGCGCGACCGAGGACAGGATCATCCCGGCGCGGGCCGAGGATTGCGGCCCCGAGGGATGCAGAAGCAGCACGGTCTCGGGCGATTTCTGCATCGAGGTCATCACCCCCAGCGCCCGGCCCAGCCGCTCGCGCCGGGCGTCGAACTCGGCGCGGATCTCCTGCTCGCGGATGCCGGCACGGCGCAAACCCTCGCGCAGCGCGGCCATGCCCTGCTCATAGGCGCGGATCATCCGGGTCAGCGAGGCGACCTGATCGTCCTCGGTCAGCGCCTCGTCCAGCTGGCCCACGGCGGCGCGCAGCAGGTCGGCCGCCTCGGCCGCCTCCTGCGCGGCCAGGTCCAGTTGCGAATCGCCCTGCGCGGGCGTCGCCGGCTGGGCCGGGGCTATCGAGCCGAGCCCGAAGGCCAGCAGAATGGGCAGCAGCAGCCTGGGTTTCATGCCCGCTCGATCAGCGAGGTGCCGGTCATCTCGGGCGGCAGGTCCAGGCCCATCAGGTCCAGCACCGTCGGCGCCACGTCGGCCAGCCGGCCGTTGCGCAGCGTCGCGCCCTCGGGCCCGCCGAAGACGATCACCGGCACCGGGTTGGTGGTATGGGCGGTATGCGGCCCGCCGGTCTCGGGGTCGATGGTGGTCTCGCAATTGCCGTGATCGGCAATGACCACCGCGGCACCGCCGGATTTTTCCAGGGCTGCCAGCATCATGCCCAGCCCCTTGTCCACCGCTTCGCAGGCGCGGATGGCGGCGGGCAGGCTGCCGGTATGCCCGACCATGTCGGGATTGGCATAGTTCACCACGATCAGATCGTAGCCTGCCTCGATGGCCTCGACGAGCTTGGCGCTGACCTCGGGCGCGGCCATTTCGGGCGCCAGGTCATAGGTCGCGACCTTGGGGCTGGCCGGCATGAAGCGGTCCTCGCCCGGCTCGGGGGTTTCCTTGCCGCCGTTCAGGAAGAAGGTGACATGCGGATATTTCTCGGTCTCGGCCAGGCGGAACTGGCGCAGGCCCTTGGCCGCGACCCAGGCGCCCAGCGTGTTCACCACCTGCCGCTTGGGATAGGCGGCCTGCATGTATTCGTCATGGCTGGCCGAATAGTCGACCATGCCCAGCAGCGCCGCCCATTGCGGCCGCCGGCCGGTGTCGAAGGCGGCGAAGTCCGGCTGGCCGATGGCGGCCAGGATCTCGCGCGCCCGGTCGGCGCGGAAATTGAGGCAGAAGAAGCCGTCGCCGTCCCCGGCGCCCGCATAGCCGTCGATCACCGTGGGCTGGATGAACTCGTCGGTTTCGTCGCGGGCATAGGCCTCGGCCACGGCCTGCGCGGCATCGGGGGCGGGCAATCCCTCGGCGCGGACCATGGCGGCATAGGCCCGGGCGACGCGTTCCCAGCGGTTGTCGCGGTCCATGGCGTAATAACGGCCGATGACGGTGCCGATGCGGGCGGCCTCGGGCAGGGCGCGCTGAAGCTCGGTGACGAAGCCCGCGGCCGATGCCGGCGGCACGTCGCGGCCATCGGTGATGGCATGGACCACCACCGGCACGCCCTTGTCGGCCACGGCGCGGGCGGCGGCGATGACATGCTGGACATGGCCATGCACGCCGCCGTCCGAAACCACGCCCATCAGATGCGCGGTGCCGCCGCTGGCCTTGAGCTTGCGGATGAACTCACCCAGCGCGGCATTCTCGTAGAAGCTGCCGTCCTCGATCGCCAGGTCGATCTGGCCCAGGTCCATGGCCACGACGCGGCCGGCGCCGATATTGGTGTGCCCGACCTCGGAATTGCCCATCTGTCCCCTGGGCAGGCCGACATCGGGGCCGAAGGTCACCAGCGTCCCATGCGGACAGCCGCGCATCAGCCGGTCGAAATGCGGCGTCCTGGCCTGGTCGGGTGCGCTCTGCTCGGGTCGCGAGGAAATGCCCCAGCCATCGAGGATGCAAAGGACGACGGGTTTCGGACGGGTCATGCGGCACCTCTTTCGCGGGTCGCGACGCTTCTACGACTGCGGGGCGCGCGGGGCAAGGTCGCCGCGGATCTTGCCGGATTCGTGAAGCGCCCCGCCCCTTCGGTACTGTTGCAGGGGTATTTATGGAACGAAGAAGCCCGGAGTCGGGCCAGGACTTCTTCGTTCTTCAAATACCCATGCGGCCGGGCCGCAGGCGCAAGGCATGATGCCGTTAGGCGCGGGCCTCGGCCGCGATCTGGGCGGCGGATTTGCGGCCGCGCTCGGTCGCGGATTTCAGCTGGCCGCAGGCGGCCATGATGTCCTCGCCCCTGGGCGTGCGGATGGGCGAGGCATAGCCGGCCTTGTGGACGATGTCGGCGAAGGCCTCGATCCGCTCCCAGCTGGAACGGCGATAGGGCGAGCCGGGCCATTCGTTGAAGGGGATCAGGTTCACCTTGGCCGGGATGCCGCGGATCAGCCGGACCAGCCGGCGCGCATCCTCGTCGCTGTCGTTCACCCCGTCCAGCATCACGTATTCGAAGGTGATGCGTTCCGAGTTCGACAGCCGCGGATAGTCGCGCAGCGCATTCAGCAGCGTTTCGATGTTCCACTTCTTGTTCACCGGCACCAGCCTGTCGCGGGTCTCGTCGGTGGTGGCATGGAAGCTGACCGCCAGCAGGCAGCCGATCTCCTCGGCGGTCCTGGCGATTTCCGGGACGATGCCGCTGGTCGACAGCGTGACGCGGCGGCGCGACAGGCTGATGCCTTCGCCATCCATCACCACCTTCATCGCGTCGCGGACATTGTCGAAATTGTAGAGCGGCTCGCCCATGCCCATCAGCACCACGTTCGAGACCAGCCGCGTCTCGTCCTTGGGCGCGCCGGGCTTCGGCCATTCGTCCAGGTCGTCGCGGGCCACCAGCACCTGGCCGACGATCTCGCCCGCGGTCAGGTTGCGCACCAGCTTCTGCGTGCCGGTGTGGCAGAAGGAACAGGTCAGCGTGCAGCCCACCTGGCTAGAGATGCAAAGCGTGCCGCGGTTTTCCTCGGGGATATAGACGGTCTCAACCTCATGGCCGCCATTGATGCGCAGCAGGTACTTGCGGGTGCCGTCGGCGCTGATCTGGCGCGTGACGATCTCGGGCAGGGCGATCTCGAACTTCTCGGCCAGGAGCGCGCGGTAATCCTTGGCCAGGTTGGTCATCTGCGCGAAATCACGCACGCCCCAGTGATAGATCCATTGCCAGATCTGGCCGACGCGCATCCTGGCCTGCCGTTCCGGCGTGCCGGCCTCGACCAGCGCCTCGTGCAGCTGCTCGCGGGTCAGGCCGACCAGGTTGCGGCGCGCCGTCTCGGGCAGCTTGCGCGGGATGGTCAGCAGATCCTGGGTGATCGGGGCAGAGGGCGTGACGGGCGACGGGGCGTTCATGGCTGGCTTGTCCGGGCGGCAAGGGGGCAATGGGCCTATATAGAACAAGGCGGCCCAAAAGAAAACAGGGGCTCGCGCCCCTGTCCGCTGCGGTTCCGGCAGTTGCGGATTATTTGCAGGCGGCCTGGGCCTTGTTCGTCGCGGCGGTGATGCCCGACAGGCTGAAGGTGTCCTTGGTCACGGTGCCCCGCGCCGAGCGCCCGGTCACCACCGCAGTCGAGCCCGCCCGCAGCGCCGAGACCAGCTTGGCATCATCGGCCGGAGAGCCGGTCCAGGCGCTTTCGCCCTCGGTGAACAGCTTGAAGACATTGCCGCCGACATTCACCTCGACCGCCGAATCGGGGGCGAAGGGATAGCCGCCCGAGAACGAGACCTCGCCCGACTGGCCGGGCCGATAGGCGACGTAAAGCCGGATGTCGCCACGCGTCACTTCCTTGGGCTTGCCGTTCGTGTCCAGGTTCTGGGTGGATTTCGGGGCCGACACTGCCCAGCATTCCTTGGGGCTGGTCGCCGAGAAGACGGTCCAGTCGCCCTCGGTCCCGATCACATTCGTCGAGTCCTGGGCCAGGACCGGCGAAGACGCGGCGATCGCAATTGCGGCGGCTGCCGCTGCGGCGCGCGGCGCGAATTTCAACATGCTCTGGCCTCCTGCCATGGTCCGGTTTGTTCCGGCTTGTTGCCGATGACGGTGGTGTTTTCAACCATCTGGCGGCAAGATAATGCGAAAAGGAAGCCGTGAAAAACCCCCGTTCGCGGAAAATCGCGCGATTGTCAGAGGAAAAGCAACCATGACCGCAGCCAGACTCATCGAATTGTGGCGGGGCGGCATGCGCGAAAGCACCCATCTGGGCCATGTGGTGATATCGGACGCGAATGGCATCGTCGAAGCCTGGGGCAATCCGGGTGCGGTGATCTATCCGCGCTCGTCCTGCAAGATGATCCAGGCGCTGCCGCTGGTCGAAAGCGGGGCGGCCGATGCGGCGGGGCTGGGAAGCGAGCATCTGGCCCTGGCCTGCGCCAGCCATAGCGGCGGGCGCATTCATACCGAGCGGGTCGCGGCCTGGCTGTCCGGCCTGGGGCTCGACGACGGCGACCTGCGCTGCGGCGCGCATCTGCCAGGCGATCCGGCCGAGCGCAAGCGGCTGATCTGCTCGGACGAAAGCCCCTGCCAGGTCCACAACAACTGCTCGGGCAAGCATGCCGGTTTCCTGACGCTGAAACGGCACATGAATGCCGGCCCGGAATATGTCGAGATCGACCATCCCGTGCAGCGCGCCGTGCGCCGCGCCTTCGAGGAGGTGACGGGCGAGACCGCGACCGGCTGGGGCATCGACGGCTGCTCAGCACCGAATTTCGCCTGCACGGTCGAGGGGCTGGCCCATGCCATGGCCGGTTTCGCCCGGCCGGGCGCCGGCGCGCGGGGCTGGGCGCAGCGGCGCCTGGTCGAGGCGATGCTGGCCCATCCGGAGCTGGTCGCCGGCGAAGGCCGGGCCTGCACCGAGTTGATGCGGGCCATGCAGGGCCGCGCCGCGGTCAAGACCGGGGCCGAGGCGGTTTTCGTCGGCATCGTCCCCGAACGCGGGCTGGGCATCGCGCTGAAGATCGCGGATGGCGGCACCCGCGGCGCCGAGGCCGCGATTACCGCGCTGATGGTGCATCTGGGCCTGCTGGAGGAAGCCCATCCGGTGGTGCAGAAATACCTGACCGGGCCCATGCGCAACTGGCGCGGCCTGGCGACGGGCGAATTGCGCCGGGCCGAGGGGTTCCCGAGCTGATCCGGGCGCGCAGCCTTCCCGATCAGATCGGGGGCTTTGCCCCCGCGCGTTCCGCGCTCCCCCAGGATATTTGGACAAGAAAGAACCCCAGGCCCCGGCCGCTTCTTCCTTGGGCAAATATCCTGCGGGGGAAGCCCGTCGGGCTTGCCCGGCGGGCGTGGGGGCGCAAAGCCCCCAACCTTCAGAGAATCTGCCAGATCAGCCGCAGCGCCAGCGCGGTCGAGGTTGCGACCAGCAAGGGCTTGATGACCCGCGCACCGATCCGTATCGCCAGCCTCGCGCCGAGCAGGGCGCCGGCAATCTGCGCCAGCGCCATGACGGTGCCGACCAGCCAGAGCGGCTTGCCTACCGCCGCAAAGGCGACCAGCCCGCCCAGGTTCGAAGCGAAGTTCAGCAGTTTCGTATACGCCGTCGCCTTGAGGATGCCGTAGCCGGCCAGCATGACGAAGCCCAGCATGAAAAAGGATCCCGTGCCCGGCCCGACCAGCCCGTCATAGAAGGCGACGATGGGCACGACCGAGGCGGTGAAGGCGGCCGGGGCGATGCGGCGCATGCGGTCGGTATCGTTCAGCCCCGGCTTCAACGCGAAGAAGGCGGCGATGCCGATCAGCAGCAGCGGCAGGCCGTAGCGCAGCGCCTGCGCCGGGATCCAGCTGACCAGCAGCGCGCCGCAAAGCCCGGCCGCGAAGGCGACCGCCGCCGCGCCGCTCTGCCCGCGCAGGTCCACGAGCCCGCTGCGGGCATAGGAGATCGCCGCCGTCCCTGCGCCGAAGACGCCCTGGACCTTGTTCGTGGCCAGCGCCTGTGCCGGCGGCAGGCCGGCCAGCATCAGGGCGGGGACGGTGATCAGCCCGCCCCCGCCGGCGATGGCATCGACGAAGCCGGCGGCGAATGCGGCGCCGGCCAGGAGCAGCACGAGATCGAGGGAGAGTTCGAACATGCCGCCCCTTTGGGATGCCGCGCGGGAAATGTAAAGCCGGCGCGGGCGGCGGGGTCGCATGGGTATTTGCGGAACGAAGAAGTTCTGGCGAAAGGCCGGGCGCGGCCTCTGCCGGTCGCCCGGCCGGTTGGGTATTTGGGAAAGGGCGAAACCGCTCAGGCGCGGGGATGGGCGGCGCGATAGACCGCCATCAGGTGGGCGTCGTCCACGCCGGTATAGACCTGGGTCGTGGACAGGCTGGCATGGCCCAGCAGCTCCTGGATCGTGCGCAGGTCGCCCCCCGCCGCCAGCAGATGCGTGGCGAAGGAGTGGCGCAGCGCATGCGGCGTTGCCGTCGGCGGCAGGCCCAGCACCTGGCGCGCCTGGCGCATCGCGGACGCGACCAGCGTGGGGCTGAGCCGGCCGCCGCGGGCGCCGCGAAACAGCGGCGCCTTGGCCTCCAGCGGATAAGGGCACAGGCGCAGGTAATCGGCGATGGCCTTGCGCGCGATGGGCAGGACCGGCACCTGGCGTTCCTTGCCGCCCTTGCCGCGGAGTGTCAGCACCTCGCGCAGCGGCCAGTCGGCGCCGTCGAGCCCCAGCGCCTCGGAGATGCGCAGCCCGCAGCCCCAGAGCAGCGTCAGCACCGCCGCGTCGCGGGCGGCGATCCAGGCCTCGGGATGGGCGCTGGCGGCGATGTCCAGCACCGCCTGCGCCTGGTCCGGCGCCAGCGGCCGCGGCAGCGAGCGGGTGAATTTCGGGCTGCGCGAGGCCAGCGCCCTGGAGGCGTCGAAGCCGTGGCGGTCCGACATCCAGCGGATGAAGCTGCGCGTCGCCGAAAGCCTGCGCGCCAGCGAGCGGGGCGAAATCCCGCGGTCGCGCTCGGCGGCGGCAAAGGCCCGCATGTCGGATTGCGTCAGCCCGGCCAGCGTCGCCGGCAGGGCGGGCGTGCCGTGATAGCCGCCGAGGAAGGCCAGGAAGGCCAGAAGGTCGGCCTGATAGGCGCGGATGGTGTGGTCGGAACGGTCGCGGGTCGCGCGCTCGCTGTCGAGCCAGCGCGCGAGGTTCTCGGCCATGGCCGGGGCCAGCGCCAGGGGCTTGGCCCCGCCGGTCATGTCCTGAGCCAGGAGATCAGCACCAGCCGGAATGCCTGGCCGAAGAAGCGCAGAAGATCCGTGCCCTGGGCTGGGTTGAAGCGCCCCAGATCGGCCGAGCCCATCAGCAAGAGCGCCGGGAAGCGGCCGGGGCCGAGATCGATGGGCAGCAGCGCCTCGGAGCGGATCGGCGCGCGGGCCTCGCCATGGAAGGGCAAGGTCTCGCGCGCCACGCGGCGCAGCACGATGTCGTCGCCGCGCGGCATCCGCCGCCCGCCCGAGATCAGCCGGGCCACCGTGCCGGAGGGCGCGATCACCAGCGGGCCGCTGGCCTCGGGCGCCGGGATCTCGCCGCCCGATTCCATCACCAGCCGCAGGGTTTCCACCCGCAGGATCGGCGCCACGGCGATGTCGAGGTTTTCCAGGAACTCCTCGAAATCCGTCGGTTCCAGCAGCGACAGCACGGCGCGGTGGATGGTGTTCATCCCCGACTGGTTGTCATAGGCGGCCGAGATCACCGATTCATGCGCCGCCTCGAGCCGGTCCAGCCGCGCCTCCAGCGCCTGCATGGCGCGGCCGCGAATGTCGATGACGTTCTCGCCCACCTCGGCCTCGCGCGCGCCGATCAGCGCGCGCATCAGGTCGCGGTCGGAGAGGATCAGCTCGGGCTGCGCCAGCAGCCGGGCGCGGATGTCCTCGGTCAGTTCGGCCGCGGTTTGCTCGGTCATCAGACGATCTTCTGCCCGGTCTTGGCCCAGTCGGCGGTGAACTGCTCCAGCCCCTTGTCGGTCAGCACGTGATTCGCCATCGCCTTGATGACCGCGGGCGGCGCGGTGATCACGTCGGCGCCGATGCGGGCGGCGTCGGTGATGTGGTTCACCGAGCGGATCGAGGCGGCCAGGATCTGGGTCTGGAAGTCGTAATTGTCATAGATCTCGCGGATCTGGGCGATCAGTTCCATGCCGTCGAAGTTGATGTCGTCGAGCCGGCCGATGAAGGGGCTGATGAAGGTGGCGCCGGCCTTGGCGGCCAGGATCGCCTGCGCGGCCGAGAAGCACAGCGTCACGTTCACCTTGTGGCCCTGCGAGGACAGCGCCTTGCAGGCTTTCAGCCCGTCCCAGGTCAGCGGCACCTTGACGGTGATGTTCGGGGCGATCTTCACCAGGTGCTCGCCCTCGCGGATCATGTCCTCGGCCTTCAGGGCGACGACCTCGGCGCTGACCGGGCCCTCGACGATGTCGCAGATCTCCTTGGTGACTTCCAGGATGTCGCGGCCCGATTTCAGGATCAGCGACGGGTTGGTGGTGACGCCGTCCACCATGCCAAGGTCGTTCAATTCGCGGATCGCGGCGACGTCGGCGGTATCGACAAAGAATTTCATGGGAGGGAGCCCTTCTTGCGGTTTTGCCGTTGGTTTAGCGCATAACAGCCGGCGCGTGAAGTCCGGCCTGCGCGGCTTGCGGGGCATGGCGCCGGCGTGCCACTATCCCGGCCTCATGCACGGAGAGAATGTCGTGGAAGCCCTTCAGCCCGATCTCGTCGCCCTGTTGCCGGCCCTGGCCGCCGGTCCGTTCCTGGTCGGAAACTGGCCGCTGCTGCTGCTGATCGGCTGGGCGGCGCTGCCGGCCTGAGATGTCCCCGCCGCTCTTCTATCCCCATGGCGCGCGCATCGCGGTGCTGACGCAGGAGGTGGTCGGCATCCTCGACTATCTCGCGCCCGAGGGCGGCGTGCGGCTGGGCCAGCTGGTCGTGGTGCCGCTGGGCCCGCGCCGGGTGATGGGCGCGGTCTGGGGGCCGGGGATCGGCGATTTCGACGCGGCCAAGCTGCGGCCGGTAGCGCGGCTGATCGACGCGCCGCCGCTGGCGCCGGGGATGATCGAGTTCCTGGTGCGCATGGGCGAATACACGCTGACGCCGCTGCCCTCGCTTTTGCGCATGGCGACGCGGGCGCCGGATCTGGACCAGCCGCCCTCGGCCCGGCGCATCATCCATCGCGCCGGGCCGGAGCCCGCGCGCATGACCGATGCCCGCGCCGCCGTGCTGCGGGTGATCGAGGATCACGGCGGCGCCGGCTTCGCCCCGGGCGAGCTGGCGCAGCTGGCCGGGGTCAGTGCGTCGGTGGTGCAGGGGCTGGTCAAGGCCGGCACGCTGGCCGAGGTGCTGGCGCCGCGCGACGTGCCCTATCCGAAGCTGGATCCCGGCCTGCCGGGCAAGCCGCTGGCCGAGGACCAGACCGAGGCCGCCGAGACCCTGCGCGCGGCGCTGAAGACCCGCGGCTATGGCACCACGCTGCTGCGCGGCGTCACCGGCTCGGGCAAGACCGAGGTTTACCTCGAGGCGGTCGCGGAATGCCTGCGGCAGGGCCGGCAGGCGCTGGTGCTGCTGCCCGAGATCGCGCTTTCGGCCGAGTTCCTCGACCGGGTCGAGGCGCGCTTCGGCGCCCGGCCGGGCGAATGGCATTCCGGCATCACCCGCAGCGAGCGGCGCCGGCTCTGGACCATGGCGGCCACGCATCATGTCGGGCTGGTGGTGGGCGCGCGTTCGGCGCTGTTCCTGCCCTTTGCCGATCTGGGCCTGATCGTCGTCGATGAGGAGCACGATTCCAGCTACAAGCAGGAGGATGCGGTCTATTACAGCGCCCGCGACATGGCGGTGCTGCGCGCCAGCATCGAGGCCGCGCAGGTGGTGCTGGCCTCGGCCACGCCCTCGGTCGAAAGCTGGGTGAACGCGGCCACCGGCAAATACCGCCGTCTGGACCTGCGGGCGCGCTATGGCACGGCAGACCTGCCCGAGATGGGCACCATCGACCTGCGCCAGCAGGAGATGGAGAAGGGCCGCTGGATCAGCCCCCGGCTTGCCGCCGAGATCGCGCTGCGCAAGGAACGCGGCGAGCAGTCGCTGCTGTTTTTGAACCGGCGCGGCTATGCGCCGATCACCGCCTGCCGCGCCTGCGGCCAGCAGATCGGCTGCGACCATTGCGACGCCCGCATGGTCGAGCATCGCTTCCAGAACCGCCTGGTCTGCCACCAATGCGGCGCGACCAGGCCGATCCCGACTGCCTGTCCCGCCTGCGGCGTCGAGGGCAAGATGACCGCCATCGGGCCGGGGGTGGAACGGCTGGCCGAGGAAGTGGCCGAGCGTTTCACCGAGGCGAAGGCGACGGTGCTGTCCTCGGACCTGTTCCATTCGGCCCGGGCGCTGAAGGAGGCGATCGCCGAGATCGGCGCCGGCGGCACCGATATCATCATCGGCACGCAGATCGTCGCCAAGGGCCACAACTTCCCGCGCCTGACGCTGGTCGGCGTGATCGACGCCGACCTGGGCCTGCAGGGCGCCGACCTGCGCGCGGCCGAGCGCAGCTTCCAGCTGATGCGGCAGGTCGCCGGCCGGGCCGGGCGCGAGGGTGGCGATGCGCGGGGGCTGGCGCTTCTGCAGACCCATCAGCCCGAGCATCCGGTGATCCGCGCCATCCTGTCGGGCGAGGACGAGGCGTTCTGGGATGCCGAGGCGGCGGCGCGGCAGGCGGCGGGGATGCCGCCCTTCGGCCGGCTGGCCGGGATCATCCTGTCGCATCCCGACCAGCCGGTGGTCGAGGACTATGCTCGCGAACTGGCCCGCCGCGCCGAGCCGCTGCGCGCCATCGGCGCCGAGCTGTTCGGCCCGGCGCCGGCACCCATCGCCCGCATCCGCGCGCGCTACCGGGTGCGGATGCTGATCCGGGCGCCGCGGCAGGCGCCGGTGCAGGGCGCGATTTCGCAATGGTTGCAGGCGGCGCCCAAGCCGCCGACCAATCTGCGGCTGGCGGTGGACATCGACCCGCAGAGCTTTCTCTAGGCGCAAGCCGCGCTCCGCGCCCTGCGACGGTATGCATGGCCAGCACAAGCGGCGGGCCGATGAAGCCGCCCGGCCCGCGTCTTCTTCGTTCTGCAAATACCCCCCCGCAAGCTTTCCGGCAGCGCCGAGATCGCAGAGTCTGGCCCGACAGTGAAGGGCCGCCCGGCCGGCCCGCATAATCCCCGGCTCCGGGTGGACCGGGTCGGGCGGGCGTGGGGGCCGCATCGATCGCGGCATGAAAAATCCCCAGGAACCGATGGTTCCTGGGGCTGCAATCGTTACCACTACCAATCCCCCGGGCAAGCGTCGCCGGGCGCCGTCCAGGGGCAGGAACGGATTACGACCGCAGATCGAAACGGTCGGCCTCCATCACCTTCGCCCAGGCGGCGACGAAATCCGCGACGAACTTGCCGCCATTGTCGTCCTGGGCATAGACCTCGGCATAGGAGCGCAGGATCGAGTTCGAGCCGAACACCAGATCCAGCCGGGTCGCCGTCCATTTCACCGCGCCGGTCTTGCGGTCGCGGATCTCGTAATGGTCGCCGGCCTTGGCCCAGGTATTGGCCATGTCGGTCAGGTTCACGAAGAAATCCGTGGTCAGCGCGCCCTCGCGGTCGGTGAAGACGCCGTGCTTGCTGCCGCCATGGTTGGTGCCCATCGCCCGCATGCCGCCGACCAGGACCACCATCTCGGGTGCGGTCAGGCCCATCAGCTGAGTGCGGTCCAGCATCAGTTCCTCGGGGGCGACGGCATAGTCCTTTTTTAGCCAGTTGCGATAGCCGTCATGGATCGGCTCCAGCACCGCGAAGCTGTCGGCATCGGTAATCGCGTCCGTGGCGTCGCCGCGGCCGGGCGAGAAGGGCACCTCGACGTCATAGCCCGCCGCCTTGGCCGCCAGTTCCACGCCGACATTGCCGGCCAGGACGATGGTGTCGGCGACGCTGGCGCCGAACTCGGCTGCCAGCGGCTCCAGCACCGAAAGCACCTTTTGCAGCCGGGCGGGTTCATTGCCTTCCCAGTCCTTTTGCGGGGCCAGGCGGATGCGCGCGCCATTGGCGCCGCCGCGCATGTCCGAGCCGCGGAAGGTGCGCGCCGAATCCCAGGCGGTCGCCACCATCTCGGCCACCGTCAGCCCGCTTTCGGCGATGCGCGCCTTGAGCCCGGCGATGTTCCAGTCGCGGTTGCCGGCCGGAACCGGATCCTGCCAGATCAGGTCTTCGGTCGGGGCCTCGGGGCCGATATAGCGCGCCTTCGGCCCCATGTCGCGATGGGTCAGCTTGAACCAGGCGCGGGCGAAGGCGTCGCTGAACGCCTCGAAATCGTTCATGAAGCGCAGCGAGATCTCGCGATAGATCGGGTCCACTTTCAGCGCCATGTCGGCATCGGTCATCATCGGCATGTGGCGGATCGAGGGATCCTCGACATCGACCGGCTTGTCCTCGTCGGCAATGCTGATCGGCTGCCATTGCGAGGCGCCCGCCGGGCTGTGGGTCAGCGTCCATTCATGCTTGAACAGCATCTGGAAGAAGCCGTTGTCCCATTGCGTCGGGTTGGTCGTCCAGGCGCCTTCCAGGCCCGAGACCATGGTGTTGCGCCCGATGCCACGGCCCTTGGTGTTCATCCAGCCCAGGCCCTGGAACTCCGGCTCGGCGGCCTCGGGATCGGGGCTGAGGTCGGCGACATTGCCGTTGCCGTGGCACTTTCCGATGGTGTGGCCGCCGGCGGTCAGCGCCACGGTTTCCTCATCGTTCATGCCCATGCGGGCGAAGGTCTCGCGCATCTGGTAGGCGGTGGCCTGCGGGTCCGACCGGCCGTTCACCCCCTCGGGGTTGACGTAGATCAGGCCCATCTGCACGGCGGCCAGCGGGTTGGCCAGCGTCTCGGCCTTGGTCACGTCGTCATAACGGCTGTCGCTGGGGGCCAGCCATTCCTTTTCCTCGCCCCAATAAGTGTCCTTTTCGGGGTGCCAGATATCCTCGCGGCCGAAGGCGAAGCCATAGGTCTTGAGGCCCGCGACCTCATAGGCGACGGTGCCGGCCAGCACGATCAGGTCGGCCCAGGAGACCTTGTTGCCGTATTTCTTCTTGATCGGCCACAGCAGGCGGCGGCCCTTGTCGGTGTTGACGTTGTCCGGCCAGCTGTTCAGCGGCGCAAATCGCTGGTTGCCGGTATTGGCGCCGCCACGGCCGTCGCTGGTCCGGTAGGAACCGGCCATGTGCCAGGCGGTGCGGGCGAACATGCCGACATAGCTGCCCCAGTCGGCCGGCCACCAGTCCTGGCTGTCGGTCATCAGCGCGCGCAGGTCGGCCTTCAGCGCCTCGACATCCAGCTTTTTCAGTTCTTCGCGATAGTTGAAGTCCTTGCCCAGCGGGTTGGTCTTGCTGTCGTGCTGGTGCAGGATGTCGAGGTTCAGCGCATTGGGCCACCAGGCCGTGACCGAGCTGCCCATCGCGGTGTTCCCGCCATGCATCACCGGGCATTTGCCGGTGGTCTTGATGTCGTTTCCGTCCATGATAGCTCTCCTTTTGCTGGGTCGCGTCACCGGGGCGACGCAGGTACCGGGTGCGGAATATGGCTGTCATGCAACCGCAGCATGCGTCTCCTGCGAATCTGCATATCCTCTTGAGACAGGTTCTAGCAGCTTTCGGAATTATTGTAATTTATAAGTTTTAATTTACATGATAATTTCTGATTATGACATGGGGCGACCTGTCCGTGGCCCTTGCGCCGGTGGCGTGGACGGGCCTTCGTGGTCGGCGAAAGGGGTCAGCCGCGCGGCCGGGCGCGGTCCATCAGGCTGCGGATCCAGTGGCCCGAGGCCCAGGCCGCCGGGACGCCCAGCACCACCGCCGCGCCGGCGGCCTGCATGGGCGGCAGCACTGGCAGGCCGGTCCAGCTGGCCAGCAGCGACAGCATGAACAGGTTGATCCAGACCGCCGCCGCCGCGAAGGGATAGAACAGCAGCGCCAGTTTCCAGGCCGGCCAGCCGTCAGTGGCTGGTTCCGTCCTCGAAGGTGATCTTGTTCCAGACATTGTATTTCCCCGAAGGCTTGCGCATCGGCAGCCGTTTCACCTCGTCCAGCGTCCTGGCATCATAGACCACGACCGCGCCCTCGTCCTCCCACAGCGAGACCAGCACGTGACTGCCGTCGCGGGTGAACTCGCTATGGGCGAAGGTCTGGCCCGGAAAGGGCGCCAGCGTCTTGACGATCTCCAGCGTGTTCTTGTCGATCACATGCATCTCGTCCTTGTGCGGGCCGAAGAACACGTCGGCCCAGACATAGGGGCTGGCGGCATGGCCACGCAGGAAGAAGCCGGGACCAACGGTCTTGATCTGCTTGACCAGGCTCCAGTCCTGCATGTCGATGACCGAAAGCACGCCCTCGCCCAGATGCGGGGTGGCCATGACGCGGCGGCCGTCCCGTTCCCAGGTGATGCCCGAGCCCAGATGCGGCATGCCGGGCAGGGGCAGTTCCGCCACCTTGTGCCCGTCGTCCAGGTCGATCACCACGCCCTTGTCGCCGTCGCGGTTGGCCCCGATCAACTGCCGATAGTCGGGCGAGAAGAAGAAATCGTCCAGCGGCTCGTCGATGGGGATGCGGCGGATGGACAGGTCGGCGGTCGCGACCTCCCAGATCTCGGGTGCGTCCTTCAGCGCCAGCACGAAGCTTTCGCGCTGCGGCGCCTGATAGACGGCGCTGACCCGGCTGGGGGTGCCGTCCACCTCGGTCTCGATCAGCCGCAGCGGGTTCAGGTCGGCATCCAGGATGGTCAGGCTTTCCGGCAGGTAGTTCGCCACCGCGATGCGCTGGCCGTCCGGGCTGATAGCGATGTTGCGGCTGTTCAGCGCGGCGCGAATGCGGCCGACCTCGGCCAGCGTCCAGATGTCGTATTTCTGCACCCAGCCGTCGCGCGACATGATGTAGACGAAGCGCCCGTCGGGGCTGAATTTCGGCCCGCCATGCACGGCGAAGGGGGTGGCGAAGCGGTCCAGCACCTCGAACGTGTCGCCGTCCAGCACGCTGACGTGATGGTCGCCGGTCTCGACCACCAGGGTGATGTTCAGCGGATCGGCGGCAAAGACCGGCTTTTCCGCCGGCTGGTAGTCGGCATTCATCTCGCGGCTGGCGGCGATCTGGTCGGTGCCCCAGTCGGGGCGGTCTTCCAGCGGCGTGGTGACGTAACCCACCAGCGCGGCGATGTCCTCGGGCGACAGCCGGTCGGCGAAACCCTCCATCTGGGTCGAGACCCGGCCCTGGGCGATCACCGCGTCGATGCCGCGCAGCCGGCCCAGGGTCTCGGGGATCAGCGCCGGGCCGGTGCCGCCCAGCCGGTCCTCGCCATGGCACGACGCGCAATGCTCGGCATAGTCGGCGGCCGGGTCGGCATGGACCGCCAGCGGCAGGGCGAGCAGCAGGCTAAAGAAAGCGATGGGCCGGATCATGGCTTTTTCCCCGGAAAGGCGTGACGGCAAGGCGGTCCAGGTCGGCGCCCTCGGCGCCGATCTCGGAGCCCGAGAGATAGCAGGCCGGATCCTCGGCCCAGGGGTCGCCGGTCAGTTGCAGCGCCCGGATGCGGGTATTGCCGCCGCAGACCGCCTGATAGGCGCAGGCACCGCAGCGCCCCTTCAGCGGCCGCGGCCGGGTGCGCAGCGTGGCCAGGATCGGGTCGTCCCCGGTCCAGATCGCCGAGAACGGCCGCTCCTTGACCGAGCCCAAGGTATAGTCCGACCAATAGGTGTCGGGATGGACGCGGCCCTGCGGGTCGATATTGCCGACGCCGAGGCCCGAGGAATTGCCGCCCCAGGCCTGCAGATGCGCGCGCAGATGCGCGACGGCGGCGGGCGCAAAGCGCGTCTCGGCCCAACGCAGGAAATAGACCGCATCGGCGTCGTTGTTGCCGGTGACGACCTCCAGCGGCTCGCCCCGCTCGACCGCCTGCCAGGCGCGGGCAATCAGCAGGTCCATGGCGCGGCGGGTGCGGGCATGTTCGGTATCCTCGCCCCGGTGCTTGTCGCCGCGCCCGGCATAGACCAGATGCGACAGGTAGAACTTGTCCACGCCCTCGTCGCGGCACAGGTCCAGCATGGCGGGCAGGTGATGGGCATTGCCCTCGGTGATGGTGAAGCGCAGGCCCACCTTGACGCCCCGCGCCTTGCAGGCCCGCACCCCGGCCAGCGCCTGGTCGAAGGCCCCCTCGACGCCGCGGAACCAGTCGTTCACCGCCCCGATCCCGTCGAGCGAGATGCCGACATAGTCGAAGCCCAGCCCGGCCAGCCGCTCCACGTTGCCGGCGTCGATCTTGGTGCCGTTGGTGGACAGCGACAGGTGGCGGAAGTCCAGCCGCCGTGCCTCCTCGGCCAGTTCCCAGAAGTCGAAGCGCGACATCGGCTCGCCCCCCGACAGGATCAGCGCCGGGATGCGGAAATCCGACAGGTCGCGCAGCACCGCCATGGCCTGGTCATGCGAAAGCTCGCCCGGAAAGGGCCGGTCGGCCGAGACGGTATAGCAATGGCGGCATTTCAGGTTGCAGCTGCGGGTCAGGTTCCAGATCACCACCGGGCGGACCGCATCCGGCCGGCTGCGGCGGCGCGGCGGCGAGGGGTCCAGAAGCTGGTGCATATATTGGGTCAGGCGGAACATGGCTTTGCCTTTCTTAGCCGTCCTTCAGGCGCAGGCCGGTCTTTTTCAGGATCCGGGTGGAATAGAGGATGTCGTCGGCCCGGCAGGCGGCGCCCAGCAGCGCGCGGACCTGGGCGCGCTTTTGCTCGACCTCGGCGCGGCTCTGGCCGTGCAGCATGGCGAACAGGTTGTAGCGCCAGACCGGCGCGCGCGGGCGCAGGTAGCAATGCGTCACGAAATCCAGCGCGCCGATCCTTTCGCCCAGGGCCTCGGCCTGCGCGTCGTCCACGTCCCAGACGCTCATGCCGTTGGCGATCATTCCCAGCGCATAGTGGTTGGGCGCGATGGCGATGCGGCGGATCACGCCCTGCGCATGCAGGATCGACAGCCGGGTGATGACCTGCGTCTCGGTCAAGCCCAGCTCGGCGGCGATCCGGGCATAGGGCGCCTCGTCCAGCGGCAGGCCGGCCTGCGTGGCGGCGATCAGCCGGCGGTCGGTATCGTCCAGGACCGTCATGCCGCCACCCGAAAGCCGATGAAGAACTCCCGCAGCTTGGGAAAGCGCCAGACGGTCAGCCCGGTTTCGGCCTCGATGCGCCCGGCGGTCTCGGCGATGCCTTCGGGCGTGGCGGTGGCCAGCACGAACCACATGTTCAGCGCATGATCGCGGGCATAGTTATGCGCCACCTCGGGATGGGCGTTGACCAGCGCGGCGATGCGGTCGAAATCCGCCTGCGGCGCGGAAAGCGCGCAAAGGCAGAAGGCCCCGCCCATCGCCGCGGCGTCGTAGAACGGGCCGAAGCGGGTGATGGCGCCGATCGCGCGCAGGCGTTCCAGCCGCTCGATCAGCTGGGCGCCGGTCAGGCCAAGCGCCGCGCCGGCATCGTCGAAGGGGCGGGGGGTCAGGGGAAACCCCTCTTGCAGGCGGTTCAGGATGGCGCGGTCGGTATCGTCCAGCGCCTCGGGCGGCAGGGTCTGGCGGCTCATGCGGCAACCTCGGCGATGACGGCGCCCCGCTGGCGAAAGCAGCGGGTCGAGAACAGGATACGATGCGGCACGCCTTGCAGTTCGGGCAGGGCGCGGGCCTGGACCAGCACCTCCATCGCCTCGGCGCGCGAGCGGGCGTGGATCATGCAGAACAGCGGCCAGTTCCACAGCCCCGGCACCGTGCGGCGCTGATAGCACAGCGTCACGCCGGGCACTGCGGCCAGCGCCGTTCCGGCCGCCTCGACCGCCGGTTCGGGCAGGCGCCAGACCACCATGGCGTTTTCGCACCAGCCAAGCGCACGATGCCGCACGATCACGCCCACGCGGGTCAGGATGCGCGCCGCCGCAAGCGCCCGGATGCGCGAGATCACCTCGGCCTCGCTGCGGCCGAGCGCCTGCCCCAGCGCCACGAAGGGGCGCGGCACCAACGCCAGCCCGGTGGTCAAGGCCTGCATCAGCGCCTTGTCGCGCGGGCGCAGGACGTCCAGGTCGGCGGGCCGGTCCAGCGCCATGGCGCGGCGCGGGCCGATCAGCGGAAAGCCCAGGTCGATGTTGAAGGCCCGCACCAGCGGCAGCGACAGGGGCACCAGCCCCGTTGCCGTCTCGATCCGGACCAGGCTTTCCTCCAGCGCCTCGGCATCGGGAGCGGTGGCGACGAACCACAGGTTCCAGTCGCTGCCCTCGCGCAGATAGGAATGGTTGACGCCGGGCTCGGCCCCGACCAGCGCCGCGACCTTGTCGATGCGCCGCACCGGCACGCGCAGCGCGGCCAGCGTCGAGGCGCCGGCGGTGTTCGGCCGGCAGGTGGCGCCGATGCGGGCGATCAGCCCCTCGTCGCGCAGGCGGGCCAGGCGGGCGATCACCTCGGCCTCGCTGGTGTCGAGGCGGTTGGCGATGGCGGCGAAAGGCCGGGTCTCCAGCGGCAGGTCGCGCTGGAAACCGTCAAGCAGGCGCAGGTCCAGATCATCCATGTCATAACCCCGTGCGATGCGCGCGATCGGTGAAGAAGATGCCCGAGGGCGCGCGGGCCTCGATCTCGCCCAGCACCTCGCGGGTGCGGGTGTCGCGGATCTCGACCCGGTCCTCGTCGCGGACCGACAGCCAGACCTCGCGCCCGCGCGGGGCGAATTCCATGTGCAAGACGCCCTTGCCGGGGGTCAGCGTGTCCAGAACCTCGTGGGTCAGCACATCGACCACTTGCAGCTTGTCGTTGTCGGGCGGGGCGAAGTTCACCCAGACCTCGCGCTTGTCGGGGCGGGCCAGGGCAAAGACCGGCTGGCCGGCCAGGTCGGTGCGGGCGATCTCGGTCAGGTCCGCGGCATCGACCCAAAGCAGTTGGTGCAGCCCCACGGCGGGCAGGGCGAAAAGCCCCTCGGCCAGCGTCCAGCCTTGCAGATGCGGCATCTTGTAGACCGGCAGGTCCGGCTGGTCCTTGCCGTAATCGGGCAGGAAGCGCGTGACCTTGGGCGGATCCTGCCACAGATCGACCTGCACCAGCCCCTTTTCGCCGAACAGCCCGACGATATAGTGCCGCCCGTCGCCGGTCAGCAGCGCGTCATAGGGATTGGCGCCGATGCCCTCCAGCTTGGTGACTGCCGGCTGCGCGGCATCGGTGGAATGGTCGAGGATCCAGACCTCACCCGTGTCCCAGGTCGCGACGACGAAGCGCGAGCCCGGCGCATCGGCGATGCCCACGGTCTTGGAGCCCATCGGCACATCCGCCACCAGTTCCAGCGTCTCGGCGTCGAAGACCTTGACGCCGCCCGGCTCGTAATTCGCCACCGCCACCAGCCGGCCGTCGTCCGAGATGGCGCCGCCGATGGAATTGCCGGCCTGCACCACGCGGCGGACCATCTGCCGGGTCAGGATGTCGACCTTGGTCAAGCCGCCGTCGCGGCCGAAGACATAGGCGAAGCGTTCGTCGGGGGAATAGACCAGGCTGGCATGGGACAGATCGCCCAGCCCCTCGATCCGGCCGAGCGCGGCGCGTTCGCTGCGATCCACGACCAGCAGCGAGCCGGCCTCGCGCTCGACGATCAGGCCCAGATCGCCGGTGCCGCGCAACTCGTCGGCCAGCGCCGGGCTGGCGATCAGCAGGAGGGCGGCGAGAGTTGCCTTGAGCATCATTCCGTCTCCGTCGTCAGAAGGTAATCGGCGATCCAGCGCGCCTCGTCCTCGGTCAGCAGCGGGCGCCAGCCGGGCATGGCGGTGCCGGGCATGCCGTCCAGGATCACGCCGCTCAGGTCGTCGACGTCGCGCCCGGCCAGCGCCCCGGCGGTGATCGGCCGGCCCAGCCCGCCGGTCAGCCGCAAGCCGTGGCAGGAACCGCAATCCTGCCGCACCAGATGGCGCAACTGGTCCTGCCGCGCGGCATCGGGCGGTCCCGCAACCGCGGTCCCGGCCAAAAGCGCCAGCAGGAGCGCCAGCCTAGCCATGCGCCACCAGCCGCCATTCCGGGCGGTAAAGCCCCTGCGGCAGGGCGCCATCCTCGGCCAAGGCCGCGACATGGCCGACGATGAACAGCACCGGCGCCGGCAGCGGCTCGGCCGCCAGGGCGGCGGCGATGCCCGACAGCGTGGCGCGCAGTCGCCGTTCCTGCGGCGTGCTGGCCTGCGACACGGCCAGCACCGGCAGGTCGGCGGGCATGCCGTGGGCGATCAGCTCGGCCGCGATCTCGGCCATGTTCGCCGCGCCCATATAGACGGCCAGCGTGGTCTGCGGATCGGCCAGCGAGGCCCAGTCGAGGTCCAGCGCCGCGTCCCGCGCCCGGTGGCCGGTGACATGGCGCAGCCCGGTCGCGAGCCCGCGATGCGTCAGCGGAAACCGGGCCGAGGCGGCCGCCCCCTGCGCCGCGGTGATACCGGGCACATAGTCGCAGGGGATGCCGGCGCGGATCACGGCCTCGAACTCCTCGCCGCCGCGGCCGAAGATGGTCGGATCGCCGCCCTTGAGCCGCGCCACGGTCAGGCCGGCGAGGCCCAGTTCGACCAGCAGGGCGTTGATCTCATCCTGCGGCACCGGATGGAAGCCCGCCGCCTTGCCCACCGGGATGCGCCGGACATGGGCGGGGACGCAGGCCATCACCTCGTCCGAGACCAGCCGGTCATGCACCACCACATCCGCCTGCTGCAAAAGCCGCAGCGCCCGCAGCGTCAGCAATTCCGGGTCGCCCGGACCGGCGCCGATCAGATCGACCCTGCCCAGTCCCGCCTTGCCCGCTGCCGCGTCGTTCAAGTTGCGCGCGGCCATGCCTGGCGCCGCGCCGCCCGTCACCGTCTTGCCGGCCATGTCGAACCCCATTGAAATACTGCCGGAGCGGGGGCGCGAACGCCCCCGCCTGGGTCGTGACCGCTCAATAGGTGTCGGTCATGGTGTTGTAGACGTTGAACTTGCCGGTGGGCGTCACCAGCCGCTCGTCCTTGATGACGTGCTTCAGTTCCAGCGTCTTGTCGTCCACCACGACCAGCGCCGATTCCTGGTCCTTGCCGTTCCAGACGCTGAACCAGACCTCGGTGCCGTCCTTGTTGAACTCGCCCTGCACGACGCGGGGCTGGCCTTCGGTGATGCCGGCCCATTCGGCGATGGGCAGGGTCTTGAACTCGGGGTCCGAACCGTCGCCCGTCATCGCCTTGATGTCGAAGACCGCGACCGAGCCGGAAATCTCGGCCTCGGGGTTCAGGGTCGCATCGACATAGAGATATTGCGAGTTCGGGTGCGTCTTGATGAACAGCGAGCCGCCCCCCAGCGCCGGGAAGCTGTCGAGAATCTTCCAGGCATTGTCGGGATGGCCCTCGGGATCGGTGCCGATCAGCGCCACCGAATCGTCGCCCATATGCGAGGTCGCCCAGACCGGCCCGAAGGTCGGGTGGACGAAGTTCGCGCCGCGGCCCGGATGCGGGGTCTGGCCGCCGGTATCCTCGATCGCGACCAGCTTGCCTTCCTTGGTGTCGATCACCACCAGCTTGTTGCGGGCGTTCGCCGCGGTGATGAAATAGCGGTGCGAGCCGTCCAGGCCGCCGTCGTGCAGGAAGCGTTCGGCGCTGATCTCGGTGGTCTTGAGGTTGTCGAGGTCGGTATAGTCCACCAGCAGGATCTTGCCCGTTTCCTTGACGTTCACGATGAACTCGGGCCGGTAATGGCTGGCGAGGATCGCGGCGACGCGCGGCTCGGGGTGATATTCCTGCTCGTCATAGGTCATGCCGCGCGTGGACTGGATCTTTTTCGGCTCCAGCGTCTCGCCGTCCATGATGACGTATTGCGGCGGCCAATAGGCCCCGGCGATGGCGTATTTGTCCTCCCAGCCCTCCATCTTCGAGGTCTCGATGGAACGCGCCTCCGAGCCGATCTTGATCTCGGCAACGGTGGTGGGCTCCTTCATCCACAGGTCGATCATGTTGACCTTGCCGTCGCGGCCGATCACGAACAGGTAGCGGCCCGATGCGGACAGCCGGCTGATATGGACGGCATAGCCGGTGTCGAGGACCGACTTGATCTCGTAGGTGGCGCCGTCGATCAGCGCGATCTGGCCGGCGTCGCGCAGGGTGACGCTGAACAGGTTTTCCAGATCCCAGTCGTTTTCCTGCTGGGTCGGCCGGTCTTCCGGCGCGACATGCACCTTCCAGGATTCGCGCATCTCCTTCATGCCGAATTCCGGCGGCGCGGCCGGGTCCAGAAGCAGGTAGTTGGCCATCAGGTCGACCTGCTCGGCCGACAACTCGCCCGAGGTGCCCCAGTTCGGCATCCCCGCCGGCGAGCCGTAGGTGATGAAGCTTTGCAGATAGTCAAAGCCCAGATCGCGGGTCAGGTCAGGGGTCAGCGCCTTGCCGGTCGCGCCTTTGCGCAACACGCCGTGGCAGCCGGCGCAGCGTTCGAAATAGATCTTGTTGGCCTCGTTGTATTGGGCATCGGACAGCGCCGAAACGCCCTCGGGCGCGCCGGGCGCCGCGACATCCTGCTGCGCAAGGTTGTCCAGCGAGGGCTCATAGCGATTGTCGGTGCGCGTCTTGTGGTCCTCCAGCGCGGCGGCTGGATCCTTTGGCGGTGCGACCTGTTCCTGTGCCGAGGCCGCAAGCGGTCCAAGGACAAGGGCCAGGGCTGCCGAGGCCAGGAGGCCGGGTCTGGCGAATGGAGTCCTTTGTCTCATCTGGCTTTCCTATTTGCTGGCGCGCGTTCACGCCGTTCCTGTGCGGAATTTGCGCGCAAGGCTTTGACCATTGTTAAGGCCGGGGTGCGGCATTCGCGCCATCTGCAGGGAAACCCTGGGATGCGGATGGCGATGCCGGTCAAATTTCCTCTTGCCCCCTGGCGCCTGCTGCCGGCGTTGCTGGCGCTGGTGCTGCTGATTCTGCCGGCGGGGGCCGAGCCGCCGGCCGCCCCCGACGCGATGCTGGCCCAGGCGCTGTTCGACGCCGAGGGGCCGGTGGTGCTGGACCGCCGCGAAACCCCGGCGCCGGGCTGGCGCGTCAGCCGCGACGGCCAGGCGTTGGGCATGATCGGCTCGACCTGGGAGATCGCGGCGACCACCGGCTATTCCGGCAAGCCGCTGGACGTGCTGGTCGCCGTCACGCCGCAAGGGGTCATCGCCGGGGCCAGGCTGGTGCGCCAGACCGAGCCGGTGCTGAGCCTGGGCATTTCCGAGGCGCATATCGCCGCCTATGTGGACGGCTTTCGCGGCGTCGATCTGTCGCAGGGCGAAGCACGGGGCCGGGCGCTGCCGGACGCGATCTCCCGCGCCACGGTCTCGACCGGGGTGATTCGCGACGGCATCCTGCGCAGCGGCCGGGTGCTGGCCCAGGCGCAGGGGCTGGGCGGCGGCGGCATCGACCGCGTCGGCTACCGCCCCGCGACCTGGGCCGAACTGCTGGCCGAGGGGGCCTTCGGCCATGCCTCGATCTCGATGGCCGAGGCGGCGCGGGCCTTTGCCGACGCCAAGGTGGCCATCGAGCCCTCGGATGCGCCCTTCCTGGACCTTTATGCCGGGCTGATCGACCCGCCGACCGTCGGGCGCAACCTGCTGGGCGCGCGGGACTTCACCGCCGTCGCGGGCGCCCTGCAACCCGGCCAGGCGCTGGTCGCGGTGCTGTCGCGCGGGCTTTACAGTCCGCGCGGCGCGGATTGGCGCCGCTCGGGCCGCTTCGAGCGCATCGGTTTCGAACAGGGCGCGCTGCGGATCGAGCCGCAGGACGGCGATTTCGTCATGGTCGAGAAGCTGGCGCTGCCCGACGCGCCGACCTTCAGGGAAATAAGCCTGTTCCGGCTGAACATCGACCCGGCTGCTGGCGGCATCGATCCGCGCCGGCCCTTCGACCTGGTGGTGACGGCAACCCGGCCGCTGGCGGCGGGTGGCGCGGGGGCGTTGCCCATCCGCGCCACCATCCGCCTGCCCGCGGCCTATACCGTCGCCGACGCCCCCGCCGTCCCGCTGTGGCAGGAGTTCTGGCTGAAAAAGATCCCCGGCATCGCCGTGGTCGGCGCCATGCTGTTCGTGCTGGCGCTGATCCTGTTCGGGCAAGAGGCGCTGGTGCGCCGTCCGCGGCTGTGGCGCCGTGTGCGGCTGGGCTTTCTGGCCACGACGCTGGTGGTGCTGGGCTGGGGGCTGAACGGCCAGCTTTCGGTGGTGCAGGTGGTGGCCTTCCTGAACGCGCTGCTGTCCGGCTTTCGCTGGGAAACCTTTCTGATCGAGCCGATCATCTTCCTGATCTGGTCCGCCGTGGCGCTGGGGCTGCTGTTCTGGGGCCGCGGCGTGTTCTGCGGCTGGCTGTGCCCCTTCGGCGCGCTGCAAGAGCTGATGAACGCTGCCGCCCAGCGGCTGGGGGTGCGGCAGATCGCCGTGCCGCAGGCCCTGCACGAACGGCTTTGGGTGATCAAGTACACGCTGTTCGTCGCCATCGTGGCGCTGAGCTTTTACAGCATGGAGCAGGCACTGATCCTGGCCGAGGCCGAGCCGTTCAAGACCGCGATCTCGATGCGCTTCCTGCGTGCCTGGCCCTTCGTGCTCTTCGCGCTTGCGGTGCTGGCGGGCGGGCTGTTCATCGAGCGGTTCTATTGCCGCTATCTCTGCCCGCTGGGGGCGGGGCTGGCGATCCCGGCCAAGCTGAAGATCTTCGACTGGCTCAAGCGCCGCCCGCAATGCGGCCGCGAATGCCGGCTGTGCGAGACGAAATGCACCGTCGGCGCCATCGACCCGCTGGGCCGGATCAACCCGAACGAATGCGTGCTGTGCCTGCGCTGCCAGGTGGTGATGAACGACCCCGGCACCTGCCCGGTGCTGAAACGCCGCGCCCGCAGCACCGCCGCCCCGACCGGAGAAGCGCCATGAACCGCCGCCGTTTCCTGCTGCTGACCGCCTGCGCCGCGCTGCCCGGCATGGCGAAGGCCGCGCCCGAGGAATGGCAGGGCCGCGCCATGGGTGCCGATGTCGCCCTGCGGCTGCACGGGGCAAGCCCGGCGCAGGCCCGCGGCTTCTTCGCCGAGGCGGCGCGGCTGCTGGCCCATGTCGAAAACCTGTTCTCGCTGCATCGCGATTCCGATCTGGCGCGGCTGAACCGCGACGGGCGGCTGCGCTTTCCCGCTGCCGGGATGGTGGAACTGCTGGCCCTGTCAGACCGGCTGCACCGTGCCACCGGCGGCGCCTTCGACCCGACCGTGCAGCCGCTGTGGCTGGCGCGGGCGCGGGGCGGGGACGAGGCCGCGGCCCGCGCCCTGGCCGGCTGGGATGCGGTCGCCTGGTCGCGGTCCGAGGTGCGGCTGGCCCGCCCCGGCATGGCGCTGACCTTCAACGGCCTTGCCCAGGGCTGGGCCGCTGACCGGCTGGCCGAGGCGGCCGCGCGCCACGACCTGACCGACCTGCTGATCGACGCGGGCGAGATCCGGGCGCTGGGACCGCGGGGCTGGCGCGTGGGACTGGCCGATGCCGCGGGGCACGAGCATCGCCGCATCCGGCTGGACGGTCGGGCGCTGGCGACCTCGTCGCCCGGCGCCACGCTGATCGGGCCGCGCGGCCTGCCGCATATCCTGTCGCCGGATGGCGGGGCGGCACCGCTTTGGGACACGATCTCGGTCAGCGCAGACAGCGCGGCCATGGCCGACGGGCTTTCCACCGCGCTTTGCCTGATGCCGCCCCAGGCCGCCTGCGCCGCGCTGGCGCGTTTGCCGGGCTGCCGGATCGAGCTGGCGATCGCCGCGTCGGGGGCGGAATTTCCCGGTAAAACCCCAAGCTTTTGCCTCGCTTGACTTTCATCAATGAGCGACTCGCGCTTGCCGGACAGTGAGGTCACATCGGAAACAACAAATAGGGGACCCGCGTCATGAGCGACATCATGACCAAGAACATGGCCCGGAACGTCTTCTACGGCGGGTCCATATTCTTCATCCTGATCTTTGGCGCATTAACCGTACACAGCCATATCTATGCCCGCACCAAGGCCGTGGATGAAAGCCAGCTTACCCCTTCGGTCGTCGAGGGCAAGCATGTCTGGGAACGCAACGCCTGCATCGACTGCCATACCCTGCTGGGCGAGGGCGCCTATTTCGCCCCCGAACTGGGCAATGTCATGAAACGCTGGGGCGTGCAGGACGATCCCGAAACCGCCGTCGAGACGCTGAAGGGCTGGATGGAATCCATGCCCACCGGCATCGAGGGCCGCCGCCAGATGCCCCGCTTCGAACTGACGGACGAGGAATTCCGGGCGCTGAGCGATTTCCTGCTGTGGACAGGCACGATCAACACCCAGAACTGGCCGCCGAACGACGCGGGCTGAGGGGGAAACAGAGATGAGATACCATTCACAACGCATCGCCTATGCCTATTTCCTGGTGGCCATGGTGCTTTTCGCCGTGCAGGTCACGCTCGGCCTGATCATGGGCTGGATTTATGTCAGCCCGAATTTCCTGTCCGAGCTCTTGCCCTTCAACATCGCCCGGATGCTGCATACCAACAGCCTGGTGGTCTGGCTGCTCCTGGGCTTTTTCGGCGCCACCTATTACATCCTGCCCGAGGAGGCCGAGCGCGAGATCCATTCGCCGCTCTTGGCCTGGATCCAGCTGGGCATTTTCGTGCTCGGCACGGCGGGCGTGGTCGTGACCTATCTGTTCGACCTGTTCCACGGCCACTGGCTGCTGGGCAAGGAGGGGCGCGAGTTCCTGGAACAGCCGAAATGGGTCAAGCTCGGCATCGCCGTCGCCGCGGTGATCTTCATGTACAATGTCAGCATGACCGCGCTGAAGGGCCGGCGCACGGCGGTGACGAACGTGCTGCTGATGGGCCTGTGGGGGCTGGTGCTGCTGTGGCTCTTTGCCTTCTACAACCCGGCGAACCTGGTGCTGGACAAGCAATACTGGTGGTGGGTCATCCACCTGTGGGTCGAGGGCGTGTGGGAGCTGATCATGGCCGCCATCCTCGCCTTCCTGATGCTCAAGCTGACCGGCGTGGACCGCGAGGTGGTCGAGAAATGGCTTTACGTCATCGTCGCTACGGCGCTGTTCTCGGGCATCCTGGGCACCGGGCACCACTACTATTGGATCGGCCTGCCGGCTTACTGGCAGTGGATCGGCTCGATCTTCTCGAGCTTCGAGATCGTGCCCTTCTTCGCGATGATGTCATTCGCCTTCGTCATGGTCTGGAAGGGCCGGCGCGACCATCCGAACAAGGCCGCGCTGGTCTGGAGCCTGGGCTGCACCGTGCTGGCCTTCTTCGGCGCCGGGGTCTGGGGTTTCCTGCACACGCTGCACGGGGTGAACTACTATACCCACGGCACGCAGATCACCGCCGCGCATGGCCACCTGGCCTTCTATGGCGCCTATGTCTGCCTGGTGCTGGCGCTGGTGACCTATTGCATGCCGCTGATGAAGAACCGCGACCCCTACAACCAGGTGCTGAACATGGCCTCGTTCTGGCTGATGTCCTCGGGCATGGTGTTCATGACGGTGACGCTGACCTTTGCCGGCACGGTGCAGACCCATCTGCAGCGCGTCGAGGGCGGGTTCTTCATGGACGTGCAGGACGGGCTGGCGCTGTTCTACTGGATGCGTTTCGGCTCGGGCGTCGCCGTGGTGCTGGGGGCGCTGCTGTTCATCTATGCGGTGCTGTTCCCGCGCCGCGAGGTGGTCACAGCCGGCCCGGTGCAGGCGCACAAGGACGGCCATCTGGAGGCTGCGGAGTAAGCCATGAACGCGCATGTGAAAACCGAACGGAACGGGGCGGCCAACGCCCCCTTCTACCTGCCGCAGGGCGACGAGGTCGCGGTCTTCGAGGCCGCCGCCGCGAACGACCTGCCGGTGCTGCTGAAAGGCCCGACGGGCTGCGGCAAGACCCGCTTCGTCGCCCATATGGCGGCGCGGCTGGGCCGGCCGCTTTATACCGTGGCCTGCCATGACGACCTGTCGGCGGCCGACCTGATCGGGCGCTACCTGCTCAAGGGCGGCGAGACGGTCTGGACCGACGGCCCGCTGACCCGCGCCGTGCGCGAGGGCGCGATCTGCTATCTCGACGAGGTGGTCGAGGCGCGCAAGGATGTGACCGTGGTGCTGCACCCGCTGACCGACGACCGCCGCATCCTGCCCATCGACCGCACCGGCGAGGAAATCGAGGCGGCGCCCGGCTTCATGCTGGTCGCCTCCTACAACCCCGGCTATCAGAACATCCTGAAAACGCTGAAGCCTTCGACGCGGCAGCGTTTCGTGGCCATGGAGTTCGACTTTCCCGAACCCCGGCACGAGACCGAGATCGTTTCCCGCGAAAGCGGGCTCGACCGCGACCGCACCCTGGGGCTGGTGCGGCTGGCGGGCAAGATCCGCGGCCTCAAGGGCCAGGATCTGGAGGAGGGGGTCTCGACCCGGCTGGTGGTCTATGCCGCCAGCCTGGTCGCGCGGGGCATGTCCATCGACCGCGCCATCGAGGCGGCGATGATCGAACCCCTGACCGACGATGCCGAGGTCAAGCGCGGCTTGCGCGACCTGGCCGCGGCGATCTTCGGTTAAGGGAGGACGCCATGGGCCTGGATCTGGAACCCTGGGAGCCCGAGGAAACCGTCGGCAAGATCTGGCACGCCTGGGCCAGCAGCTTCGGCGCGCCGCAGGAATTCGAGGATCAGGCGGTGGCGCTGTCCGAGGTCTCGGGGCGGCTCGCGGTGCTGTTCCGGGCCCTGGGCGGCGGCGCGGGGGTCGAGATCCGGCCCGCCGCCGCCCAGGCATCGCATCATCGCATCGGCTGGCTGCGCCGGCTGGGCACCCCGGCCGAGATGGTGCCGCGCGCCAGTTTCGACGGCGAGATCCTGCGTCTGCCCGAACGGCTGGCGGCCTTGCCTTCGCGTCAGGCGAACGGGGCACTTTACCTGTGGCTGGCGGCCTGCGCGGCGCATGGCGCCCTGGCTGCGCCGCAGGACGATCCGCTGCGGCGCGACCTGATGCGGCTGGGCGCCGCCCGCCGCGCCGTGGCCGCGACGCTGGAGGATGCGCCGGGCCTGGCCGGGCTTTACGGCGACCTGGCGGCGCTGGTGCTGTCCCTGCGCCCCATCGCGCCGCTGCCCCCGGCCGAGGCGGTGGTCGAGACGCTCGCGCGGCACCTGCTGGGCGATCCGGCCCCCCTGCCGCCCCTGGCCCGCGACTGGCTGCCGATGCTGGACGATCCGCAGGTCAAGGCGCCGCGCGATTATTGCCCGATGCGGCCGGTGCCGCTTTGGCCCGACCTGGCCCTGCCCGAGACGACGCTGGCCGCCGCGCCGGGCGACGCGCCCGACGGCATCGCCGCCGACCCGGCCAGCGCGCGCATGTTCCGCGCCCGCCGCCGGCAGAGCGACCAGCCGCAGCGCCGCGACAGCCTGATCCTGCACAAGTTCGAGGCCCTGCTGAGCTGGGCCGATCTGATGAACCTCAACCGGCATGTCGACGATGACGATCAGGACGACGCGAAGAAGGCGGCCGAGGACCAGGAAGAACTGGGCCTTGGCCAGGTGTCCAAGGCCCCGGCGACGCGCCTGCGCCTGCATCTCGATCTTGCGCCCGAGGATGCGGATCTTGAGGCGGTCGCCGGCATCCGCACCTATCCCGAATGGGACGCGCGGCGCGGCCGCTACCTTGCCGATCACGTGCGCGTGCTGGAAAACCGTGCGGCCGAGCATGACGAGGCGCTGACGCCGGATGCCGGCGCGCAAGCCCGCATCCGCGCCGTGCGCCGCCAGTTCGAGGCGCTGCGCCCCGGCCGCGTCACCACCACCGGCCACCGCGACGGCGAGGAACTGGATGCCGAGCTGACCGTCCGCGCCGCCGCCGACCTGCGCGCCACCGGCCAGGGCAGCGACCGCATCTGGCGACAGTCCCGGCCCTTGGCGCGCAACCTTGCGGTGTCGATCCTGCTCGACGTGTCGCGTTCGACCGAAAGCGCGGTGACGGGCCGCGCGGTGATCGAGATCGAGCGCGAGGCCCTGGCGGCGCTGGCCTGGGGCTTGGATGCCTGCGGCGACCGTTTCGCGATCAACGCCTTTTCCTCGCTGAAACGCGACCGGGTGTTCCTGACGGCCTGCAAGGATTTCGACGAGCCGATGGGCACGGCGATCGAGCAGCGCATCGCCGGGCTGCGGCCGCGCTTCTATACAAGGCTGGGCGCCGGCATCCGCCATGCCTCGGCCGGGCTGGCAGAGCAGGCCAGCAGCCGGCGGCTTTTGCTGGTCATCACCGACGGCAAGCCCAATGATCTCGACCATTACGAGGGCCGACACGGCATCGAGGACAGCGCCATGGCGGTGCGCGAGGCGCGCCGCGCCGGCCATGCCGTGCATGGCATCACCGTGGATCGCGACGCGAAAAGCTGGTTTCCCCGCATTTTCGGCCAGGGCGGCTTTTCGCTGATCCCGCATCCCGACCGGCTGCTGGCGGCGCTGCCGGTGATCTATCGGCAACTGGTGGCGTGATGCGGGTCCAGGATCTGCCGGGCGAGCCGATCATGTGGGTGCTGATCGCATCCGAATTGCTGGTCTTTGCCGCCGGCATCACCGCCATGGCCGCGGTGCGGCTGACCGACCCGGCCGGTTTTGCCGCGGCGCAGGCGCAGCTGCACGGCTGGATG
This sequence comes from Paracoccus sp. TD-10, assembly GCF_048270675.1. NCBI lineage: Bacteria > Pseudomonadati > Pseudomonadota > Alphaproteobacteria > Rhodobacterales > Paracoccaceae > Paracoccus > Paracoccus sp. TD-10. The sequence goes on along the minus strand of NZ_CP182418.1, from coordinate 1,991,461 downwards.
GCGGCGCTGAACACGGCGATCCTGGTCACTTCCGGCTTCTGCGCCGCCCTGGCCGAGCGCGCCTGCCACCGCGGCGACGGCCGTCGGACCCGCATCGGGCTGGCGCTGGCGGCGCTGGGGGGCGCGGGTTTCCTGGCGGTGAAGGCGGTGGAATATGCCGGCGACCTGCGCGCGGGCCTGGGGATGGAAAGCCACCCGTTCTTCACCTTCTATTACCTGCTGACCGGCTTTCACGCGGCGCATGTGCTGTTCGGCATCGGCGTGCTGGCGCTGGTGGCGATCCGGCTGCGTGCCGAGGAGGTGCAGGCCGGCGCCGCCTTCTGGCACATGGTCGACTTGGTCTGGGTGCTGATCCTGCCGCCGGTCTATCTGCTGGGCTAGGGGATGGAATTGACCCGCATCTGGCTGATCCTGCTGGCGCTGACCGTCGCCACCACGGCGCTGGCCTTCGTGCCAGGCCCCGCCGCGGCTGTGGCGCTGCTGGCGGTGGCCTTTCTCAAGGCCCGCGCGATCCTGGGCGGCTTCCTGCATCTCGGCCGGGGCTCGGGCTGGCGCGCGGCCTTTACCGTGCCGCTGGCAATCTGGCTGGCGCTGATCTGGGGGCTGCACGTCATATGACGGCCCCGCCGGTCAGCGACCCGGTTCGTCCCGGTCCTGCGGCGGATGGCCATGCGCCAGGTTGACCAGCTGGGTCTGGCTGTTGACCCCGGTCTTGACGAACAGCGCCTTTTGCTGGGTTCGCACCGTCTCGTGCGACAGGCCGGCCGCCGCGGCGATCTGCCTGAGGTTGAAGCCGCGCAGCAAGCCGCCCAACACCCTGCCTTCCGCGGCGGTCAGGTCATGGGCAAGGCGCAGCCGGTCGCGCTTTTGTTCAAGGTCGAACCCGTGCAGCCCCGGATCGACGACCAGCATGACGCAGGGGCCAAGCAGCAGTTCCGACAATTCGTCGCGGTTGATCCGCACCATGGTGATCGTGGCCTGGGCCGTCCTGAACTCGGCCCGCTTCCGCGCGGCGGAGTTGCGCGACAGCATCTCTCCCAGGCAGTCGTCGGCGGTCTGATCGACCAGCCCGACCGTGCCAAAGGGCGATTGCCGGACCGCCCGCCAGATCCGATCCGAGAGCTGCGCGGCCGGCGAAACCGGCAGCATCCTGCGGTTCGCGTCGACGATCAGCACGCCAAGATCCAGCGACCGCGACAGCGCCGCCGGCAGTTCGGCCAGCGCGCCCAGCCCCGAGCCGCGGCGGCACCAGGCTACCGCCCGCTGCAGATGCCCGGAAATCCTGTTGAAGCTCTGCGACCAGGCTTCGATCAGCGCGGACTGGCCCAGCGGGGCCATGATGGTCAGCGTCGTCGCGCAGGAGCCGCGCATGTCGATCAGCAGCCCTGCCGCCGTGTCGAGCCTCAGGGGCCGCAGGAAGCCGTCATGGAACTCGGTGCGCAGCAGCTCTTCATGCGGAACCAGGTGATGTGCCGGCATGGATTGACGCGTGGGCGCGCGCATCGCCCGTTCCATCCACGGATTGCGCAGCGCATAATAGTCGCCGTAATCCGCGATGGCCCGCTCGGGCATATGGTTGTGGATGAAGGCGCAACCGCCTTCCATGCCCTGATGGAACAGCCCCGCGATTCCGCCCGGCGTTTCGCGCTCGATCTCGGCCAGGAAGTCCTGCCAGCTCCGCTCGCCCAGCAGGATCGCATAGATCAGGTCGATCAGCCGTTCCTCATGCCGTTCATGGATCGCCCGAATACCGCTCATACTGATAACCCCTCGGTTCGAGGTTATTTTCGGATCCCAGCGTGTCAAGCGCCGATACGGGGCAAGGCTATGGTTGTGGCTGCATTTTCGACGACGGCGCGCCGCGGCCGGCAGGCGCGCCGCGCCCCGCAGGCTACGCGGGGCAGCTGCTCATCCAGCCGTCCGGCGCATAGGCATAGGACTGGTTGGCGGTCTGCCGCGCCTCGGCGGCAAGGCGGCGGGTATTCTGCAAGGCGGTCTGGATGTCGGCGCTGCATTCGGCGTCCCCGGCCGCCCTTGCCTCGGCCAGGCAGGTCTCCAGCGTGGCGATTCCCCTGTTCGCGCCGCACCACGCCATCTTGGCCGAGACATGGACCGAGCTTCCGCCTTGCGCGCCCAGGGCGATCAGCCGGTCGGAATAGTCGCTGAGCCGGCCGCTTGCCGCGCGGCATTGCGGCCGCTGTTCGCATTTCCCGGTGCCGGGCCTGGGCGCCCCCGCCGAGGCCGCGCCCGGGGACGATGCGGGCGCCTTCAGCGTGGCGGTCGCGCCTTGGATCGGCGATCCCGTGGCGGCAGGCGCGGCTTCGGCCACCGAACGCCGCATGGCGGCGTCGTTCAGGCTGGCGGTCGCGACCTGGAGCCCGGCGTCGCGATAGGCGTCCCCGCCGAAGGCCGCCGCCAGCAGGCCCACGGCCGCGGTCATCTCGCTCTGGTTCACCTGGTCGGCGGTCGCGGGGTCCAGCCCGGACGTGTCGCAGGCCGACAGCAGCATCAATGGCAACAAGGCGCTGGCAAAAACTAGGCTGCGGTGCATTTCAACCTCTCCATGAAAAGCAATGCAGCATGGCTATCGCGCAACCGCCCGCGCCGGCTTCACCCGATCGGGTGAAGCCGGCGCGGGCAATGCGGTTTTCGGGTCGGGTCAGTCCATGGCCAGCATGCGCAATTCGGCGATGTCGGCGATGGTGGCCTTGTCGGCCTCGACCTCGACGCCATGCTGGCGCAGCCGGGCGAAGGCGCGCGACAGGCTTTCGGGCTGCATGCCCAGATGTCCGGCGATAAGGCGCTTGTTATAGGGCAGCCGGACCTCGGTCGGGCCGGCCACGGCATCGGACAGGTCGGCCAGGAACTGCGCCACCCGCTGCACCCCGGTATGGGCCTTGAGCTTTTCGATCTGGTCCACCAGCCCCTGCAGATGCACGAAGGTCGAGGCAAGCAGGCCGATGGCGAATTCCTGGTTCTCCAGCAAAAGCTGGCGCAGCCGGGCCCCGTCGATCTGCAGCACCGTGCAGTCCGACACCGCCTCGGCCGAGACGGGATAGGGCGTGCCGCGCAGCGCCATCGCCTCGGCAAAGCTGCGGTTGCGGCCCAGGATCGCCACCACCGCCTCGGACCCGCCGGGGGTCAGCCGCGACAGCTTGATGAAGCCGTTCAGCACGATGAACACCGCCCGCGCCGGATCGCCTTGCAGGAAGATGGTCTCGCCCTCGCGATAGCTGCGCCGCTGGGCGTCCTTCAGCAGCTTGTCGCGCACTTCGGGGGCCAGCCCGTTCAGCAGAACGGATTTCTTCACCGCCTCGGGCAGGGGGGCGTTCATTGCAGCCTCATCCTTGGTTTCGCGCGGGTCCGAGTGTGGCACGAGCGGCGGGCGAGGGAAAGACCGTGCGTTCCACTCGGCATTCCGGGGCCATCAGGGCGACAGCCAATGCGCGCGCAAGGCGAAATCGTGGTCCAGCAGCACCAGGTCGGCCGGGCGGCCGGGGGCCAGCGTGCCATGGCGGTCCTGCAAGCCCAGCAAAGCGGCGGGGATGGCCGAGGCCATGCGCAAGGCCCGTTCGGGCGCGATGCCGACCTGGCCGACCAGCACGGCGATGGCCTGCGGCAGGGTCAGGTCGGCCCCGGCCAGCGTGCCGTCCGCCAGCGTCAGCCGCCCGTCATGGCGCAGCACCTTGCGGCCGCCCAGTTCCATCTCGGTCAGTCCGGTGCCGGCGAAGGCCATGCAGTCGCTGACCAGGAAGATGCCATCGGGCCGCGCCCCCAGCGCCAGCCGCATCACCGCCGGATGCACGTGGATGCCGTCGGCGATCAGACCCGCCGCCGCCTCGCCGGCCAGCACCGCGCCCACCAGCCCCGGCGCGCGGTTGCCGATCTGGCTCATGGCGTTGAACAGATGCGTGGCGCAGCGGGCGCCGGCGGCAAAGGCGGCCTGCGCCTGTTCGAAACTGCAATCGCTGTGGCCCAGGCTAACCACGGCGCCGGCCCCGGCAAGGGCGGCGATCTGCTGCGGGCTGGCCGCCTCGGGGGCCAGCGTCACCATCAGCGCCGGCAGTCGGCGGGCGGCGTCGCAAAGCCGCGCCAGATCCTCGTCCGTCATCGGCCGGATCAAAGCCGGATCATGCGCGCCCTTGCGACGCGGGTCCAGATGCGGCCCCTCCAGATGCAGGCCCAGAAAGCCCGGCACCCCGGCCTCGGCCGCGGCGATCCCCAGCGCGATGACATGGGCGGTGGCCGCGGGCGTATCGGTGATCAGCGTCGGCAGCACGCCCGCCGTGCCAAGCGCACGATGCGCGGCGCAGATCCGGCGCAGCCCGTCCAGATCGGTCGTGCCGTCCAGCATCAGCCCGCCGCCGCCGTTCACCTGCAGGTCCAGGAAGGCCGGAGCCAGGATGCCCGACACCGCCCGCCGCCCCTCGGCCGGGGCCTCGGGCTCGGGCAGGATGGCGGCGATCTTGCCCGCCTCGATCACCAGCGCATGGCCGTCGAGGAAATGCGCGCCGTCGAAGATCCGCGCGCCGGTTAGAACCTCGCGCGCCATCACACCGTCTCCGTCACCTTGCGCAGATGCGGCGGCGTGTCGGGGTCGAAGCCGCGCCGCCGCGCCAGCCCCTCGATGAAGGCGTAGAAACCGGCGATGGTCACCAGCGGCGCCACCAGCGGGTGCAGGCCGGGGACCGAGGGCAGGGTGACGGCGCCGCCGACCTCGGTGCCGGTGACGAACACATCCGCGCCCTGCGCCGCCAGCCGCTCGGCCGTGGCCTTGAGCTGGGGCAGGGCGGCGTCCTCGATCCCCAGCGCCAGCACCGGGAAGCCGGCCTGCACGATGGCGGCCGGGCCGTGCAGCACCTCGGCGGCCGAATAGGCTTCGGCATGGATGCCCGAGGTTTCCTTGAACTTCAGCGCCGATTCGCAGGCGATGGCGAAGCTGGGGCCGCGGCCCAGCACGAAGGCCGAGCTGGCCCGCGCCAGCCGTGCCGACAAGGGCGACCAGTCCAGCCCCACGGCCTGCCCGAACGCCTCGGGCAGGGCGGCGACGGCATCCTGCAAGGCGTGATCCTCGCGCCATTCCGCCAAGAGCGACAGGCCGGCCAGCACCGAGCAGACGAAGGTCTTGGTGGCGGCGACGCTTTTCTCTTCGCCCGCCTGAAGGGGCAGGCAATGGGCCGAGACCTGCGCCATCGGGCTGTCCTCGACATTGGTGATGGCGATGGACAGCGCCCCCCCTTGCCCCGAGGCGCGCATCATCTCGACCCCGTCCGGGCTGCGGCCGGATTGCGAGATGCCGATGCAGGCCGCCTTGCCCAGCCGCAGGGGCCGGCGATAGATCGAGGCGATGGAGGGGCCGACCGAGGCGACCGGCACCCCGGCCTCCAACTCGATGGCGTATTTCAGATAGGTCGCGGCATGGTCCGAGGATCCCCGCGCCACCGTCACCACCAGGTCGGGATCCTTGCGGCGCAGGGCGCTGGCGGCGTCCGCCACCGCATCGCGCGAGCGTTCCAGGAATCGGGCGGCGGCTTCGGGGATCTCGGCCACTTCGCGCGCCATATGCGTCTGGCTCATCACGGGTTCCTTTCGCCTTCCGGGGCAAGTTTCAGTTCCACGGCGAAGTCATAGGCATCGCCGCGATAGAGCGAGCGGGTGAACTCGACCACCTTGCCCGAGGGCAGGTAGGAGATGCGTTCGATCCTGAGCCCGGCCACGCCGGGGCTGACGCCCAGCAGATCGGCGTCCTTGGCGTTCAGGTTCGCGGCCGAGATGCGCTGCACCGCCCGCACCGGCCGCAGCCCGCGATCCTGCAGCACCGCGTAAAGCGAATCGGTGACGCCTTCGGGATCGGGCAGGATCGCCTGCGACAGCGAGGCGCGCTCGATGGCCAGCGGCACCCCGTCCGAGCTGCGCACCCGTTCCAGCCGCGCCACCTTCTCGCCGACGCCCAGTCCCAGCGCCATCACCTCTTCGGGCGCCGGGGCGTGCAACCCGCGGGCGATCCAGCGGCTTTCGACGCTGCGGCCGCGCCGGGCCATGTCCTCGGTGAAGGAGGTCAGAAGCGACAGCGCCTGCTCCAGCTTCTCGACTTTCGGCGCCACGAAGGTGCCCGAGCCGCGCTTCTGCACCAGCTGCCCCGAGGCGACCAGCTCCGCCACCCCCTTGCGCACGGTGACGCGCGACAGGCCGGTCATCGCCGCCAGCTCGCGCTCGGACGGCAGGCTGTCGCCGGGTTGCAGCCGCCCCGAGGCGATGGCCTCGGCGATCAGCCGGTGCAGTTGCAGGTAAAGCGGCCCGCCGCCGGTTTCCTCGAAGGCCTCGGGGGTGAACAGCTCGCCCATCACGCCTCCTGCCGGGCCAGATGCAGTGCCCCGTCGAGGCCCGAGCCCCTGGGCGGCTGGATGGGCCACAGCCCCTGCAGCCGGGCGGCGTAATGCGGGCCGAGCCCGCCCAGGAACACCACCGGCAGGTCGCGGCCGGCTTGCAGCCTGTCGATCATGGCGCGGATCTCGGCCACGGCCGCGGCAAAGATGCGCTCGCCCGCCGGGTCGGTGCCGGCAATGATGCGCGGCGCGAATTGCGCGAATTCGGCCGGCCGGGCGCGGAAGCCGAAGGAGATCACCCCCTCGATCCCGCCCAGCTCGTCCAGCACGGCTTGCAGCAGCGGGGTCATCGGCGCGAAGCCGTCCTCGGCGCGCAGGGCCTCGGCCAGCAGCGCCCGGCCCAGCACCGCGCCGCTGCCCTCGTCGCCCAGGACGAAGCCGCGCCCGCCATATTGCCGCATCGCGCCGCCGATCTGCACCGCGAAGACCGAGCCGGTGCCCATGGCGGCGACGATGCCGTCCCCGCCCCCCAGCGCGCCGGTGGCGGCGGTCACCGCATCGGTGACGATGCGCGTGCGGCGAAAGGGCAGCATGGCCTGCAGGCTGCGGGCGGCGGCGGTGACATTGGCGCCGGCCAGGCCAAGCACGGCGGTCAGCTCGTCCAGATGGCCCTGTCCGGCGTCCTGAAGCGCGGCGCGGGCGGCGGCGAGGATGTTGGCGCAGGCCCCCTCGGTCTCGACCGAGATATTGGCCGGCCCGGCCGCGCCCTGGCCGATGATCCGGCCCGCGCCGTCCGCGATGGCAGCGCGGCAGCCGGTTCCCCCTCCGTCTATGCCCAGGAAATATGACATGGCGACTCCCTTTGGCTGCACGATACCAAAACAATACCAAAACGGAAGAGCTATTTTCGCAATCGCCACAAAATGCCAATTCTGGCGAATATTGAAGAAGGGTCTTTACAAGTGGTATTGTTTTGGCATTATCGATGGGACAGGGGGAATCACATGACCGCATCCGGCACCGAGGCAAGGCATCCGGCATCCGCAGGGCTTCACGCCCGTCCGGGCGGCGAGGTGCTGCGCGTCCTTCTGGAGGCGCAGGTCGCGGCGCTGGCTGCGTTGCAGCCCGCCTTGCCGGCGCTGGAACGCGCGGCCGAGGCCGCAGCAGGGGCGCTGCGCCGGGGCGGCAAGCTCGGCTATGCCGGGGCCGGTTCCTCGGGGCTGATGGCGCTGGCGGATTGCCTGGAACTGGCCGGCACCTTCGGCATCGCGCCGGAGCGCACGCCGATGATGTTCGCCGGCGGTACCGAGGCGCTTTTGCACCTGCAAGGCAGCGTCGAGGACGACCCGCGGCTTGCGCTGGCCGATCTGGACCGTTCGGGGCTAGCGGCGGGGGACGTGCTTCTGTGCCTCTCGGCCTCGGGGCGGACGCCCTATGCGCTGGCGATCTGCGCGGCGGCGCAGGAGCGGGGCGTGACCGTCGCCGGCCTTGCCAATGTGGCGGGCTCGGCCCTGCTGGAACGCGCCGATATCCCGGTGCTGATCGAGACCGGGGCCGAGGTGGTTTCGGGCTCGACCCGCATGGGGGCGGCCACGGCGCAGAAGGTGGCGCTGAACATGCTGTCGGTGCTGGTGGCGATCCGGCTGGGCCATGTCCATGACGGCTACATGGTCAATCTGGTGGCCGACAATATCAAGCTGGTGGACCGCGCCGCCCGCATCGTCGCCGCCGTGGCCGGGGTCGGGCGCGACGCGGCCGAGGCGGCGCTGTCGCATACCGGCGGCGCGGTCAAGCCCGCCATCCTGATCGCGCGCGGCACGGCGCCCGACGCGGCCCGGGCGCGGCTGGCCGAAACCGGGGGCCTGCTGGCCCCGCTGATCTGATTGCAACCGGAGGGTCCGCGAGAGACCCGATGCCGAAGGGAGAAGACCATGACCAAGACCATCCGCCTGGCGCTGCTGGCCAGCACCCTGCTGGGCAGCGCCGCCTGGGCCCAGGACGTGACGCTGACCATCGAAAGCTGGCGCAACGACGACCTTGCCATCTGGCAGGAAAAGATCATCCCGGCCTTCGAGGCGGCCAATCCCGGCATCAAGATCAATTTCGCGCCCTCGGCGCCGCCGGAATACAACGCGGTGCTGAATTCCAAGCTGGATGCGGGCTCGGCGGGCGATCTGATCACCTGCCGGCCCTTCGACGCCTCGCTGGAGCTGTTCAAGAAGGGCAAGCTGGCCGATCTGAGCGACCTGGCGGCGATGGCGAATTTCTCGGACGTGGCGAAATCGGCCTGGCAGACCGATGACGGCGCCCAGACCTTCTGCGTGCCGATGGCCTCGGTCATCCATGGCTTCATCTACAACAAGACCGCCTTCGAGGAACTGGGCCTGGTGCCGCCCAAGACCGAGGCGGAGTTCTTTGCCCTGCTCGACAAGATCAAGGAGGATGGCAGCTATATCCCGATGGCCATGGGCACGGCGGACCAGTGGGAGGCCGCGACCATGGGCTACCAGAATATCGGCCCGAACTACTGGCAGGGCGAGGAAGGCCGCAAGGCGCTGATCGAGGGCACGCAAAAGCTGACCGACGAGCCTTGGGTCGCGCCCTTCCGCCAGCTGGCGAAATGGAAGGACTACCTGGGCGACGGGTTCGAGGCGCAGACCTATCCCGACAGCCAGAACCTGTTCACCCTGGGCCGCGCCGCCATCTATCCGGCCGGATCCTGGGAGATCGGCGTCTTCGGCCCGCAGATCGGCGGCGCCTTCGAGATGGGTGCGTTTCCGCCGCCGGTCCCGGCCGAGGGCGATACCTGCCATATCAGCGACCATACCGATATCGCCCTGGGGATGAATGCCGCGACGAAGCACCCGGAAGAAGCGCGGAAATTCCTGGAATGGGTCGGCTCGTCGGAATTCGCCTCGCTTTATGCCAATGCGCTGCCGGGCTTCTTCTCGCTGAATTCGGCGCCGGTCGAGATGGAAGACCCGCTGGCGAAGGAATTCGTCGGCTGGCGCGAAAGCTGCGAGCCGACCATCCGCTCGACCTACCAGATCCTGTCGCGGGGCACGCCGAACCTGGAGAACGAGACCTGGACCGCCTCGGCCAATGTCATCACCGGCGCCGAGACGCCCGAGGCCGCGGCCGAGCGGCAGCAGCAGGGCCTGGCCGCGTGGTACGCGCCGCAGCAGAAGTGACGGCCTGCCGGGCCTGACGGCCCGAAGTGAAATATTGGCCGGGCCTGACGGCCCGGCGGCGGCGGGGGGCCTTCGGCCCCCCGCACCCCCCGAGGGTATTTTTCAAACGGAGAAGGAGGGCGTCATGGCGCAGCGGAAAGCGTTTCGCTGGCATATCGCGGTGTTTCTTGCCCCCGCGGTGCTGGTCTATACCGCCATCATGATCGTGCCGCTGTTCGGGACGCTGAACCTGTCGCTGTTCAATACCGGCGAGGAGGGGCGGGTCTTCGTGGGCCTGCGGAACTTTGCCACGCTGTTCGGCGATCCGCGCTGGTCGGCGAGCTTCTGGAACGCGCTGGGCAACAATGCCTGGTTCTTCCTGGTGCACATGCTGGTGCAGAACCCGGTCGGCGTGGCGCTGGCGGCGCTGCTGAGCTCGCCGCGGCTGCGGGGGGCGGCGTTTTATCGCACCGCCATCTTCATCCCGACCATCCTGAGCTTCGTCATCGTCGGCTTCGTCTGGAAGCTGATCCTGTCGCCGATCTGGGGCATCGCGCCCGGCATGCTGGACGCCGTCGGGCTGAAGTCGCTGTTCGCGCCCTGGCTGGGCCGCGAGGGTACGGCGCTGACCACGCTGGCGCTGATCTCGGTCTGGCAGTTCGTCGGCATCCCGATGATGCTGATCTATGCCGCGCTGCTCGCGATCCCCGACGAGGTGATCGAGGCGGCCGAGATGGACGGCGTCACCGGCTGGTCGCAGTTCTGGAAGATCAAGCTGCCGCTGATCCTGCCTTCGATCGGCATCATCTCGATCCTGACCTTCGTCGGCAATTTCAACGCCTTCGACCTGATCTATGTGACGCAAGGCGCGCTGGCGGGGCCGAATTTCTCGACCGATATCCTGGGGACGTTCCTTTACCGCACTTTCTTCGGTTTCCAGTTGCAGATCGGCGATCCGCATATGGGCGCGACCATCGCCACCGCCATGTTCGGCATCATCCTGCTGGGCGTCAGCTTCTACCTGTTCGCCATCCAGCGCCGGCTGCGCCGCTATCAGTTCTGAGGGGAGAGCCATGAGCCAAGCCCGCCATTCCACCGCCCGCAGCCTGGCCGCCCATGCCGTGCTGATCCTTTACACGGTGATCGCGCTGTTCCCGGTCTTCGTCGTGGTCATCAACAGCTTCAAGACCCGCCGGGCGATATTCGCCGATCCGCTGGCCGTGCCGGGGCCGGAAAGCTTCGACCTGGTCGGCTATCGCACGGTGCTGGCGCAGGGGGATTTCGTCCTCTACTTCCAGAACTCGCTGATCGTGACCGTGGCCAGCCTGTTCTTCGTGCTGCTGTTCGGCGCCATGGCAGCCTTTGCCCTGTCGGAATACCGCTTTCGCGGCAATATGCTGATGGGGCTGTATCTGGCGCTGGGGATCATGATCCCGATCCGGCTGGGCACCGTCGCCATATTGCAGATGATGGTGGCCTCGGGGCTGGTCAACACGCTGACGGCGTTGGTGCTGGTCTATACCGCGCAGGGGCTGCCGCTGGCGGTGTTCATCCTGTCCGAGTTCATGCGCGGCGTCTCGGACGATCTGAAGAATGCCGGGCGCATCGACGGGCTGTCGGAATACACCATCTTCTTCCGGCTGGTGCTGCCGCTGGTGCGGCCGGCCATGGCCACCGTCGCCGTCTTCACCATGATCCCGATCTGGAACGACCTGTGGTTCCCGCTGATTCTGGCGCCGAGCGAGGCGACCAAGACCGTCACCCTGGGCAGCCAGGTCTTCATCGGCCAGTTCGTCACCAACTGGAACGCCGTGCTGGCGGCGCTGAGCCTCGCCATCCTGCCGGTGCTGGTGCTTTACCTGATCTTCTCGCGCCAGCTGATCCGCGGCATCACCGCCGGCGCCGTCAAATGATCCGTCTTGCAGCAAGGAGATCCCGATGGGAGCCCTGACCCTTACCCAAGTCACCAAGTCCTTCGGCGCCACCCAGGTCATCAAGGGCGTGGACCTGAATGTCGAGGATGGCGAGTTCTGCGTCTTCGTCGGCCCCTCGGGCTGCGGCAAGTCCACGCTGCTGCGCATGATCGCCGGGCTCGAGGACGTGACCTCGGGCGACGTGGTGATCGACGGCGCGCGCGTCAACGACCTGGCCCCGGCCCGGCGCGAGATCGCCATGGTGTTCCAGAGCTATGCGCTTTACCCGCACCTGACCGTGCGCGACAATATGGGGCTGGCGCTGAAACAGGCCGGCACGCCCCGCGCGCAGATCGAGGCGGCGACCGAGAAGGCGGCCGAGATGCTGGCCCTGACGCCCCTGCTGGAGCGGCGCCCGGCCGAGCTGTCGGGCGGGCAGCGCCAGCGCGTCGCCATTGGCCGCGCCATCGTGCGGCGGCCGAAGCTGTTTTTGTTCGACGAGCCGCTGTCGAACCTCGACGCCGCGCTGCGCGTGCAGACCCGGATCGAGATCGCCCGGCTGCATCGCGAGCTGGGCGCGACGATGATCTATGTCACCCATGACCAGGTCGAGGCGATGACGCTGGCCGACAAGATCGTCGTGCTGCGCGGCGGCGTGGTCGAGCAGGTGGGCCGGCCGATGGACCTTTACAATGATCCCGACAACACCTTCGTCGCCGGCTTCATCGGCAGCCCGCAGATGAATTTCCTGGATGCCGGCAAGCTGGGCCTGCGCTCGCATCGGCTGGGCATCCGTCCCGAGCATCTGACGCCCGGCGGCGGGCAGATCAGCGGCCGCGTCAGCCATGTCGAGAAGCTGGGCGGTGAGACGCTGGTCTATTTTTCCTCGGAGGACCACGGCCTCTTGACCGTGCGGCTGTTCGGCGAGCAGGACTATGCCGTGGACGAGGTGGTGGGCCTGGGCTTCGAGCCGAACCGCGCCTTTCACTTCGATGCCGAGGGAAGGCGGCTGCGCTAGATCACCACGACGCCCGAATGCTTGGCCTTGTGCTCGGGCTCGACATGGATGGTGATCAGCGCGCCGGGCAGCTTGCGCCGGAGCGCCTGTTCGATGCGGTCGCAGATGTCGTGGGCGGCATCGACCGTGGTCTGGCCGTCCACCACCAGGTGGAAGTCGATGAAGGTGCGCGGCCCGGCGTGGCGGGTGCGCAGGTCATGCGCCTCGATGGCGCCGGCTGCGGCGCCCGAGATGGTGGCGCGGATCTCGGCCAGCGTGTCCTCGGACACCGCCTCGTCCATCAGCCCCGAGAGCGAGCTGGCCATGACCTTCCAGCCCGACCACAGGATGTTCAGCGCGACCAGTGCCGCCAGCGCCGGGTCCAGCACCGCCCAGCCGGTGGCGACCGCCAGCGCCACGCCGGCCACCACGCCCACGGACGAGACCACGTCCGACAGCAGGTGCCGCCCGTCCGCGACCAGCGCCGGCGATTTCAACCGCCGGCCGCGGCTGATCAGCAGCCAGCACCACAGCCCGTTGATGAGGCTGGCCAGGCCGTTGACCAGCAACCCCTCGACCGGGGCGTCCAGCATGCGCGGATTCTGGAAACCGTGCCAGGCCTCGCGCAGGATCAGCAACGCGGCAACGATGATCATCACCCCCTCCAGCACGGCGCTGAAGAACTCGGCCTTGTGATGGCCATAGGGATGGCCGCGGTCGGCGGGCTTGGCCGCGACCCGGATCGCGATTAGCGCGGCGACGGCGGTGGCCACGTTCACCGTGCTTTCCAGCGCATCCGACAGCAGCGCGACCGAGCCGGTCAGCCACCAGGCCAGGGCCTTGAGCGCCAGAACGACCAGCCCGACGAGGATGCTGCCAAGGGCGATCTTTTCGGTCGCGGACATGGGCGCTTCCTTTTCCGAATCCGTCGCGCCGGGGTTTTAGCCGGGATGGCGTCCATGGCCAACCGGCCTTGCGGGAAAGTTGCGTGTCGCGGGAAAGGGGTAAGCGAGGGCCCCGGTCAGGCCCGGAAGGATCGCGCGGCGGGATTTCCCGGACGCGGAGAGACCGTCCCGGCATAGAGATCGGAGGATTTTTCCAGCTGGCCGCGCTGGATCTCGTGCGGTTCGGCCGGGATCTTTCTGGCCGCCCATGCCTCGGCGGCGAAAAGGGCGCAGACGCCCGCGCCAAGGAAGCCGAGGGCCGAGACCCACCAGGGCAGGCCCAGGATCACCGTCAGGATTGCGGCACCCAGGCTGGCCGGCACGCTTATGAACATGATCCCCGCCGGCTCCGACAACTGAACAGTGCAGTTCACATACCATGACCGAAGCGCGATTCAACGAAAGTGTTTTCGGCGCATGCGCATTTTGTCGGGGTTGTCGGCGTGCCGGTGGCTGGTCTGGTCCTTGGCGCGGCAAATGAAAAGGGGGCCCGCAGGCCCCCGATCCGTCCTATTCCGCCGGCACCGCCGCCAGATCCTCGACCGGGGCGATGGGATGCTTCAGATGCGGCAGCATCTCCCTGGGGCAGACTTGCAGGAAGTTGGCCTTCTCGTCCTCCCAGTTCTGCAGGATCTCCTCGGCCCGGCGCGAGCGGGTTTCCTGGTAGTGCCGCTCGATCAGGCCCTTGAGCTCCCCTTCCCAATGCGCCTGCGTCACCGGGCACAGGACCAGCGTTTCGGCGTTGATGTAATCGCGCGCCAGGCCCTCGGGGTCGTAGAGATAAGCCATGCCCCCGGTCATGCCGGCGCCGAAGTTCGCGCCGATCCGGCCCAGGATCACGGCGACGCCGCCGGTCATGTATTCGCAGCCGTTGCTGCCGCAGCCCTCGATCACCACCTTGGCGCCCGAATTGCGGACCGCGAAGCGTTCGCCCGCCCGGCCGGCGGCGAACAGATAGCCGTCGGTGGCGCCGTAAAGCACGGTATTGCCGATGATGGTGTTCTCGGCCGCCTTCAGCGGGCTGCCCATGGGCGGGCGCACGACGATGGTGCCGCCCGACAGCCCCTTGCCGACATAGTCGTTGGCATCGCCCGAGACCTCGATCTTCAGCCCCGGCGCCGCAAAGGCGCCCAGAGACTGCCCGGCGCTGCCGGTCAGCCGCACGGTCAGGTGGTCCGGTTGCAGCTTGTTGCGCATGCCGAAGGTCTGCACGATCATCGAGGACGTGCGCGTGCCCACCGTCCGCTGGGTGTTCCTGACCGCATAGGACAGCTGCATCTTCTCGCCATCCGAGAAGAAGCGGCCGGCATCGCGGATGATCTCGGCGTCCAGCGTGTCGGGCACCGCGTTGCGCGGCTTCGAGCGGTCGTAGACGATTTTCTCCGAGCCATCGACGGTGATCAGCAGCGGGTTCAGGTCCAGGTCGTCCAGCGACTTGTCGCCCCGGCTGACCTGGGTCAGCAGGTCGGCGCGGCCGATCACCTCGTCAAGGCTGCGCGCGCCGATGCTGGCCAGGATCTCGCGCACCTCGGTGGCGTAGAAGGTGATCAGGTTCACCACCTTGTCGGCCGAGCCGTTGAACATGGCCCGCAGCTTTTCGTCCTGGGTGCAGACGCCCACCGGACAGGTGTTCGACTGGCACTGGCGCACCATGATGCAGCCCATGGCGATCAGGGCGGCGGTGCCGATGCCGTATTCCTCGGCCCCCATCATCGCCGCCATGACGATGTCGCGCCCGGTGCGCAGCCCGCCGTCGGTGCGCAGCGTCACCCGGTCGCGCAGGCGGTTCATTGCCAGCACCTGATGCGCCTCGGTCAGGCCCATTTCCCAGGGCAGGCCGGCGAACTTGATGGACGTGGCCGGCGAGGCCCCGGTGCCGCCATTGTGCCCCGAGATCAGGATCACGTCGGCCTTGGCCTTGGCCACGCCCGCCGCGATGGTGCCGACGCCCGAGCTTGCCACCAGCTTCACCGTGATCTTGGCGCGCGGGTTGATCTGTTTCAGGTCATAGATCAGCTGCGCCAGATCCTCGATCGAATAGATGTCGTGATGCGGCGGCGGCGAGATCAGCGTCACGCCCTTGGTCGAATGCCGCAGCCGGGCGATCAGGTCCGTCACCTTCATGCCGGGCAGCTGGCCGCCCTCACCGGGCTTGGCGCCCTGGGCGACCTTGATCTCCAGTTCCTCGCAGGCGTTCAGGTATTCCGCGGTGACGCCGAACCGCCCCGAGGCGACCTGCTTGATCTTGGCGCAGGGGTTGTCGCCATTGGGCAGCGGGTGGCTATGCGCCGGATCCTCGCCGCCCTCGCCGCTGTCGGATTTCGCACCGATGCGGTTCATGGCGATGTTCAGCGTCATATGCGCCTCGGGCGACAGCGCGCCCAAGCTCATGCCCGGCGTCACGAAACGCTTGCGGATCGAGGTGATCGATTCCACCTCTTCCAGCGGCACCGGCTTGCCCAGGGGCTTGATGTCCAGCAGGTCGCGGATATGGATCGGCGGGTTCGCCCGCATGGTGGCGGTGAACTGCTTCCACACATCATAGGACGCCTTTTCGCAGGCCAGCTGCAACAGCCGCATGGTATTGGCTTCCCAGGCGTGCTTTTCGCCCGAGCGACGCGCCTTGTAGAAGCCGCCCACCGGCAGCAGGTCGACCAGCGGCGCGCGGAAGCCCTTGGCATGGGCTTCCTCCAGCTTGGCCTGCAGCCCGTGCAGCCCGATGCCCGAGATGCGCGACTGCATGCCGGGGAAGTATTCCGCCACCATGGCGCGGGAAAGCCCCACCGCCTCGAAGTTCAGCCCGCCGCGATAGGAGGACAGGACCGAGATCCCCATCTTGGCCATGATCTTCAGCAGCCCGGCGTCGATGGCCTCGCGATAGCGGGTCATGATGTCGATCAGGTTGCCGTCCAGCAGCCCGCGCTCGATGCGCTCGGCCAGGGTGTCCTGCGCCAGATAGGGGTTCACCGTGGTCGCGCCGCAGCCGATCAGCACCGCGAAATCATGCGGGTCCACGCATTCCGAGGCGCGCACGTTCAGCGAGCAGAAGGTCCGCAGCCCCTTGCGCGTCAGCCAGCTATGCACCGCGCTGGTCGCCAGGATCATCGGCACGCCGACGCGGTTGGCCGAGATGCCCTCGTCGGTCAGGATGATATGGCCGTTGCCGGACCGCACGGCATCCTCGGCCTCGGCGCGGATGCGCGCCAGGGCCTCGGCCAGGGCGTCCGGGCCGCCATTGGCCGGGAAGGTGCAGTCGATCTGCGTCGCCTGGCCCTGGAACATGCGGGTCAGTTCCTCGAACTCGCCATTGGCGAGGAAGGGGCTTTCCAGCATGGTGATCTCGGCATGGGTCGAGCTTTCCTCAAGCACGTTCTTGAGGTTGCCGAAGCGGGTGCGCAGGCTCATCACCCGGCTTTCGCGCAAGCTGTCGATGGGCGGGTTCGTCACCTGGCTGAAGTTCTGCCGGAAGTAATGCGACAGCGGCCGGAACTGGCGCGACAGCACCGCGGGCGGCGTGTCGTCGCCCATCGAGGCCAGCGCCTCCTTGGCGTCCTCGGCCATCGGCACCAGCATCTGCTCGACCAGCTCGACGGTATAGCCGACCGCGATCTGGCGGCGGTGCAGCTCCTCGCCGCTGTGCAGCGCGGTCTCGGGCAGCTTGGCCATCAGTTCCGAGGGCTGCACCACCTTTTCCACCCAATCGCCGAAGGGCTGGCTGGCGGCCAGATGGTCCTTGATCTCGCGGTCGTGGTAAAGCTTGCCCTCGGCCATGTCGACGGCGATCATCTGGCCCGGCCCCAGCGCGCCCTTTTCGCGCACGGCGGTTTCGTTGACCGGGACCATGCCGGCCTCGGACCCGGCGATCAGCAGGTTGTCGCCGGTCACGACATAGCGCAGCGGCCGCAAGCCGTTGCGGTCCAGCCCGCCGCAGACCCAGCGCCCGTCGGTCATGGCCAGCGCGGCGGGACCGTCCCAGGGCTCCATGATCGAGTTGCAATAGGCATACATGTCCGCCCAGGCCTTGGGCATGTCGGTGGTGGCCTTGGACCAGGCTTCCGGCACCAGGATGGTCTTGGTCATCGGCGCATTGCGGCCGGACCGTACCAGCACCTCGAACACCGCGTCCAGCGCCGCCGAGTCGGACGAGCCGCCGGGGATGATCGGCTTGATGTCCTCGGCCATCTCGCCGAAGGTCCGCGAGGCCATGCGGATCTCGTGGCTCTTCATCCAGTTCGAGTTGCCCTTGAGCGTGTTGATCTCGCCGTTATGGGCCAGCATGCGGAAGGGCTGCGCCAGCCACCATTGCGGGAAGGTGTTGGTGGAATAACGCTGGTGATAGATGGCGAAGGCGCTCTCGAAACGCTCGTCCTTGAGGTCGGGATAGAACTCGGCCACCTGTTCGGCCAGCATCATGCCCTTGTAGATGATGCTGCGGCAGGACAGCGTGCAGATATACATGCCGGCGATCTGCGCCGCCACTGCCGCCTTCTCGATGCGGCGGCGGATGATGTAAAGCTCGCGCTCGAACTGCTCGTCGTCGATGTCCTTGTCGCAGCGGATCAGGATCTGCTCGATCTCGGGGCGGGTGGCATTGGCCTTTTCGCCCAGGACCGCGGTGTTCACCGGCACGTGCCGCCAGCCATAGATGTAATGGCCCATGCGCAGCACTTCGGATTCCACGATGGTCCGGCAGCGTTCCTGCGCGGCGAAATCGGTGCGCGGCAGGAAGACCTGGCCCACGGCGATCAGCTTGTCGTGGTCGGGCTCGTGCCCGGTGCGGCGCACCTGGTCGTAGAAGAAGGGCACCGGGATCTGCACATGGATGCCGGCGCCGTCGCCGGTCTTGCCGTCGGCGTCCACGGCGCCACGATGCCAGATCGCCTTCAGCGCGGTGATGCCGCTTTCCACCACCTTGCGGCTGGCCTTGCCGTCGATGCTGACGACCAGGCCGACGCCGCAGGACGAATGCTCGTCCTCGGCACGGTAGAGCGAATGTTCCGCCATCCAGTCGCGGCGGGCCTGTTCCTGCTGTTCCCAGCTCATCTGTTCACAGTCCTTCACGTCCGTGCCTCCTTCACAAGCTGCCACAGGATGTCGGCGCCCTGGCCGCCCACCATCTGCAGGTCGCAATCATATTCCGGCTTGGTCGAGCCGAAGCCGGGCTGCCCCGGAAACGAGAACGTCACCGGGCTGTCGTTGGTCTGGCGCACGGCGCCGGTCCAGTCCTCGGAGGTCTCGACGCCGCCATAGAACCGCCCCTGCGCGCGGCTGATGAATTGCTGGCCATGGCGCCGGATCAGCACCTGGCCGGATTCGCCATAGGTGGTCAGTTCGAACCGGGTGAGTTCCAGCGTCACGCCGTCGATCTGCACCGTTTCGCCGGTCAATTCGTCATGGCCGACATGGCGCAGCCGCTCGCCGTCGTTCGAGCGGGTCCAGAAATCGAAATCGTCCCGCCCTGTCTCCAGCAGGGTCGAGAACGAGGCGTGGTCCTGCGCCTCCTCCTCCAGCACATCGGTCAGGCCGCTGCGCAGGTCGGTGCTTTCCATCCAGCGCGTCTCGCGGTCGATGCGCGACTGGAAGGTCGGGCCTTCGGGGGTGAAATAGGTCACGCGCTGGTCGCCGGGCGCATCCGAGCCGCAGCGGTAATGCTGCGAGACGCTGCAACCGCGGTTCTGCACGGTGATTTCCAGCTTGCAGCCGGAAGGCGGGGTGAAATTGGCCGCCGCGGCGGGCAGGGCAGGAAGCGTCAGCATGGCTGCCGCTCCTGCCGCCAGCACCATGCCGCGCGCCGTCGGCGTGGCGCCGGCTGCGGGGCTGGGGCGTGGTTGTCGTGCCATTGCCGCCCCCTATTCGGCCGCGACGCGGGCGGCGCCGGAAAGATAGCCGGCGATGCTGTCCGCGGCCTCGCGGCCGTCGCGGATCGCCCAGACCACCAGGCTGGCGCCGCGCACGATGTCGCCCACGGCAAAGACGCCGGGCAGACTGGTCTGGTGCGTCTGGTAATCGGCCTTGATCGTGCCCCAGCGCGTCACCTCCAGCCCGTCCACGCCCCAAAGCCGCGGCAGTTCCTCGGGTTCGAAACCCAGCGCCTTGATGACCAGTTCCGCCGGCTCGTCGTAATCGGCGCCTTCGATCAGCTCGGGCGACTGCCGGCCCGAGACATCGGGCTGGCCCAGCCGCATCTTCTGCACGCGCACGGCGCTGATGGTCGGGATTTCGCCCGTATCATCCACGTCGCGTTCCTGCGCGACCATGGCCTCGCCGGTGACATGGCCGGTAAAGGCGCCAGGGGCGGACAACCAGACGAACTCGACGCCCTCCTCCTCGGCGTTCTGCACCTCGCGCTGGCTGCCGGGCATGTTGGCGCGGTCGCGGCGATACAGGCATTTCACCGATTGCGCGCCCTGGCGGATGGCGGTGCGCACGCAATCCATGGCGGTGTCGCCGCCGCCGATGACCACGACGCGCTTGCCCTTGGCGTTCAGCTCGCCATCCTCGTAATCGGGGATCTCGTCGCCCAGATCGACCCGGTTCGAGGCGGTCAGGTAGTCCAGCGCCCGTACCACGCCCTTGGCGGCGGCATTGTCGATGTCCAGGTCGCGGGTCTTGTAGACGCCGGTGGCGATCAGCACCGCGTCATGCTTGCCGCGGATGGCGTCGAAGCTGATGTCCTCGCCGACATTGACGTTCAGCACGAAGTCCACGCCGCCCTGGGCCAGCTGCTCGGTGCGCCGCTCGACCACCTGCTTTTCCAGCTTGAAGCCGGGGATGCCATAGATCATCAGCCCGCCGGCGCGGTCGTGGCGGTCATAGACCGTGACCTGGAAGCCCATGCGGCGCAGCCGGTCGGCGGCGGCCAGCCCGCCCGGCCCCGCGCCGATGATGCCGATGGATTCCGGCCGTTCCTGCATCGGCACGATCGGCGTGATCCAGCCCTGCTCCCAGGCGGTGTCGGTGATGTATTTCTCGATGGCGCCGATGGTGACGGTGCCGTGGCCGGACTGTTCGATGACGCAATTGCCCTCGCACAGCCGGTCCTGCGGGCAGATGCGGCCGCAGATCTCGGGGAAGGTGTTGGTCTCCTGGCTGCGCAGATAGGCTTCCTGCGTGCGCCCCTCGGCGGTCAGGCGCAGCCAGTCGGGGATGTTGTTGTGCAGCGGGCAATGGCTCTGGCAATAGGGCACGCCGCATTGGCTGCAGCGGCTGGCCTGTTCCTTGGCCTTGGCCTCGGCGAACTCGCGATAGATCTCGTGGAAATCTTCCGAGCGGGATGCCGCGTCACGTTTCTCGGGCATCTCGCGCCCGATGGTGACGAATTTGAGCATCTTTTGCGTGGCCATGGCTGCGCGTCCTTCGATGACGAGGGTGGTCCCAGCCTGATAAGTCAGGCCGCCGTCAAAGAAAAGTCAGCAGAGTTGACCTAATTAACGATTCTTCCGTCCGAACCCCTCTTTTTTACGCTGCGGGCGCGAAAAATAGGTCAGCACAGTTTACCATCCTGCCTGCAAAGCCAGCAAAACCACGACCCCGACTGCGATTCGCCACCAGGCGAAGAAGCCATAGCCATAGGTCGAGACATAGTTCAGCAGCCCACGCACCACGACCACGGCAGCCAGGAAGGCGCAGACAAAACCCAATACGATGTTCCCGGTCGCCGCTGCGTCCAGGATGTCGCGGTTCTTGTGGAGATCATAGACGAAAGCGCCCAGCATCGTCGGCATGGACAGGAAAAAGCTGAATTCCGCGGCAGAACGCTTGTCGGCGCCCAGAAGCAGGGCACCGACGATGGTCGCCCCCGAGCGCGAGACGCCGGGAATCATCGCCAGGCACTGGATGAAGCCGATCTTCAGCGCCATGGGCAGCGGGAAATCCTCGGCCGAGAAATGCCGCGGCCGGTTCGCCATCCGGTCCACGAACAGCAGCACCACGCCGCCGATGATCAGCATGGCGGCGATCAGGGCCGGGGTCTCGAACAGCACTTCCTTGATGATGCGATGCGCCAGCACGCCGATCACCACCGCGGGCAGGAAGGCCAGGGCCACCGCCAGGATGAAGCGCCTGGCGCGCGGATCATGCGGTGCGCCGGAAAAGATCCGCCACAGCCGCCCGGCATAGACGCCCAGGATGGCCATGATCGCGCCCAGCTGGATCAGCACCTCGAAGGCGCGGCCGGGGGAATCGAAGCCCAGGAAATGCCCGGCCAGCAGCACATGGCCGGTCGAGGACACGGGAATGAACTCGGTCAGCCCCTCCAGCAGACCAAGGGCGGCGGCAACGAGGGTGTTGTGGTCCATCAGCCGTTGCGCAGGTTCTTCGCCGAGGCGGTGATCGCTTCATATTGCCCCGAGGGCCGGAAGCGCCACAGGTATTGCGCGATGATGGCGGGGGCGGCGGTCGGTTCGATGCCCAGGTCGGCAAAGGTCTTGACCTGTCCCGAGACCCGGTTCGGCCGGCGCAGCAGCCGGGCCTGGTCGCGGGTCATGATGCGGTTGGTCAGCAGCCCGCCGCTGACGGTCTGCACCGTGTCCAGCACCGATCCCATCACCCGGCCCAGCCAATTCGGCAGGCCGATGATGGCGCGGCGCCGGTCGGTGGCAACCAGAACCTGCTGCGCCACCTCGCGCATGGTCAGGACGTCCGGCCCGCCAAGCTCGTAGATGCCCGGCTCGGCCTGTCCCGCGGCGGCCATGGCGGCGGCGCGGGCCACGTCCTCGACATAGACCGGCTGCATCTGGGTGTTCGCGCCCGGCACCAGCAGGATCGGCCCCAGCCGCGTCATCGAGGCGATGCGGTTGTAGAAATGGTCGTCCGGCCCGAACATGACCGAAGGCCGCAGGATCACCGCATCGGGGCGATGCGCCAGCACCGCCGCCTCGCCCCGGCCCTTGGTGGCGGCATAGCGGCTGTCCGAATCCGGATCCGCGCCGATGGCCGAGACATGCACGAAATGCCGGACCCCGGTTTCGGCGGCGATGAGGGCGACGCGGCCCGCGGCCTCCTCGTGGATGGCGTCGAAGGTGTTCCTGCCCTCGCGCACCATGATGCCGACGCAGTTGATGACCGCATCCGCATCGGCCATGCAGGCGGTCACGGAAAGGTCGTCGCGCACGTTGCAGGGCACCGGCTCGACCTGGCCGGGGGCGCCATAGGTGCGCACCACCCCGGCCTCGTTCGGGCGGCGGACGGCGACGCGGATGCGCCAGCCCTGGGCGGCCATGACCCGTGCGATCTGCCGGCCGAGGAATCCAGACCCGCCATAAATGGTGACAAGCTTGGCTGCGGACATGCGGCGCTCCCTTCGTGCGTGCTTGATCGTTCAATACCCAAGCCTTCCGCCAGCGGCAAGCCGTGGCCGCCGGCCTGCGACGATCGGGTCCGCCTTGCCGGCCCGTCCCGGCGTTGGCCGCGCCCTTTCAAGGCCGGGCAACGGCGGCAAATGGGCGAGGGATGAAAAGATCGTCCAGGCCGAGCCCCGGGGGGAGGCGCGGCACCGCCGCCGCGGCCGTTGGTGCCAGGCGTGCGGGGATCGCGGCCACCGGCTTGCGGCCTGCTCGCGGCCGCCTGGGGCGGCGGCATGCGGACGATCTCATGGAGCGCGGCAGGATCAGGCGGGTCCGTGCCGTGCGAAGGGGGCATGCCGGGCCGCGCCGATCCGGCCGAAGGGGCAGGGCTCTACCCGGCCGGGGCGCGGTTTTCCGGCGGCGCCGGCCGATGAAGCACGGCCCGGACACGGCCGGGCCGGCGGCTTCGAAGGCGGCGTGAACGGGGGCGCGAAAAAGATTTGCGGCCGGCGAAGATTTTTGTCGATCCCCCGTTGACACCCCCTGCGGCTGGGCTTAATCACCCGGCTCACGCGACCTGCCCAGGTGGCGGAATTGGTAGACGCGCACGGTTCAGGTCCGTGTGCCGCAAGGCGTGGAGGTTCGAGTCCTCTCCTGGGCACCATGAACAAAAGCCGCGCAAGCCCTTGGGTTTGCGCGGCTTTTGCTTTGCGCGGCAGGGTGCTTTCGGGCAAGGCTTGCCGCCGGTGGCACGGTCGCTTGGGTATTTGGGAAACGGTGAAGCCATGCAGGCGCGGGCGGGGCGCAGCCATGGCCTTCCCGGCCGGGATGGGCACAGGCAGGGCGCCGTGGGGGGAAAGGAAGTGGCCGCATGATACCGCGTTTCGGAACGCCGCCGGGGCGCCGCGCCCATCGCCTGCGTCCGGGGGCCTATGGGCTGCTGATCCGCGACGGCGCGGCGCTGCTGACCTTCCAGCAGGCGCCGGCGCCCGAGTTCCAATTGCCCGGCGGCGGCATCGACCCCGGCGAATCGCCGTTGGCCGCCCTGCATCGCGAGGTGCGCGAGGAGACCGGCTGGAGCATCGGCAATCCGCGCCGCCTCGGCGCCTATCGGCGTTTTTGCCATATGCCGGATTACGGGTTCTGGGCGGAGAAGCTCTGCACCCTCTGGCTGGCCCGCCCGGTGGTGCGGCTGGGCGCTCCTTCCGAGCCGGGGCATGAAGCGCATTGGGTGCCCCTGCGGCAGGTCGCGGAACTGTTGCCCGATCCGGGCTCGCGCGCCCTGGTGCGGGCGGCGTTGCGCCGGATCTGAGCCGGGTCTCAGCCCCAGGGGCCGCCACCGTTCTTCTGCCGCTCGACCAGCACGGCCGAGATGTCGTCGCCGCGCCGGCCGCCGGCGTAATGCGCTGCCGACCAGCAGATCGATTCCAGCAGTGCATCGCCGCGCAGCGTGGCATTGGTGCGCAGGATGGCATTCAGCCCTTCTTCGCCCAGGGGTTCGCCGCGCGCATTCTCGCTTTCCGTGAGGCCGTCCGAGCTGATGAACAGCCGGTCGCCGGGTCCAAGCGCCAATTGCACCTCGTCATACGCGGCATCGGGAAACACCCCCACGGGCAGGCCGCCGCCGCCGATGCGCTCGATGCGGCCGTCGGCGCGTTGCAGCACCGGATGGGGGTGGCCCGCCTGCACCAGGCGCAGCTGGCCGGTCAGGAAATCCAGATCGGCATAGACCATGGTGAAATAGGATTCGGTACGCAATTCCTCGATCATCAGCGTGTTCAGGTGGCGCAGCACCTCGGTCGGCGGGCGGGCGTCGTAAAGGCCCAGGTCGGTGATGCGCAGCGCGATGTTCTGGTCCGTCCCACCGGAAAGCAGCGCCGCCAGCCGCGCGCAAAGCAGTGCCGAGGCGACGCCATGGCCCGCCACGTCCAGCGCGAACAGCCCGACGCGGCGGGCGTTGATCGGAAAGAAGCCGACCAGGTCGCCGCCGATATGGCCGGCCGGGCGCATCAGCAGCGAAAGGTCGAAATCGCCGTAGCGGCCATGGCGTTCCCGCACCAGCCCCTGCTGGAGGCGCTGCGCCTCGCGCAGGTCGCGGTCGATCGCGGCCTGGGTCTCGCGCAGCTGGGCCAGGGTGGCGCTGAGCTGGGTATTGGCGCTGCGCAGGCTTTCCTCCATGCGCAGGATGCGTTCGCTGGCGGAAAGCCGCGCCAGCAGTTCGGCGCCCGAGACCGGCTTGGTCAGGAATTCGTCGGCGCCGGCGCGCAGCCCCTGGGCGATGTCCTTCTTGTCGTTGCGCGAGGTCAGCAGGATGAAATAGCCATAGCGGTCCGACTGCATCTCGCGAAAGCGGCGGCAAAATTCCAGCCCGCTTTGGCCCGGCATCATCCAGTCCGAGATGACGATGTCGGGCCGCCGCTCCAGGCAGATGCGCATCGCCTCGTCGCCGCTGGCCGCCTCGACCACCTGGTAGCCGGCGCGGAGCAGCTGCACCGCCAGGGTCCGCCTTTGTGCCCGGCTGTCGTCGACAAGCAGCACCAGCCGCATGCTGTGCGGTATCGTCGTCGTGGCCTGGGGGTCGAGGATCATCATGCGCCAGGGTCTAGACCACGGGGTCTGAATGTTCCGTTAATCCAGACAATTTTCGCGATTAACACGTTATAGATGAAATTGCTGTTATGAAGGGTGGGTGATTCTTCCGAGGGTTGTCCATGCTGGATTGGAACCGTATCAACGAACTGCGCGGGGAGGTCGGCGATGACGAATTCCAGCTGATCCTGGAACTGTTTCTGGACGAGGTCGAAGGTGTCATCATGCGCCTGTCGCGCCGGGACGTGCTGCAGCTGGAAACCGACCTGCATTTCCTGAAAGGATGCGCCTGGAACCTGGGCTTTGTCGATTTCGGCAATCTTTGCGATGCAGGCGAACGCAAGGCGGCCGGGGGCCGGGCGGCCGAGGTCGATGCCGAATCGCTGCTGGCCAGTTATTCCGCGTCGAAACAGGCGCTGATGCGCCAGCTGGACGCGGCGCTGCGCCCCGACAAGCGGATGCGCCTTGCCTGAGCGCCGGTCAGATCAGGAATTCCGCCAGCACCGGATCGCGGGTGATGTCGCGATAGCCGATCCCCGCCGCTTCCAGCCTGTCGCACAGCCGGGCAAGGTTTTCCGGGGCGGTGGTCTCGATGCCGATCAGGACCGAGCCGAAGTTGCGCGCCGATTTCTTCAGGTATTCGAAGCGGGCGATATCGTCCTCGGGGCCCAGCAATTGCAGGAAATCGCGCAGGGCGCCGGGCCGCTGCGGCATGCGCAGGATGAAATAGCGTTTGAGCCCCGAGAAACGCTGGGCGCGCTCCTTGACCTCGGGCAGGCGCTCGAAGTCGAAATTCCCGCCCGAACAGATGCAGACCACCCGCTTGCCGGCCAGGTCGGGAATGTCGCGCAGCACGTCCACTGCCAGCGCCCCGGCCGGTTCCAGCACGATGCCCTCGATGTTCAGCATTTCGAGCATGGTGGCGCAGATGCGATCTTCGGGCGCGGTATGGACGCGCTCGGCGCCGAAGCCGCGAAGCGCGGCAAAGGGCAGGTCGCCGATCCGCGCCACGGCGGCGCCATCGACGAAATTGTCCACGGCGGGCAGGGTCACGGGGGTGCCCGCCAGCAGCGCCTCGCGCAGGCTGGCGCCACCTTCCGGTTCGGCGAACTCGGCGCGGGTGCCGGGGGCCAGTTCGGCCAGCAACCGGGTGACGCCGGCGGCCAGCCCCCCGCCGCCGACCGGCAGGACGACGACATCCGGCGCGGCATCCAGCTGGTCGAGCAGCTCCAGCCCGACCGTGGCCTGCCCCTCGATGATGTCCGGGTCGTCGAAGGGCGACAGGAAGGTGGCGCCCTGCGCGCGGGCGAAATCCTGCGCCGCGGCCAGCGTCTGGTCGAAATAATCGCCGGTCAGCACGATCTCGATGGCGCCGTTGCCGAAGATGCGGGTCTTGTCGATCTTTTGCCGGGGCGTGGTGACCGGCATGAAGATCGTGCCGCGGGTGCCGAAATGCCGGCAGGCATAGGCCATGCCCTGCGCGTGGTTGCCGGCGCTGGCGCAGACGAAATGCCCCTGCGGCCCGGCGCCGATCTTGCGCATGGCGTTGAAGGCGCCGCGCAGCTTGTAGCTGCGCACCGGCGTCAGGTCTTCGCGTTTCAGCCAGATCTCGGCACCGTATTTCGCCGAGAGGTGATCGTTCTTCTGCAAGGGCGTCGGCTCGAAAAGGTCGCGCAGCGCGATCCCGGCCTGGCGGACAGAGGCGGCAAAGTTTTCCATGACCGGCGCATGGCGCGAAAAACCGCGGTTGGCAAGTGGGGATGGCTTGCCGCCCTGGGCGGCGGCGCCCGGCCGCCCTGGCTAGCGGGTGGCGTCCATCTTGCAGGGCAGGACGACGGGCTGTGCCCTGTCGGGCAGCCAGGCAAGCACCTGGGTATCGGAAAGGAAGGTGACGGAAAGGGGCCGGGACGGCATGGCTGGGAAATCGCATCGGTAGTTTTCCTGCCCATCCAGCGCCCGGACGAGGCTGGGCAGGTCGGGCATGATCGTCAGCGATGACGCAAGCGGCATCGCGATCATCGCGCTGAGCGGCAGGACAAAGGCCATCGACCGCAGGGCAGCGCCTCCACGCCTCGTCAGCATTTGCAGGGTAAGCAACCCCAACTGCAGCAGCATGAGCAGCGCCCCAGCCCCCGCGAAGGTCAGCCACAAAGTCGTGACCGCTGTCAGGGATCGTCTGAACTACCGCTTCGGCTTCGCGGATTTTCGGGCAGAGGCGGTCTGACGAGGGCACGTCGACCGGGTATGCCGACGATTTCCGGGTATCGGCCCGTTCGAAGGGCCGGGATCGGCACCTGTGGGCAGACTCCACCTCATGCCAGCAGCCTTCGTCGGACGAGGAACAGGTTGCCGAGGGCGAACAGGGTGAAGAGCTGAGCACGGTTCTTTGCAAGCCCGCGGTAGCGGGTCTTGAGATACCCGAACTGCTGCTTGATTACCCGGAAGGGATGCTCGACCCGAGCGCGCACCCTGGCGATGACCCGGTTGATGTCCGCGTCGACGGGATGCAGCGCACCGCCCCTTGGCGCCTTGCGCATGACGCCCCAGAACTTGCCCGGCCCGGAGAACGCGGCCTCCCGCGCCGCGCTGACATAGCCCCTGTCCGCCCAGACTGATGTCTCCCCGCCGTGCAGGAGCGCGTCCCAGACCTGGCTGTCATGGACCTTCGCCGTCGTCGTCTCGAGGCTGTGCACGATGCCGCTGTCAGCATCGACGCCCACATGCGCCTTCATGCCGAAGTACCAGGTATTGCCCTTCTTCGTGGATGACATCTCGGGGTCGCGGGCCTTTGCCTCGTTCTTGGTCGACGAGGGCGCGTCGATGATGGTTGCGTCCACCAGTGTCCCGGAGCGCAGCGTGATCCCCTGATCGGCCAAATGGCTGTTCACCTCGGCGAACAGCTGCTCGGTCAGTCGGTGCTTCTCCAGCAGGTGGCGGAAGTTCAGGATCGTGGTCTCGTCGGGGATCCGATCGTCGCCAAGCTCGATGCCCGCGAACTGCCGCATGGCGTCGCTGTCATACAGTATCTCCTCGGCCAGCGGATCGCTCAGGGCGTACCACTGCTGCAGGAAGTAGACCCGCAGCATCGTCTCCAGCGGCATCGGGGGTCGCCCGCCCTTCGGCCCAGCCTTGGGGTAGTGCGGCTCGATCAGTGAAAGGAGGCGGCTCCACGGCACCACAGCCTCCATCTCGGCGAGGAACTTCTCCCGCCGCGTCTGCTTCTTCTTCATCGATTGGCGGAGGCCGGGAAAGGCAGGCTGCTTGGGCATCGGGGCGCATCCTCTGATGTCCCGCCCAGTCTACCTCAAGGCGCGCGAGGCGCGAGGTTTTTCAGACCTTCCTCAGTACGTCCAGGGTCATCGGAAAGGTATCGGGCGCAACGCCGAAGCTTTGTGCCAGGATGCTGCGCGCCTTCATGCGGGCAAGCACGGCCATGCCCAGGGGAATGGCGAGGGCCAGGCCAAGCCTGAGGCCAGGCCATCCTTGCAAGCTGCCCATGATCGCGATGGCCCAGCCCAGCACCGCGATGCCGAAGGCCAATGTCAGCACGGCAAGGGCGACGGGGTCATGCCAGCCGGGCAGCGGTTCGACCAGCAGCGGCGGCAGGAAGAGGAGCGCGGCGATGATCGCGCTGAGCCACCAGCAGTCGCGAAAGACACGCCGCAACAGCGCGCCCGCCTGGTCCATGAAGGCATCGCGCCACTGCCGCAGCCTGCGCCGGCACAGGATGGCGCTGCACCGGGCCCCCCGCCGAAATCCACCCGGTTTGCCGGAAAAGCCCTGTCTGCGCCTGGGCGGCGCCCCGCTCTTGTCGGTCATCGGAAAACATCCTATTGCAACATCAACTCAAAAAACGGGGGCCATATCGCATGTCCGACGCGCCGAAGAAAGTCGTCCTTGCCTATTCGGGCGGGCTCGACACCTCGATCATCCTGAAATGGCTGCAGACCGAATATGGCTGCGAGGTCATCACCTTCACCGCCGACCTGGGCCAGGGCGAGGAACTCGAACCGGCGCGCCAGAAGGCCGAACTGCTGGGCATCAAGCCGGAAAACATTCATATCGTCGACGTGCGCGAGGAGTTCGTGCGCGACTTCGTCTTCCCGATGTTCCGCGCCAATGCGGTCTACGAGGGGCTTTACCTGCTGGGCACCTCGATCGCCCGGCCGCTGATCTCCAAGCACCTGGTGGACATCGCGCATCGCCACGGCGCCGATGCCGTGGCCCATGGCGCCACCGGCAAGGGCAATGACCAGGTCCGGTTCGAACTGTCGGCCTATGCGCTCGATCCCTCGATCAAGGTGATCGCGCCCTGGCGGGAATGGGATCTGACCTCGCGCACCCGGCTGATCGAATTCGCCGAAGAACACCAGATCCCGATCGCCAAGGACAAGCGCGGCGAGGCGCCCTTCTCGGTCGATGCCAACCTGCTGCACACCAGCAGCGAGGGCAAGGCGCTGGAAAATCCCGCCGAGGAAGCACCCGATTACGTCTACCAGCGCACCGTCAGCCCCGAGGACGCGCCCGACCAGCCCGAATATGTCGAGATCGGCTTCGAGCGTGGCGATGCGGTGTCGATCAACGGCGAGGCGCTGTCGCCTGCCACCATCCTGACGGCGCTGAACGAATACGGCCGCAGGCATGGTATCGGCCGGCTCGACTTCGTGGAAAACCGCTTTGTCGGCATGAAGTCGCGCGGCATCTACGAGACTCCCGGCGGCACCATCCTGCTGGAAGCGCATCGCGGCATCGAGCAGATCACGCTGGACAGCGGCGCCGGGCACCTCAAGGATTCG
This sequence comes from Paracoccus sp. TD-10, assembly GCF_048270675.1. Classification (NCBI taxonomy): domain Bacteria; kingdom Pseudomonadati; phylum Pseudomonadota; class Alphaproteobacteria; order Rhodobacterales; family Paracoccaceae; genus Paracoccus; species Paracoccus sp. TD-10. The sequence goes on along the minus strand of NZ_CP182418.1, from coordinate 1,961,442 downwards.
ATCATGCCGCGCTATGCCGAGCTGATCTACAACGGCTTCTGGTTCAGCCCCGAGCGCGAGATGCTGCAGGCGCTGATCGACAAGAGCCAGGAACATGTGACCGGTACCGTGCGGCTGAAGCTCTACAAGGGCAGCGTCCACACGGTCGGCCGCTGGTCGGACCATTCGCTCTACAGCGAAAAGCACGTCACCTTCGAGGACGATGCCGGCGCCTATGACCAGAAGGACGCGGCGGGCTTCATCCGGCTCAACGCGCTGCGGCTGAAGCTGGTGGCCAATCGCAACGCCAGGTTCAAGTAGACCCACCGGCCGCGGGCAGCCCCCGCGGCCTTTTTCATGAGGCCCGCCATGTCCCGTCCCGCCCATATCGCCATCGTCACCGTCTCGGACCGTGCCGCCAGCGGCGAGTACGAGGACAAGGGCGGTCCGGGGGCCGAGGCCTGGCTGCGCGCCGCCATCACCTCGCCCATGGACATCACCCGCCGCATCATTCCCGACGGGCGCGAGATCGTCGCGGATTGCCTGCGCGACCTGTCTGACGAACAGGGCGCCGACCTGATCCTGATTACCGGCGGCACCGGCCCGGCGCCGCGCGACCAGACGCCCGAGGCCATGGCCGAGGTGATTGAAAAGGAACTGCCCGGCTTTGGCGAGGAAATGCGCCGCGCCAGCCTGCGCGAGGTGCCGACCGCCATCCTGTCGCGCCAGACCGCGGGCATCCGCGGCGCCACGCTGATGATCACCCTGCCGGGCAAGCCCTCGGCCATTGCCACCTGCCTCGATGCGGTCTTTGCGGCGGTACCCTATTGTCTCGACCTGATCGGCGCGGCTTATGTCGAAACCGATCCTGCCCGCATCAAGGCGTTCCGGCCGAAGACATAGCCGCCGGCCGGACCAGCAGGTCGGCGGGCAGCGATTCGCGCAGTACCAGGTCGGCATTGCCGAGGTCGTTCTCCAGATGCGCCGTCACTTCGGCGGGGGAACGCCCCAGTCCCTGCCAGCGCGCCGTCAGGCGGCGGCGCAGCTCCGGCATCGACACGTCCAGCATGACCGACAGATCCCAAAGCCCGGCCAGTTCGCGCCAGGGCGCGCGGTCCAGCAGCAGGTAATTGCCCTCGACCACCACCAGCCGATCATCCGCTCCGACCCGGCCGGCGCCGGCGATGGCCAGGTCCAGGCCCCGGTCGAAGACCGGATGGATCACCTCGCCCCCGGCCTTGAGCCGCCGCACCAGCGCGACGAACCCCGCCGCGTCGAAGGTCTCGGGCGCGCCCTTGCAGCCGCGCAGCCCGCCCGCCTCCAGCAGGCGGTTGTCCAGGTGGAACCCGTCCATCGGCACCAGGACCGCATCCGCAAGCCCGGCCACCAGCTGCGCGGCCAGGGTGGATTTTCCCGATCCGGGCGCCCCGACGATGGCCACGATGCGCCGTCCCGGGCCCAGCCGCGCCACAAGATCCAGTATTTCTTCCATGCAAAAATATCCTGGGGGGAGTCCGAAGGACGGGGGGCAAAGCCCCCCGCAGCCGTGCCGTTCAGGCCGCCGTCGCCACCTCGTCCGGCACCTTCGCCCCGGTCATGAAGGCCACCGCGTCCGACATGGAATAATCGTCCGGCCGGATCACGCACAGCCGCCGGCCCAGCCGGTGGATATGGATGCGGTCGGCCACCTCGAAGACATGCGGCATGTTGTGGCTGATCAGGATGATCGGGATCCCGCGCGAGCGCACGTCGCGGATCAACTCCAGCACGCGGCGGCTTTCCTTGACGCCAAGTGCCGCCGTCGGTTCGTCCAGGATCACCACCTTGGAGCCGAAGGCGGCCGCCCGCGCCACCGCCACGCCCTGGCGCTGGCCGCCCGACAGCGTCTCCACCGCCTGGTTGATGTTCTGGATCGTCATCAGCCCAAGCTCGGTCAGCTTCTCGCGGGCGAATTTCTCCATCGCCGGGCGGTCGAGTTTGCGGAACCACTGGCCCATGATGCCGGGTTTGCGCAATTCGCGGCCCATGAACATGTTGTCGGCGATGGAGAGGGCAGGGGACATGGCCAGCGTCTGATAGACGCATTCGATGCCATGGCCGCGCGCATCCAGCGGGCTGGCAAAGCGCACCGGCCTGCCCTCCAGCGTGATTTCGCCCTCGTCGGGCTGGACCGCCCCGGACAGCGCCTTGATCAGCGAAGACTTGCCGGCGCCGTTGTCGCCGATGACCGCCAGGATCTCGCCCGGCATCAGGTCGAAGTCGCAATGGTCCAGCGCCGTCACCTTACCATAGCGCTTGACCAGGCCGCGGGCTTTCAGAAGCGGTTCTGCGGAAGTGTTCGCGTTCATGCCGATGCCTTTCTGATCCATTGATCCACCGCCACGGCGAGGATGATGAGCAGGCCGATGAGGAAGAAGGTCCATTGCGGATCGGTGCCGACCATCTTCAGCCCCATCTCGAACACGCCGACGATCAGCGCGCCGAAGAACATGCCGACGATCGAGCCGCGGCCGCCGAACAGGCTGATCCCGCCGATCACCACCGCGGTGATGGACTGGATGTTGCCCAGTTGCCCGGTCGAGGCCGAGGGCGAGACCGAGCCGAAGCGGCCGATCATCACCCAGCCCGCGATGGCGCAGAACAGGCCCGCCAGCGCATAGACCTGGATCAGCACCCGCCTGGTGCGCACCCCGGCCAGCTCCGCCGCCTCCGGGTCGTCGCCGACGGCATAGACATGCCGGCCCCAGGCAGTATGGCGCAGGACGTAGGCCAGGATCGCGACCAGCGCCACCATCAGGAAGACGGCATAGAGGATCTTCACCCCGCCGGGCTGGATGGAATAGCCCCAGAATTGCAGCGCCGGCGCCTCGGCGGCGATGGCCGAGGAGCGGATGGTCTCGTTTGCGGAATAGATGTAGTTCGCCGCCAGGATGATCTGCCAGGTGCCCAGCGTCACGATGAAGGGCGGCAGCTTGATGCGCGCGACCAGCCAGCCGTTGGCAAAACCCATGGCCGTGCCCGCCGCCAGCCCCAGCGCGATGGCCAGCGGCGCCGGGATGCCATAGCGAAAGGTGAACTGCCCCATCAGCACCGAGGAGAACACCGCGATGGCCCCGACCGAAAGGTCGATCCCCGCCGTCAGCACCACCAGCGACTGCGCGCAGCCCAGGATGCCGACGATGGCGATCTGCTGCAGGATGGTGGACAGTGTCACCGCCTTGAAGAAGTTCGGCGACAGCAGCCCGAAGACGATGATCGCCGCGACCAGGACGATCATCGGCACCGCCGAAGGCGTCATGTGCAGCCAGTGCTGCAGGCGCTTCAGGGCGGTTTTCTGTTCGTGGAACTCGGCAACCTTGTCCGAGGCGCCTTGCAGGCCTTCCTCGTAGCTGGTGGCCGTCTTGGTGTCGGATGACATGGACGGTCTCCCCCTTGCAAGACGCCGTGCAGGGCGCCGCTGCTTGTGGTCAGGGCGGGACGATCCCGCCCTGCTGTTCAGTCGGGCCTCAGCCCCAGCAAAGCTCGGCGCCGCGGGCCGAGTCGATGGATTCGACGCCCTCGGCCGGCTTGTCGGTGACCAGCTGCACGCCGGTATCGACGAAATCCTTGCCCTCGGTCGGCGCGGGCTTGGTGCCGTCCTTGGCGAAGGCGGCGATGGCCTCGATGCCGCGCGCCGCCATGTCCAGCGGATATTGCTGCGAGGTGGCGCCGATCACGCCCTCCGCGACGTTCTGCACGCCGGGGCAGCCGCCATCGACCGAGACGATCAGCACGTCGTTCTCGCGCCCGACGGCCTTCAGTGCCTCATAGGCGCCGGCGGCGGCGGGTTCGTTGATGGTATAGACTAGGTTGATGTCGGAATCCTTGGCCAGCAGCGTCTCCATCGCCTTCAGCCCGCCTTCCTCGTTGCCCGAGGTGACCTCGTGGCCGACGATGCGCGGATCGGTCTCGTCGCCCCATTTCTCGGGGTCGCCCAGCTCGACGCCGAAGCCTTGCAGGAAGCCCTGGTCGCGCAGCACGTCGACCGAGGGCTGCGAGATCGCCAGGTCCAGAAGCGCGATCCTGGCCTCGGCCGCCGCATCGCCCATGGTGGCCCTGGCCCATTGGCCGATCAGTTCGCCGGCCTTGAAATTGTCGGTGGCGAAGGTCGCATCCGCCGCGTCGACCGGGTCCAGCGGCGTGTCCAGCGCGATCACCAGCAGCCCGGCATCCCGCGCCGCCTGCACGGAATCGACGATGGCCTTGGTGTCCGAGGCGGTGATCAGGATGCCCTTGGCGCCGTCGGCGATGCAGGCCTCGATGGCCGAGACCTGGCTTTCATGGTCGCCGTCGATGCGGCCGGCATAGGATTTCAGCTCGATCCCCAGTTCGCTGGCCTTGGCCTGGGCGCCTTCCTTCATCTTCACGAAGAAGGGATTGGTGTCGGTCTTGGTGATCAGACAGGCGCTGTCCGCCTGCGCCATGCCGGCGATCAGGGTCAGGGTCGAGCCCGCCAGCGCAGCGCGCAGCAGTTTGGTCTTGGTCATGATGTCCTTCCTCCTCTGGGCGGGTCTGACCGCCGCCTCCTTCCAAAAGGCTGCCGAAGAAACGGGGGCTTGTCAATAAATCAATTTCGTTGATTTAATAGGGGAGAGGGAGGAAGCGACCATGCCGAACACCAATCCGGGGGCGACGCCGCAGGGGGTCCGCAGCCAGAACGAGCGGCTGATCCTGTGGCTGATTCGCCGCAACGGGCCGATGCCGCGCGCCGCGCTGGCCCAGGCCACGGGCCTGTCCGCGCAGGCCGTCACCAACATCACGCGCGAGCTGATCGCCGCCGGCCTGCTGGACGCTGGGGGTGAGCGGCGGCGCGGCAAGGTGGGCCAGCCGTTGCTGCCCTTGGCCTTGGCGCCGGACGGGGCGCTGTTTCTGGGCCTCAAGGTCGGGCGCCGGGTGGCCGAGCTGGTGCTGGTCGATTTCGCCGGCGCGATCCGGCAGATCCGGGTGCTGCCCCATGCCTATCCGCAGCCCGACGCGATTCGCGATTTTGCCATCGCCGGCGTGGCCGAGATCCTCTCGGGCCTGACCGAGGCGCAACATGCGCGTCTGGCGGGCATGGGCATTGCCAGCCCTTTCTACCTGTGGGACTGGGCCGAGGAGATGCAGCCCTGGCGCGGCCGCGACCTGCGCGCCGAACTGGCCGAGGCGCTGGACCTGCCGGTCTGGCTGGAGAATGACGGCTCCTGCGCCTGCGGGGCCGAGATGATGTTCGGCACCGAGGAATTGCCGCAGGATTTCCTGTATTTCTATGTCGCGCATTTCGCCGGCGGCGGCGTGGTGCTGGACGGGCGGCTGCGGCTGGGGCCGTCGCGCAATGCGGGTGCCATGGGCTCCTGTCCGGTGCCGGGTGGCCGGCAGGTGCTGGACGTGGCTTCGATCTCGGTGCTGGAAAGGGCCTTGGGGGACGATCTGCCGCTTGAGGATGCGGCCTGGGATCTGCCGCCCGGTATCGTGCGGGAATGGCTGGACGAATCGGCGCGGGTACTGTCCCATGCGGCGCTGGGGGCGGTGGCCGTGCTGGACCTGCCGCTGGTGGTGATCGACGGTGCCATGCCGGCCGCGCTGCGGGCCGGGCTGGTGCAGGCGACCGCGGCCGGCCTGGCCGGGATGCGCCATCACGGCGTCACCCTGCCCGAGGTGCGCGCCGGAACCCTGGGCCGCCGGGCCCGCACGCTGGGGGCGGCCGCGCTGCCGCTGGGGGCGGGCTTCCTGCCGGGCGGCAGTTTCTCGGTCCCGCGGCCGGGCCGGAACGGGCATGAAACCCGAGGAACGCGCCCCGCGTTCCCGTGACGACAGGTGAAGAAAGGAAGCCGCGGCCATGGCCGACGATCCATACAAGGCGCTGGGGCTGGGCAAGAATGCCAGCCAGGACGACATCAAGCGGGCCTATCGCCGGATCGCCAAGACCGACCACCCGGACCTCAATCCCGACCCCGCCGCGCATGAGCGTTTCAAGGCCGCCTCGACCGCCTATGACCTGCTGAAGGATCCCGAGCAGCGTGCCCGTTTCGACCGCGGCGAGATCGACGCCCAGGGGCAGGAGCGGCCGCAGCGGCATTACTATCGCGAATATGCCGAGCAGGGCGACAACCCCTATCGCCAGCCGCATGGTTTCGACGATCTGTCGGATGTGTTTTCGGACCTGTTCGGTGGTCGTGCCGGCGGCGGGCGGCGCGGCGGCGCGCGCAGCTTCGACATGCGCGGCCCAGACCAGCGATTCACGCTGGAGATCGACTTCATGACCGCGGCGCGCGGCGGCTCGACCCGGATCACCATGCCCGACGGGGCCGTGCTGGAGGTCAGGATCCCCGAGGGCGCGCATGACGGCCAGGTGATCCGGCTGCGCGGCAAGGGCGGCCCCGGCATGGGCAATGGCGAGCCGGGCGATGCGCTTTTGACCCTGATCGTGGCCGAGGATCCCGACTGGAAACGCGACGGCAACGATATCGAGACCACGCTGCCCATCACCATCGACGAGGCCGTGCTGGGCGGCAAGGTCGAGGCGCCGACCATCGACGGCCCGGTGATGCTGACCATTCCGCGCGGTGCCAGTTCCGGCCAGAAGCTGCGGCTGAAGGGCCGCGGCATCAAGGGCGCGGACGGGCGGCGCGGCGACCAGCATGTGGTGCTGAAGATCGTCATGCCGCCCAGAGTCGATGATGAATTGGCGCGCTTCGTGGAGAACTGGCGCCAAAACCATGCCTATGATCCGAGGAGGGGAAGATGACCCAGCGCCATTACACCCTGACCGAGACGCTGGAGGCGGTCGGCGATCTGACGCCCGAGCAGCTGGACCGCTATATCCGTGCCGGCGTGGTCGTGCCGGTGCAATCCGAACAGGGGCCGCTGTTTCGCGAGATCGACCTGGCCCGGCTGAACCTGGTCGTCGACCTGGCCGAGGGCTATCACCTCGACGAGGAGGCATTGGCCCTGGTGCTGTCGCTGGTCGACCAGTTGCACGGGCTCAGGGGCGACATGCGGGCGATTCTGGATGCGGTGGCGCGCGAGCCGGTGGAAACCCGGGTGCGGCTCAAGGCCGCGATCCGCGAGGTGCGGGTGGTGACGCGCTAATCCGCCGGCCGGCGCGCGGGCAGCGCGGCCATGATGGCCAGCCGCTCGGCCTCGGTCATCCGGCCCCAGCGGGTGATCTCGTCGATGCTGCGCAGGCAGCCGGTGCAAAGCCGGCTTGCCGGGTCGATCTGGCAGATGTCGATGCAGGGGGTCGAGGGCTTCATCCGCCGGCCCCCAGAAAGCGCAGCCGGTCCAGCGCGCCTTGCAGGATATAGCCGGCCGCGACCTGGTCGATGACCTCGGCGCGGCGCTTGCGCGAGGTGTCGCCCTCCAGCAGCGCCCGTTCGGCGGCGACGGTCGACAGCCGCTCGTCCCAGAAGGTGATCGGCAGCGGCGTCAGCCGTTCCAGGTTGCGGGCAAAGGCGCGGGTCGATTGCGCCCGCGGCCCCTCGCTGCCGTCCATGTTGCGCGGCAGGCCCAGCACCAGCCCGACCAGCGCCCGCTCGGCCGCCATCTGCAGCAGCGCCTGCGCATCGGCGGTGAATTTCGTGCGCCGGATCACCGTCAGCGGCGAGGCGACGCCGCGCAGCCCGTCGCTGACCGCGACGCCGATGGTCTTGGTGCCCAGGTCTAGCCCGGCCACGGCGCCGGTGCGGGGCAGGGCTTCGGCAAAGCTTTCGATATCCTCGCAGATCATTCCAGGCTGGCCTGTTTCGCCGCCGCCTCGATGACCTCCAGCGCCTGCGCATTGCCGGCGAATTGCCTGCGCGCCTCGGCCAGGATGTCGGCGGCATGGTCCTTTTGCCCGATCACCGGCAGGGACGAGATCAGCCGCGCCCATTCCTCGGGCGTGCCGCCCTGGGTGGCCAGCCGGGTCTCCAGCCCCTTGACCATGCCCTCGACCATCTGCTGACGCTCTTCGGCGGTCATCTCCTCGGCCGCGGCCATGGCGTCGGCATCCGGGCCGGGCATGGCGGGCAGGCTGGGCATGCCCGGCGTGCCAACGGCGGCGGGTTCGGGCGGGGTATAGTCCGGGTGGCCGGCAAACCAGGCCAGATCCTGGATCGAGCCGCGGATCGGCGCGATCCAGGGCGCGTTCTCGGGGCCCTCGGCCAGCAGCCGGGCCCAGACCGGGAAGGCCTGGTCGGGCCGGCCGTTCTGCAGGTGCAGCAGCCCCGCCATGAAGCGCGCCTGCGGATTGCGGGCGTCCCGCGCCAGCGCCTGGGCCACCGCCTCCTCGCCGTCGCGGGTGATGATGCCGCCCGCCGCCTCGATCGTCAGCCCGGCCAGCCGCGCCAGATCCTCGGCGCTGGCCTTGTCGCCGCGCAGCGCGACCAGCCGGCGCTGCGCGTCCTTGGCCGCGACCAGGTTGCCCAGCCGTTCCTCGTGCTCGGCCAGCAGCTCCAGGCCGCGCGGATCGTTGGGGTTCTTCTGCACCGCCTCGCGCAGCCGCTCGATCAGGGCGACATATTCGGCATCGGGCTCGGGGCGGGCGGGCCTGGGGGCCTGCGCCTCGGCATCGGCCTGGCTGGGGCGGCTGTCGTAAAGCGCCTGCGCCTGGGCGATGCGCTGCGCGATGGGGGCGTCGGGGCTGTCGGGCTGGCCCAGGCGCTGATAGGTCAGGAAGGCCCCGCCCAGCAGCGCGGCCAAGAGCGCCAGCGCCGCCCAGCCGCCGGCGCTGCGCCGGGTGCTGCCGGCGCGTTCCAGCGCGCGGTCGGCGGCCAGCACCTTGCGGCCGATCTCGACCCGCAGCCGCTCGGCATCCGCCGCGTCGATCACGCCGCGTTCCAGATCGCGCTCGACCTCGCGCAGCTGGTCGCGATAGATTCGCAGGTCATAGGCGGCGGCGGGCTCGGCCGCCTCGCCCTGCCGGCGCAGAAGCGGCGCGGCGATGGCCAAGGCCACCACCCCTGCCAGCGCGGCGCAGATGATCCAGAACATCGGCTTCCTCTCTTTGGCTGGTCCGGTGATAGCGGTTTTCCGCCGGCCGAGAAAGTCAAAGCCCTGCGACAAATCGCGAAGCGGGCCGCGGGACATCTGCGCCGGGCCGTGACGCAATTCGACAATCGCCCCGTCGCAACCCGGCTTGCCCGAAAACCGCCCCCGCTTCACTCTGCACGGGTCGAGTCGCAAGAGGTTCCCCATGCCCGCATCTGTAAGTTCCAGCACCGGCCGCTATTCGGTCTTTGCCATCGCGCGCGAGGCGATGCGGCTGCATACCGGCTGGAAACGCGCCTGGGCCAGTCCCGAGCCGAAGAAGAAATACCAGGTCGTCATCGTCGGTGCCGGCGGCCATGGCCTTGCCACCGCCTATTACCTGGGCAAGAATTTCGGCATCACCGATGTCGCGGTGATCGAGAAAGGCTGGCTCGGCGGCGGCAATACCGGCCGCAACACCACCATCATCCGCTCGAATTACCTGCAGGATCCGTCGGCGGCGATCTATGACAAGGCACTGAAACTCTACGAGAACCTGTCGCAGGATCTGAACTACAACATCATGTTCAGCCCGCGCGGCCTTCTGATGCTGGCGCAGACCGAGCATGAGGTGCGCGGCTACAAGCGCACCGTCTATGCCAACCAGCTACAGGGCGTGGCGACCGAATGGGTCAGCCCGAAGCGCATCAAGGACATGCTGCCGATCATCAATATCGACGGGCCGCGCTATCCGGTCCTGGGCGGGCTTTACCAGGAGCGCGGCGGCACCGCCCGCCACGACGCCGTGGCCTGGGGCTATGCCCGCGCCTGCTCGGCCATGGGCATGCACATCATCCAGAACTGCGAAGTGACCGGCATCGAGACCGCGAACGGCCAGGTCCGCGCGGTGAACACCGGCAAGGGCCGGATCGAATGCGACAAGCTGGCGCTGATCGCCGCCGGCCACAGCTCGGTCCTGGCCGAGATGGCCGGCTTCCGCCTGCCCATCGAATCGCTGGCGCTCCAGGCGCTGGTTTCCGAGCCGATCAAGCCCTGCTGCGACCTGGTCATCATGGCCAACACCGTCCACGGCTATCTGTCGCAATCCGACAAGGGCGAGATGGTGATCGGCGGCGGCACCGACGGTTTCAACAACTACACCCAGCGCGGCTCCTGGCACCATGTCGAAGAAACCGTGCGCGCGCTGATCGAGACCTTCCCGATGCTGTCGCGGCTCAAGATGCTGCGGCAATGGGGCGGGATCGTGGACATGACCGGCGACCGCTCGCCGATCCTGTCCACCACGCCGGTCGGCAACATCTTCGTCAACTGCGGCTGGGGCACCGGCGGCTTCAAGGCCATCCCCGGCTCGGGCTGGGCGATGGCAGAGTTGCTGGCCAAGGGCCGGCCCGGCCCGCTGGCCGCCGATTTCGGGCTGAACCGTTTCGCCGAGGGCCGCTTCATCGACGAAAGCGTCGCCGCGGGGGTGGCGCATTGATGCGCAGCGCGGGCATGATCCTGCCGGCGCATGCGGTTTTTGGGCCGATTTTTGCCCAAGTGCCGGTTGCGGTGGAAAATTTCGTGCAAGGGTTGGGAAACTGTTTCCCGTCTGGTGAATTGTTGAATCACGTCACCATGACCAAGGAGTTTTCTTCATGGCCGAACAGAACAAGAGCAACCTCTGGCTCATCGTCGGCGTCGTCGTCGTCGTGCTGGTCGTCATCTATTGGTTCGTGTCTTCCGGCACCGAGCCGGCAGCGACCGAGCCGCCCGCCGCGCCGGCCGTCTCGTCCGAGCCCGCACCGGTCGATGACGGCGCCGTCTCGGTCGAGCCGCCGGCCGATGCTGCTCCGGCCGATCCCGCTGTTCCCGAGCCGGCCGAGCCTGCCACCCCGGCTCCGGCCAACTAAGGCGTCCCTCCCGGCGCCTTCGGGCGCCCTCTCTCTCCAGGGCCGGGGGGCGTTGTGCCCCTCGGTTCCTTGCCGTGTCATCTGCGGCGGCCGAACAGGCCGCCCCTCTCATGCGCTGCGCCGCCGCGCCGTGCCCTTGTTCCCGGCCCCCGCCATCCTTGCCAGCCGTGCAGCCCCGCCGGGCATCGCGGGCTGCGGATGCCTTGCCGGGCCCCTGCCTTCCATCGCCGCCTTGCGCGCCCGGCCGACCCTCTGGGCGCCGGCCCGCCTGCGCGCCTTGCCGCCCAAGGAGTGATCCATGCTGACCCTGACCTGTCCCTATTGCGGCGTCGCGGCCGAGGAAACCGAGCTGCAACCCGGCGGCGAGGCGCATCTGAAGCGCTTCGGTCCCGGCTCGTCGGATGCCGAGTTCGAGGCCTATCTTTTCGCCCGCAAGAACCCCAAGGGCGTGCATTTCGAACGCTGGCGCCATGCCTATGGCTGCGGCAAGTGGTTCCTGGCGGCGCGTGACACCGCTACGCTGCAGGTCTTTGGCACCTACAGCGCCCAGACCCCGCATCCCACGCCCGAGATCGTCGCCGCCATCCAGGCTGCGCGTCCCGACTGGCAGCCCGACTGGCCCGAAACCTCCGCCGAAACCCCTGTCGATACCCCCGCCGAAAGCCTGAACGCATGACCCGGACCGGACCCTTCCGCCTGCCGCGCGGCGGCCGCCTGATCGACCGCGCCTATCAACTGCCCTTCCGTTTCGACGGCCGCCAGATGCGCGGGGTCGCGGGCGATACGCTGGCCTCGGCCCTGCTGGCCAACGGCCAGCTGATGATGGGCCGCAGCTTCAAGTATCACCGCCCGCGCGGCCCGATCGCCTCGGGCGCCGAGGAACCGAACGCGCTGCTGGGCCTCGGTCAGGGCGGCCGGTTCGAGCCGAACCAGCGCGCCACCACCACGCCGCTGGTCGGTGGCATGGTCACCGCCAGCCAGAATTGCTGGCCCAGCCTGAACGCCGATATCGGCGCAGTGAACAACTGGCTCTATCGCTTTTTCCCGGCCGGTTTCTATTACAAGACCTTCATGTATCCGCGCGGCTTCTGGAAACATGTGTTCGAGCCGATCATCCGCCGCTCGGCCGGCCTGGGCAAGGCCCCGACCGATCCCGACCCGGACAAGTACGAACAGGCCTATGCCCATGTGGACGTGGTGGTCGTCGGCGGCGGCATCGCCGGGCTGGCCGCGGCCCGCGACGCCGCGCGCCGGGGCAAGTCGGTCTGGCTGGTCGAGCAGGCACCGCATTTCGGCGGCCGCACGCCGACCGACCATGCCGACGGCCAGGCCCGCGTCGATGCGCTGCTGGCGGAATTGCGGGGGATGGAGAACGTCACCCTGCGCCGCTCGACCCAGGCGACCGGGCTTTACGACCACGGTTATCTGCTGGTGCGGGAATCGCTGGCCGATCACGACCCGAACGCGGGCATCCCGCGCCAGCGCCTGTGGCGCATCCGCGCGGGCCATGTGATCGTCGCCACCGGCGCGCTGGAGCGGCCGCTGAGCTTTGCCGGCAATGACGTGCCAGGGGTCATTCTGGCCTCGGCCGTGCGCGATTACATCGACCTTTACGGCGTGGCGCCGGGCCGGCGGATCGTCGTCGTCACCAATAACGACGATGCCTATCGCACCGCGCTGGCGGCGCTGGATGCCGGGCTCGAGGTCGCCGCGGTGATCGACGCGCGCAGTTCGGCCACGGGGGCGCTGCCCGCAGCGGTGCGCGCCCGCGGCCTGCGCGTCCTGACCGGCAGCGCCATTGCCGGCATCAAGGGCGGCCAGGCGGTCGAGGCGGTCAAGATCTGCGCCCATTCCGGCTCGGGCCAGGTCACCGAGACCGTGGATGCCGATTGCGTCGCCATGTCCGGCGGCTGGTCGCCGGTGGTCCACCTGTGGAGCCATTGCGGCGGCAAGCTGAACTGGTCCGACGCGCAGTCGATGTTCGCCCCCGACCCGAACCGCCCGCCGACCGGCGCCGACGGCAAGGCGATGGCCAGCTGCGCGGGTGCAGCGGCGGGCGACCTGCTGGTCCCGGACCTGACCGGCGCGCAGGCGGAATCCGCGACCATGCCGGTCTGGGTCATGCCGGCTCACGCCACGCGCAAGATGAAGTTTAAGATGTGGCTCGACTTCCAGAACGACGTGAAGGTCTCGGATGTCGAACTGGCCGCGCAGGAAGGCTATCACAGCGTCGAGCATACCAAGCGTTACACGACCCTTGGCATGGCGACCGACCAGGGCAAGGTCAGCAACATCAACGGCCTTGCCGTGCTGTCCCATGCGCTGAACCAGCCGATCCCGGCCACGGGCACGACGACCTTCCGCCCGCCCTATACGCCGCTGACCCTGGGCACCATCGCCGGCGAGGCGCGGGGCGAGATCTTCCAGCCCTTGCGCAAGACGCCCATGCATGGCTGGCACGAAAGCCGCGGCGCCTTCTTCGAGCCGGTCGGCCACTGGCGCCGCCCCTATTGCTACCCGAAGGCGGGCGAAAGCCATGGCGACGCGGTGGCGCGCGAGATCCGCGCGGTGCGGGCCTCGGTCGGCACGCTCGACGCCTCGACGCTGGGCAAGATCATCGTCAAGGGCCCGGATGCGGGCAGGTTCCTCGACATGATGTATACCGGCATGATGTCCACGCTGCCGGTGGGCAAGTGCCGCTATGGGCTGATCTGCAACGAGAACGGCTTCCTTGTGGACGACGGCGTGGCCGCGCGGCTCAGCGAGGACACCTGGCTGGTGCACACCACCACCGGCGGCGCCGAGCGCATGCACGGCCATTTCGAGGACTGGCTGCAATGCGAATGGTGGGACTGGAAGGTCTGGACCGCCAACGTCACCGAGCAATGGGCGCAGGTCGCCGTGGTCGGCCCGAAGGCCCGCGTGCTGCTGGAGCGGCTGGGCGGCATGGACCTGTCCCCCGAGGCGCTGCCCTTCATGGGCTGGGCCGAGGGCCAGATCGCCGGCATTCCCGCCCGCGTCTATCGCATCAGCTTTTCGGGCGAACTCAGCTTCGAGGTGGCGGTGCCGGCGAACCGCGGCCTTGAACTGTGGGAAAGGCTGCATGAGGCCGGGCGCGACCTGGACGTTACCCCCTACGGCACCGAGGCGATGCATGTCATGCGCGCCGAAAAGGGCTTCATCATGATCGGCGACGAGACCGACGGCACGGTGATCCCGCAGGATCTGGGCCTGAACTGGGCGATCAGCAAGAAAAAGGCGGATTATATCGGCAAGCGCGCGCAGGAGCGCAGCCACATGACCGATCCCCGGCGCTGGAAGCTGGTGGGGCTGGAAAGCGTCGACGGCCGGGTGCTGCCCGACGGCGTCTATGCGGTGGAAGAGGGCGTGAACGCCAACGGCCAGCGCAAGGTGCAGGGCCGCGTGACCTCGACCTACATGTCGCCGACGCTGGAGCGGCCCATCGCCATGGGCCTGGTGCGGCAGGGGCCGGAACGCATGGGCGAGGTGCTGGAGTTCCCGGTCGCGGGTCAGGAAAGCTACAAGGCGCGGATCTGCGATCCGGTCTTCTACGACAAGGAAGGGAGCCGGGCGAATGGCTGAGGCACTGGCGAAGATCTCTCAGGTGCAGGACTGGGGCATGATCCAGATCCGCGCCGACCTGGCGCGGGCGGGCGAGGCCATCGCCGCGGCGGCCGGGGTGGCGCTGCCCGAACAGGGCCGCATCACCACCGACGGCAGCCGCTCTCTCGGCTGGATGTCGCCGGACGAGCTGCTGCTGGTCCTGCCGTGCGCCGAGGCGGCCGAGGCGCTGGCCGCCCTGCAGGACGCGCTTGCGACTGAACACGCGCTGGTGCTGGATGTCAGCGACATGCGCGCGGTGTTCCGCATCCAGGGCGCCCGCGCGCTGGACGTGCTGGCAAAGCTCTGTCCCGCCGACCTGGCGGCCATGCCCGAGGACGGGCTGCGCCGCACCCGCGCGGCCCAGGTCGCCTGCGGCATCTGGCGCGAGCCGGGCGGCTATGTGCTGATCGGCTTCCGCTCGGTCACCGACTACCTGCGCGGCATCCTGACCGGCGCGGCGGCGCCGGGCACGCAGCTTAGCCCGCGCTAGGACTTGTGGCGGCGGCAGGGCGGCGTATGGATGGGGGGTGAAAGCCACCCGGTTGATTCCATGCGCGCCGCCCTTGTCTTGCCCTGTCTCCTCGCCGGCCTGGTTTCACCGGGCCCCGCCGCCATCGCGCAGGCCTGGGGGCAAGAGCCGCCGGTGGTGATGATGTGCCAGATCCTCGACGAAAGCGGCACCGGCTGGGTGCCCGAGTTCATCATGATGACGCGCCAGACCGCCGGCCCGCGCCAGGGCCGGATCGAGGTCTTCGACCCGATCCTGCAGCGCATCGTCGGCCAGCCGATCGAGGCCAGGATCACCGCCGATGACCGCACCAGCCGCAGCTATGGCTGGGCGCTGGCCGGGGTGCGCAATGCCTCGGGGCAGCGGACCGAGCGGCTGGACTTTCGGCTGACGGTGCAAAAGGCCGATGGCAGCGCGCGGGTGACGGTGACGGCGCTGGGCTATGACAACATCATGACCGGGACCGGGGCCTGCGGCTCTCCTGGCGGGGGATAGGGCAGGAACCCGCGCCGCCTTGAAGGCGTTTAGCGGCCGACAGGGCTTTTCCCCGTTTGGCAGCTGTGCCAGAACAGATTCCGAAACCGTTGGAAAGGAAACCGAAAATGGCCTTCACGCTTCCCGATCTTCCCTATGCTCACGACGCGCTGGCTGCTGGCGGCATGTCCAAGGAGACGCTGGAATACCACCACGACAAGCACCACAAGGCCTATGTCGACAAGCTGAACGAGCTGGTCGCCGGCACCGAATGGGAAGGCAAGAGCCTCGAGGACATCGTCAAGGGCACCTACCAGTCGGGCGCCGTGGCGCAGAACGGCATCTTCAACAATGCCAGCCAGCATTGGAACCACGCCCAGTTCTGGGAAATGATGACCCCGAACCCCGGCGCCATTCCGGGCGAACTGGAAAAGGCCCTGACCGAAGCCTTCGGTTCGGTGGACGAGTTCAAGAAGAAGTTTTCGGAAGCCGGCGTCGGCCAGTTCGGCTCGGGCTGGGCCTGGCTCGTCAAGGACAAGGACGGCAGCCTGAAGGTCACCAAGACCGAGAACGGCGTGAACCCGCTCTGCTTCGGCCAGACCGCGCTGCTGGGCTGCGACGTGTGGGAACACAGCTATTACATCGATTTCCGCAACGCCCGGCCGAAATACCTGGAAAACTTCCTCGACAAGCTGGTGAACTGGGAAAACGTGGCCTCGCGCCTCTGATCCCGGCAAGGCATCGCGTCAAGGCCCGCCCCGTTCGGCGGGCCTTTTCCGTGGCGGGCGGAATCGGGTTGCGGCGCGGCGCATCCGGCGCCAGTCTTCGCCCGATGCGCAAGGAGACGAGATGAAACCGCTGCTGCCCGCCCTTTGCCTGGGCCTGATCCCCCTTGCCGCGCCGGCGCAGGATGCGGGGCTGGTCATCCATGGCGGCTATGCCCGCGCCGCCAATCCCCGTTCCGGCGCCGCCTTCATGGTGATCGAGAATCGCGGCGCCGGGGCCTGCACGCTTTCCTCGGTCGCCTCGGACGCGGCCGAGCGGGTCGAATTGCATACCCATCGCGACGAGGGCGGCGTGATGCGGATGGTCAAGGCGGGTCCGATCCGGATCTCCGCCGGCGCCCGGCACGAACTGGCGCGGGGCGGCGATCACGTGATGCTGATGGGATTGAAGCAGCCGCTTGCGGATGGCGAGGAACTGGCGCTGACGCTGGATTTCGGCCCCTGCGGCACGGTCCGGGCCCGCCTGCCGGTCGACAACAAGCGCATGCCCGGCCACGCGCATTAGCGCCGGGCTTCGGCCCTTTCGATCAGCGCCTCGACCTTGGGGCCCAGCGATTGCACGATCAGCCCGACCCCCTCGGCCGAGGCATGCAGCCCGTCGGGTTGCAGCATGGCCTTATAGCCCTCGTCCGGCAGGTCGAAGAGCGGCTGATACAGGTTCTCCATCAGCAGCGCATCGTGCTGCGCGGCCATGCGCGGCCATATCTCGGCCCAGTCGCGGCGCAAGGGGTCGTCATGGTCGGGCGAGGCGATGCCGACCAGCAGCAGCGGCCGGCCGGTCTTGCCGGCCTGGCCCAGGATCGAATCCAGGTTGTCTGCGACCATGGCGGGGGAAAAGCCCATCAACAGGTCGTTGCCGCCCAACTCGACGATCACCGCATCGGGCTTGTGGCGGGCCAGCGAATAGCCGATCCGCACCCGTCCGCCCGCCGTGGTGTCGCCCGAAAGCCCGCCGTTCAGCACCAGCACGTCATGGCCGCGCGCCCTCAGCCAGTCCTGCAATTGCGGCACCAGCCCGTGCTTGCGCGGCAGGCCGTAGCCTTCGGTCAGGCTGTCGCCGAAGGCCAGGATGCGCAGCGGCGTCGCCGCCGCCATCGGTGCGGCCGCAAGGGCCAGGATCAGGACAAGGGCTTTCAGCATCATGCGGCACGCCTCAATCGCAACGCGTTACTGACCACGAAGACCGAGGACAGCGCCATGGCCCCGGCCCCCAGCATGGGTGACAACTGTGGCCCGCCAAAGGGCACCAGCGCCCCCATGGCCACGGGAATCAGGGCCACATTGTAGCCGAAGGCCCAGAACAGGTTCTGCCGGATATTGCGCATGACGCTGCGTGACAGGCGGATGGCCCGCGCCACGCCCATCGGATCGCCGCCGACCAGCACCACCTCGGCCGATTCGATGGCGACATCGGTGCCGGTGCCGATGGCAATGCCGGTCTCGGCCGCGGCCAGCGCCGGGGCGTCGTTGATGCCGTCGCCGACAAAGACCGTGCCGGGGCCCATCTCGCGGATGGCGGCCAGCTTGCCCTCGGGCAGCACGCCGGCGGTCACGCGGTCGATGCCCAGCTGGCGGCCCACCGCCTCGGCCGTGGCCTGCACGTCGCCCGAGATCATCGCGGTTTGCAGGCCAAGCGCGTGCAGTTCGGCCACGGTCTCGGCCGCCTCGGGGCGGATGGGGTCGGCCAGGGCCATGGCGGCGGCGTGCCGGCCGTCCACGGCCAGATGCACCGGGGTCGCGCCATGCGCCGCCCAGCCCTCGGCCGCGGCGATCAGGGCGGGGGCGGCGGTGATGCCCGCCTCGGCCAGCGCGGCGGCATTGCCGATCAGCAGCGCGTGCCCCTCGACCCGTGCCGAAAGCCCGCGGCCCGCCGCAGCCTGAACCGCCTCGGCCGTGGGCAGCTCCAGCCCCTTGCCGTGCGCGGCGCCGACGATGGCGGCCGCCAGCGGGTGTTCCGAACGCGCCTCGGCCGCGGCGGCAAGACGCAGGGCGTCCAGGGGCGCGATCTCCTCGGCCTCGATGGCGGTCAGGGCGGGCGCGCCTTGCGTCAGCGTGCCGGTCTTGTCGAAGCCGACGATGCGCGCCTCGGCCAGCCTTTGCAGCGCGTCGCCGCGCCGAAACAGCACGCCCAGTTCCGCGCCGCGCCCGGTGCCGACCATGATCGAGACCGGCACCGCCAGCCCCATGGCGCAGGGGCAGGCGATGATCAGGACCGCAATCGCCGCGACCAGCGCCTGCCCCAGCGCGCCGGCAAAGATCATCCACAGCGCGAAGGTCAGGGCCGCCAGCCCGATCACCACCGGCACGAAGACCGCGGTGATGCGGTCCACCAGCGCCTGCACCGGCAGCTTGGTGGCCTGCGCGTCCTCGACCATGCGGATGATGCGGGCCAGCACCGTGTCGCCGCCGGTCGCGGTGACGCGATAGGCCAGCGCCGCGTTGCCGTTCACCGTGCCGCCGGTCACGGGATCACCCGGCTGCTTGGCGACCGGCACCGGCTCGCCGGTCAGCATGGATTCGTCGATGGCGCCGCTGCCCTCGGTCAGCACGCCGTCCACCGCCACCCGCTCGCCGGGGCGCAGATGCACGATGTCGCCGGGATGCAGTTCGGCCACCGGGATTTCGACGATGCGGCCGTCGCGCTCGACATGGGCGCTGTCGGGAGCAAGTTCGATCAGCCGGCGGATGGCGTCGCCGGCCTGGCCCTTGGCGCGGGCTTCCAGCCAGCGGCCCAGCAGGATCAGCGTGACGATGACGGCAGCGGCCTCGAAATAGACATGCACCGAATCCGGCGGCAACAGGCCCGGCGCGAAGGTCGCCACCGTCGAATAGAGCCAGGCCGCCGAGGCGCCGAGCGCGACCAGGCTGTTCATCTCGGGTGCGCGGCGCATCAGCGCGGGGATGCCGATGCGGAAGAACATCCGCCCCGGCCCGGCCAGGACGGCGGTGGTCAGCAGGAACTCCAGCACCCAGAGCGTGCGCTGGCCGATGGCCATGTGCAGCCAATGATGGAAGGCGGGAAAGGCATGGCCGCCCATCTCGGCGACAAAGACCGGCAGGGTCAGCACCAGGGCGACCAGGAAATTGCGCTTCAGCGTGGCCGCATCGCCGCCATGGTCGTGCATGTGATGGCCGGCCTCGGCCTGCACCTGCGCCGGATAGCCCTTGGCGGTCACTGCATCGGCCAGCGCCTGCGGCGCGACGGCGGGGGAATGGCGGATGGTGGCGCTGCCGGTGGCCAGGTTCACCTGCGCCGTGGTCACGCCGGGCAGCGCGGCCAGCGTCTTTTCGACCCGGCCCGAGCACGAGGCGCAGGTCATGCCCTCAATGGCCAGGCGGGTTTGCTGCGGCTCGGCCGGGTAGCCGGCCCGCGCCAGCGCCTCGACGGCGCGGGGCAGGGCCTCGGGCGCGGCCAGGCGGAAATGCGCCCGGCCGGTGGCCAGGTTGACCTGCGGATCACGGACGCCCGGCACGGCGGCCAGCGCCTTTTCGACGCGGCCCACGCAAGAGGCGCAGCTCATGCCCGAGACGGTCAGCTCGGCATCGTTTGGGTGATGTTTCATCGGATTGTCCTGTCAGAATGGCGAAAGAAGGCGCGATTCAGACAGGGTGTGGCGGAGCCTGCGGATGGTGCGGTGCGTGGTGCAGAAGCTGCTGGGGCAGCGGCCCGTCGCCCGGCGCGGGGCGCCAGCGCAGCGGATGGCCATCGCCCGCCAGCATGGGACGGGCCAGGCGCGGACGGGCCGCGACATGGCAGCGGCAACCGCGCCCGCCCCGGCCCCGGCACAAATGCGGGGCGCGCACGGGCGCGCGACGCGGCGGGCGGCGGATGGAGGCACAGGTCGCGCAGGTCATGGCGGGCGGTCCTTTCCCGATGCAAGCTAGGCACGTTTGCCGCGCGTTTCAACCGCGTCACGGCGCTTTGAGTTGATCCCGGCCGCCCGAGCGGTTAGGCGCATGGTCAAGAAACGCAAGGATTCAGGACGGACAGATGAACCGCAGACAGATGCTGATGGCCGCCTTGCCGCTGGTGGCCGTGCCCTCGCTGGCCCTGGCACAGGCCCAGCCCGCGGCGCTGACCACCAAGGCCGAGCCCCGGCGCGATCCCTATGCCCCGACCGAGGTCTCGATCCGCAACGATTTCGAGGTCGGCAGCATCGTCGTGGTCTCGAAGGATTTCTTCCTCTATCACGTCATCGCGCCTGGCCGGGCGGTGCGCTATGGCGTCGCGGTGGGCAAGGCCGAGCTGGTCTGGAAGGGCCGCGCCACCGTCGGGCGCAAGACCGAATGGCCCAGCTGGACCCCCACGCCGGCGATGATCAAGCGCAATCCCGGCCAATATGCCAAATGGGCCGACGGCATGCCGGGCGGCCCGTCCAACCCGCTGGGCGCGCGGGCGCTGTATCTTTACGACGCCAGGGGCAACGACACCTCGATCCGCATCCATGGCACGACCGAGCCGAACTCGATCGGCCGCGCCGTCTCGAACGGCTGCATCCGCATGCGCAACGAGGCGGTGATGGACCTGTTCGAGCAGGTGCCGATCGGAACCCCGGTCTACGTCTACTAAGTGGACATCCGCCTGACATCGCTGTCGGACCCGGTGCTGTCCGGGTTCGATACCGTCATCGACACGCGCTCGCCTTCGGAATATGCCGAGGATCACCTGCCGGGCGCGATCAACCTGCCGGTGCTGTCGGACGAGCAGCGCGCGCAGGTCGGCACGATCTACAAGCAGGTTTCCCCCTTCGATGCCCGCAAGCTGGGCGGCGCCATGGTCGCCGCCAATGCCGCGCGTCATATCGCCGGGCCGCTGGCGGGTTTCGGCGGCGGCTGGCGGCCGCTGGTCTATTGCTGGCGCGGCGGCCAGCGTTCGGGCGCCTTCGCCACCATCCTGTCGCAGATCGGCTGGCGTGTCGGCCGCATCGAGGGCGGCTACAAGGCCTGGCGGGCGCTGGTGGTGGCGCGGGTCACGGCACCCGTGGCCGCGCCGGTGGTGGTGCTGGACGGCAATACTGGCAGCGCCAAGACCGAAATCCTGGCGCGGCTTGCGGCGCGCGGCCACCAGGTCATCGACCTGGAGGGGCTGGCGAACCATCGCGGCAGCCTGTTCGGGGCGCTGCCGGGCGGCCAGCCATCGCAGAAGCTGTTCGAAAGCCGCCTCGCCCTGGCGCTGGAGGCGCTGGACCCCGCGCGGCCGCTGCTGGTCGAGGCCGAAAGCTCGCGCATCGGCGCGCTGAACCTGCCACGCGGCATCTGGCAGGCGATCGCGGCGGCGCCGCGCATCCGTCTGGCCGTGCCGGTCGAGGCCCGCGCCGCCTATACCGAACGCGCCTATGCCGAGACCTGCGCCGATCCCGAGGCCGTGGCGCGGATCGTGGCGCTGTTGCGGCCCTTGCACCCGGCCGAGCGGATCGAGGGCTGGTTGCGCCTGGTCGATGCCGCCGACTGGCGCGGGCTGGCCGAGGGGCTGATGCGCGACCATTACGACCCACGCTATGAGAAGCACCGGGCGCGCCATGACGACGGTCGCGGGCCGGCGGTGGCGCTGGACGGGCTGGACGACCTCGAGGCCGCCGCTTCGGCGGTCGAGGCGGTGCTGGCGGGGCTTGAGCTTGCCGGGCCGGCGCCGGCGGCACGCTCGGCGGCCTCCGGCGGGGATATTTGAACAAGAAAGAAGCCGGGGTCAGGCGCCCTGGCCGAGGAAGCGGCGCAGGATGCGTTCCAGCTTGGCCGCGCCCAGCGGCGCCATGGCCTTGGTATGTTCGTGGCTGATCGATTCGTCCGAGAGGCCGGCGCCCATATTGGTGATGACCGAGACGGCGGCGCAGCGCAGGCCCAGGAAGCGCGCCAGGATCACCTCGGGCACGGTGGACATGCCGACCGCATCGGCGCCCAGGATGCGGGCGGCGCGAATCTCGGCCGGGGTCTCGAAGGAAGGCCCCGAGAACCAGCAATAGACCCCCTCGGGCAGCGCGATCCCATCGGCCTCGGCGGCGGCCCTGAGCCCGGCGCGGAGGCCCGGGTCATGGGCGTCGGTCATCGGCACGAAGCGCGCCTCGCTGGGTTCCCCGATCAGCGGATTGGTGCCGGCGAAGGCGATGTGGTCCGACAGCAGCATCAGGGATCCCGGCGGCATCTCGGCGCGCAGGCTGCCCGCCGCATTGGTCAGGATCAGCTGCCGGGTGCCGAGCGCCTTCAGCACCTCCAGCGGCAGGCGCATGACATCGGCGCGGCCGGATTCGTAGTAATGCGCCCGCCCGCCCAGGACCGCGACCCGCCGCCCCTCCAGCTGTCCGACGACCAGTTGCGGCACATGGCCCGACACCCCGGCATGCGGAAAGCCCGGCAGGTCGGAATAGGGAATCGCCACGCCCTCGACCGCCGCCGCCAGATGCCCGAGCCCCGAGCCGAGGATCAGCCCGTATTCCGGCGGCGCGTCCCCCGCCCGGCTGCGGATCAGATCGGCGAGTTCAGCGTTCCTTGACATAGGGCTCTCCTCCGGCGCGGGGCGGGATGGCGCGGCCGACGAAGCCGGCCAGGATGATGACGGTCAGGATATAGGGCAGGGCGTTCATGAACATCGAGGGCACGGTCACCACCCCCAGGTCGAGATTCGGGAAGCGGTTCGCCACCGCCTCCATCAGCCCGAACAGGAAGGTGGCGAAAAGCGCGCTCCATGGCCGCCACTTGGCGAAGATCAGCGCCGCCAGCGCGATGAAGCCACGCCCGGCGGTCATCTCCTTGACGAAACCGGCCGAGATGCCGGTGGCGAGATAGGCGCCTGCGAGGCCGCAAAGCACCCCGCAGATCATCACGGCGGCAAAGCGCAGCCGGGTGACCGAGACGCCAGCGGTATCGACCGAGGCCGGGTTCTCGCCCACCGCGCGCAGCCGCAACCCGAAGCGGGTGCGATAGAGTACCCACCAGGTCAGCGGCACCATGGCGAAGGCGATATAGACCAGGATGGTGTGGCCCGAGATCAGCTCGGCATAGACCGGCCCGATCACCGGCACCGGGCGCAGGCTGTCGGCGAAGGGCAGGGTGATCTCGCCGAACCGCGCCGCGCCGGAGAGCGAGGGCGTGCGCCCGCCCAGCCCGAAGATCTTCTGCCCCAGAAGCACCGTCAGCCCCGAGGCGAGGAAGTTGATCGCCACGCCCGAGATCAGCTGGTTGCCGCGAAAGCTGATCGAGGCGAGGCCATGCAGCCCGGCCATGGCCGCGGCGCCGGCGATCCCGGCCAGCAGCCCCAGCCAGGCGCTGCCGGTGGCATAGGCGACCGAGGCCGAGGCAAAGGCCGCCATCAGCATCTTGCCTTCCAGCCCGATGTCGAAGACCCCGGCGCGTTCCGAATAAAGCCCGGCCAGGCAGGCCAGCAGCAGGGGCGTCATCAGCCGCACCGCCGAATCGAGGATCTGGATCACCGTCGCGAAATCCATCACGCTCCCTTCCGGCGCAGCGCCGTGAACAGCCGCTCCAGCGGCATGCGCACCATGTTGTCCAGCGCCCCGGTGAACAGGATGACCAGCGCCTGGATGACCACGATCAGCTCGCGCGGGATCGAGGTCCACAGCGCCAGCTCGCCCCCGCCCTGGTAGAGGAAGCCGAAGAGCAGCGCCGCCAGCAGCACGCCGAACGGATGGTTGCGGCCCATCAGCGCCACGGCGATGCCGATGAAGCCGGCGCCCTCGACCGCGTTCAGCATCAGCCGCTCGGCCTCGCCCATGACGTTGTTGATCGCCATCAGCCCGGCCAGCGCCCCCGAGACCAGCATGGCCAGGACCGTGATCCGCACCGGCGAGATGCCGGCGTAAAGCGCCGCCGGTTCGGACTTGCCGAAGGCGCGGATCTCATAGCCCGGCCGCGTATGCCAGATCAGCAGCCAGACCAGCAGGCAGGCGGCGATGGCGACGAAGAAGGTGACATTGGCGGGCGTGTTCCGGCCCCATTCGAAGCCGAGCCCCAGCGCCATGTCCGAAAGCTTCGGCAGATGCGCCGCCGCGGGGAACCGGGCCGAGGCCGGGTCCATGCTGCCCACGGGCCGCAGCAGGTTGACCAGGACATAGTTCAGCAGCGCCGCGGCGATGAAATTGAACATGATGGTGGTGATGACGATATGGCTGCCGCGCCGGGCCTGCAGCCAGGCCGGGATCAGCGCCCAAAGCGCCCCGAACAGCGCCGCCCCGACCGCCGCCGCCGGCAGAGCGAAGGCCCAATGCGGCCAGGGCAGGGCCAGTACCACCAGCGCGACGCCCAGGCCCCCCAGGGCGGCCTGCCCCTCGCCGCCGATGTTGAACAGCCCGGCATGATAGGCGACCATGACCGCCAGGCCGGTGAAGATGAAATTCGTTGTGTAATACAGGGTGAAGCCCCAACCATAGCTGGATCCCAGTGCGCCCTGGACCATCACCTTCAGCGCCTCGACGGGATCTTCACCGATAGCCAGGATCACCAGTGCCGAGATGCCAAAGGCCAGCACCAGAGAAATCAGCGGCGTCAGGATCACATCCGCCCATTTCGGCATTCGCTCCATCAGCCCGCCTCTCCCGGTTTTCTCCGTTTTCCAAATACTCCCGCCGGAGGCATGCGACGGCTCATCCCGCACCGCCGCCGGCATCCGTCGCCGGCGCGGCCGCCGGCGGGATCGCCGCCTCGGGCGGCGTCAGGGCGGGATCGACCCCGGCCATCAGGCAGCCCAGATCTCCGGTCGTCGCCCCTTCGGCCGGGCGCTCGTCCATGACGCGACCGTCGAACATCACCGCGATGCGATCCGACAGCGCCATGATCTCGTCGAGCTCGACCGAGACCAGCAACACCGCCTTGCCGGCATCGCGCAGCGCCAGGATGCGCTTGTGGATGAACTCGATGGCGCCGATATCAACCCCGCGCGTCGGCTGGCCGATCAGCAGCAGGTCCGGGTTGCGCTCGACCTCGCGCGCGACCACGATCTTCTGCTGGTTGCCGCCCGAGAAATTCCGGGCCGTAAGGTCCGGGTCCGGCGGGCGGATGTCGAAACGCTCGATCTTGGCCATGGCATCGGCGCGGATGGCGGCATTGTCCATCAACGGGCCGCGCTGGAACTCGGGCGCGTGGTGATAGCCGAAGGCCGTGTTCTCCCAGGCGGTGAAATCCATGATCAGCCCTTCGGCCTGCCGATCCTCGGGAACATGGCCGATGCCGGCGCGGCGCCGCGCGCGGCCGTCGGCCTCCGGACCGTTCAGCGGCAAGGGCCGGCCATTGAGCCGGATCTCGCCCTGAAGCTTTGCCCCCGCCTCGGGAAAGCCGCCCAGGATCTCCAGCAGTTGCGTCTGGCCGTTGCCGGCCACCCCGGCGATGCCCAGGATCTCGCCTGCCCGGATCTCCAGGTCGATGCCGCGCAGCCGCTCGACGCCCTCGGCATCGACCATGCGCAACCCCCGCACCTCCAGCACCGGCGCGCCCGGCCGGGCGGGTGGCTTTTCCACCCGCAACAGCACCTTGCGGCCCACCATCAGCTCGGCCAGCTCGGTCGGGCTGGTCTCGGCGGTCTTGACCGAGGCCACCATCTCGCCGCGCCGCATGACCGAGACATTGTCGGTGATCTCCATGATCTCGCGCAGCTTGTGGGTGATCAGGATGATGGTCTTGCCCTCGTCCTTGAGCCCGCGCAGGATGCGGAACAGGTGGTCGGCCTCGGCGGGGGTCAGCACGCCGGTCGGCTCGTCCAGGATCAGGATGTCGGCCTGGCGATACAGCGCCTTCAGGATCTCGACCCGCTGCTGGTGGCCGACCGACAGTTCCTCGACCAGCGCATCGGGATCGACCTGCAAGCCGTATTCGGCGGCCAGCCGCTTCAACGTGCCGCGCGCGCGGGTCAGCGAGGGATGCAGGAGCCCGCCGTCCTCGGCGCCCAGGATCACGTTTTCCAGCACGGTGAAGTTCTGCACCAGCTTGAAATGCTGGAACACCATGCCGATGCCGGCGCGGATCGCGGCCTGGCTGTCGGCGATGGCGACGGGCTGGCCGCCGATCTGGATCTCTCCGGTATCGGGGCGGTAGAAACCGTAAAGGATCGACATCAGCGTCGATTTCCCGGCGCCGTTTTCGCCGATGATGCCGTGGATCGTGCCGCGCCGCACGACCAGGTCGATGTCCTTGTTGGCCTGCACCGGCCCGAAAGCCTTGGAAATCCCGCGCAATTCGATCGCCGGGGCGGGCGCGGCCGTCATCTACTGCACCGGGCAGGTATTGTCGGTCATGTAGTCATGCACCTTGATCCCGCCCGATTCGATGGCCTGGGCGGCGGCGTCGACGGCGGTGGCGATCTCGTCCGAGATCAGCGGCTTGTTGTTGTCGTCCATGGCCAGCGACACCCCGCCCGAAGCCAGGTCCATGACCCGGACGCCCGGCTCGACCTCGGTCCCGGCCTTGAAGGCCTCGTAGACGGAAACATCCACGCCCTTGACCATCGAGGTCAGCACCTGGCCCGGATGCAGGTGGTTCTGGTTGCTGTCCACGCCGATCGACAGCACGCCGGCATCCGCCGCCGCCTGCAAGACGCCGATGCCGGTTCCACCCGCCGCGGCATAGACCACGTCCGCCCCCTGCGAGACCTGCGCCTTGAGCAGCTCGCCCCCCTTCACCGGGTCGTTCCAGGCGGCGGGGGTGGTGCCGGTATAGTTGATGATCAGCTTGCCGTCCGGCCGGGTGGCCTTGAAGCCCTGGGCATAGCCGCATTCGAACTTGTGGATCAGCGGGATGTCCATGCCGCCGATGAAGCCCACCGTGCCCGATTTCGACGCCAGCGCCGCCGCGACGCCGGCCAGGTACGAGCCCTGCTCCTCGGTAAAGACCACGGATTGCACGTTGGGCTGCTCGACCACCATGTCGATGATGACGAATTTCGTGTCGGGATAATCCGGCGCGATCTTGGCCAGCACCTCGCCAAAGGCAAAGCCGGTCATCACGATGGGATTGGCGCCCGATTGTGCCAGCCGGCGCAGGGCCTGTTCGCGCTGCGCTTCGGATTGCATCTCCAGTTCCTTGTAGGTGCCCCCGGTCTCGGCCTTCCAGCGTTCGGCGCCGTTATAGGCGGCCTCGTTGAAGGATTTGTCGAACTTGCCGCCCAGATCGAAGATCAGCGCCGGATCGGCCAGGGCTGCGACGGGCAGCAGGGTCAGGCAGGCGCCGGCGAGCAGGGATTTCATCAGGGACATGTCGGACCTCAAGACGGTTTGCGGGCGAGTCGGCCCAGGATGTTCGGATTAGGGCGCATGGGCCGGAATCCGTCAACAATCTTGTCTTGGGTCAGAGGGTGCGCCGCATCAGCACCGCATCCAGGCCGGGCGCGTAGTAATTCCGCCGCTTTCCAAGGGTTTCCCAGCCCGCGCCGGCATAAAGCGCCATGGCGGCCGCATTGTCCGCCGCGACCTCCAGGAAGGCCTCGCGCGCGCCGTGCGCCCGTGACGTGGCGGCGAATTCGGCCAGCAGCGCCGAGGCCAGCCCCTGCCGCCGCGCCTCGGGCGCGACGGCCAGCGTCAGCAGCTCGGCCTCGTCCGCGATGGCGCGGCCCAGCAGGAAGGCTTGCGGCCGGGTCAGCAGGAAATTCGGCGGGCCGGCCAGCAACGCCTGGAACTCGGCCGCCGTCCAGGGCCGCGGATGCGCGGCAAAGCAGCGGCCGTGCAACGCCGCCAGGTCGTCGGGCGTCATGACAGGATCAGCGGGCCGCGGTCGCGCGCCGGCGCGGCATCGGCCGGGCGCAGATAGATCGGCGCCGGGCGCGGCAGGTCCGGCTGGTCGCGGCGGGCGGCGGCGATGCGGGCGATGGCCTCGGCCAGCGGCATCACCGCGGGCAGCGGTGCGGGGCCGGGCGGCAAATCATGCGCGGGGGCCTGTTGCGGCCGGGTGGCCTGCCCGGTGCCGAAATCCTCCCAGATCACCTCGCCCGCACGCGCGGGCAGCGCGACGCGGCAGGGGCGGGGCAGGCCATGTGCGGCGGCCTCGGTCGCGCTGACGCCGATGGCGGGGATGCCCAGCGACAGCGCCAGCCCCCGCGCCGCCGCGACCGAGATGCGGATGCCGGTGAAATTGCCCGGCCCGATGCCGCAGCCGATGACGGACAGGTCGCGCCAGCCCAGGTCCGCCTCGACCAGCAGCTCTTCCAGCAGCGGAAACAGCCGCTCGGCCTGGCCGCGGGCCATGTCTTCCTGGCGCTGGACCAGCAGGCGGTCGCCTTGCAGCAAAGCGGCCGCGCAATGCGCGGCCGATGTGTCGAAGCCCAGCGAAAGCGCCTCAGCCAACGGGCCGCACCTCGGTCACTTCGGGGATGTAGTGGCGAAGCAGGTTCTCGATGCCCATCTTCAGCGTCAGCGTGGACGAGGGGCAGCCGGCGCAGGCGCCCTGCATGTGCAGATAGACCACGCCGCGGTCGAAGCCGTGGAAGGTGATGTCGCCGCCGTCCTGCGCCACGGCCGGGCGCACGCGCGTATCCAGCAGTTCCTTGATCTGGTTGACGATTTCTGCGTCGGGGCCGTCCTGGTCGTTATGGGCGCTGGCGGTCGCGCCCTCGATGGCTGGGGCGCCGGACTGGTAATGCTCCATGATCGCGCCCAGGACCGAGGGCTTCAGATGGTCCCAGACCGCGTCCTCGGCCTTGGTCACGGTCACGAAATCCGAGCCGAGGAAAACCCCGGTCACGCCTGGCACGGCAAAGATGCGGCGCGCCAGCGGGCTGGTCGCGGCGGCCTCGGCTGCGGGAAAATCGGCGGTGCCGCTGCCCAGGACGGTTTCGCCCGGCAGGAACTTCAGCGTCGCGGGGTTCGGGGTGGTTTCGGTCTGGATGAACATGGCGCGGGCTCCTTTGTGGCGGATATGGGGATCGAAGGGCGGACAAGTCAAGTCGGAGGGCCGCACGGCGGGCGGGCGGCCTTGAGCACGCGAAGAAACAGCATGTGCAGAAATCGCCATGGGCATGGCCGAAAGGGCTGCCCGCCAGCGCGGCAGGGACGCGATCTGCACGGTGCCGGGGGTCATTCCGGCCGCGCCGGCGCGGCAACGGTGCCGGGACCAGGCGTCGGCCAGGCGCAGCGACCATCCGCCGCAGCGGGCGGTTCGTCAGGTGATCTGCTCCAGCCGTTCGCGCGAGATGTCGCCGGGCACGATGGTGACGGGGCAGGGCAGGTTTGCCACCTCGCGCGTCAGCCGGGTGACCAGCGGTCCCGGCCCCGCGCTTTCGGTCGAGGCGGCCAGCACCACCACGCCGATCTCGGGATCGTCGTGGATCTGGGCCAGAAGCTCGGCGCCCGGCTCGCCCTCGCGCACCACCAGTTCCGGCTCGATGCCGGGACGGTCGCGCATCCATTTGGCAAAGACCTCGTAATGTGCCTCGATCCGCTCATAGGCTTCGGCGCGCATCACGTCGGCGACGCCCATGCCGTGCTGGATGGCCGTGGTCGGAATGACCGCGAGTACCTGCACCCCGCCGCCGGTCTTGGCCGCGCGCAGGGCGGCATAGCGGATGGCGTTCAGGCATTCGCGGGAATCGTCCAGAACCACCAGAAATTTCCGCATGAATCCGCCCCGGTTGCCCCAGAATGAGCAAAGACTGGCCGAAAGCTGGGGTTTGCGCAAGTGCGGTGCAGTTTATCCCTTGCGCTCATTCAAAATTAACGAGTGCTATGGTAGGGGGAGGATGGTAGCCACAAGCCAAATGCGGGACAGAATTGTGACGATTCACCAGGACTGGGAAAAAGCCGACATTGCGCGGCTCGCCACAGTGGCCCAAGACGAGATGTCGTGGTTCAAGGACCATGTGCATCCCCCCGCCATGACCACCATGCCCCTGTCGAAACGGGTATTCGACATCACCCTGGCGCTGCTGGCCCTGGTGCCGCTGTCCATCGTCATGGCGGCCTTTGCCCTGATCCTGCTGGTCGTGCAGGGACGGCCGATCTTTTACGCGGCGCCGCGGATGGCGGCGCCGGGGCGGACCTTCACCCATCTCAAGTTCCGCACCATGTTGCGGCAAGAGGGCGATTTCGGCGTGACCGGCGCGCACAAGGCTTGGCGCATCACGCCGCTGGGCCATTTCATGCGCCGCACCCGCATCGACGAATTGCCGCAGCTGTTCAACATCCTCAAGGGCGACATGAGCTTCGTCGGGCCGCGCCCGACCATCCGCGAATATGTCGAACGCTATCCCGCGGTCTATGGCCAGGTGCTGAAAAGCCGCCCCGGCGTCACCGGCCTGGCGACGCTGATCTACCACCGCCACGAGGACCGCATCCTGCGCCGCTGCAAGAGCGCCGAGGCGACCGAGGCCGCCTATGCCCGGCGCTGCCTGCCCACCAAGCTCAAGATCGACCTGATCTACCAGAGGAACCGGACGCTGGCGCTGGATCTGTGGATCATCTGGCGCACCGTGCTGATCGTGCTTTACAAGGACGAGCGGCCCCGGCGCCGCGGCCGCAAGTAAGGTCCGCGGCGATTTTTCCGATCTTCGCGGATCCCCCGCCCCCGCCGGGCGTTATGGCGGCATATCCGTCGTAGACCCACAGGATCCTGACGCGACCGGCGCGGAAACGGAAAGGGAAAGGCTTGCAGCGTAAGGCGCTCGTTACCGGAGGGGCAGGGTTCATCGGCAGCCACCTCGTCGACCGGTTGCTCGCCGCCGGAGAGGAGGTCGTCGTCCTCGATGACCTGTCCAGCGGCAGGGCGGACAACCTGCCCCCGCAGGTGCGGCTGGTCCGGGGCGATGTCTGTGACGCCGATCTGCTCGGCAGGCTGCTGGCCGGGGTGGATTGCATCTTTCACCTTGCCGCGCGGGTTTCGGTGCAGCTTTGCATCTCGGACTGGATGGGGGCGCATCGCGTCAACCTGGGCGGCACCATCGCCGTGCTGCATGCGGCGCATCGGGCCGGCAATATCCCGGTCGTCCATGCCTCCTCGGCGGCGATCTACGGCAACCGCGCGGGCGCGACATGCCGCGAAACCGACCTGCCCCTGCCGATCTCGCCCTATGCCGCCGACAAGCTGGCCGCCGAGCATCAGGCCGCCGCCATGGCCGAGGTGCATGGCCTGCCCTCGGTCGGGCTGCGCTTCTTCAATGTCTATGGCCCGCGCCAGGATGCGGCCTCGCCCTATGCCGGGGTGATCTCGAAATTCTGCGCCAACCGGCTGGCGGACCGGCCGCAGGTGATCTTTGGCGATGGGCAGCAGAGCCGGGATTTCATCTGTGTCGCCGACGTGGTCGAGGGTCTGTTGCGTGCTCGCGACCTGGCCGGCCAGGCGCCGGGCGCCCAGGTCTTCAACCTTTGCACCGGGACCGAGACAACGCTGCTGGAGCTGGTGCGCCAGATCGACGCCATTGCCGGGCGGGGAGCCAGCGCCATCGAACACGCGCCGGCGCGCTCCGGAGACATCCGTGCCTCTTGCGGCTGTCCGCAGGCCGCGCGCGACCGGCTGGGCTTCGCCGCCGCCACGGATATGCGATCCGGGCTGGACAGGCTCTGGGACGCGCTGGTCGCGGCCGGCTAGTTCAGCGGGCCCTCGGGAAAGGGCGGGGGCTCATAGCCCACCCCGGTCAGGTAAAGCCCCTGCGACGGGCAGACCGGTCCGCAGGCGGCGCGGTCGCATGCGGCCAGCGCCTCGGCCACGCGGCCGGGCGGCCAGGCGCCGGCGCCGACCCGCTCCAGCGTGCCGACGATCGAGCGCACCTGGTTGTGCAGGAAGGACCGCGCCCGCAGGGTAAAGCGGTATTCGCGGCCCTGCGGGATCCGGGCTTCCTCGATGGTCAGTTGGTCCAGCGTCTTCACCGGGCTTTTCGCCTGGCACATGGTCGAGCGGAAGGTGGTGAAATCGTGCCGGCCCAGCAGATGCGCCGCGCCGGCGCGCATGGCCGCCAGGTCCAGCGGATGCGCCACCTGCCAGGCGCGGCCGCGGTCATGCGTCAGCGGCGCGCGGCGCGAGACCAGCCGGAACAGGTAGCGCCGCTCATGCGCCGAGAATCGGGCGTGGAAGTCGTCCGCCACCCGCGCTGCGGCCAGGATGGCGACGGGGGCGGGTTTCAGGTGCCAGTTCAGCGCCTCGGACAGCCGGAACGGATCCCAGTCGCGCTGCAGGTCGGCATGGGCGACCTGGCCGGTGGCATGGACCCCGGCATCGGTGCGCCCGGCCGCCGCGATCCGCGCCCCGGCCGCGAAGCCGGGGTCGAGACGGCCGAGCGCCGCCTCGACGGCGCCCTGCACGCTGGGCCGGTCGGCCTGGGCCTGCCAGCCGGCGAAGGGGCCGCCGTCATATTCGATCAACAGGGCGAAGCGGGGCATGGCTAGCGGCGCGGCTTTTCCGATTCGTGCGGGATCAGCAGGTCATCAAGCGTCATCGGGCGCTGCAATTCGGCGGGTTCTGCGGGCGCGGGCCGGGGCCTTACGCCTTCGCGTGCCAGCCGGTCGCGCAGCACACTGATCTCGATGTCCAGGTCGGTGCGGCCGCCTTCCAGCAGCCGGGCGCTGCGGGCGGCGAATTCGGTTTCCAGGTCGTCCAGCAGCGTCTCGTAATCCTGGCGCGTGCGCGGGTCGCGGGTCTGGGCGTAGAGATCGGCGAACTTGACCGTCGCGTCGCGCGCGCCCTGCAGGTAGACGCTGAGATAGCGGCGCAGCGCGGCGATGGTTTCGGGATTGTCCTCGACATGGGCGAAAAGCGCGCGCGCGGCGGCGGCGAACATGGCGACGCGGGCCTCGAGCCGGCGGTCGCCGGTGCGCAGGATGGCATCCTGCATGGCCTTCAGATGCGCCTCGCCCTCGGCCAGGATGCGTTGGGCGCGGTCCTGTCGGACGCCGTCGACGCCTTCCATGCCCTTGTCGCGCATCGGGTCGCTGCCGAAGGCGAGCCAGTGCAGCATGGCGCCGGCGACGCCGATCACCCCGGCGCCGGTATCGGCGCCCGGCACCCAGGCGCCGATGGCAAGGCCGAGCCCGGTCAGGATGCCGCCGAAGAGCTTGCGCGGGATCGCCGGGCGGCGGGCGACGCGGCGGGCGTCATAGGCAGCCTCGGCCTGCAAGCCCTGGCGCGTCATCCACATGCCCCAGGCGAGGCTGCCGAAGGCGACGAGATGCAGGGCGAGCCCGGCCGGATCCTGCCAGAAGGCGCTGATGAGGAAAGGGGTCGCCATGATCGTGACCCAGCGGGTGCGCGATTCCAGCGGATGCCGGATCTCGCCCGGCGCGGGGCGGGCGGGTATGCGCGGGCCGGTTCCGTCCGGCCGGGGCTGCGGCGAGAAGCGGCCGCCGAAACGCCTTGCCATCGCCGCCCCCTCAGCCCGCGCCCAGGAAGGCGGCATAGAGCGTCAGGCCCATCAGCAGAAAGAAGGACAGGCGCTGCATGGCTTTGCGGGACATGGGCTTCCTTTCGGCGCGTCGGTCGGTTGGTCGGGCAATCTTGCCCGCAGGATATAGGGCCTTGGGTGCCGGAACGGAAGGGCGCGGCGGCCGGGGGCTCTGCCCCCCGCGCCTCAAGCGCCCCTCGACGGGGCGCATGAGGCGCTCCCCCCGGAGTATTTGCAAAACGGAGAAAGCCGGCCTGGGGCGGCTGGTTGCGGCATGCGGGGAAATTGGAGCGGGTGATGGGAATCGAACCCACGTATTCAGCTTGGAAGGCTGCTGCTCTACCATTGAGCTACACCCGCGTTGCGCCTTTCTATAGGGGCTGGCGCGGGCTCGTGCAAGCGTCGTGCGCTTGACGGTCGCATGCCGGCGGGGCAAGCAGGCGGCATGATCGATATCCGTCCCGTGGCCAATATCGTCGGCAAGGTCGTCGTCACGCTGGGGGCGGCGATGGGGCTGCCCATGCTGGTCGATTGGTGGCATGGCGACCCGCATTGGCTGATCTTCCTGGAATGCGGCATCCTGACCATGCTGGCCGGCGGGCTGGTGGCGCTGTCCACGCGGCAAAAGGACCAGTCGCTGACCATCCAGCAGGTCTTCCTGCTGACCGCGATGCTGTGGCTGGTGGTGCCGGTGGCCGGCGCGCTGCCCTTCATGCTGGGCGCGCCTCAGGCCGGCTTCACCGATGCCTATTTCGAGGCCATGTCGGGCGTCACCACCACCGGCACCACCGCGTTCCCCGATCTCGACAACCTGCCCAAGGGCACGAACCTGTGGCGGGCCTTCCTGAACTGGGCGGGGGGGCTGGGGATCATCGTGGTCGCCATGATCTTCCTGCCGGTGATGAAGGTCGGCGGCATGCAGTTCTTTCGCTCCGAGGGTTTCGACACGCTGGGCAAGATCCTGCCCCGCGCCTTCGACATCGCGCGCGAGATGACCGGGGTCTATATCGCCATGACTGCCAGTTGCATGGTGGTCTATATCCTGCTGGGCATGAAGGGCTTCGATGCGCTGGTGCTGGCGCTGTCCACCTGCTCGACCGGCGGGTTTTCCCATTACGACGCCAGTTTCGCGCCCTTCATCGGGCCGGCGGAATATGCCGCTGCCTTCTTCATGATCCTGGCCTCGATCCCCTTCATCCGCATGGTGCAGCTGATCCGCGGCTCGGCCGAGCCGATCTGGCGCGACATCCAGGTCCGGGCCTATCTGCGCTGGACCTTCTATGCCATCGCGCTGGTGGTGCTTTACCGCCTGCTCTGGCTCAAGGCGAAGAACCCGTTCGACGTGATCCGCGAGACCACGTTCAACGTCGTCTCGACCTTTTCCGGCACGGGCTTTGCTTCGGCCGACGTGACGCAATGGGGGCATTTCCCCTTTGTCATCCTGATCGTGGTCGGGCTGATCGGTGGCTGCACCGGCTCGACCTCGTGCTCGGTCAAGGTGTTCCGCTATCTGGTGCTGTTCCAGGCGGTCAAGGCGCAGCTCAAGCGCATGCAATCGCCGCACCGGGTGTTCCCGCTGCTTTACGGTGGCCGCCCGCTTGAGGAGGACGTGGTCGATTCGGTCATGGCCTTCTTTACCCTGTTCATCCTGTCCTTCGGTCTGCTGATCGTCGGGCTGGCGCTGACCGGGCTGCATCCGCGCACGGCGCTGACCGCGGCCTGGACCGCCATCGCCAATGTCGGCGTGGTCTGGGGGCCGGAACTGACGCCCGAGGGGGCAGTGACGGACTTTCCCACCGCCTCGAAATGGCTGATGATCTGGGGGATGTATCTGGGCCGGCTGGAGCTGATCTCGGTGCTGGTGCTGTTTTTGCCGCGGTTCTGGCGGGCTTAGAGCCGCCTAGTCCTGCGCTGCGGCCGGGGCGATGGCCGGGGCTTCGGGCTGGGCCTCGGCCGCGCCGGGGGCGAAGCGGGCCAGACTGTCCGAGATCTCCGCCGCCAGCCGGTGCTGGTTCTCGGGGTCCGAGACCGGCCAGATCAGCACGAAGCCCTGCACGCGGCCATCGACCACCCGGCCCTCGGCATGGCCGATATGGGTCTGGTTTCGGCCGTCCAGCACGACGCTGCCGCGTTCCACCTTGCGTTCGGGTGCCGGCACCCAGCCGAGCGCGGTGACGAGGCCGGTCAGGTCCAGCATCTCCTGCTGGCCGCCGGGCTGGCTGAACAGGATCAGCGCCGCGCCCGAGCCGTCCTTGGGCCCATAGATCGACAGCGCGCGCTCGGCGCGGTCGAATTGCAGCTTTTCCATCGGCGCGGGCAGCATCAGGCCGGTATGGGCGTCGCGCAGTTCGGCCAGGCCCATCTCGGCCCGCCAGGCCTCGCGGCGGCGGATCAGTTCGGTCATGGCGGTCGCGGTATCGGGCGAGGTGCGCAGGCGCAGGATTTCCTCGGCCATGGCGGCGCGAGTCTTGGGGCCGTCCTTGCCGTCGATGGCGCCGTCGTAATGGCCGGCCCAACGCAGGGCGCGCTGGATCTGTTCGAGCGGCGGCATGGGCACCGGCGCCGCATCCGGGGCAGGGGGCGCGCCCAGATCCGGCACCTTGCCGATGATCGCGATCTCGCCCATCTCCTCGCCCGGCGCGAGGAAGGCGTCCCTGGGCACGGCACCCGCATCCCGGAACGCCTGGAGCCAGGCGGTGCCGGTCGCCCGGGCCATCGGCCCGAAGCCGATGGCCAGCCGGCCGTTCGGCAGGGTCCACAGCCCGGCCTCGGGCAGGGTCTCGCGCCATTTCGCCAGCAATTCCTCGGCCCGCGCGCGGTCGGTGGTGGATTCGAGGCGCAGGAAGAACTGCTCGGGCGCGGGCTCAGCCGCGGCGCCGGCATCGGTGGTCGGGGCCGCATCCGCGCCGGCCAGGTCGCCGGGGAGGGGCTCGTCCTCTGTGGCCGCGGGCTGGGCCTGGGGGAAGGTCGAGGCATTGCCGGCGGATGCCGCCGCCTGGGGATCGGCGTCGGGTTCGGCGGCCGCGTCGCCGATCCGGGTCAGTTCGCGTCCCTCGGCGGCGGCCAGGAAGCTGTCGCCCGGCACCTTGCGCTGCTGCTTCAGCTGTTCCAGCCGCGCCGCCGCCTCTGCGCGCGGCATCGGGCCAAGCGCGATCCCGACCCAGCCGTCGGCCAGCGGGAAGGTCACGACATCGGGAAACTGCGCCCCCCAGTTGCGGGCGGTGTCGGCCGCGGCCTGCACGCCGCGCTTGGCCTCGATGCGGATCAGCACATCCTCGGCCTGCGCGGCAAAGCCCAGAGACAGCGGCAGAGCCGCACCGATGACGAATGCAAAGCGCCGCATGGGCATGTCCCTCTCATTGACCCTGCGCCGCCCTCTGCCTAGAAGGCGGCAGACATTTCCTGCCAGTTATGCCGAAGGAAGCCCCGATGACCAGCCCAAAGGACCATCAGACGGCGAAACCCGTCTGCTTTCAGGACGTGATCCTGCGCCTGCAATCCTATTGGGCCGCACAGGGCTGCGCGGTGCTGCAACCCTATGACATGGAGGTCGGCGCCGGCACCTTCCACCCGGCCACGACGCTGCGCAGCCTGGGCGCGCGTCCCTGGGCCGCGGCCTATGTCCAGCCCTCGCGCCGACCGACCGATGGGCGCTATGGCGAGAACCCGAACCGGCTACAGCATTACTACCAGTATCAGGTCATCATCAAACCCTCGCCGCCGAACCTGCAAGAGCTTTACCTGGGCAGCCTTGCGGCCATCGGCCTCGACCCGATGATCCACGACGTGCGCTTCGTCGAGGACGACTGGGAAAGCCCGACGCTGGGCGCCTGGGGGCTGGGCTGGGAGGTCTGGTGCGACGGCATGGAAGTCAGCCAGTTCACCTATTTCCAGCAGGTCGGCGGGCATGACTGCCGCCCGGTTTCGGGCGAGCTGACCTATGGGCTTGAGCGGCTGGCGATGTATGTGCTGGGGGTCGAGCATGTGATGGACATGCCCTTCAACCCGCCCGGCAGCCCGATCCCGCTGAGCTATGGCGACGTCTTCCGCCAGGCCGAGCGCGAATATTCCCGCTGGAACTTCGAACAGGCCGATACGGAGATGCTGCTCCAGCATTTCAAGGATGCCGAGGCGGAATGCGACCGCATCCTGGCCGCGGCCGAGACGGACGGCGCCGGGCGGCGCATCCCGATGGCGCATCCCGCCTATGACCAGGCGATCAAGGCCAGCCACCTGTTCAACCTGCTCGACGCGCGCGGCGTGATCTCGGTCACGGAACGCCAGGCCTATATCGGCCGCGTCCGCGCGCTGGCGAAACGCTGCGCCGACCTGTTCGTGACCACCGAGGCCGCGGTCCTGCAAGCGGAGGCGGCGGCATGAGTTCGGGCAAGATCGTCGCCTCGATGCTGGTGCTGGTGGCCGTCATGGCCGGCCTCGCCGTCTGGTATCTGCAGGTCTATGGCTTCTACGACCCGGTGGACGAGATCAGCGGCGCGCAGGACATCGTCGTCACCGACGCGCAGGGCGCCACCCATCCGGTCGCGGTCGCGGATTTCAAGGCCATCGACGCGGCAAGCTCGCCCATCCGCTATCGCGCCTGCTTCACGCTGGATCCGGCCGAACTGGCCGATGCCGCGCCCTATGACGGCGCGACGCCGCTGAACGGGCCGGGCTGGTTCAAGTGCTATTCCGCCCGGGCGCTGACCGCCGACCTGGAATCGGGCGCGGCGCGCGCCGTGCTGGGCCAGGCCGAGATCCGCCCCGACGTGGACCGGGTGATCGTGGTCTATCCCGACGGCCGCGCCTTTGCCTGGCACCAATTCAACGACAAGACCCCCGAACGCGGAGTGATGGACTGATGCCCGACCTTCTGATCGAGCTTTTCTCGGAGGAGATCCCGGCGCGGATGCAGGCCCGCGCCCGCGAGGATCTGAAGAAACGCGTCACCGACGGGCTGGTCGACGCAGGCCTGACCTATCGCTCGGCCGGCGCCTTCTCGACCCCGCGCCGGCTGGCGCTCGCCGTCGAGGGGCTGAGCGCGCAAAGCCCGACCACGCGCGAGGAGCGCAAGGGCCCCCGCACCGACGCCCCCGAGGCGGCGCTGGAGGGCTTCCTGCGCTCGACCGGTCTGACCCGCGACCAGCTGGAAGCGCGCGACGACAAGAAGGGCCAGGTCTGGTTCGCCACCATCGTGAAGCCGGGACGCCCCGCCGCCGGGATCGTCGCCGAGGTGCTGGAGGCGACGATCCGCAACTTCCCCTGGCCCAAGTCGATGCGCTGGGGCTCGGGCAGCCTGCGCTGGGTGCGGCCGCTGCATTCCATCCTCTGCCTGCTCTCGGACGAATCCGGCGCCGCGGTGGTGCCGCTGGAGATCGACGGCATCCGCGCCGGCAACACCACCCGCGGCCACCGCTTCATGGCCCCGGACGAGATCGCCGTCTCGGGCTTCGAGGATTACGCCGCCAAGCTGCGCCGCGCCCGCGTCATGCTGGACTCCGCCGAACGCGAGGCCGCGATCCGGCAGGAGGCGGCGAACCTCGCCTTCGCCCGCGGCTGGGAGATCGTGCCGGACGAGGGCCTGCTGACCGAGGTCGCGGGCCTTGTCGAATGGCCGGTGCCGCTGATGGGCGCCATCGAGGACCGCTTCCTGACGCTGCCGCCCGAGGTGCTGCAGACCTCGATGAAGGAGCACCAGAAATTCTTCTCGGCCCGCAATCCCAGGACCGGCCGCATCGAGGGCTTCGTCACCGTGGCGAATATCGAGACCCCCGACCATGGCGAGACGATCCTGAAGGGCAACCAGCGCGTGCTGGCCGCCCGCCTCTCGGACGCGGCCTTCTTCTGGGACAACGACCTGCGCGAGGCGCGGGCGGGCATGGCCGACTGGGCCGAGGGGCTGAAATCGGTCACCTTCCAGAGCAAGCTGGGCTCGCAGGCGGATCGCATCGCCCGCATCGCGGCGCTGGCGCGCGAGATCGCGCCGCTGGTCGGCGCCGATGCCGATCAGGCGGAACAGGCGGCCAAGATCGCCAAGCTCGACCTGCGCTCGGCCATGGTCGGCGAGTTCCCGGAACTGCAAGGCATCATGGGCCGCTATTACGCGCTGGAGGCCGGCCTGCCCGAGCCGGTGGCCGATGCTGCCCGCGACCATTACTCGCCGCTCGGCCCCTCGGATGCGGTGCCTTCGGCGCCGGTGTCGGTGGCGGTGGCCTTGGCCGACAAGCTCGACACGCTGACCGGCTTCTGGGCCATCGACGAGAAGCCCACCGGCTCGAAAGACCCCTTCGCGCTGCGCCGCGCCGCGCTGGGGGTGATCCGGCTGGTGCTGGTGAACGGGGTGCGGGCCAATCTGGGCCGAACCTTCGCCAAAGCCAGTCCGGATGCCGCGGCCGCCGACCTCATCGCCTTCTTCCACGACCGCCTCAAGGTCCACCTGCGCGACCAAGGCATCCGCCACGACATCATCGACGCCGTGCTGGCCATGCCCGGCAACGACGACCTTGTGCTGCTGGTCAACCGCGCCACCGCGCTCAACGACGTCTTGAAGACCGAGGACGGCACCAACCTGCTGCAAGGGCTGAAGCGCGCCGGCAATATCCTCGCCCAGGCCGAGGAGAAGGACGGCGTCGAATACAGCTTCGGCGCCGATCCGAAATTCTCCGAGACCGACGAGGAACGCGCCCTTTTCGCCGCCCTCGACAAGGCCGAGCCGGCGATCCGCGAAGCCGTCCGGCTCGAGGACTTCCAGGCCGCGACCCAGGGCATCGCCAGCCTGCGCGCGCCCATCGACGCCTTCTTCGAGGCGGTGCAGATAAACACCGACAACCAGATCACCCGCCGCAACCGGCTGAACCTGCTCTCGCGCATCCGCGAGGCCGGCCGGCTGATCGCGGATTTCGGCCGCATCGAGGGCTGACTCCCGGCTTCTTTCTTGCGCAAATATCCCGGGGGAACGCCCCTGCGGCCCCGTCGGGGGGCCGCAGGGGCGTGGGGGCAGAGCCCCCGCCTCCGGTCGCGCCTCCGGCTTTCTTCGCACTTGCAGCAATGCGCCGGCCATGCCTAATGTGACGGCATCATGACCGCGCTGACAGATCCCGGAGCCATCGTCGAAATCACCCCCTCGGCGGGGATCCAGACCGCACGCCACGGCTGGCGCGCGAAATGCCTGCAGCGCCTGATCCGCATGGAGCTGCCGGTCCCGACCAGCTTCGCGCTGTCGGCCGAGGCGGTGCGCGCCATCGCCGCCGGCCAGATGCCCGACCGCACCCGCCTCGCCGCCATCATCGAGCGCGCCGACGGGCTGGTCAGCGTGCGGCCCTCGGCGATGAACCCGGCCTGGGGCGGGCCGGGCACGGTGCTGAACGTCGGCATCAACCACGAATGCCACGCCCGGCTGGTCCAGACCCGCGGCAAGGCGGCGGCGGACGCGATCTATCTGGGCTTCGTGCAATCCTATGCCATCCATGTCGCCCGGCTCGACCCCGACATGTTCTCGGACAGCGAGGGCGGGCTCGACGCGGCGCTGCGCGCCTATGAGGACGAGACGGACGAGGAATTCCCCCAAGACCCGACCCGGCAGCTGGCCGAGGTGCTGCGTAGCATGGCGCGGGCCTGGGACGGGCCGACCGCGCGGCTTCTGCGCCAGGCCAAGGGGGCGCCGGCCATCGCGCCGCTGGGGCTGGTGGTGCAGGACATGGCGCTGGCCATCGGGCCGGGCGTCACCGGCTCGGGCACCATCCAGTTCGTCGACAGCGTGACCGGCGCGCCGCGCATCACCGGCCGGTTCCGCGGCCAGACCCAGGGCCGCTCGAAGGCCGAGGGGGCCGAGACGCTCTACCTGACCCGCGACCCGCGCGGCCCCTCGCTGGAGGAGGCCGCGCCCGAGGTCTTTGCCGACCTGGTCCGGTTCGGGGTCGCCGCCCGCGAAAGGCTGCGCGAGGAGATGCAGATCGAATTCGTCGTCTCGGACAGCCGGCTTTCGATCATCGACGCGGTGCGGGTCAGCCGCAGCTCGCGGGCCAGCGTGCGCATCGCCGTGGCGCTGGCCCGCGACGGCATCATCCCGGCGGAAGAGGCGGTGATGCGGGTCGAGCCGCGGGCGCTTTCCGACCTGCTGCACCACCAGGTCGATCCGCGCGCGCCTCGCGACGTCATCGTCCGCGGCATCAATGCCAGCCCCGGCGCCGCCACCGGCCGCATCGTCTTTACCGCCGCCGCCGCGCAGGCCGCCGAGGCGCGGGGCGAGCGCTGCGTGCTGGTGCGTCGCGAGACGGTGCCCGAGGACATCCGCGGCATGCATGCCGCCGTCGCCGTGCTGACCGAGCGCGGCGGCATGACCAGCCACGCCGCGGTGATCGCCCGCGGCATCGGCCTGCCCTGCATCGTCGGCGCCAGCGGCATCTCGATCGACTCGCGCGCCCGGACCATGCTGATCGGCGGGCGCATCTTCCACGAGGGCGAGGAGATCACCATCGACGGCACCTCGGGCGAGGTGCTGGCCGGCGCCGCCGAGATGCTGGAGCCGGCGTTGGACGACAGCTTCACCCAGCTGCTCGAATGGGCCGATGCGCATTGCCGCATCAGGATCCGCGCCAATGCCGACACGCCCGAGGACGCTCGCACCGCCCGCAGGTTCAACGCCCAGGGCATCGGGCTGTGCCGCACCGAGCACATGTTCTTCGACGACGAGCGCCTGCCGGCCATGCGCGAGATGATCTTCGCCGGCAAGCCCGAGGACCGCCGCCTGTCGCTGGAGCGGCTCCTGCCCATGCAGCGCAGCGATTTCGCGGCGCTGTTCGAGATCATGGCCGGGCTGCCGGTCACCATCCGCCTGTTCGACCCGCCGCTGCACGAATTTTTGCCACATGACCGCGAGGGGATGCG
This sequence comes from Paracoccus sp. TD-10, assembly GCF_048270675.1. Classification (NCBI taxonomy): domain Bacteria; kingdom Pseudomonadati; phylum Pseudomonadota; class Alphaproteobacteria; order Rhodobacterales; family Paracoccaceae; genus Paracoccus; species Paracoccus sp. TD-10. The sequence goes on along the minus strand of NZ_CP182418.1, from coordinate 1,919,013 downwards.
GGAACTGGCCGAATCGCTGGACCTGCCCTTGTCGGACGTGACCCGCCGGGTCGAGGCGCTGTCCGAGTTCAACCCGATGCTGGGCATGCGCGGCGTCCGGCTGGGCATCACCGTGCCCGAGATCTATGACATGCAGGCCCGCGCCATCTTCGAGGCCACCATCGAGGCCAGCCATAACGGCGACCCGGTGGTGCCCGAGATCATGATCCCGCTGGTTTCCGCCCGGCGCGAGGTCGAACTGGTCAAGACCCGCATCGACGCGGTCGCCGCCGCCGTCCGCAACGAGACGCGCAAGGATTTCACCTATCGGCTGGGCGTCATGGTGGAGACGCCGCGCGCCGCGCTGCGCGCCGGCGACATCGCCGAGCATTCCTCCTTCTTGTCCTTTGGCACCAACGACTTGACGCAGATGACCTATGGGCTGTCGCGCGACGATGCCGGCCGCTTCATGGGCACCTATGTCAACCAGGGCGTCTATTCCGAGGATCCGTTCCACATCCTCGACCGCGACGGCGTGGGCGAGCTTGTTGCCATCGGCACCGAGCGCGCCCGCAGCCACAAGCCCGACATCACCATTTCGGTCTGCGGCGAACATGGCGGCAACCCGGAATCCATCGCCTTCTGCCTGCGGGCGGGGGTGAACTATGTCTCCTGCTCGCCCTTCCGGGTGCCGGTGGCGCGGCTCGCCGCGGCGCAGGAATCGATTCTCATGGGCCGGGAAGCGGCGGAATTGACGGCCGGGGCCGAGTCCTAGGACCAGCCGGTTTTGGCCGGAATCTGCCCGTCCGCCGATTTTCCGTCGGCGGGTTTCCGCCAAAATCGTTTGATTTCAATCGAATCGCGTCACTCACGTGCATGTGGGCTGGATCGGTCCGCCCTGTTTCGGGCCTTTAACGCCAGACCGCCGCCTCCGGGGCGACCTCGGGGCGGACCTTCCGACGAACCAGACCGGGCCGGGCCCGGACCGAAAACAGGACCAACATGTCGATTAGCAAGTCATGGCTGGCGCGCGTTTCCGTGTGTGTGGCTGTCGCCCTTTCCCCTGTCGCAACCACTCCGGCCATGGCCGATGGCAAGCATCAGGTTGCCTATGAAACCAAGGCCGGCCGCGCGCGCCAGGCGACCGTGAAGATCGATCCCGCCGATCTGCAATGCCTGTCCGAGGCGCTATATTTCGAGGCCCGCGGCGAAGGCGTGCAGGGCCAGCAGGCCGTGGCCGAGGTGATCCTGAACCGCGTCGATCACCCGCGTTTTCCCCAGACCGTCTGCGGCGTGGTGAACCAGCGCGGCCAGTTCACCTATAACAAGAACGCCCGCATCCGCGAAAAAGGCACCTATGCCAGGGTGCAAAAGGTGGCCATGGCGGCCCTGGCCGGCGCGCCGCGCACCCTGACCAACGGCGCGACCTATTTCCACGCCCGCGGCGTGAACCCCTCCTGGTCCAAGCGGTTTGAGCGCACGATCCGAATCGGCAGCCATACCTTCTACCGTTCGGACCGCCGGCTGGCCTCGAACTGAGGCGGCGCCCCGAGGCGGCGTCGCAAATCTGCTGCCCGATGCGCGGCCCTGTCCCTTGCGGCGGGGCCGTTTTCCTGAAAACACGGGTGGCATGGACCAGCCTGACCGTATCCACCTGCGCGACTACATCCTTTCGGCCGAGATCGGCGCGTTCCAGACCGAACGCGGCCAGCCGCAGCGGCTGCGCTTCAACATCGACGTGGAACTGGCGAGCCATGTCGTCGGCGTGAATGACGAGGTGGACAGGATCCTGTCCTATGACATCCTGACCGGCGCGGTTGCGGCGGGGCTGGCGGATCGCCGCTATGACCTGCTCGAGACGCTGGCCGAAAAGATCGCCGCGCAGATCCTGGCGCATCCGCGCGCCGCGCAGGTCTCGGTCACGGTCGAGAAGCTGGACCGCATCCCCGGGGCGCTGGGGGTGACGCTGGTGCGCCGCCAGGCGCGGGTCGAGGCCGACCCGGTCCGGGCGCCGATCCGGGTGATCTTTCACGGCCGCGACCTGGCGCTGCCCGACGGCGCGGTGGCGCTGGTCCCGGACGCGCCGGGGCTGCCGCTGCCGCAGGGCGGCAACCTGCGCGAGGTCGAGCTGCTGGCGCTGGACCAGGCCGCCTGGGCGCTGGCCGGCCATCTGGGGCTGACCGTGGCCGACAGCCGCACCGAGCTGGACTGGGCCGCGACCGAGGGCCGCGCCGTGGTCTGGGCGCCCGCGCGCATGGTGCGCGACGTGGCCGGGCTGGCGGCCGAGCCGCAGGCGCTGGCGCTGTGGCTGGCCGAGCGGCTGGGGGCGAGCCGGCTCGACTGGGCGCTGCCCGAGGGTGCGCCCGAGCCGGCTGTACCGACGGGTTTCTGCATTCCGACCGCACGGCTTTGATCTTCGTGCTTGAATCGGCCGCGCACCGGCGTAGAGACGCGAAGCATGACCGATTACTATCGCCCGATTCCCTGTGAGACGGGCCGCTGGCAGCTTGCCGGCGGCTGGGTGCGCTTTTCGCAATGCGAGCTTTTGCGCCGCGGCGAGGCGCCGCGCGTGGTGGACGGCGCCCCCGATGCGGTGCTGGCGGCGCTGACCGCGCCCCGCGCGCCGCTGCTGGGCCTGTCACTGGACAGGCCGCGCATCATGGGCATCGTCAATACCACGCCCGACAGCTTTTCGGACGGCGGCGCCTATGACGGGGCCGAGCAGGCGCGGCTGTTGGCCGCACAGGGGGCCGAGATCCTGGACATCGGCGGCGAATCGACCCGGCCCGGCGCGCGCGAGGTGCCCGCGGCCGAGGAAATCGCCCGCGTGACCTCCGCCATCGCCGCGGGCCGCGGGCTGGCGGCGGTCTCGGTCGATACCCGCAAGGCCGAGGTGGCGCGGGCCGCCGTCGCGGCGGGGGCGGGGCTGGTCAACGATGTCTCGGGCTTCGACTTCGACCCGGCCATGGCCGGGACGGTGGCCGCGGCGGGCGTGCCGGTCTGCCTGATGCACGCCCAGGGCATCCCCGAGACCATGCAGGACAACCCGACCTATGGCGACGTGCTGCTGGATGTCTATGACGCGCTGGCCGAGCGCATTGCGCGTGCCGAGGCGGCGGGCATCGCCCGCGACAGGATCGTGATCGATCCGGGCATTGGTTTCGGCAAGACGCAGGCGCATAATCTGGCCATTCTGCGGCGGATCTCGGTCTATCACGGGCTGGGCTGTGCCGTGCTGCTGGGGGTGTCGCGCAAGCGGTTCATCGGCAGCATCGGCGGGGCCGAACGGCCGGCGGACCGGGCGGCGGGCACGCTGGCGGTGACGCTTTCCGGGGTCGCGCAGGGCATACAGATCCACCGCGTCCATGACGTGGCGGAAACACGGCAGGGCCTCGCCCTCTGGCGGGCCGTGACCACAGAAACGAATTGAGCGGGGCAAGATGAGCAGGAAACTTTTCGGCACCGACGGCGTCAGGGGCCGTGCCAATACCCACCCGATGACGGCCGAGATGGCGCTGCGCCTGGGCGCCGCCGCCGGCCGCTATTTCCGCCGCAACGGCGAGGACCACCATCGCGTCGTGATCGGCAAGGACACGCGCCTGTCGGGCTATATGCTGGAAAACGCGCTGACGGCGGGGCTGACCAGCACCGGCATGAACGTGCTGCTGCTGGGCCCGGTGCCGACGCCGGCGGTGGGCTACCTGACCCGCTCGATGCGGGCCGATGTGGGCATCATGATCTCGGCCAGCCATAACCCGGCCGCGGACAACGGCATCAAGTTCTTTGGTCCCGACGGCTTCAAGCTTTCGGACGAGGCCGAGGCCGAGATCGAATCCATCGTGGCGGGCGAGATCGTTCCGGCCCGGCCGCAGAATATCGGCCGCGCCAAGCGCATCGACGACGGGCGCGGGCGCTATGTCGAATATGCCAAGACCACCTTCCCGGCCGGGCAGCGGCTGGAGGGGCTGAAGGTGGTGGTGGATTGCGCCAACGGCGCCGCCTATCGCGCCGCGCCGGACGTGCTGTGGGAACTGGGGGCCGAGGTGATCCCGCTGGGGGTTTCCCCGAACGGCCACAACATCAATGACGGGCTGGGCTCGACCCATCCCGAGGCCTGCGCCCAGGCGGTGCTGGAACATGGCGCTGACATGGGCATCAGCCTGGACGGCGATGCCGACCGGGTGATGATCGTCGATGAAAAGGGCCAGGTGGCGGATGGCGACCAGATCATGGCGCTGCTGGCCGACCGCTGGGCGGCGCAGGGCCGGCTGCGGGGCGGGGCGCTGGTGGCGACGGTGATGTCGAATCTGGGGCTGGAGCGGTTCCTGCAGGGCCGCGGGCTGCGGCTGGAGCGCACCGCCGTCGGCGACCGCTACGTGGTCGAGCGGATGCGCGGCGCCGGCTTCAACCTGGGCGGCGAGCAGTCGGGCCATATCGTGATGACCGATTACGCCACCACCGGCGACGGGCTCATTGCCAGCCTGCAATTCCTGGCGGCGCTGGCGGATGGCGGCAGGCCGGCCTCGGAACTGGTGGCGCAGTTCGAGCCGGTACCGCAATTGCTGAAGAACGTGCGCTATGCTGCCGGTGCCGATCCGCTGTCGGTCGATGCGGTCCAGGCCGAGATTGCGCGGGCCGAGGCGCGGCTGAACGGCTGTGGCCGGGTGCTGATCCGCAAGTCCGGCACCGAGCCCCTGATCCGCGTCATGGCCGAAGCCGAGGACGAGACCGTGCTGCGCGAGGTGGTCGAGAACATCGTCGCGGCGGTGGAGAAGGCGGCTTGACCGCCCTGGGCGCGGCGCCGGTGGCGGGCTTGGCAGGAGTATTTAAGAAACGGTGAAACGGGTGCGGGCGTGCCATGCGGGCTTGGCCCGGCGTTTTCACCGTTTTACAAATACTCATGCGGCGGCGACGCTGGCGTGGTCGCATGGGTATTTGGGGAACAGAGAAGTTCGGACGCCCGGCTAGGGGGTGGTCGGGTCGTGGTCGTAGAGCCAGGCGAAACGCTCGATCAGCCGGGCGGGGGCGAGGCGCGAGACGGCGCGCAGCCCGGCATGGGCGACCGCGCGGGTCGGGCCGCGCAGGTGGTAGTTGCGGGCATTGGCATTGGCCGCCTCGACGATGCGCCGGCAGCGCGGCTGGCGCAGGGCCTGGAACCGCGCCAGCGCGGCTTCCTGGTCCGGGCCGGCATCGAGGCAGGCGGCCAGCACCCAGGCATCCTCGATCGCCATGACCGCGCCTTGCGCCATGAAGGGCAGGGTGGGATGGGCGGCGTCGCCGATCAGCGCCCGCCGGCCGTCCTGCCAATGTGCGGCGACCGGATGACGGAACAGGCCCCAGATGCCGACATCCTGAACCTGCTCCAGCCATTCCGGCACCGGGCCGCCGAAGCGGGCGAAGGCGGCGCGCAGCTCGGAGGGCTCGCCGGGGGTGGACCAGCCTTCCTCCTGCCAGTCCGGCCGCTCGACCACGGCGACGAGATTGCGCTGGCCCTGGCCCAGCGGATAGCTGACCAGGTGCCGGCCCGGTCCCATGAAGACCTGTGCCACCGGCGCGGCATCGGGCTCGGCCGGGATCAGCGCGCGCCATGCGGTCTGGCCGGTGAAGAAGGGGGTCTCGGGGCCGTTCAGCGTCGGGCGCAGGCGGCTTTTCACCCCATCCGCGCCGATCAGCAGCGGCACGTCGGGCAGTTCGGTCACGTCATGGCCCAGCTCGATGCGGGCGCCGGCTTCGCGCGCGGCCTGTTCCAGCAGGGCGACCAGCCGGGCGCGATGCACCAGGCGGAACGGATCGCCGGGGCGATGCCGCGCCAGGTCCAGCCGCGCCACCATGCGGCCGGTCGAATCGCGCAGCTCGACCCGCTCGGAGGGCAGCGAGATCGCCCGGAACCGCGATTCGAGCCCCAGCGCCGCCAAGACCCGCATGGCATTTGGCGAAATCTGCAAGCCTGCGCCGACCTCGCGCAACGCCCCCGCGCGTTCCAGCACCGTGACCTCTGCGCCGCGCTGCGCCAAGGCGCAGGCGGCAGTCAGGCCGGCCACGCCTGCGCCGATGATGGTGACGGGATGATGCTTCAGGCCGGACATGGCGCCCCTGACTGCGAAAGCGGCCCCCGAAGGGGCCGGCGGGTCAGTCGTCGCGATGCACGCGCTCGCGCCGCTCGTGGCGTTCCTGCGCTTCCAGGGTCATGGTGGCGATGGGGCGCGCGTCCAGCCGCTTGAGGCTGATCGGCTCGCCGGTCATCTCGCAATAGCCGTATTCGCCGGTCTCGATGCGGCGCAGCGCCGCGTCGATCTTGGCCACCAGCTTGCGCTGGCGGTCGCGGGTGCGCAGTTCCAGCGAGCGGTCGGTTTCCTCGGAGGCGCGGTCGGCCAGATCGGGCACGTTGCGGGCGCTGTCCTGAAGACCTTCCAGCGTTTCCGCGGATTGGTCCAGAAGTTCCTGCTTCCATGCGATCAGCTTGCGGCGGAAATATTCGAGTTGCCGTTCATTCATGAAAGGTTCGTCTTCGGCGGGGCGATAATCTTCGGGCAGAAAGGTCTGGGCTTTCATCGTTCCTCCGGGAGCCGGGCGACTGGATGCCCGATCCTTGGCGCCCGCATAAAGTATGGCAGACCAATTGTCACTAGGCCATTCCGACAGGTCGGGCCTGCGGCTTGCGAAGCGGGCGGGCGCTGGCTAGGGTCGCGCAGATTGCGCAAAGGACAGGCGAATGCAGTTTTCCTCGACCGAAACCTATGTGGCTCCTGCCGACCTGGCCATGGCCGTGAATGCGGCGATCACGCTGGAACGCCCGCTGCTGGTCAAGGGCGAGCCGGGCACCGGCAAGACCGAACTGGCGCGGCAGGTCGCGGCCAGCCTGGAGTTGCCCATCATCGAATGGAACGTGAAATCGACCACCCGCGCGCAGCAGGGGCTTTACGAATACGATGCCGTGTCGCGGCTGCGCGACAGCCAGCTGGGCGAGGCGCGGGTTCACGATATCGCGAACTACATCCGCAAGGGCAAGCTGTGGCAGGCCTTCGAGGCGCCGGGCAAGGTCGTGCTGCTGATCGACGAGATCGACAAGGCCGATATCGAGTTTCCCAACGACCTCTTGCAGGAACTCGACCGCATGGAGTTCCATGTCTACGAGACCGGCGAGACGGTGGTGGCCCGGCACCGGCCGGTGGTCATCATCACCTCGAACAACGAAAAGGAACTGCCGGACGCCTTCCTGCGCCGCTGCTTCTTCCACTACATCCGCTTTCCCGATGCAGAGACGCTGAAGCGCATCGTCGAGGTGCATTATCCCGGCCTGAAGCCGCGGCTGCTCGACGAGGCGCTGACGCAGTTTCTGGAGCTGCGCGAGGTGCAGGGGTTGAAGAAGAAGCCCTCGACCAGCGAACTCCTGGACTGGCTCAAGCTGATCCTGGCCGAAGATCTGGCGCCCGAGGATCTGCGGCGCCCGGCCGGAGAGATGCTGCCCAAGCTGCATGGCGCGCTCTTGAAGAACGAGCAGGACGTGGCGCTGTTCGAGCGGCTGGCCTTCATGGCCCGCCGCCAACGCTGAGGGCGGCAGCGATGATCCGCGCGCTTCGCCCCGAGGATCGCAAGGGCTGGCAGCGGCTCTACGAGGGCTACCAGGCCTTCTACGGCTTCGACGACCGGCCGCCGTCGTTCTACGACCGCGCCTTCGACCGGCTGATGGCACGCAACCCGCGCGACTTTCACGGTCTGGTGGCCGAGGCGGAGGGCCGGCTGCTGGGTCTGACGCATTACGTCTTTCACCCGAACCTGTGGCGCGAGGAGGGGGTCTGCTATCTGCAGGATCTGTTCACCGCCCCCGAGGCCCGCGGCCGCGGCATCGCCCGCGCCCTGATCGAAGGCGTCTATGCCGAGGCCGACCGCGCCGGCGTGCCTGCCGTCTATTGGCTGACGGCCGAGGACAATTATCCGGGGCGAATGCTCTATGACCGGATGGCGGTGAAGTCGCCCTTCATCCGCTACAATCGCAAGCTGTGATGCGCCTGTAAGGCAAGGGGCGGCCCGAAGGCCGCCCCCGCGATCCGCTGTCCCTCGCCTCAGCGCAGGCCGGTGGCTTGCAGCAGGCCCTTGCGCTTGGCCTCGTAGTAATAGCCGCGGGCATACCATTTCACCGCGGCATCCTTGTCGCCGTCGGCGACCATATAGGCGCCGCGCAGGTATTTGACGCCGTATTTCAGGTTCGTCTCGGCATCGAGCAGCCCGGCGGGCGGGCCCTGATAGCCCATGCCGCGCGCGGTGGCGGGCAGGATCTGCATCAGCCCGTAATAGGGGCCGTTGCGGGCGCCGGGACGATGGGTCGATTCGCGGATGATGACGCGCTGCACCAGGTCCACCGGCACATCGTATTCCGCCGCGTATTTGTTGATCAGCCGGCGCAGTTCCGGTGTCTCGTTCGGATGCAGCGCCGCGACCTGGGCGGCCGAGGCGCGGGGTTCGACCAGATAGCGGCGGTCGGGATCGACCCGGTTGTCGCCGCAGGCGCCGACGGCCAGCGTGCCGGCCAGCGCCAACAGTCCGAGGATGGATTTCATGACTGCCCCTTGTCTTTTCATTGACCAAGGGATTAGCCGCAGCTGCCAGAGTCGGGGAAATCAAAAGACAGGACCGCCCGGTTCAGGGGCGGTCCATCGGCGGAAACCCGCCGCAACATGGTGCCGGTTTCGGTGGCGATCCGCCGATCAGGCGTGGATCGCGCCGTCGCCGCAGGCCAGCGCCGCCTCGCGCACCGCTTCCGAGCAGGTCGGATGGGCGTGGCAGGTCAGTGCGATGTCCTGGGCCGAGGCGCCGAATTCCATCGCCACGCAGACCTCGTGGATCATCTCGCCGGCATTCGGGCCGATGATGTGGCAGCCCAGCACCCGATCGGTCTCGGCATCGGCGATCATCTTGACGAAGCCCTCGGCCTGGAACAGGGCCTTGGCGCGGGCATTGCCCATGAAGGGGAACTTGCCGACCTTGACCTTGCGGCCGCTTTCCTTGGCGGCCTCTTCGGTCAGCCCGACCGAGGCGACCTCGGGCGTGGTATAGATCACGCCGGGGATCACGTCGTAATTCACATGGCCATGCTTGCCGGCGATGACCTCGGCCACCGCCATGCCCTCGTCCTCGGCCTTGTGGGCCAGCATCGGGCCCGGCACCGCGTCGCCGATGGCGTAGATGCCCTTGACGCTGGTCTGCCAGTGTTCGTCGATCTGGACGAAGCCGCGATCGGTCAGCGCGACGCCGACCTTGTCCAGGCCCAGCCCGGCGACATAGGGGCGGCGGCCGGTGGCGACCAGCACGCATTCGGCCTTGATCTCATGCTCGCTGTCGTCCTTGCGCAGCTTGTACTTGACCTCGGCCTTGCCCTTTTCGACCTCGACCTCGGACACGGCCGCGCCCAGGACGAATTTCAGCCCCTGTTTCGCCAGGATGCGCTGGAACTGCTTTTGCACCTCGGCGTCCATGCCGGGGGTGATGGCGTCCAGGAACTCGACCACCGTTACCTCGGCGCCGAGCCGGGCATAGGCCGAACCCAGTTCCAGCCCGATCACGCCCGCGCCGATCACCACCATCGACTTGGGGATCTTCGGCAGCGACAGGGCGCCGGTCGAATCGACGACGATGCCGGCGGCATTATCGACCTCGACCCCCTTCAGGCTGGCCGGTTCCGAGCCGGTGGCGATGACGATGTTCTTCGTCTCGTGGACGGTGTCGCCGACCTTGACCTTGCCGGGCGCTTCGATGCTGGCCCAGCCCTTGAGCCAGTCGATCTTGTTCTTCTTGAACAGGAACTCGATGCCCTTGGTATTGCCGGCGACCGTCTCGGCCTTGTAGCCCTGCATCTTGTCCCAATCGACCTTGGGCTTGGCGCCCATCAGGCCCATCTTCTCGAAATTCTCGTGGGTCTCGTGCAGCATGTGGCTGGCATGCAGCAGCGCCTTGGAGGGGATGCAGCCGACGTTCAGGCAGGTGCCGCCCAGCGTCTCGCGTCCCTCGACGCAGGCGACCTTCAGGCCCAGCTGGGCGGCGCGGATCGCGCAGACATAGCCGCCGGGACCGGCGCCGATCACGATCAGGTCATAGGTGGACATTCAGGTCTCCTTGCAGTTCGCGGCGCGCTTGCCGGCGCCGCCCGTTCGGTTCAGGTGAATAAGGCGATCAGGATCATCGCCAGCGTGGCGACGAACCCCACCCCCCAGATGACCGAGCGCCAGGGCGACCAGCCATAGGCATAGGCGGGAATATAAAGCAGCCGCGCCAGCAGGTAGCTCCAGGCGCAAAGCACGGTCAGGGCCGAGCCGGCATCCGACAGCACCACCAGCACGACGGCGATGGTAAAGAGGATCAGTCCCTCGAAATGATTGTCCGCAGCGCGGCGCAGCCGTCCGGTCAGCGCGGAAAACTCCGGCTGCCTGTCGCGCGGGCTGGCGTTCCATTTCGCGCCGACATCGCGGTTCATCGAGGCGGCGGCCAGGCCGATCTGCACGGCTTGCAGCAGCGCGGCCAGCGCCAGGGCGGTGGTTTCGGCGGCCATCAGGCGGTCTCGACCAGGTGGAAGGCGGTGGCCGAGACGCCGGCCTGGCTGTTGAAGACCCCCGCTGCCCCTTCCAGATAGGCCCTGGCCACCGCCGCGTCGCCCACCTGGAACAGCGCCCAGGCGCTCTGGTCGTTCTCGCGCCACAGCTGCAGCAGCGACAGGCCGTTATTGCCGCGATCCTCGGCATCGGCGTCGAAGGCGGCCTTGAAGGCGGCGTAACCGGCGATGGTGTAATGGGCGATCATCTGGGTCATGGGGGACTCCTCCGTTTCGGCCCGGCTTCCCGTCGGGATGAGCGGCAAGGCGGCCCGGTGCGGGTCAACGGATACAGGCCGGAAAGAGTTGCGCGGCGGCTTCCTGGGCGCGCCGGGGGCGGGCCTGCCGCCCCCGGCAGGCCGGGATCACAGGTCCATCAGCAGGCGGCGCGGATCCTCCAGTGCCTCCTTGACGCGCACGAGGAAGGTCACGGCGCCCTTGCCGTCCACGATGCGGTGGTCGTAGCTCAGCGCCAGGTACATCATCGGCCGGATGACGATCTGGCCGTCCACGACGACCGGGCGGTCCTGGATCTTGTGCATGCCCAGGATGCCCGATTGCGGCGGGTTCAGGATCGGCGAGGACATCAGCGAGCCGTAGACGCCGCCGTTCGAGATGGTGAAGGTGCCGCCCTGCATTTCCGCCATGGTCAGCTTGCCGTCGCGGGCGCGGGTGCCCAGCTCGGCGATCTCCTTCTCGATCCGGGCGAAGCTCTTCTGGTCGGCATCGCGTACCACCGGCACCACCAGGCCGCTGGGCGTGCCCACCGCCACGCCCATGTGGACGAAGTTCTTGTAGACCACGTCGCCGCCGTCGATCTCGGCATTGACCTCGGGCACTTCCTTCAGCGCGTGGCAGCAGGCCTTCACGAAGAAGGACATGAAGCCGAGCTTGACCTTGTGCTTCTTCTCGAACTGGTCCTTGTAGGTGTTGCGCAGGTCCATGATGCCCTTCATGTCCACCTCGTTATAGGTGGTCAGCATCGCGGCGGTGTTCTGCGCGTCCTTGAGCCGGCGGGCGATGGTGGCGCGCAGGCGGGTCATCTTGACCCGCTCCTCGCGCGCCGCGTCATCGGCCGAGCTGGGCGCGCGCGGCGCCTGGGCCGGGGCCGGGGCGGGCGAGGCGGCGGCCGGTGCCGTAGCCGCGCGGGCCACGTCCTCCTTCATCACCCGGCCGTCGCGGCCGGTGCCGGTGACGGCATCGCGGCTGACGCCGGCCTCGGCCATGGCCTTCTTGGCCGAGGGCGCATCCTCGACATCCTTGCGCGGTGCGGGGGTTTCCGGGCCGGCGCCGGGCGATTGCACGGCGGCTGCGGCAGCAGCAGGGGCCTCGGCCCCGGGGGTCGCGGTCGCGCCCTCGGTGATGACCGCCAGCCGGGCGCTGGCCTCGACCGTTGCGCCCTCGGGGGCGAGGATCTCGGCCAGCACGCCCGCGGCGGGAGCCGGAACCTCGACCGAGACCTTGTCGGTCTCAAGCTCGCACAGCATCTCGTCCTGCGCGACCGCATCGCCGACCTTCTTGAACCAGGTCGCCACCGTGGCCTCGGTCACGCTTTCGCCCAGGGTGGGCACCATCACGTCGACGGATTTTCCGCTCATCTTTCTCTGTCCTTCCTGAGCCTTCGTGCCCGCATCAGCCTTGGGCAACATTTCTTCCGGGCCGGCATCGCCCTGTTCCATGATCTGCGCGAGCAGCGCGTTGGGCGCGACCACCGTGCCTTCGGGCGCGACGATCTCGGCCAGCTTGCCGGCGACGGGCGAGGGCACCTCGACCGTCACCTTGTCGGTTTCCAGCTCGCACAGCATTTCATCCACGGCGACGCGGTCGCCCGGTTTCTTGAACCAGGTGGCCACCGTCGCTTCGGATACCGATTCCCCAAGCGTGGGGACGCGTAGTTCCACTGCCATGTCAGGCCCCGATGGTGATGGCTTCGTGGACCAGGGCCTCCTGCTCGGCCTTGTGGCGCGAGGCAAGCCCGGTGGCCGGCGAGGCCGCGGCATGGCGGCCGACATAGCGCGGACGGCCATGCTTGGCGCCGATGCGCGACAGCACCCATTCGATATTGGGCTCGACGAAGGTCCAGCCGCCCTGGTTCTTGGGCTCTTCCTGGCACCAGACGATCTCGGCATCCTTGAAGCGTTCCAGCTCCTTGGACATGCTGTGGGCCGGGAAGGGATAGAACTGCTCGAGCCGCAGGATATAGACATCCTCGGCCCCGGCGGCGTCGCGGGCCTGCAAGAGATCGTAATAGACCTTGCCCGAGCAGATCACCACCCGGCGGATCTTGTCGTCCGGGGCCAGCTTGAACTCGGACTTGCCGCGGTCGGCATCGTCCACCAGCACGCGGTTGAAGGTCGAGCCGGCCAGGAACTCGTCCGCCGTGGACAGCGCCAGCGGGTGACGCAGCAACGATTTCGGCGTCATCAGCACCAGCGGCTTGCGGAAGGGCCGCTTCAGCTGCCGGCGCAGGATGTGGAAATAGTTCGCCGGCGTGGTGCAGTTCGCCACGATCCAGTTGTCCTCGGCGCACATCTGCAGCCAGCGCTCCAGCCGGGCCGAGCTGTGTTCCGGGCCTTGGCCCTCGTAGCCATGCGGCATCAGCATGACGAGGCCCGACATGCGCAGCCATTTCTTTTCGCCCGAGGTGATGAACTGGTCGAACATGATCTGGGCGCCGTTGGCAAAATCGCCGAACTGGGCCTCCCACATGACCAGGCTGTTCGGCTCGGCCAGAGAATAGCCGTATTCGAAGCCCAGCACCGCATATTCCGACAGCATCGAGTCGATGACCTCGTAGCGCGCCTGCCCGCCGCGGATGTGGTTGAGCGGGTAATAGCGTTCCTCGGTCGCCTGGTCGATGAAGGCCGAATGGCGCTGCGAGAAGGTGCCGCGGGTCGAGTCCTGTCCGGCCAGGCGCACCGGATGCCCTTCCAGCAGCAGCGAGCCGAAGGCCAGCGCCTCGCCGGTCGCCCAGTCGAAACCCTTGCCGGTCTCGAACATCTGCTTCTTGGATTCCAGCAGGCGGCCGACGGTCTTGTGCAGGTCGAACCCTTCGGGCACGCGGGTCAGCGCGCCGCCGATCTCGGCCATGGTCTCGGGCGCGATGGCGGTCTGGCCCAGGTTCTCCTCGGCATGCTCGGCCTCGAGCCCCGACCATTTGCCGTCCAGCCAGTCGGCCTTGTTCGGCTTGAAGTTCTTGCCGACCTCGAACTCCTCGTTCAGATGGGCCTGGAAGGCGGCCTTCATCTCCTCGATCTCGCCCTCGGGGACCAGGCCGTCGGCGACCAGTCGCTCGGTATAGCGTTGCAGCGTGGTCTTGTGGCCCTTGATCTTCTTGTACATCACCGGGTTGGTGAACATCGGCTCGTCGCCTTCGTTGTGACCGAAGCGGCGATAGCAGAAGATGTCGATGACCACGTCCTTGTGGAATTTCTGCCGGAACTCGGTCGCGACCTTGGCGGCATGGACCACGGCCTCGGGGTCGTCGCCGTTGACGTGGAAGATCGGCGCCTCGACCATCAGCGCGATGTCGGTCGGATAGGGCGAGGTGCGGCTGAAATGCGGCGCGGTGGTGAAGCCGATCTGGTTGTTCACCACGATATGGATGCAACCGCCGGTGCGGTGGCCCTTGATGCCGGAAAGCTGGAAGCATTCCGCGACGATGCCCTGGCCGGCAAAGGCCGCGTCGCCGTGCAGCAGGATCGGCAGCACCGCCGTGCGATAGGTCTGGTCCGACAGCTGGTCCTGCTTGGCGCGCACCTTGCCCAGCACCACCGGGTTCACCGCCTCCAGGTGCGAGGGGTTCGCGGTCAGCGACAGGTGGACGGTGTTGTCGTCGAAGGTGCGGTCCGACGAGGCGCCGAGGTGATATTTCACGTCGCCCGAGCCGTCCACGTCGTCGGGCTTGTAGCTGCCGCCCTGGAATTCGTGGAAGATGGCGCGATAGGGCTTGCCCATCACATTGGCCAAGACCGACAGGCGGCCGCGATGCGGCATGCCGATCACCACGTCCTTGACCCCCAGCGCGCCGCCGCGCTTGATGATCTGCTCCATGGCCGGGATCAGCGCCTCGCCGCCGTCAAGGCCGAAGCGCTTGGTGCCCATGTATTTCACATGCAGGAACTTCTCGAAGCCCTCGGCCTCGACCAGCTTGTTGAGGATGGCGCGGCGGCCTTCGCGGGTGAAGGCGATCTCCTTGCCGTAGCCCTCGATCCGCTCCTTGAGCCAGGCGGCTTCCTCGGGGTTCGAGATATGCATGAATTGCAGCGCGAAGGTGCCGCAATAGGTGCGGCTCATCAGGTCGACGATCTGGCGGATCGTGGCGATCTGCAGGCCAAGCACGTTGTCGATGAAGATCGGCCGGTCCAGGTCGGCCTCGGTGAAGCCATAGGTCTTGGGGTCCAGCTCGCCATGGTCGGGGATCTCGCGCATGCCCAGCGGGTCCAGGTCGGCATGCAGGTGGCCGCGGATGCGGAAGGCGCGGATCAGCATGATGGCGCGGACGCTGTCCAGAACCGCGCGCTTGAGCTGCTCGTCCGTCAGGTTCACGCCCTTTTCGCCGGCCTTGGCGGCGATCTTGTCCAGAGCCGCCTTGGCCTCGGCCTTGGGCAGCATCGGCCATTCGCCGGTCAGCGCCGCGGTGGTGTCGTCCGCGGGCAGCGGCGGCCAGTCGGCGCGTTGCCAGCTGGCGCCCTTGGCCTCGCGGGTGACCACGGCCTCCTCGTCGCCCAGGCTGCGGAAGAAGGCGTCCCACGCCTGGTCGACCGCCGCCGGGTTCTGGGCCCACTGGCCGTAAAGCTGCTCGACATAGGCCGCGTTATGGCCTTGCAGGAAGCTCGAATCGTGGAAGGCCGAGTTTGGGGATTGATCGTTCATTGGCTTGCCTCCGGGAAGTCCTTATCCGTTCGCGCCCGGATCAGGGGCGGTCGCATTGTTCTGGCCATGTCCGGGAGCGGTCCCGGTGATCAGCCTGGTCTGAAGATCCTGATACCATGCCGGCAGCCCGGCGCGCGGCTGGCGCAGCAAGGCGGGCAGGTGGCGGCCGGCCAGCAGGGCGCCGCGGAACTGCGGCAGATCCCAGCGGGCGCCGGCGATGTCCTTGGGCAGTTCGGCCAGCGCCATGCGCAGGTACCACAGCCCATAGCGGGCCAGGTCGCGCCCCTGCCGTTCGGAATTGCGGCGCACGAAATAGGCGATGTTGAGCAGGGCCAGCATGGCGCTGATCCGGCGCCGGTCTCGGCCCGCAGCCGCCTCGAGGTGGTGGATCAGCGCATCGGGCGCGATGGCCAGCATCCCGTGCCGGCCAAAGCGATAGCTGGCATCCAGATCCTCGGCGATGGAACTGCCGACCAGCCCTTCGTCGAAGGGCTCGCGCAGCGCCAGGTGGCGGCGCAGGGTCAGGGCGAAGCCGACGATGAAATCGACGCGCAGCAAGCCCTGCGGCAGGGTGGCATCGCCTTGCCAGCGCCGCTCGGGGCGATCATAGCCCAGGAAACGCTGCTCGGCCGGAATCATCAGCAGGTGGCGCAGGGCAAGGTCGATGCTGCGCTGCACCGGCCCTGACCGGCCCGCGGCCAGCTTGGCGGCTGGGTTGGTGCGCTTGCTCTCACCCCCGCCCGTCACGCCATCCGAGCCGGTGTTCCGGGCCGAGATCGCCACGATGCGGCCCTGGGTGTCGGCGCGGTATTGCGCCATGATCCGCCCGGCGCAATCGGGATGCAGCAAGGCGTCGTCATCGATCATGAACAGGATGTCGGCCCGCGCCAGCGCGACGGCCTGGTTGCGCTGCACGGTCAGCGATTTGCGCCGGGCCGGCACATAGGTCAGCGGACAGCCGCCGGCCGCGGCGATTACCGCCTCGACCCTTTCGCGGTTCTGCGCCCAGTCGGCGCTGGCATCGACGATGACGATTTCGGCCGGCCGCTCGGTCGAGGCGAGCGCGGCGCGCACGCAGTCGCAAAGCTGCTTGCCGCGCTGGTAGGTCGAAACGCAAAGCGCCCAGTCCTGCGCCGCCACGGACGAGGCGGGGCGTTTCGCCGGCGGAGGGGGCTGCGGGATCATGCCGCGCCCCGGCTTGGCAGGGCAGGGCCGCGGGCCGGGCAGGGCGCTGTCCCGGCGGTTCTGGCGACGATCTGGCGACGACGGCGGTCCAATCTGGCACCTGCTGGTAAGGTCTGGCGCGGCCCCCGGTAAAGGTAGGCAGGGGCCGCGCCCAAGTCAAAAGCCTTGCGGCATTGTTACCGGCCGAGTGCTTTCAGCACCGCCTCGCCCAGACCCGCGGGGCTGTCG
Source organism: Paracoccus sp. TD-10 (assembly GCF_048270675.1). Taxonomy (NCBI): domain Bacteria; kingdom Pseudomonadati; phylum Pseudomonadota; class Alphaproteobacteria; order Rhodobacterales; family Paracoccaceae; genus Paracoccus; species Paracoccus sp. TD-10. Next base: position 1,902,164 of record NZ_CP182418.1, on the reverse strand, counting down.
GCGACGACGATGCCGGCCGATTTCATGGCCTCGATCTTCGATTCCGCGTCGCCCTTGCCGCCCGAGACGATGGCGCCGGCATGGCCCATGCGGCGGCCCTTCGGCGCGGTGCGCCCGGCGATGAAGCCGGCGGTCGGCTTCCACTTGCCCTTGCGCTTCTGCTCGGCCAGGAACTCGGCCGCCTCTTCCTCGGCCGAACCGCCGATCTCGCCGATCATGATGATCGACTCGGTTTCCGGGTCGTCCAGGAACATGCGCAGCACGTCGATATGCTCCATGCCCTTGATCGGGTCGCCGCCGATGCCGACAGCGGTGGACTGGCCCAGGCCGACATCGGTGGTCTGCTTGACCGCCTCATAGGTCAGCGTGCCCGAGCGCGACACGACGCCCACCGATCCGCGCGAGAAGATCGAGCCCGGCATGATGCCGATCTTGCACTCGCCCGGCGTCAGGATGCCGGGGCAGTTCGGGCCGATCAGCTGCGACTTGCTGCCTTCCAGCGCGCGCTTGACCTTCATCATGTCGAGCACCGGGATACCCTCGGTGATGGCGACGATCAGCGGGATCTCGGCATCGATGGCTTCCAGGATCGAATCGGCCGCGAAGGGCGGCGGGACATAGATCACGGTCGCATTGGCGCCGGTTTTTGCCACGGCCTCGTGGACCGAGTTGAAGACCGGCAGGTCCAGATGCGTCGTGCCGCCCTTGCCGGGGGTCACGCCGCCGACCATCTGCGTGCCGTAAGCGATCGCCTGTTCGGTGTGGAAGGTGCCCTGGGATCCGGTGATCCCCTGGCAGATGACTTTGGTGTCTTTGTTGACGAGAACGGCCATTAGCCTCTCCTTAAGCGATTACGGAAACACGAAAGTCGCGCGGGCCGATCTTCTCGAAGAAGAGCCGCGTTCCGTCTTTCGCGTTGATATTTTTATAGAACGTCCCAATGGCATCCTTTGCCCTGATGCGAAGAATCCATTTGCCCGTTGCAATATCAGTTTCGAACGAGCCGACCGTATGGAGCTCGACGGTGATCGGCTTTCCTGCCTCCGACTTGTTTCCTCCGCCGAACGAGTCGGCGGGGAACAAATCTCTGATTGGGCTGACCGGGATATGATTGTTATCCACGTTTCCAGCCGTAATCTCGACAGCTTTGCCTTCCACCGCCTTGGCCATGGTGGTCAGCCCTTCACCGCCTTCACGATCTTCTGCGCCGCGTCCGACAGGTCGTCCGCCGCGATCACGTTCAGGCCCGATTCGCCGATGATCTGCTTGCCCAGCTCGACATTGGTGCCTTCCAGGCGCACCACCAGCGGGACTTGCAGCCCGACTTCCTTCACCGCGGCGATGATGCCTTCCGCGATGATGTCGCAGCGCATGATGCCGCCGAAGATGTTGACCAGGATGCCTTTGACGTTCGGGTCCGAGGTGATGATCTTGAACGCCTCGGTCACCTTCTCCTTGGTGGCGCCGCCGCCGACGTCCAGGAAGTTCGCGGGCTCGGCGCCGAACAGCTTGATGATGTCCATCGTCGCCATCGCCAGGCCGGCGCCGTTGACCATGCAGCCGATCTCGCCGTCCAGCGCGATGTAGTTCAGGTCGAATTTCGACGCCGCCAGTTCCTTGGGGTCTTCCTCGGTCTCGTCGCGCAGCGCCAGCACGTCGGGCTGGCGATAGAGGGCGTTATTGTCGAAGCCCATCTTCGCGTCGAGGCATTTGAGGTTGCCGTCCTTCATCACGATCAGCGGGTTGATCTCCAGCATCTCCATGTCCTTCTCGATGAACATGCGATACAGGTTCTTGACCAGCGCCACGCATTGCTTGACCTGCGCGCCCGTCAGGCCCAGGGCGAAGGCCACGCGGCGGCCGTGGAAATCCGAAAGCCCCGAGGCCGGATCGACGCTGAAGCTGACGATCTTTTCCGGGGTCGAGGCGGCGACTTCCTCGATGTCCATGCCGCCCTCGGTCGAGGCGACGAAGCTGATGCGCGAGGTGCCGCGATCGACCAGCAGCGCCAGGTACAGCTCGCGCTCGATGTCGCTGCCGTCCTCGATATAGATGCGGTTGACCTGCTTGCCGGTCTCGCCCGTCTGGTGGGTGACGAGGGTGCGGCCCAGCATCTGGCGGGTCAGTTCCTCGGCCTCTTCCACCGATTTGGCCAGGCGGACGCCGCCCTTCTCACCGGCTTCCTTTTCCTTGAAGTGACCCTTGCCACGACCGCCGGCATGGATCTGGGCCTTGACGACCCAGAGCGGCCCGTCGAGTTCCCCCGCCGCCGCCTTGGCCTCGTCGGCCTTCATCACCACCCGCCCGTCCGAGACCGGCGCGCCGTATTGGCGCAGCAACGCCTTGGCCTGGTATTCATGGATGTTCATCGTCTTCCCCCGCAGTTGTCGGTTGGCGGGGCTTGTGGCACATTCCACGCACGGCCCAAAGCACTATGATCGGCGAAATCCGTAAAACACGCGGGAATCCGCCTTTTGTGATCACAGGTTTCGGAGCTGTGATCGCAAATCTGCGCCAAGGGCCTGGGCGCCTTGGGGATCCGCTGCTTGCAGGGGGTGTGGGGCGTGGTTCCGCGGCTGGTCGGCCGGGGTCGTGCGACGGATCGAATCATCCCATGCCGCGGGCCTGGGCTGGACGATTGGACCCGCGCGCGTGGGCGGCCCGGCGCGCGCCTTGATGGTCGCGGGCGCCAGCGGCTTCCAGGGCGTACCGTCGGGCGCCGACTGAGCCTTGAAGTTGCGGCCAGCCGAAAGAACCAGCTGTTCGCTGTTCGCCCACGGCGGCGATGAACGGACGGCGCTAATCCATGAGCTTCACCAACTGGTGCAGCCGGTCCTGTGCCTCGGTCGCGTCGAGCTGGACGTTGATGCTGATCCCTGTCATTGAAAAACCCTGTATTCAGCCCTATATTTGCTGCTGCCGGAGACGACTGACTGGTGATTGGTCCTAGTAAGTCGAAGGTGCGGCGGTCGGATCACCCCGGCCGCTATTTTCGTTTCCAGCGCAGTTTGCCCACCCTCTGCTTGTCGATATGTCGGTAATCCGGCTTGGCGCGGTTGTAGGACGCATAGCCCGTGACCCCTTGCCAGCGGTTGCGTGGCAGTTCGAACATCGTGAAGAGCGACGTGTCGGGATCGACGCGGATGTAGCGGTGCGTCAGCAGCAACGCGGCCAGGGCCGATTGGACCCGCGCGCCCGGGCGGCCCGGCCTTGCCGCCCGGCATAAAAAGATTCATGGCTCTGCAATCGAGCGAATGACCGCTTCGTCCCGCTGAATCGCGCAAGGCGGACCCTGAGCATCAGAGTTCTTGACAGACATGCCCCAATAGAGAGGCCCCGCCGTTGCCGGCGGGGCCTTTCGTTTCGCGCGACCTTGCCGATCAGGCCAGGCTGGCGTCGATGCCCTTGCAGGCCGCGACCAGCCCTTTGACCGCATCCACGGACTTGTCGAACATCGCCTGTTCGTCCTTGTCCAGGGTGATGTCGATGACGCGCTCGATGCCGCCGGCGCCGATCACGGTCGGCACGCCGACATAAAGCCCGTCCAGGCCGTAGGCGCCCTTCACATAGGCTGCGCAGGGCAGCACGCGCTTCTGGTCCTTGAGATAGGCTTCCGCCATCTCGATGGCCGAGGTGGCCGGTGCGTAGAAGGCCGAGCCGGTCTTCAGCAGGCCGACGATCTCGGCGCCGCCGTCGCGGGTGCGCTGCACGATGGCGTCCAGCTTGTCCTGGGTGGTCCAGCCCATCTTGACCAGGTCGGGCAGCGGGATGCCGGCGACGGTGGAATAGCGGGTCAGCGGCACCATGGTGTCGCCATGGCCGCCCAGCACGAAGGCGGTCACGTCGCGCATCGAGACGCCGAATTCCAGCGACAGGAAGTGGCGGAAGCGTGCCGAATCAAGCACGCCGGCCATGCCGACGACCTTTTCATGCGGCAGGCCCGAGAACTCGCGCAGCGCCCAGACCATCGCGTCCAGCGGGTTGGTGATGCAGATCACGAAGGCGTTCGGGGCGTGCTGCTTGATGCCCTCGCCCACCGATTTCATGACCTTGAGGTTGATGCCCAGCAGGTCGTCGCGGCTCATGCCCGGCTTGCGGGGCACGCCGGCGGTGACGATGCAGACATCGGCGCCGGCGATGTCGGCGTAATCGTTGGCGCCCTTCATGACGGCGTCGAAACCCTCGGACGGGCCCGATTGCGCGATGTCCAGCGCCTTGCCCTGGGGCGTGCCCTCGGCGATGTCGAACAGGACGACGTCGCCCAGTTCCTTCATCGCGGCCAGATGCGCCAGCGTGCCGCCGATCTGTCCCGCACCGATGAGTGCGATCTTGGGTCGGGCCATGTTAACCTCCGATTTCCATGATGGTTCGCGCGGTGGCCTAGTCCCTCGGGATGAGAATCGCAAGCCTTGGCTGCGGGTCGGACGCGAAATCGGCCGATGTCAACCGCTAACGGGACAATGCCGCCCCGCATTGCCGCCGTCCGGCCGCTGGATTAGTCCGGGGGCGGTGACAACGGAGCGCGCCGATGGAGATGCTGGGCTGGGTGCTGGCGGTGATCGCCGCCTTTTCGATCGGACTGGCCAAGGGAGGGCTGTCCATGGTCGGCACCATATCGGTGCCGCTGCTGGCGCTGGTGATGTCGCCGGTGCAGGCAGCGGGCATCCTGCTGCCGGTCTATATCGTCTCGGACATTGGCGGGCTGATCGCCTTTCGCCGCGATTTCGATCCGCGGGTGCTGCGGACGCTGGTGCCGGGGGCGATCACCGGCATCGCCCTGGGCTGGGCTACCGCCCATCACGTCGATGACGCCCAGGTCGGGCTGATCGTGGGCGTGATCGGCATGGCTTTCGCGCTGAACGCGCTGCTGCGCAGCCGGATCGGCGCCAGCGCCCGGCCGCCGCGCTGGGGGGCGGGCAGCTTCTGGGGCACGATCTCGGGCTATACCAGCTTCGTGTCGCATTCCGGGGCGGCGCCCTATCAGGTCTATGCCCAGCCGCTGCGCATGACGCCGATGACCTATGCCGGCACCACGACGATCTTCTTCGCCATCTGCAATGCGGTGAAGCTGATTCCCTATGCCCTGCTGGGCCAGCTTTCCGCGCATAACCTGTCGGTGGCCGCCGTGCTGATGGTGCCAGGCGTGCTGGGCGTTCTGGCCGGGCTGTGGCTGGTGCGGCGGATGTCGCAGCGAATCTTCTATGGCTTCATCACCTGGGCGCTGATGCTGGTTTCGGCCAAGCTGATCTGGGACGGGATTTGACGCCGCAGTGCGGCAAATCGGCGCTTGCGATTCGCTTCTTTTCCGGGCAGGTTCGCGCAAGATTATTACGCGAGGCCCCGATGACCCGTCCCTATCGTTCCGTCCTCTATATTCCGGCCGCCAATGCGCGGGCCATGGAAAAGGCCCAGGCGCTGACCGCCGATGCGATCATCTTCGACCTCGAGGACGCGGTGGCGCCGGCGGAAAAGGTGGCGGCGCGGGACTTGCTGGCCAAGGCGTTGCAGGCCGATTACGGCGGCCGGGTGCGGATCGTGCGCATCAACGGCATGGACACCGAATGGGGCGAGGGCGATGCCCGCGCCTTTGCCTCTGGCGCCCATGCGGTGCTGGTGCCCAAGGTCAGCCGCGGTGCCGACCTGGACCGCGTGGCGGCGCTGGTGCCCGACACGCCGCTCTGGGCGATGATGGAGACGGCCGAGGGCATGCTGAACGCCGCCGAGATCGCCGCCCATCCGCGCCTGCAGGGCATGGTCATGGGCACCAACGACCTGGCCAAGGAGCTGAACAGCCGCTTCCGCGCCGACCGGCTGCCGATGATGGCCGGGCTGGGCCTGTGCCTCTTGGCGGCGCGGGCGCATGGCCGGGTGATCGTGGACGGCGTCTTCAACGCCTTCAAGGACGAGGAGGGCTTGCGTGCCGAATGCGAGCAGGGCCGCGACATGGGCTTCGACGGCAAGACCCTGATCCACCCGGCGCAATTGGCCATCGCCAACGAGGTCTTTGCACCGTCCGAGGCCGAGGTCGATCTGGCCCGCCGCCAGATCGAGGCCTTCGACGAGGCGCAGGCCCAGGGCAAGGGCGTCGCGGTGGTGGACGGCCGGATCGTCGAGAACCTGCATGTCGAGACCGCCCGTGCCACCCTGGCCAAGGCCGCGGCGATTGCCGAGCTGGCGGGGTGATGGCAAAGTAAGCGCCGTTAACATCCAGCAAAAGGACAAAGCCAGATGTTCATCCTGATCCTTGGCGTGGCGTTGTGGTGGGCGGCGCATCTTCTCAAGCGGCTGGCACCGGGGCTGCGCGACCGGCTGGGCCGGGGCGGCGTGGCGGGGGCGCTGGCGGTCTCGGTGGTGCTGATGGTGATCGGCTATCGCATGGCGGACGGCCCCTATTGGTGGGGCGCGACGGCCGCCCTGAAGGGCGTCAACAACCTGCTGGTGCTGCTGGCCTTCTACCTTTTCGCCGTTGCCGGCATGAAGACCCGCCTGGCCCGGCATCTTCGCCACCCGCAGCTGACCGGCTTTGCGCTCTGGGCCTTTGCGCATCTCTTGCCGAATGGCGACCTGCCCAGCTTCGTGCTGTTCGGCGGGCTGCTGCTTTGGGCGCTGGCCGAAATGGCGGTCATCAACCGCGCCGAGCCGGGCTGGACCCCGCCCGCCGGGCCCTTCCCGGTCCGCAAGGAGGCGATGGCCGCGGTCGGCGCCGTCGTGCTGTTCGGGGTCGTGGCGCTGATCCACGCCTGGCTGGGCTACAACCCCTTTGGAGGCTGACATGCCCAAGATCTATCGCCTGCTGACCGAGGACGACACCTCGGCCTTCTGCCACAAGGTCAGCGAGGCGCTGTCGAAAGGCTGGGCGCTGCATGGCGACCCCGCCTATGCCTTCGACGCGGCGCGCGGCGTGATGCGCTGCGCCCAGGCCGTCACCAAGGAGATCGAGGCCGATTACCACCCGGACATGAAACTGGGCCATCAATAGGGAACCACTATGAGCAAGACCAATCCCGGCCGCTTCTTCGAGGATTACCGCGTCGGCCAGGTGATCCGCCACGCCGTGCCGCGCACCGTGGCCGAGGGCGAGCGTGCGCTTTACCACGCGCTCTACCCGGCGCGGCACGCACTTTATTCCTCGGACGAGTTCGCGGCGGCCTCGGGGCTGGAGGGCAGCCCGCTGGACGACCTGATCGCCTTTCACATCGTCTTCGGCAAGTCGGTTCCCGACATCAGCCTGAACGCGGTGGCGAACCTGGGCTATGCCGAGGGGCGCTGGCTGAAGCCGGTCTGGCCGGGCGACACGCTGCGCGCCGAATCCGAGGTGATCGGGCTCAGGGAGAACTCGAACGGCAAGTCCGGCGTGGTCTGGGTCCGCACCCGCGGGCTGAACCAGCTGGACGAGGTGGTGCTGGATTATGTGCGCTGGGTCATGGTGCGCAAGGGCGACGACGCGGCGCCGGCGCCCGAGCCGGTGGTGCCGGAGCTGGCGAAATCGGTGGCGCCCGCCGACCTGGTGCTGCCCGAGGGGCTGGATTTCGCGCAATACGATTTCGGCCTGGCCGGCGAGCCGCACCGCTGGGGCGACTATGAGGTCGGCGAGGTCATCGACCATGTCGACGGCGTCACCGTCGAGGAGGCCGAGCACATGCTGGCCACCCGGCTGTGGCAGAACACCGCCAAGGTGCATTTCGACGCCACCTTCCGCGAGGACGGCCGGCGGCTGATCTATGGCGGCCATGTCATCAGCATGGCCCGCGCGCTCAGCTTCAACGGGCTGGCCAATGCGCAGATGATCGTGGCGCTGAACGGCGGGGCCCATGCCAACCCCTGCTTTGCCGGCGACACGATCCGCGCTTGGTCCGAGGTGCTGGACAAGGCCGACACCCATGCGCCGGGCGTCGGCGCGATCCGGCTGCGGCTGGTGGCGCACAAGGGCGCGGCCGGTGATCACGCCCTGCGCGGCGAGGACGGAAAATATGCCCCGCAGGTGCTGCTGGACCTGGATTACTGGGCCCTGATGCCGAAATGACCGCCTTGCGCCCCGGCGCGGCCGGCCCGCGAATCGCGGCTGCGCCGGGGTTGAACATGACCAAATCCCTCGGTTATCCGGGGAAAACCGGCGAGTCCGCCCTGATACCGCAATCATTCGAACCGGCCGGAGCCCGCCCGTGATCACAGCCGGCGTTTGCGTGATCACAAACTCGGAAAATCTGTCGCTTATCCGTCTTACGTCTGGCATCCACCCGTGACAGATGCGACAAGACGGCTAAAAGCAAACCCAATTTCGGCCAGCCCTCGCCGCCAGCCGTCGCGTGCGGGGCCTGAACGCAGGAGAGCGCATCATGGCTGACGTCAACCGGGGCAACCGGCCACTGTCACCGCATCTGCAGGTCTATCGCCTGCCACTTGCCGCAATCACTTCGATCATGACCCGCATCACCGGCCACGCCCTGGTCGCAGGGATCGTGCTGATCACCTGGTGGCTCGTTGCCGCTGTCACCTCGCCCGGCGCCTTCGAGGTGGCCGACTGGGTGGTGCGGTCCTGGCTCGGCTTCATCATCCTGACCGGCTCGATGTGGGCGCTGTGGTATCACCTGCTCGCCGGGCTGCGCCACCTGGCCTATGACGCCGGCTACGGGCTGGAGATCGAGGAAGCGCGCAAGTCCAGCCAGGCGCTGATCGCGGGCTCGGTCGTCTTGGCCGTGCTGACGCTGATCGTCTTTTTCGTGTTCTGAGGAAAGGGCAGGGATCATGCGTTACATCACCCCCCGCAAAGCCGCCGAAGGCCTGGGCTCGGCCCACGAAGGCACCCAGCACCACTGGGCCATGACCGTCAGCGCCGTGGCGCTGACCGTGCTGACGCCGCTGTTCATGATCGTCGTGGCCCGCGCCATCGGCCTGTCGCAGGAACAACTGCTGGCCTATTTCGGCCGCCCCTTCCCGGCGCTCATCACCGCTTTGTTCGTGATCGTGGGCATGGTCCACTTCATCAAGGGCACGCGGATCATGATCGACGACTATTTCCAGGGTGGCACCCGCAAGGCGGCCATCATCTTTTCCGTCATCTTCGGCTGGGCGGTGATCGCCGCCGCCGTCTATGCGCTGGCCCGGATGGGCCTTGGCGCGATCGTCGTCCTCTGAGGTTCCGCCATGGCTGCTTACAAATACGAAACGCACGAATATGATGTCGTGGTCGTCGGTGCCGGTGGCGCGGGCCTGCGCGCGACGCTGGGCATGGCCGAGCAGGGCCTGCGCACCGCCTGCGTGACCAAGGTCTTTCCGACCCGCTCGCATACGGTCGCGGCGCAGGGCGGCATCGCCGCCTCGCTGTCGAACATGGGCCCCGACAACTGGCAGTGGCACATGTATGACACCGTCAAGGGTTCGGACTGGCTGGGCGACACCGACGCCATGGAATACCTGGCGCGCGAGGCCCCCAAGGCGGTCTACGAGCTGGAGCATTACGGCGTGCCCTTCTCGCGCACCGAGGAGGGCAAGATCTACCAGCGCCCCTTCGGCGGCCACACCACCGAGTTCGGCGAAGGCCCGCCGGTGCAGCGCACCTGCGCCGCCGCCGACCGCACCGGCCATGCCATCCTGCACACGCTCTATGGCCAGTCGCTGAAGGAAAAGGCCGAGTTCTTCATCGAATATTTCGCCCTCGACCTGATCATCACCGACGGCGCCTGCACCGGCGTGGTGTGCTGGAAGCTGGACGACGGCACCATCCATGTCTTCAACGCCAAGATGGTGGTGCTGGCGACCGGCGGCTATGGCCGGGCCTATTTCAGCGCCACCTCGGCCCATACCTGCACCGGCGACGGCGGCGGCATGGTGGCGCGCGCCGGCCTGCCGCTTCAGGACATGGAATTCGTGCAGTTCCATCCGACCGGCATCTACGGCTCGGGCTGCCTGATCACCGAGGGCGCGCGCGGCGAGGGCGGCTACCTGACCAACAGCGAGGGCGAACGCTTCATGGAGCGTTACGCACCGACCTACAAGGATCTGGCCAGCCGCGACGTGGTCTCGCGCTGCATCACCATCGAGATCCGCGAGGGTCGCGGCGTCGGTCCCAACAAGGACCACATGCATCTGAACCTGATGCACCTGCCGCCGGAAAGCCTGGCCGAGCGGCTGCCGGGCATCTCGGAATCGGCCAAGATCTTTGCCGGCGTCGATGTGACGCGCGAGCCGATCCCGATCCTGCCGACGGTGCATTACAACATGGGCGGCATCCCCACGAACTATTGGGGCGAGGTGCTGAACCCGACCGTCGAAAGCCCGGACCAGGTCTTCCCCGGCCTGATGGCGGTGGGCGAGGCCGGCTGCGCCTCGGTCCATGGCGCGAACCGGCTGGGCTCGAACTCGCTGATCGACCTGGTGGTCTTCGGCCGCGCCGCGGCGATCCGCGCCGGGCAGGTGATCGATCGCAAGGCGGCGATCCCCAGCACCAACAAGGAACAGGTGGACAAGGCGCTGGACCGCTTCGACCGCATCCGCAACGCCAACGGCTCGGTGCCGACGGCCGAGCTGCGGCTTGAGATGCAGCGCACCATGCAGGCCGATGCCGCGGTGTTCCGCACCGACAAGACCCTGGCCGAGGGCGTCGAGAAGATGAAGGTGATCGCGGCCAAGATGGACGACCTGAAGGTCACCGACCGCAGCCTCATCTGGAACAGCGACCTGATGGAGACGCTGGAGCTGACCAACCTGATGCCCAACGCGCTGGCCACCATCGTCGGCGCCGAGGCGCGCAAGGAAAGCCGCGGCGCCCATGCCCATGAAGACTACCCCGAGCGGGATGATGCCAACTGGCGCAAGCACTCGCTTGCGTGGATCGAAGGCAACGATGTTAAACTGGCCTATCGGCCCGTGCACCTCGAGCCTCTGACCACGCAAGAGGAAGGCGGGATCGACCTGAAAAAGATCGCACCCAAAGCGAGGGTTTACTGATGCGTCTTCCCCTGATCCTGACCGCCGCTGCGCTGGCTCTTTCCGGCTGCGTGGTGCAGAACCCCGGCATGGCGCCGGCGCCGCTGCCGCCGGTCGCGGCCCCCGCGCCGGATGCGGCGATCCGTTCCTCGGCGCGCGTCGTCGTCAACCGCGAGATGGCGCGGCGCCTGCCCGGCGCCAATGTCGCGCCCTATACCGATTGCGTGATGCAGAACGCCACCAGCGCCGAACTGGCCAGCATCGCCGAGGCCGGCGCGGCCGGGGCAGGAGATGCGGTGGCCGCCATCGTCGGCCGCCCGGCGACCACGCAATGCATCGCCGGCGCCGCGGCGGCGGCCAAGCGGGCCGCCTGATGGCCTGGCGCGGCGCGATTGGCCCCGGCCTTGCCCCGGTTCTGCTGGGGCTGGCGGCCTGCGCGCCCGCGCCGGTGCGGATCCCGGTCGCCGAGGCCGAGCGCGTCTGCATGGTCCAGGCGCTGGATGCGCGGTCGCCGCGGACCCAGGTCGGGCTGGGGGTCGGCTCGGGCGGCTATCGCGGCGGTTTCGTCAGCGTGGACCTGTCCTCGGACCAGATCCTCGGGCGCGACCCGTCCCAGGTCTTCGACCGCTGCGTCCTCAACCGCTCGGGACAGATGCCGACGCGGCCGCTTTACCAACAGCCGGGCTGGGGGGTGCATTGACGCCCTCCGCCCAAGCCACCGCATGACGGCCTGATCGCAAGATGACGGCCTGACCACCAGGAGTTACCCAATGGTCCAACTTACCCTTCCCAAGAACAGCCGCATGCGGGTCGGCAAGACCTGGCCGAAACCCGAAGGCGCGACGAACGTCCGCCGCTTCAACATCTATCGCTGGGATCCCGATACCGGCGAGAACCCGCGCATCGACACCTATTTCGTCGACATGGACAAATGCGGGCCCATGGTGCTGGACGCGCTGATCAAGATCAAGAATGAGATCGACCCGACGCTGACCTTCCGCCGTTCCTGTCGCGAGGGGATCTGCGGCTCCTGCGCGATGAACATCGACGGCGGCAACCATCTGGCCTGCATCTTCGGCATGGACGAGATCAAGGGGGACGTGAACATCTATCCGCTGCCGCATATGCCGGTGGTCAAGGATCTGGTGCCCGACCTGACGCATTTCTACGCCCAGCACGCCTCGGTCCAGCCCTACCTGATCACCGAGACGCCGACCCCCGACAAGGAATGGCGCCAGTCGATCGAGGACCGCAAGAAGCTGGACGGCCTCTATGAATGCGTGATGTGCGCCAGCTGCTCGACCGCCTGCCCGAGCTACTGGTGGAACGGCGACCGCTACCTGGGCCCGGCGGCCCTGCTGCATGCCTATCGCTGGATCATCGATTCGCGCGACGAGGCCACGGGCGAGCGGCTGGATGCGCTTGAGGATCCGTTCAAGCTGTATCGCTGCCACACGATCATGAACTGCACCAACACCTGCCCCAAAGGGTTGAACCCGGCCAGGGCCATCGCCTCGATCAAGCACATGATGGTGGACCGGATCGTTTGATTTGCACGGCCGTCATGGCCGGTATGCCGTGATATGCCGTTTGACGCCGCGTCGCAGAGGTAGATTTTTCTGCGGCGCGGCATTATCTTTTCCGGCGGGGAAGAGCATCACTTCGACCCGGAGACCTTCGGATGAAAACCCTTGCCGAGACCCAAAAACCCAGTGCCAACCTGACCGTGCTGAAGCCGGCCAAGTCGGCAGACCGCGTGGCCCTGGCCGTGCTGGAGCAGATGTACGGCTATTTCAGCTTCGATCCGATGCCGATGGAAGCCGACATTCGCCAAGCCGCCTGAAGCGCGGCGCCTTGCCCGCTCGCGCGGGCCTTCCAGCGCGGCTTCCCGGCCGCGCTTTTGTCATTCCCGCAAGGCGTTTGCTGCGCGCTTTCTTGGGTATTTGGAGAACAGAGAAGCCAGGCCACATCTCCAGCTTCTCTGTTCTCCAAATACCCATGCGGCAGGGCGGAGAGGCGGGATGAGAGCGGCTTGCGATGCCACGGCCGCGCGCATAGCATCGCCCCATGACCTGCATCATTCCCGAAGACGCTGCCGAACGCCGGGCTGTCCGCCCGGTCATCTGCTATCCGAACGAGACGCTGCCCGATCCGAACCTGTCCGGTTTGCAGGCGCTGCGGCTGACGGCGCGCAAATCCGGCGAATGCCTGGTGCCCCCGCGCGAGGCGCGTTGCTTTCACGTCCCGGCCGGGCATTTCTTTCGCATCACCAGCGTCGAGGGGCCGCAGGTCGGCGATCTGAACCTGTGGTCCGCCGCCGATCCGCGTGAGCGGTTCTATTCCGGCAAGACCCGTGCCCTGCATGGCACGCATCTGACGCGCGGCCATCGCATGTGGTCCAGCTTTCCGCATCTGCGCCCGATGGCCACGGTGGTCGAGGATACGCTGGAATGGTATGGGATCGACGAATACGGCGCCTCGGTCCATGATGTGATCGGCACGCGCTGCGATCCCTATACCCATCGCCTGCTGAACGGGCAGGACTACCACCATTGCTGCCATTCCAACCTGGTCAATGCGCTGATGGCCGAGCTGGGCCTTTCGCGCCAGGAGGCCGAGCCCCTGGTGCATGACGTGCTGAACGTCTTCATGTGCACCGGCTTCACCCGCGACACCGGCCAGTATTTCATGAAGGCAAGCCCGGTGCGTCCGGGCGACCACATCGAGTTCTTCGCCGAGATCGACCTGATCGGCGGACTTTCGGCCTGTCCGGGCGGCGATTGCGGCAGCGAGCATTCCAGCGACGCCGCCGCCTGTCATCCGCTGCTGGTCGAGATCTTCGCGCCGGCCCGGCTTGCGGGGCGGGCAGAACCGGAACCCAGCACCTATCGCTGGCCCTGAGGGCGGGCTAGAGCGAGATCGGCCGCATCACCTCGGGTTCGATCACCTGCACGCCCGGCAGGCCGGCCTTCAGCGCCTCGGCATCCTGCGCCAGCAGCGGGAAGGTCTTGTAATGGCAGGGGATCACGGTCTTGAAGTCGAAATACTTCCGCGCCGCCCAGGCCGCCCGGTCCATGTCCATGGTGAAATGCCCGCCGGCGCAGAGGATGCCGATATCGGGCCGGTGATATTCGCCCATCCACGCCATGTCGGCCATGATGTCGGTATCGCCCGAGACATAGATCACATGGCCTTCGCCGGCGATCATGTAGCCCGACTCGTGCCCGGCATAGACCGGTCCCTCGTTGCCGTCGAAGGACGAGGAATGGCTGGCATTGACCATCGTCACCTTGGCGCCGCCCAGATCGACGGTGCCGCCCTTGTTGAAGCCGATGCCCTCGATGTCCTGATGCGTCTGCCAGGTGTTGATCAGGTCGTAGATGCCGACGACCGGGATCTTCAGCTCGCGCGCGATCGACAGCGTGTCGCCGGTATGGTCGCCATGGCCATGGGTCAGCAGGATATGGGTGGCGCCGCGGATCGCCTGGTCGCGGCTGCCCTCGGGGAACATCGGATTGCCGGACAGCCAGGGGTCGATCAGGATTACCGCCTGTTCTATCTCCAGCCGGAAGCCGGAATGGCCAAGCCAGGTCAGTTTCATGGGAGGGCTCCTTTTTCTTGCGTCGCCGCATCCTGCCAAGCCGGGCGGCGGGCGTAAAGTTCTGCCTGCGCGAGTGCTTGCCCCGCCCCGGCCGCCCCGGTAAAACCCGGCGCAAGCGAAAGGAGCCTCCCATGGCGATCACCGAGGACGAAGCCCGCAAGGTCGCGCATCTGGCGCGGATTGCGGTCAAGGACGCCGACCTGCCCGCGCTGGCGCAGGAGCTGAACGGCATCCTGCATTTCATGGAACAGCTGAACGAAGTCGATGTCGAAGGCGTCGAGCCGATGACCGGGGTCGAGCCGATGCGGCTCAAGCGGCGCGAGGACATCGTTACCGATGGCGAGATGCAGGATCTGATCCTGAAGAACGCGCCCGATGCGCGCGAGGGCTTCTTTGCCGTGCCGAAGGTGGTGGAATGAGCGACCTGAACAAATTGACCATCGCCGAGGCCCGCGACGGGCTGCGCAAAGGCGATTTCACCAGCACCGAGCTGACCGAGGCCTGCCTGGGCGCCATCGACGCCGCCGGCGCGCTGAACGCCTATTCTCACAAGACCCCGGAAAAGGCCCGCGAAATGGCAGCGGCGGCCGACAAGCGCATCGCCGCGGGCGACGCGCCCGCCATGTGCGGCATCCCGCTGGGCATCAAGGATCTGTTCTGCACCCGCGACGTGCCGTCGCAGGCTGCGAGCCGGATCCTGGAAGGCTTCCTGCCGCAATATGAATCGACGGTGACGCAGAACCTGTGGGATGCCGGCGCGGTCATGCTGGGCAAGCTCAGCATGGACGAATTCGCCATGGGCTCTTCCAACGAGAGTGCCTGCTACGGCCCGGTGGTCAACCCGTGGAAGGTCGACGACCGGCAGCTGACGCCGGGCGGTTCCTCGGGCGGTTCGGCGGCGGCGGTGGCGGCGGACCTGTGCCTGGCCGCGACCGGCACCGATACCGGCGGCTCGATCCGCCAGCCGGCGGCCTTCACCGGCACGGTGGGGCTGAAGCCGACCTATGGCCGGGTCAGCCGCTGGGGCGTCATCGCCTTTGCCAGCTCGCTGGACCAGGCCGGGCCGATGACGAAATCGGTGCGCGACGCGGCGATCATGCTGGGCGCCATGGCCTCGGTCGATGCCAAGGACTCGACCAGTGCCGAGCGCCCGGTGCCGGATTACGAGGCGGCGCTGACCGGCGACATCCGCGGGCGTCGCATCGGCATTCCGCGCGAATACCGCATGGAAGGCATGTCGGACGAGATCGACGCGCTCTGGCACCAGGCGGCCGAGATGCTGCGCGATGCCGGCGCCGAGGTGGTGGACATCACCCTGCCGCATACGAAATACGCGCTGCCGGCCTATTACGTCATCGCGCCGGCCGAGGCCTCGTCGAACCTCGCGCGCTATGACGGGGTGCGCTATGGCCGCCGCGCGAAGCTGGGCGCCGGCGACGGCGTGGTCGAGATGTATGAAAAGACCCGCGCCGAGGGCTTCGGCCCCGAGGTGCAGCGCCGGGTGATGATCGGCACCTATGTGCTGTCGGCGGGCTTCTACGACGCCTATTACAACCGCGCCCGCAAGGTCCGCGCGCTGATCAAGCGCGACTTCGACCAGGTCTTTGCCGATGGCATCGACGCGATCCTGACGCCCGCCACCCCCAGCGCCGCCTTTGGCCTGGGCGAGATGTCGGGCAAGGATCCGGTCGAGATGTATCTCAACGACGTCTTTACCGTCACGGTGAACCTGGCCGGACTGCCGGGGATTTCGGTGCCGGTGGGGCTGGACCGGCAGGGCCTGCCGCTGGGAATGCAGCTGATTGGCCGGCCCTGGGACGAAGGCGGGCTCTTGAACCTTGCGCAGGGCCTCGAATCTGCGGCAGGATTTGCGGCGAAGCCCTCGCGCTGGTGGTGAGCGGCCTCAAACCGGAGAGAATGATGCGGAACCTGGCGATCCTGGCCCTGCTTGGCCCCGTTCTTGCCCTGGCCGGCTGCGGCGAGAATACGGGCTGGAACCCGAATTACAGCGCCATGCACAATGGTTCGCCCTATGCGGAATACCTGCAGGCGCGCGAGGTCGCGCTGCATGGCAAGGGTCCGGTGCCCAAGGTGATCCCGATCGCCTTGCCGGCGCAGGCGCCCACCGCGGCCCAGATCGCCGGGACGGCAGCCAAGCCGCGCGCTTCGGCTGCCGCCCGTCCCGTGCCTGCCCCCGCCACAGCGTCTCCGCCGGCTGGGGCACCGGCGGCGGCTCAGGCCGCGACGCCCTCGCTGGTGCGTTATGCGCAGCAGGAAAGCCAGGCGCCGGGCACGCGCAAATACCAGCGCAGCGGCAGTTCCGAATCGGCGGCGGCGCGGGCCTGCCGCAGCTATGCCAGCGCCGACGTGGCGCAAAGCGCCTTCCTCGCGGCGGGGGGGCCGGTGATCGACCCGCGCGGGCTGGATCCTGACGGCGACGGTTTCGTTTGCGGCTGGGATCCGCGCCCGCTGCGCCAATCCGGGCTTTGAGCCCTTCGCCCAATCACGGCGACCGGCGCGGGCAGCGGCCCTCGCTGGTCGTGCTCCATTATACCGGCATGGCGGACGGGCCTTCGGCCCGCGCCCGGCTCTGCGACCCCGAGGCCGAGGTCAGCGCGCATTGGCTGGTCCATGAGGACGGGACGACCGAGGCGCTCGTCCCCGAGGATCGCCGCGCCTGGCACGCGGGCGCCGGCTCCTGGCAGGGGCGCGAGGACGTCAATTCGCGCAGCATCGGCATCGAGCTGGTCAATCCCGGCGACCGTCCCTTTCCCGAGCCGCAGATGGCGGCGCTGGAGAGGCTGCTGGGCGCCATCATGGCGCGCTGGTCCATCGGGCCCGAGGGCGTGATCGCCCATTCCGACATGGCGCCGGGGCGCAAGATCGACCCCGGCCCGCGCTTCGACTGGCGCCGGCTGGCCTTGCAGGGGTTGGCGGTCTGGCCGGATGGATCGGGCGCCGACCTGTCCTTGGCCGAGAGCCTGTCCCGCATCGGCTATCCGGACGAACCGGCGCGGCTTGCCGCCTTCCGCCTGCGTTTCCGCCCCTGGGCCGACGGCCCCGAGGACGAAACCGACCGGCGCATGGCCGCGGCGCTGGCCTGTTCCTGGCTTCTTCCTTGTCCAAATATCCCGCAGGGGGAGGCCGCCGCGTCTGCGGCGGGCGGGGGACGCGAAGTCCCCCCTTCACGGCCCTAGAACAGCGCCTCGATCCGCCGGGCCTCCTCGGCCAGGCCGTAAGGCGGGTTCAGCACCACCATGCCCGAGCCGATCATGCCATGGCCCGGCCGTGCCGGCGGGAACCGCAGCTCGGACAGCAGCGCCTCGGGATGGTTGCGGCGCAGCGCCTCGACCATGGGCGCATGGCGGAGATCGGCCAGGATCGGATACCACAGCGCGATCACGCCGACATTCCACTTGCGCGCCAGCTGGGCGACATGGCGCGGGATGGCGTCGTAATCGGCCTTGACCTCATAGCTCGGGTCGATCAGCAGCAACCCGCGCCGCGGCATGGGCGGGCAGATCGCCTGCGCCATCTGGAACCCGTCCTGCCGGTGCAGATGCGCAAAGCCCGCGACCTCGGCCAGGGCCGCGTGTTCGGCCGGGTGCAGCTCGGCCAGATGCGCCACGTCGCCCGGCCGCAGGAAATGCCGCGCGATCAGCGGCGAGCCGGGATAGGCCGTGGCGCCATGGCGGGCACGCACCGCGTCCAGGGCAAGGCGCAGCGGGTGATCCGCGGCCAGCCAATCCTCGGACAGGGCGCGGGTGATGCCCGCCGCTGCCTCGCCGGTCTTTTCGGCCTCGGGTGCTGCCAGGTCGTAGAGCCCGCGCCCGGCATGGGTTTCCAGATAGCTCAGCGGCTTGGGCTTGGCGGTCAGATAGGCCAGCATCCAGGCCAGCAGCGCGTGCTTGTGCAGGTCGGCCAGGTTTCCGGCGTGATAGGCGTGCTGATAGGACAACATGTCCCGCGATTAACCCGATGGCCCGGAAATGAAAAGCGGCGGTGCCCAGGGAGGAGGAGGGGGCACCGCCGCGCAACGCTGGCCCAGGGAGGAGGAGGGGCCGCGTATGGGGCGCGGCAATGGCAGGGAGGAGGAGGCCATTACCGCGTGCTGCCGGTCCCAGGGAGGAGGAGAGGACCGTCGCATTCCGTTCCGCCTTGCGGCGGTGTTTTGGCGGCGCCCTCCAGGGAGGAGGAGGGGAGGGCGCCGCGCAGAACGGGAAGCCCAGGGAGGAGGGGGCTTCGCCGTGTCGGTTTGGCGGCGCCTCCGGGAGGAGGAGAGAGGCTGCCGCCGGACCGCGAGACCCAGGGAGGAGGAGGGGTCTCGCCGTATAGGGTGCGGCAATGGCGGGGAGGAGGAGGCCATTACCGCGTGCTGACGGTCCCAGGGAGGAGGAGAGGACCGTCGCATTCCGTTCCGCCTTGCGGCGGTATTCTTGGCGGCATCCCCAGGGAGGAGGGGGAGCCGCCTGCACCGTGAAGCCCAGGGAGGAGGAGAGGCTTCACCGTATCTGGCGGCGGCATCCTCAGGGAGGAGGAGGGAGGATGCCGCCTGAACCCGGACCCAAGGGAGGAGGAGTGGGTCGGGTGTTCTATTCGCTTACTTCGTGCCCCAGGCGGCTTCGTAAGCCACGCTGCGGATATTGCTGCGGCTCAGCCCCAGATCGGCCAGTTCGCGGTTGGACAGCGCGCCCAGTTCGCGCAGGGTCTGGCGATAGACCGCCCGGCGGGCCATGTGGTCACGCAGATTGGCCACGAATTTCGCGATCGCGCCGTTGCCGGCGATGTCGTTGCGGTGCATACCGCCATGGATCAGATCGAGAACAGCCATTTCATTCACTCTTTCGTCTTGCGGATGGCGCGGTCGGTTTTCCCTGTCGCGCTGTTGAGACGAACATGGGCCCTTTTCTGCATCTGCACAATGGCTGCGGGCGAGATGCTGCTATGCAGAATCGGCATGGCTGTTTCTGGGCTTCGGGGTCAACTCGTTAATAATCCGTGAATTTTTCAGGCCTTTTACAAGCTCGATCAAGTTTCTCTAGCGGATCGGTCGTATTTTACGCGGGGTCACAGGGGGTTAGCGTTATCAGCCCGCAAGCCCGGCTTGCCCATCCCCGCGCGAATTGCGATGCTGCGGGCGCTTTGATGCGGGGGTAGCCATGACCATCTCACGGGAACGTGTGCTTGCGGAACTTGCCCAGATCGCGGTTCCGGGCGGCGGCAACCTGGTTTCTGCCGATCTGGTGCGTGCGCTCAACGTCGAATCGGGCGTGGTGCGATTCGTCATCGAGGCGGCGGATGCCGGTTCCGCCCGCGCGCTGGCCCCGGTCGAGGCCGAGGCGCAGCGCCGGCTTTCCGCCCTGCCGGGGGTCGAGAAGGTGCAGATCGTCACCACCGCCCCCGCCGCACCGCGCGGCGCGGCGCCGCAGGTTGCGGCGCGCTCGGGCGGCGAGGCGCCGCCCAGTCTCAAGATCGGCCGCCACCCGACGCCCCAGGCGGGGCCGGCCCCGGTCAGCGGCGTGGCACGGATCCTGGCCATCGGCTCGGGCAAGGGCGGGGTCGGGAAATCCACGCTGACCTCGAACCTGGCGGTGGCGCTGGCGCGCAAGGGGCGGCGGGTCGGGCTGCTGGATGCGGATATCTACGGCCCCTCGCAGCCGCGGATGCTGGGCCTGACCGGGCAGCGCCCGACCAGCGACGGCCAGATGATCGAGCCGCTGCACGCCCATGGCGTGACCGTCATGTCGCTGGGCCTGATGATGAAGGAAGGCGAGGCCGTGGTCTGGCGCGGCCCGATGCTGATGGGCGCGCTGCAGCAGATGCTGAACCAGGTGAAATGGGGCGAGCTGGACGTGCTGCTGGTCGACCTGCCGCCCGGCACTGGCGACGTGCAGCTGTCCTTGTGCCAGAAGGCGCAGGTCAGCGGGGCGATCATCGTCTCGACCCCGCAGGACGTGGCGCTGATCGACGCCCGTCGCGCCATCGACATGTTCGGCAAGCTCCAGACCCCGGTGCTGGGGCTGGTCGAGAACATGTCCACCTATATCTGCCCGAATTGCGGCCATGAGGCGCATCTGTTCGGCCATGGCGGCGTCGCTGCCGAGGCGGCGGCGCTGGGGCTGCCCTTCCTGGGCGAGATCCCGCTGAACCTCGACCTGCGGCTTGCGGGCGATGCCGGCACGCCGATCGCGGCCGGTGACGGCCCGGCGGCGCAATCCTTCGCCCGGCTGGCCGAGCGCCTGATCGCCGGCGGCATGGCCTGACCCGGCCTTTCGGACCCGTTCGGGAAATCACGGGAACGGGTCCGGGAAAACATGGGAATGGGTCCCGGATTCCGAATCACCGCGGCGTGAGTGCTTGTGAAGGCCAGCCGAATCCGCAAGCTTTCGTCCTTTTCGGTGGAAGAATCGCCGCTTGAGGGGAGCTTGGGGGACGATTCCGGGAAATGGTGGGATTTATTTGCCACATCCCGCCAGCATACCATATTTAGTGTCTCCTTTATCCCTGCATCCGATACCTTCCCCTCTTGTCGCGCGGTTGTGAATTTGTTCGCGCCGTGTTCGCCGGCAAGAGCCCGCCTGTGCTGGTGCCGCGACCAAACAAATCCATTGCGTCCCATGAAATCCCATGGCATCCCTTGGTTCACGGAACGGGCTCAAGGGGCAGCAAGACCCCAAAGGCGACAAGCAGCTTTCATACAGGCAACCCGTTTCCGAACGACCCCTGCGGCGCGCGAGCAGCACCTCCCCCAGGTGGCGCGAAACGCAGGGCGCGATCCCCGAAACTACGGGGCCCAGAGATGGGAACGAGGGCGGCGGATCGGGCAGTGGCAGCAGCCCGGTCCGCCTTTCCTTTTCGGCAAGACCGGAAAGGTCGGGACAGTGAAAGGAGGGCGCGCCCTTGGCACGCCGTTTCAGAGGGTCGGAAGAGGTCAAGGTGGACGCGAAGGGCCGCGTTTCCATCCCGGCCAAGTTCCGCCGGGTCTTTGAAGCCTCCGATCCCGACTGGCAGGCCGGCAAGCGCGCGCAACTGGTCATCGTCTACGGCACCCGCGACTGGAACTGGCTGCAGCTTTTCACCATCGAGGCGATGGAGGAGATCGAAGAGGGCATCGCCCGCATGCCGCGCGGCTCGGCCGCCCGCAACCTCCTGGAAAACATCTACCAGGGCCATGCCGACGAGGCCGAGATCGACGGCGACGGCCGCCTGGTCCTGCCGCAGAAGCTGCGCGAGAAGATCGGCCTGACCGACAGCGCCTTCTTCATCTCGGCCGGCGACAGCCTGAAGGTCTGGACCCCCGAGGCCTATGCCGAGGAAGAACGCGCGCTGGAGGCCCGCGTGCCGGAACTGGAGCCGGGCGCCGATCCGCTGTCGCTGCTGGCCCCCGCCGCGGCGAAGGACGAGGGCTAGGGCATGGCCGAGGCGCCGCATATCCCCGTCCTGCTTGGCCCGCTGTTGCGGGCCGTTCAGCCTGTGCAGGGCACCTGGGTCGACGGCACCTTCGGCGCCGGCGGCTATGCCCGCGGCCTGCTGGAACAGGGCGCCGACCGGGTGATCGGCATCGACCGCGACCCGGCGGTCTTTCGCATGGCCGAAGCCTGGGCGGGCGAATACGGCGACCGGCTGCGGCTGGTCCAGGGCACGTTCTCGGACCTCGACAGGCTGGCCGGCGGGCCGGTCGACGGCGTGGTGCTGGACCTGGGCGTCAGCTCGATGCAGCTCGACCAGCCCGAGCGCGGCTTTTCCTTTCTGCGCGACGGCCCCCTGGACATGCGCATGGGCGGCGACGGTCCCTCGGCGGCCGACCTGCTGAACACGGCGCCCGAGCAGGTCATCGCCGACGTGCTGTATCTTTACGGCGAGGAACGCGCCTCGCGCCGCATCGCCAAGGCCATCGTCGCTGCCCGGCCGCTGAGCCGCACTGGCCAGCTTTCGGACATCGTTGCCGGCTGCCTGCCGCGGCCGAAGCCGGGACAGAGCCACCCCTCGACCCGCGCCTTCCAGGCGATCCGCATCTGGGTGAACGACGAATTCGGCCAGCTGGTCGCCGGGCTTGCCGCGGCCGAACGGGCGCTGCGGCCGGGCGGCAAGCTGGCCGTGGTCAGTTTCCACTCGCTCGAGGATCGCATCGTCAAGCGGTTCATGCAGGCGCGCTCGAACAGCGCTGGCGGCGGCAGCCGCTACGCGCCCGAGGCCGCGCGCGAGGAGCCGGCCTTCACGCTGCCCTTCCGCCGAGCCATCGGCGCCGACGAGGCCGAACTGGCGGCGAATCCGCGCGCGCGCTCGGCGCTTTTGCGCGTCGGCATCCGCACCGCGGCGCCGGCTGGCCGGGTCGATCCGGCGGCCCTGGGCCTGCCGCTGCTGTCCGAAAGGGGGGCGTAATGCGTTCGGTGCTTTACCTTCTGACCGCGCTTTCGGTGATGGGTCTGGCCTTCTGGGCCTATCGCGAGAACTATCGCACCCAGGCCGCCATCAGCGAGATGAGCGACATCCAGCGCCAGATCGGCCGGCTGCGCGAGGATCTGGGCGTGCTGCGCGCGGAATGGGCCTATCTGAACCGGCCCGAGCGCCTGCGCCAGCTGGTCGACCTGAATTTCGAGCGGCTGAAGCTGGTGCCCTTCGGCTCCGACCAGTTCGTGGACGTGGGGCAGGTGGCCTTCCCGGCGCCCAAGCTGTTCCAGCCCGCCCCCGGCACGGATGCCGACCTGCCGGTCGAACGTCCCGCCGGCTTCCCGCCCCGCAGACCACAGGAGAGCACGCCATGATCCGCACCCCGCTGCGCCCGCTGGCCCGCATCCTTCGCGCCCGCGAAACCGGCGAGAATCCCGATGCCATCGAGGCCGCGAACCGCGCCCAGAGACATGCCGCGATCCAGGAAAGCGCGCGCGGCAGCGCCCGCACCCGGCTGTTCTTCATGTCCTGCGCCTTCGCGCTGGCCTTTGGCACCGTGGGCGCAAAGATGGGCGTGCTGGCCGCCAGCCAGCCCAGCGAACCGCGGGTGCAGACCACCGGCGCGCAGATCATCTCGCAACGCGCCGACATCACCGACCGGCACGGCCGGGTTCTGGCCACCAACCTGCTGACCCATTCGCTTTACGCCCATCCGCAGCAGATGGTCGAGCCCGAGCGCGCGGCGCGCGAACTGGTCCGCATCTTCCCCGACCTGGATATCGAGCGGCTCAACAAGGATTTCACCGGCAAGCGCACCTTCGTCTGGATCAAGAAGAAGATCAGCCCCGAGCAGATGCAGGCCGTCCATGACATCGGCGAGCCGGGCCTGCTGTTCGGCCCGCGCGAGATGCGGCTTTACCCGAACGGCCATATCGCCGCCCATATCCTTGGCGGCGCCACCTTCGGCAAGGAGGACGTGGCGAGCGCCGAGGTCGTCGGCGTCGCCGGCGTCGAAAAGGCCTTCGACCACTGGCTGCGCGATCCGGCCAATGACGGCGCGCCGCTGGCGCTGTCGCTGGACCTGACCGTCCAGGCCGCCATGGAGGAGGTGCTGGGCAACGGCATGAAGGTCATGAACGCCAAGGGCGCCACCGGCATCCTGATGGAGGTCAAGACCGGCGAGATCCTCGCCATGGCCAGCCTGCCCGATTTCGACCCCAACGACCGGCCGCGGCCGCTGCTCAAGGGCGATCCCTCGGACAGCCCGCTGTTCAACCGCGCGGTGCAGGGGCAATACGAGCTGGGTTCGACCTTCAAGATCTTCCCGGTGGCGCAGGCCATCGACCTCAAGCTGGTCAGCCCGGCCACGATGATCAACGCCAAGGCGCCGATGAAGATCGGCAAATACCTGATCAACGAGTTCCGCGGCCATAATTACGGCACGCTTTCGGTGACGGACATCATCGTGAAGTCCTCGAACGTCGGCACCGTCCGCGTGGCCCAGCTGCTGGGCGCCGAGCGGCAGAGGGATTTCCTGGAAAAGCTGGGCTTCTTCGAGCCGACCCCGATCGAGATGAGCGAGGCGCCGACCGGCAAGCCGCTGGTGCCGAAACGCTGGCCGGCCGTGACCTCGGCCACCGTGGCCTTCGGGCACGGGCTGGCGGCCAGCCCGCTGCATCTGGCCGCGGCCTATGCGACTGTCGCGAATGGCGGCAAGCGGGTGATGCCGACGCTGATTCACGACCGCCGCCCGCGCGGCGGCGAGCAGGTGCTGTCGTCCGAGGCCGCGCATATCGCCGTGCAGATGCTGCGCCAGGTCGTCGTCCGCGGCAGCGGCCGCAGCGCCAATGTCGAGGGCTACGAGGTCGCGGGCAAGACCGGCACCGCCGACAAGCCGCGCCCGACGGGGGGCTATTACGGCAACAAGGTGGTCTCGACCTTCGCCTCGGTATTCCCGGCCAGCGATCCGCAATATGTGCTGGTGCTGTCGCTGGACGAGCCCTCGACCATCGGTCCCGGCGGAGAAAGCCGGACCGCGGGCGCCACCTCGGCCCCGGTAGCGGCCGAGGTGATCCGCCGCGTTGCGCCGCTGCTGGGCCTGCGTCCCAGCACGGAAACGCAGCTGCCGATGGTTGAACGGCCTTTGCCGGATCGGCTAAAGCTCGTCTCGAACTGATGAGCGGAGGCTTCGTGACCGAGCGGGCGATGCGGCTGTCCCTTCTGGGGCTGAGGGGGGACAAGGGGCGCGACCCCGAGATAACGGGTCTTGCCGTCGATTCGCGGCAGGTCAGGCCGGGCCATCTGTTCGCGGCGCTGCCGGGCTCGGCCGCGCATGGGGGCGAGTTCATCCAATATGCGCTGCGCCAGGGGGCGGGCGCGATCCTGACCGACCGCAAGGGGGCCGAGATCGCCGCCGAGGTGCTGGCGGGTGCCGATGCCGCGCTGGTCGTGGCCGAGGATCCCCGCGCCGCGCTGGCCGGAGCCGCCGCACTGTGGTTCGCTGCCCAGCCCGAGACCATGGTCGCCGTCACCGGCACCTCGGGCAAGACCTCGGTCGCGACCTTCACCCGGCAGATCTGGCAGGCGCTGGGGCACAGGGCGATCAGCCTGGGCACCATGGGGGTGCAGGGCGACTACCAGGCCAAGCTGGCCCATACCACGCCCGAGCCGATCACCCTGCACCGGGTGCTGGCCGAGGCGGCGGAAGCGGGCGTCACCCATGCGGCGATGGAGGCCAGTTCGCACGGGCTTGACCAGCGCCGGCTGGACGGGGTGCGGCTGAAGGCCGGCGCATTCACCAATTTCAGCCAGGACCACCTGGATTATCACAAGGACTTCGACGAATATTTCGCCGCCAAGGCGCTGCTTTTCGATCACCTGCTGGACGAGGGCGCCGGGGCGGTCGTCAATATCGACGACCCGCGCGGCCGGCAGATGGCGCAGATCGCGCGCGAACGCGGCCTGGCGCTGATGAGGGTCGGTAAGGACGGGTCGGCCGACCTGCGCATCCTTGGGCAACGCTACGATGCCACCGGCCAGGATCTGCGCTTCAGCTTCCGCGGGCAGGCGCATCTGGTGCGGCTGGCGCTGATCGGCGGCTTCCAGGCGGAAAACGTTCTGGCCGCCGCCGGCCTGGCCATCGCCGCCGGAGACGAGGCGGCGCGGGTGATCGAGACCCTGCCCGGCCTGACCACGGTGCGCGGCCGCATGGAACTGGCGGCGGTGCGGGAAAACGGCGCGGCGGTCTTCGTCGATTACAGCCACAAGCCCGGCGCCTTGGCCTCGGCCCTGCAAAGCCTGCGCCCGCATGTCATGGGCCGCATCATCGTGGTCTTCGGCGCCGGCGGCGACCGCGACCGCCTGAAGCGCCCGCTGATGGGCGAGGCGGCGCGGCAATTCGCCGACCTGGTCTATGTGACCGACGACAACCCCCGCAGCGAAGACCCGGCCGCGATCCGCGCCGAGGTGCTGGCCGGCGCCGGTCCCGATGCCATCGAGGTCGGCGACCGCGCCGAGGCGATCCTGCGCGGCGTCGATGCCTTGCAGCCCGGCGATGCGCTGCTGATCGCCGGCAAGGGCCACGAGACCGGCCAGATCATCGGCAACGACGTTTATCCCTTCGACGATGCCGAGCAGGCCTCGGTGGCCGTCGCGGCGCTGGATGGCAAGATATGACGCTCTGGACCTCGCAGGATGCCGTCGCCGCGACCGGCGGCCGCGCCACCCGCGACTTCGCGGTCACGGGCGTTTCCATCGACACGCGGACGATCCGGCCGGGCGATCTGTTCATCGCCCTGCAAGCGGCCCGCGACGGCCACGATTTCGTCGCCCAGGCCTTGCAGAAGGGCGCCGGCGCCGCGCTGGTCAGCCGCATCCCCCATGGCGTTGCCGACGATGCCCCGCTGTTGGTCGTTCCCGATGTCCTGCCGGCGCTGGAGGCACTTGGCCGCGCCGGCCGCGCCCGGATGGGCGGCAAGGTCATCGCCATCACCGGCTCGGTCGGCAAGACCTCGACCAAGGAGATGGCGCGCATCGCGCTGGCCGGGCAGGGGCAAATCCATGCGGCCGAGGCCAGCTACAACAACCATTGGGGCGTGCCGTTGACGCTGGCGCGCATGCCCCAGGACACCGATTTCGCCATCATCGAGATCGGCATGAACCATCCGGGCGAGATCGAGCCGCTGGCCCGCCTCGCCCGCCCGCATGTCGCCATGATCACCACCGTCGCCGCAGCGCATCTGGAAGCCTTCGGCGCCATCGAGGGCATCGCCCGCGAGAAGGGCGCGATCTTCCGCGGGCTGATCCAGCCGGGCACCGCCATCCTGCCCGAAGATCTGCCTGTCACCCAGATTCTGCGCGACTGCGCGGATGAAGCGGGCGCCATCGTCATCGGTTTCGGCCAGCAGGGCATGGCCCGGCCGCTGACAGCCGAGACCGCGGACGGCGCGACCCGGGTCCGCGCCCGCGTGCTGGGCGAGGCGGTGGATTTCACCCTGGCAACGGCCGGCACGCATTTCGTCATGAACGCGGTCGGCGTTCTGGCGGCGCTCTCGGCCGCGGGGGCCGACCTGGCGCAGGCGGCGGCACGCCTTTCCGACTGGCGCCCGCCGCTGGGCCGCGGCGCGGTCGAGGATCTGGGTGGCATCCGGCTGATCGACGATGCCTATAACTCCAACCCCACCTCGCTTTCGGCCGGGCTTGCGACGCTGGCGCGGCTGACCGGCGGGCGCCGGGTGGCGATCCTGGGCGACATGCTGGAACTGGGGCCCGACGAGATCGCGCTCCATGCCGGCATGGCCGCGGATCCCGCCATGGAGGCGGTGGACCTGGTCCATACCGCCGGCCCGCGCATGCGCGCCCTGCACGAGGCGCTGCCTCAGGCCCGTCGCGGGCAGCATGCCGAGAGTGCCGCCGAACTGGCCGAGCGCGCCCGGGAGCTGGTCGCGCCCGGCGATATCGTGCTCGTGAAGGGTTCGAAGTCCTCCAAGGTCTCGACGGTGGTTGACGCGCTGCGGCGGACGCGCCAAAGCACGACGCCTGGCGAAAGGACAGCGTAATGCTCTATTGGCTCACGAACCTCTCCGACGGCGGGGATTTCTTCAACCTTTTCCGCTATATCACCTTCCGCGCCGGGGGCGCCTTCTTCACGGCGCTGCTCTTCGGCTTCTTCTTCGGCCGGCCGCTGATCGACCTCTTGCGCCGCAAGCAGAAAAAGGGCCAGCCGATCCGCGACGACGGGCCGGAAAACCATTTCTCCAAGGCCGGCACCCCGACCATGGGGGGGCTCTTGATCCTGGCCGCACTGACCATCGGCACATTGCTCTGGGCGCGGCTCGACAACGGCTATGTCTGGATCGTGCTGCTGGTCACGCTGGGCTTCGCCGCCATCGGCTTTGCCGACGACTATGCCAAGGTCACGAAGCAGCATCACGCGGGGCTCTCGGGCAAGGTGCGGCTGCTGATCGGGCTTGGCATCGCCGCCGCCGCCGGCGCGGCGGCCGCCTGGGCCCATCCGGCGGCGCTAAGCGGCGAACTGGCGCTGCCCTTCTTCAAGGATGCGCTGATCAACCTGGGCCTGCTCTACGTGCCCTTCGCGGTGCTGGTTATCCTGGGCGCGGCCAATGCGGTGAACCTGACCGACGGGCTGGACGGGCTGGCGATCATGCCGGTGATGATCGCCGCGGGCAGCTTCGCGGTGATCGCCTATATGGTCGGCAACGCGAATTTCGCCAATTACCTGGGCGTGCATTTCGTGCCCGGCACCGGCGAGCTTGCGGTCTTCGTCGCGGCGCTGATCGGCGGCGGGCTGGGTTTCCTGTGGTATAACGCCCCCCCCGCCGCGGTCTTCATGGGCGATACCGGCAGCCTCGCGCTCGGCGGCGCGCTGGGCGCCATCGCGGTGGTCACCAAGCACGAGATCGTCCTGGCCATCGTCGGCGGGCTTTTCGTGGTCGAGGCGCTCAGCGTCATCATCCAGGTGCTCTATTTCAAGCGCACCGGCAAGCGCGTCTTCCTGATGGCCCCGATCCACCACCATTTCGAGAAGAAGGGCTGGGGCGAGGCGCAGATCGTCATCCGCTTCTGGATCATCGCGCTGATCCTGGCGCTGATCGGGCTTGCGACGCTGAAGCTGCGCTGACAGGCTTTCTCCGTTTTCCAAATACCCTCGGGGGGTCCGGGGGGCGAAGCGCCCCCGGCCTGCCACAGCGAAGGAAACAGCATGATCCCGGTCCAGGGCGTCGAGAACCAGACCATCGCCGTGCTCGGCCTCGGCCGCTCGGGCCGCGCCACCGCCGCCGCGCTCGCTGCCGGCGGCGCCCATGTCGTCGCCTGGGACGACGGTGTCGATACGCGCGAACAGGCCCAAGCCGACGGGCTGCGCCTTCTCGACCTGACCCGCGACCAGAACTGGGACGGCATCGCCGCGCTGATTGCCAGCCCCGGCATCCCGCATCTCTACCCCAAGCCGCATCCGGTCATCGCGACGGCCTATGCGCTCGGCGTGCCGGTCGACAACGACATCGGCCTGTTCTTCCGCAGCTTCGCTACCGCGGAATGGGAACGCTTCGACACCATCCCGCGCGTCATCGCCGTCACGGGCTCGAACGGCAAGTCCACCACCACGGCGCTGATCCACCACATCCTGAAGGAGGCTGGCCGCCCGACCCAGGTCGGCGGCAATATCGGCACCGGCGTCTTGTCGCTGGAACCCGCCCATGACGGCGAGGTGGTGGTGCTGGAGCTTTCCAGCTACCAGACCGACCTCGCCCGCGCCCTGACCCCCGATGTCGCGGTGTTCACCAATCTCTCGCCCGACCATCTCGACCGCCATGGCGGGCTGGGCGGCTATTTCGCCGCCAAGCGCCGGCTTTTCGCCGAGGGCGGACCAGACCGCGCCGTGATCGGCGTCGACGAGCCCGAGGGCCGCTATCTTGCCGGCCAGCTCGCCATGGCCGCTTCGGACGACCGGGTGATCCGCATCTCCTCGGGGCAGAAGCTCGACCGTTTCGGCTGGTCGGTCTTTGCCCGCAAGGGCTTCCTTTCGGAATACCGCAAGGGCCGCCAGGTCGCCGCGATCGACTTGCGCGAGGTCAGGGGCCTGCCGGGCGAGCACAACCACCAGAACGCCTGCGCCGCCTATGCCGCGGCCCGCGCCGTCGGCATCGCGCCGCGCGAGATCGAGCGCGCCTTCCACAGCTTCGAAGGGTTGCCGCATCGCAGCCAGACAGTCGCCGAGATCGGCGGCGTGGCCTGGGTCAACGACAGCAAGGCCACCAATGTCGATGCCGCCGCCAAGGCGCTGGCCGCCTTCCCGCGCATCCGCTGGATCGCCGGCGGCATGGGCAAGGATGGCGGCATCGAGGCGCTGGCCCCCTTCCTCGGCAATGTCACCAAGGCCTATCTGATCGGCCATTCCGCCCGCGACTTCGCGCTGCAGATCGGCCAGACCCCCTATGAGATCGCCGAAACCATGGAGCAGGCCGTCGCCCGCGCCGCAGCCGAGGCCCAGCCGGGCGAGACCGTGCTGCTCGCCCCTGCCGCCGCCAGCTTCGACCAATACCCCAACTTCGAGAAACGCGGCGAGCATTTCACCGCCCTGGTCAAGGCGCTGCAAGGCTGATCTTCACCGTTTCCCAAATTCTCACGCTCCAGGGCTGCCAGGCGCGGCGCGTGCAGGACATGGCGAGGATCTCATCATGCCGATCAGGGCACGGCACCCGGCTTCTTCGTTCCTTAAATACCCATGGAACCGCCCAGCCAGGAGCCGGGCTCGCATGGACAAGGCCCCGGCGGAACCGGGGCCTTGTCCTTGTGACACGGATCAGAAGGAATAGCCGATGCGCATTGCGATCGCCCAAGCCTCGCTGTCGTCCATCCTGGCGACTTCCGTCTTGTTGCCGCTCGGTCCCACGCCCAGCGTGGCGTTGCCAAGCTTGGTGTAGTTGATGCCGGTGGTGATCTTGATGTTGTCCATCGTATAGATCGCGGCCACCGTCACCGCCTTGCGGCCGTTCACCGGGGCCAGCGGCGAAACCGTGTCGCCCTCGCTCGGTTCATAGAGGAACGAGACCGAGCCCGACCAGTTGTCGGTGAACTTGCGCCCGACGCCGATGGTGTAGGTGGTGGTATCCTCGACCTCGACCAGCTCCGCGCCCGTCTGCGTCGGGAAGAAGAAGTTGTCCACCCGGAACTCGGACCATTTCACCCAGCGGATCGAGCCGAACAGCAGCGTGTCGGCGGCGATGCCGGTCTGACCCTCCAGCGTCCAGCTGCGCGGGGTCTTGACCTCATAGCTGCCGCTCGCGGCGATCGGAGTGCCCGAGAAGCTCTCCTTCATATCAAAATCATGTTCGATCGGCGAGTTGTAGGTCAGCGACACGCGGGCCGCGATCTCGGGCATCTCGTAGGCGACGCCCGCGACCCAGCCGATGCCCCAGGCGCCGTCGATATCCAGGTCGTAGCCCGAGACCCCGGCAGGGGGCGGACCTTTGTAGCCAAGGCCGCGCAGGCTGAGCTGGCCATCCGCATGAGAGCCGCGGATACCGCCGTGCACCGAGAAGTTGTTGTCGAACTTGTAGCGCAGCAATGCGGTATAGGTGGTCGAGTTGACCTCGACCCGCGTGCCACCCAGCACCGGCGAATTCGCCGTGGGATAGAGGACGTCGGCACCGAAGGGTTGTTCGACGATCAGCGCGCCGGACAGGTTCTCGTTGAACTGGTGCTTGTAGGCCAGACCGAAGAAGCCATAGCCTTGCGCCACATCGCCTGTTGGGGCGCCGCCATAGACCGCCAGATCCCGCCCGGACACGTCCGGGTTCACCCCGCCGAAGCTCAACTCCAGGTAATTCCCGCTTTCGAACAGCGGCGCCAGCGATTGCGGCGCGCGCTCGATCCCGCCGGCCAGAACGGGCGCGGCGCTTGCCAGCAGGGCGCCGATGCCGGTGACGATCCTTTTCATGGTTTTCCTCCCTAGCCAGGTTCGTGTCGAACCCCTTGGTTCAACCTGCGGCAGCCTGCCTGCTTGCGTCAATCGCCCCCGCCCGGTAACGCGGCGTTCTGACGCATCCGGCCGCTCTGGCGTGGCCTGCCGGCAACGCTATGACATGAAGGATCAAGGAGGTCCGTCATGCGCTTTGCCCCACCCCGGCTCAACCCGCCCGGCCTCTGGCGCCGGGTTCCGCCCGCGATCTTTCCGCCGCTGCTGGGCGCGCTGGGGCTTGCCCTGGCCTGGCGCGGGGCGACGGCGCGCTTCGGCCTGCCGCCGGGGCTATCGGGGATGATGGTGGGCATGGTGATCGCGGGTTGGGGCTTTGCGGTCCTCGCCTATGGCAGCAAGTTGATCCGCCGCCCCAGCGTGCTGGTCGAGGAATTGCGCGTCCTGCCCGGCCGCGCCGGCATCGCGGCGGCGCTGGTCGGCATCTATGTCGCGGCGCAGCTGCTTGCCCCCTTTGCGCCGGCCTTGGCCCAGGGGGTGCTGGTCGCCGGCATGGCGGCGCAGCTGGCCTTCTGGGCGGTGGCGATCCCGGTCATGGCCCGCACGCCGGGGCAGGGGCGGGTGACGCCGGTCTGGCAGCTGACCTTCGTCGGCCCCATCGTCGCCGCGCAGGCGGCCGCCGGCTTCGGCTGGACGGCGCTGGCCCAGGCGCTGTGGTGGCCGATGGCGGCGACGGCCGGCTTCGTCTGGGCCGCCAGCCTGTATCAGGCGCTGACCGAGCGGCTGCCGGCGCCCCTGCGCCCGCTGCTGATGATCCACCTGGCCCCCATCGCCATGCTGGGCAATGTCGCCGCCGCGCTTGCCTGGCAGCAGGTGGCGCTGGTCCTGGCCTGGGCCGCGGCCGCGGCGCTGGTCCTGACCGCCCTGCGCCTGCGCTGGCTGGTCGAGGCGGGGTTCTCGCCGCTCTGGGGTGCCTTCACCTTTCCGCTGGCGGCGACGGCGGGGTTGTGGACCGCGGTCTCGGGCTTTGCGCCGGGCTGGGCGCTGCCGGCGCAGATCCTGCTGGTCGCGGCCAGCCTGGTGGTGCTGCCGATCCTGTTCCGGGTCTGGCGTGCCTGGGCCAGCGGCGGGCTGGCGATGAAAACCAACGCGGCCATCGCCTGACGGGCTGGACAATCCGGCCGGCGCGTGAAATGGGAAACTGCCAAACGAACCCCTGACAAGGATGCTCCCATGCAGATTCGTGAGGCTTTGACCTTCGACGATGTTCTCCTCGTTCCTGCGGCGTCCTCGGTGATGCCCTCGACCGCCGACGTGACGACCTATGTCACCAAGCAGATCCGCATGAACATTCCGCTGCTCTCCAGCGCCATGGATACCGTCACCGAAAGCCGCATGGCCATCGCCATGGCACAGGCCGGCGGCATCGGCGTGATCCACCGCAACCTGACCGCCGAGCAGCAGGCCGACGAGGTCCGCCGGGTCAAGCGTTTCGAATCGGGCATCGTCTACGACCCGATCACCCTGACCCCGGACCAGACCATCGCCGACGCCAAGGCCCTGCAAGAGCGTTACAACGTCACCGGCTTTCCGGTGGTGGACGCGGCCGGCCGCGTGGTCGGCATCATCACCAACCGCGACATGCGCTTTGCCAACAGCGACGACATGCCGGTGCGGGCGGTGATGACGGCCGAGAACCTTGCCATCCTGCGCGAGCCCGCCGACCGGGCCGAGGCCATCGACCTGATGAAGGCGCGCCGGATCGAGAAGCTGCTGATCACCAATGCCGAGGGCAAGCTGACCGGCCTGCTGACGCTGAAGGATACCGAGAAATCAGTGCTGAACCCCCTGGCCTGCAAGGACGAGTTGGGCCGGCTGCGCGTCGCCGCCGCCTCGACCGTGGGCGACGAGGGCTATGAGCGCAGCCTGGCGCTGATCGAGGCGGGCGTGGACCTGGTGGTGATCGACACCGCGCATGGCCATTCCGAGGGCGTGGCCCGCGCCGTTTCCCGCATCAAGGCGCATTCGAACGCGGTGCAGGTCATCGCCGGCAACGTGGCGACGGCCGAGGCCGCCCGCGCGCTGGTCGATGCCGGCGCCGATGCGATCAAGGTCGGCATCGGGCCCGGATCGATCTGCACCACCCGCATCGTCGCGGGCGTGGGTGTGCCGCAGCTGACCGCGATCATGGATGCGGCGCGCGGCGCCGGCGACGTTCCGGTCATCGCCGATGGCGGCATCAAGTTTTCGGGCGATTTCGCCAAGGCCATCGCGGCGGGGGCGTCCTGCGCCATGGTCGGCTCGGCCATCGCCGGCACCGACGAAAGCCCCGGCGAGGTGATCCTGTACCAGGGCCGCAGCTTCAAATCCTATCGCGGCATGGGCTCGCTGGGTGCCATGGCGCGGGGTTCGGCCGACCGCTATTTCCAGAAGGACGCGGCCAGCGACAAGCTGGTCCCCGAGGGGATCGAGGGCCAGGTGCCCTACAAGGGCTCGGCCGCCGCGGTGATCCACCAGCTTGTCGGCGGCCTGCGCGCCGCCATGGGCTATACCGGCAACGCCACCGTGGCCGAGATGCGCGGCGGCTGCCAGTTCGTGCGCATCACCGGCGCCGGGCTGAAGGAAAGCCACGTCCACGACGTGCAGATCACCCGCGAAAGCCCGAACTACCGGCTGGGCTGATCCGGCCTGCGGCGGGGCCGGCCACGGGCCCCGCTTACCGAATCTTAACCGCCCTGCGCTAGAGACGGCCAGAGAGTCCTTGTCTGTGGCCGTTTCATGTTCCGTCTTGTTGCAATCCTATATGCTCTGGCGCTGGTCCTGGCGCCTATCCGCGCGCTGGCGCTGCCCTCGGCCGAGGTTTGCGAATGGGCCGCGCAGCAGGCGGCCGCGGAAAGCGGGGTGCCCGCCGACATCCTGGCTGCGCTGACCCTGACCGAGACCGGGCGCCGGCTGGACGGGATCGTGCGCCCCTGGGCCTGGAGCGCCAATGCCGAGGGCGAGGGCACCTGGTTCGACGATCCCGCCAGCGCCGTCGCCTTTGCCCAGGATCGGCTGTCCCAGGGGCGCACCAATCTCGACATCGGCTGCTTCCAGCTGAACTATCGCTGGCACGGCGGGCATTTCTCGTCGGTGGCGCAGATGTTCGATCCGCTGGAAAATGCCCGCTATGCCGCCCGCTTCCTGCGCCAGCTGCATGACGAGACCGGTGATTGGCGGCAGGCGGCGGGGGCGTTCCATTCCCGCACCCCGGCCCATGCGCAGCGCTACCTGGCCCGTTTCGATACGCTGCTTCAGATGCTGCGCGAACAGGGATATGCGGGCCTGGCGGTTTCGCCCGAGA
Organism: Paracoccus sp. TD-10; assembly: GCF_048270675.1. NCBI lineage: Bacteria > Pseudomonadati > Pseudomonadota > Alphaproteobacteria > Rhodobacterales > Paracoccaceae > Paracoccus > Paracoccus sp. TD-10. The sequence goes on along the minus strand of NZ_CP182418.1, from coordinate 1,866,968 downwards.
CCTATAACAGCTTCGCCGCGATCGGCACCGCCCGACGCAGCCGGCTGCGCGAGCGGGTGATGCTGCTGGGCGCACCCCTCGGCAGCGATGTGACGGGGCGGCCCGGTTCGCTGGCGGTGCTGGCCGCGGGACGCTCGCCGCTGGCGGCTGGGGGTGAACCGATGATCTCGATCCGTCTGGCAGGGGCTGAAGGCGAAAGGGCTTCGCTCTGGCGGCCGGGGATGCTGGCCGGACGGGATTGACAAAGCCCGGTCGGCGGCTTTTCTGGACGCCATCCGCCATCCGCCATCCGCCATCCGCCATCCGCCATCCGCCATCCGCCATCCGCCATCCGCCATCCGCCATCCGCCATCCGCCATCCGCCATCCGCCATCCGCCATCCGCCGCGCCTGGGACGCTGCCTGACATGACGCCCGCCGCCCGTGCCGCCGCGGCCATCGCCATCCTCGACCGCATCCTCGACGGGCAGGCCGCCGAGGCGGCGCTGATCCGCTGGGCGCGCGCCAGCCGCTTTGCCGGCTCGGGCGACCGCGCGGCGGTGCGGGATCTGGTCTTCGACGCCTTGCGCCGGCTGCGGTCGCGTGCTGCCCTGGGCGGGGCGCTGTCCGGGCGCGGGCTGCTGCTTGGCATGTGCCGCGAAGAGGGGCTCGACCCGGAGGCGCTTTTCACCGGCGAGGGCCATGCGCCGCCGCCGCTTTCGGATACCGAGCGCGCCGCGGGACGCGCGCCGATGCCGGACGAGGCGCTGGACCTGCCCGGCTGGCTCTTGCCGCTGTGGCGCCAGGCGCTTGGCCCGGATGCCGAGGCGGTGGCGCTGGCCATGCGCGACCGTGCGCCGGTCTGGCTGCGGGTCAACCTGCGCCGCGCCGATCCTGCCCGCGCCGCCGCCGCGCTGGCCGGTGAGGGCATCGTGACCGTGCCCCATCCCGATCTGCCCACCGCGCTGCGCATCGCCGAAGGCGCCCGGCGCTTGGCCCCCAGCCGCGCCTATCGCGAAGGGCTGGTCGAATTGCAGGATCTGTCGCCGCAGATGGCCTGCGCGGCGCTGCCGGCGCGGGGCAGCGTGCTGGATTTCTGCGCCGGCGGCGGCGGCAAGGCGCTGGCGCTGGCGGCGCGGGGCGCGAGCCCGGTGGTCGCGCATGACATCGACTTGGCGCGCATGGCCGATCTGCCGGCGCGCGCCGAACGGGCGGGGGTGCGCATCCGTCTGGCGGCGCCAGGCCAGGTGGCGGGCCGCTTTGACACGGTCGTCGCGGACGTACCCTGTTCGGGCAGCGGAACCTGGCGGCGCAGCCCGGATGCCAAATGGCGCCTGACCCGCGACGATCTGGATCGGCTTGCAAGCCGGCAGGCCCTGATCCTGGAGCAGGCGGCGGGTTTCGTTGCCGAGGGCGGGCACCTTGCCTATATGACCTGCTCGGTTTTGGCCGCCGAAAACGACGAACAGGTGCAGGGTTTTCTGGCCCGCGATCCCCGGTTCGAGCAGATCCTGGCGCGGCATTTTTCCCCGCTTTCCGCCTCGGACGGCTTTTATCTGGCCCTGATGCGCCGCCGTTAACCCTCTGTTAACGCGCATGCGCTATGCAGCGGAAAAAGGCGGGTCGCGAGGGCTTGGATGAATTCGGAACGGGCGGAATCCCTGCGGGCGGCGCAAATCGTGCTGCCTTTCCTGACGCTGCCTGCGGTGGTCGGGGCGCTTTGGCTGGCCTTGCAGCCCCGGCAGGCCGCGGGGGGCGCGACCTTCCTGGCGGTGGGGGCGGCAGTGACCGCCTGGTATCTGCTGGGTGGGGCCATCTCGGTCCGTCATCTCTGGCGCGGGCTGGCGGTGCGGCGCGATCTGAACCAGGTGCTGCCCACCCTGCGGGACCATGAACAGCCGGCCTTTGCCGTCGGTCCGGACGGCCTGGTTCTGGCGCAGAGCCAGGCGGGGCTGGACCGGCTCGGCGACCTGGTCGGCCGGCATGTGCAGGATGCGCTGGGCCGGCGCCATGCCGATCCGAAGACGCTTTGGAACGATCTGGGCCTTGGCCTGGCGCGCAGCGGCAAGGTGCGTGCCGACCTGGGCGATGCTGGGCAATATCTGGTGACGCGGCGGGCGGGTTCGACCATCCAGCTGTGGCAGGCGACCGCGCCCGAACGCCCGGCGCAGCCCGCCGCACCGCCGCCGCGGGCAGACGGGGACGATTTCGACCTGCTTCCCGTCTCACTGCTGATCCTCGATCCGGCGGCCAATGTCGTGCGCGCCAATACCGCCGCCTGCGAGCTGCTGGGCGGGCCGGTTCTGGGCCAGAACCTGGCCGCATTGCTGGACGGGCTCGGGCGCGATCTGGCGGGCTGGATCTCGGATGTCAGCGCCGGCCGCACGGTCGGCGGCAGCGAGGTGCTGCATGTCAGGGCCGAGGGCCCAGACCGTTTCGTGCAGCTGTCGCTGACGCGCGGCCGGGACGAACATGTGACCGCCGTGCTTTCCGATGCCAGCGCGCTCAAGACGCTCGAGGCGCAATTCGTGCAAAGCCAGAAGATGCAGGCCATCGGCCAGCTCGCCGGCGGCATTGCCCATGACTTCAACAACCTGCTGACCGCGATCACCGGGCATTGCGACCTGCTGATGCTGCGCCACGACAAGGCCGATCCCGATTATGCCGACCTGGACCAGATCAGCCAGAACGCGAACCGGGCGGCGGCGCTGGTCCGGCAACTTCTGGCGTTTTCGCGCAAGCAGACGCTCAAGCCGCAGATCATGGATCTGCGCGACACGCTTTCGGAGCTGACGCATCTGCTCAACCGGCTGGTGGGCGAACGGATCGTGCTGACCTTCGACCACGACCCGGCCCTGCGGATGATCCATGCCGACCGCCGCCAGCTGGAGCAGGTGATCATGAACCTGGTGGTGAATGCCCGCGATGCCATGCCCGAGGGCGGCGACATCGCCATCTGCACCGACAATCTCCGGCTGGAGGCCAGGACCGAATTCGGCCGCGCCACCCTGCCGGCCGGGGACTACGTCCGCGTTCAGGTCCGCGACCAAGGCTGCGGCATTGCCCCCGACGATCTGGCCAAGATCTTCGAGCCTTTCTTCACCACCAAGCGCACGGGCGAGGGGACCGGGCTTGGCCTGTCCACCGCCTATGGCATCGTGAAGCAGACCGGCGGCTATATCTTCTGCGACAGCACGCCGGGCGAGGGCAGCTGCTTTTCCCTGTTCTTCCCGGCCCATGACCGAGGCATCCCCGAAGAGATGCCGGCCCCGGCCGCCGGTCCGATTCGCGCGCGCCGCGAGGTCGAGGCGACGGTGCTGCTGGTCGAGGACGAGGCGCCGGTGCGCGCCTTTGCCAGCCGGGCGCTGAAGCTGCAGGGCTTCGAGGTGCTCGAGGCCGCCTGCGCCGAAGATGCCCTGTCGCTGCTGGCCGACCGGCGGCTTGTGGTCGATGTTTTCGTGACCGACGTGGTGATGCCGGGCATGGACGGCCCGGCCTGGGTGCGCACCGCGCTGCGCGACCGGCCCGGCACGAAGGTCATCTTCATGTCGGGCTATGCCGAGGACATCTTTTCCGAGGGGCGACCGCCCGTGCCGGATGCGGCCTTCCTGGCGAAGCCGTTCTCGCTTTCGGATCTGACCGCGCTGGTCACGCGGCAATTGGAGGGCGGCGCCTAGCGCGGATTCGACTTAGTCCGGGTCATATCCGGCGGGCTCGAAGTAGTTCCGGCATTCCTCGGGGGTGAAGGCGGATAGACAGTCGGCGACGGCTGACCAGAGATCGTCAACGGTTCTGGCAGCGACCTTTCTGAGCAGTGCCTTGAGCTTGGAGAAAGCCATCTCGATGGGGTTAAAGTCCGGCGAGTATGGCGGGCGGAACAGGAGCCGTGCTCCAACTTTTTCGATGGCGTCGCGCACGCCGCTGATCTTGTGGGCGGGCAGATTATCCATGACCACGACGTCACCGGGGCGCAGCTCTGGTGCGAGCACCTGCTCGGCATAGGCGAGGAAGGCTGGTCCGTTCATTGGCCCATCGAGCAGCATCGGTGCCGCCATGCCAGATAGCCGCAGGCCCGCGGTAAAGGTGGTGGTCTTCCAATGTCCGTGTGGAATGGGCGCCCGGCATCGCTCGCCACATGGCGCTCGTCCTCGCAGCCGCGCCATCTTCGTGGATGCCGCGGTCTCATCGATGAAGATGAGCCTCTCGGGATCGAGATCGAGCTGGCCGTCGAACCAGGCTATGCGGCGGCGCAAGACATCGGGACGCTGCTGCTCTGAGGCATGCGCCGTCTTTTTTTGGCCGTCTTTTTTTGAACGTGATGCCGCGCCGGTCAAGAAACAGCCAGACCGTCGAGGGCGCCACCCGCACGCCGCGCTCGCCAGCAAGGCGCTCGCCGATCTCAGCAAGAGTGATGTCCGGTGTCTTCTCGATGAGGCCCGGAATGAAGGCCGCGTGCGTATCAAGCTTCGAGCGCGACGGCTGTCCCTGCTTGCGCGCTTCCATCTCGCCGGTCTCGCGATAGCGGCGATACCAGGCCCCGGCCGTCGAGATGCCGATGCGGAAGCGTCGTGCCGCCTCCCGCGTCGAAACCCCATCTTCGATCGCGGCAATTACCCGACCGCGAAGGTCTCCGCTCAGGCTCCTCGTCTTAGGCTCCTCGTCATCATCTCCTCCTGGCAAATCACAGGAGCAGTGAATCAGACATTGTTCATCGCGTGAATCCTCAAAGCGACCCGGTGTTCGTCAAATTCGCTCTAGATCACCGGTGGCGCAGCTGGATCAGAGCGTATCGTAAAGCGCGAAATCGCGCGCCATGACCTTGCGCAGCAGGCCTTCCTGCTCGGCCTGCAGGCTGACATCGACCGCCGGAGGCACGTTGACGCGGGGCAGGCTGATCGCGCAATCCAGTCGATCCTCGAGGAAATGGGTGAAGGCATCCATGTCCTCGTAGCGAAAGATGCGATCGACGCGATCCGCTTCCGCGGTCAGGAAATCCGCCTGGGCGCCGACGCGTGCGATGTCGGGCCCGGCGGGATCGGCATAGGCCTGCGCGAAATCAGCGAAGCTGAGCCCGATCATGGCGTGGCTCGGATCTTCCTCGTCGTCGCGCAGGCGAAAGCGGTACCAGCTGCGCAGCCATCCTATCGGCTCGCGCATCAGGGCGATGGTGGTGAATTTCTCGCCGGTGACGGAATGAAGCCAGGGCTCGATATGGCGGCGATAGGTGCGCAGGTCGGCGTGTTTGAGTTCGGCCGGGCGCTGGACGGCGACATTGGCCAGGGCTTCGAGCGCGGTCTCGACCGCGGTGGATCCGGCTTTCGGCGTGGCCAAGAAAACCAGTCGTCTTTCCCAGAATATCAGCATTTCCTGCAAGCTTTCAGCCATTGCGGCACGCGTGCCGGCATAGCCACTCGCCCTGAGGCTGTAAACCGTTTCTTAATCCTCTTGCGGCAGACTGGGTCAGGAAGGCGAGAGACCTTCCGATTCGCAAAGCAGGACTTGCATTTCCGCGCAAGGATGCGCAAATAGGAACATCCCGTGAACAAAAGTGGCGGGCGGGCGCTGATTGCCCCGGATGGCGGGGTGTGAAATAAGCATGAGGACCGCATGGCAGGGGCAACACTTTTCGACATGAACGACAAGCGATCCGCAGACAAGCAGAAAGCGCTGGACAGCGCGCTGGCCCAGATCGAACGGCAGTTCGGCAAGGGCTCGATCATGAAGCTGGGCGCCGACAACCCGGTGGCCGAGATCGAGGCCACTTCGACCGGCTCGCTGGGGCTCGACATCGCGCTGGGGATCGGCGGTCTGCCCAAGGGCCGGATCATCGAGATCTTCGGGCCGGAAAGCTCGGGCAAGACCACGCTGACACTGCATGTCGTGGCCGAAGAGCAGAAGAAGGGCGGCGTCTGCGCCTTCGTTGACGCCGAGCACGCGCTGGACCCGCAATATGCCAAGAGGCTGGGCGTCAACCTGGACGAACTGCTGATCAGCCAGCCCGATACCGGCGAGCAGGCGCTGGAAATCGTCGATACGCTGGTGCGCTCGGGCGCGGTCAGCCTGGTCGTGGTCGATTCGGTGGCGGCGCTGACGCCGAAATCCGAGATCGAAGGCGACATGGGCGACATGCAGATGGGCAGCCAGGCCCGGCTGATGAGCCAGGCGATGCGCAAGCTGACCGCCAGCATCGGGCGGTCGAACTGCATGGTGATCTTCATCAACCAGATTCGCATGAAGATCGGCGTGATCTTTGGCAGCCCCGAGACGACGACGGGCGGCAATGCGCTGAAATTCTATGCCTCGGTGCGCCTGGACATCCGCCGCACCGGCTCGATCAAGGACCGGGACGAGGTGACCGGCAATGCCACCCGGGTCAAGGTAGTGAAGAACAAGGTCGCGCCGCCCTTCCGCGAAGTCGAATTCGACATCATGTATGGCGAAGGCATCTCGAAGGTTGGCGAGTTGATCGACCTGGGTGTCAAGGCCGGCGTGGTCGAGAAATCCGGATCCTGGTATTCCTATGGCGACGAGCGCATCGGCCAGGGCCGCGAGAATGCCAAGCAGTTTCTGCGCGACCATCCCGAGATGGCCTATGCGATCGAGGACAAGATCCGCGCCAGTCATGGGCTGGACTTCGGCGTCACGGACGACGGCGACGAGGTGATGGCCGAAGATTGACCCTGGATCGGGCCGGTTTTCGAGGCGAAGCACGGGGGCTTTGCCCCCACGCTTCCTGCGCCCTGGATGGGGCGCAGGAAGCATTCCCCCAGGATATTTGCACAAGGAAGACCCTGCCGCCGGCGCCAGGCCATGCAGGATTGCTGGACAGCCGCCATGGCTGGGGCTAGACCGGGCGGCACACCGGTTCTGGCCGGAAAGACCGCTTTGCGATGAAGGCCCGATATGCCCAGCTTGAATGACATCCGCTCGACCTTCCTGAACTATTTCGAACGCAACGGCCACAGGGTCGTCGAGTCGAGTCCCCTGGTGCCGCGAAACGACCCGACCCTGATGTTCACCAACTCGGGCATGGTGCAGTTCAAGAACCTGTTCACCGGGGTCGAGACCCGCGACTACAAGCGCGCCACCACCGCGCAGAAATGCGTTCGCGCCGGCGGCAAGCACAACGACCTCGACAATGTCGGCTATACTGCGCGCCACCATACATTCTTCGAGATGCTGGGTAACTTCAGCTTCGGCGATTATTTCAAGGACGGCGCGATCCCCTTTGCCTGGGAACTGCTGACCAAGGATTTCGGCATCCCCAGGGACAAGCTGCTGGTCACGGTCTATCACACCGATGACGAGGCGGCGAACATCTGGAAGAAGGTGGCGGGGCTTTCCGACGACCGCATCATCCGCATCCCGACCAGCGACAATTTCTGGCAGATGGGCCCGACCGGTCCCTGCGGCCCCTGCACCGAGATCTTTTATGACCATGGCGAGCAGATCTGGGGCGGCCCGCCCGGCTCGGCCGAGGAGGACGGAGACCGCTTCATCGAGATCTGGAACCTGGTCTTCATGCAGAACGAGCAGTTCGAAGACGGCTCGATGCGGGCGCTGGACATGCAGTCGATCGACACCGGCATGGGGCTGGAGCGGATCGGCGCGCTGTTGCAGGGCAAGCACGACAATTACGACACCGATCTGATGCGCAGCCTGATCGAGGCCAGCGCCCATGCGACCAGCGCCGACCCGGACGGTCCCGGCAAGGTGCATCATCGCGTCATCGCCGATCACCTGCGCTCGACCAGCTTCCTGATCGCGGATGGGGTGATGCCCTCGAACGAGGGTCGGGGCTATGTTCTGCGCCGCATCATGCGCCGCGCCATGCGGCACGCGCATATGCTGGGCGCCAAGGATCCGGTGATGCACCGCCTGGTCCCGGCGCTGGTGCGCGAGATGGGAGCTGCCTATCCCGAGCTTGGCCGCGCCCAGGCGCTGATCGAGGAGACGCTGAAGCTGGAAGAGACCCGCTTCAAGCAGACGCTGGATCGCGGCTTGCGGCTGCTGGACGAGGAACTGGCAAAGCTGCCCAAGGGGGCGAACCTGCCGGGCGAGGCGGCTTTCAAGCTCTACGATACCTATGGCTTCCCGCTGGACCTGACCCAGGACGCGCTGCGCGAAAAGGGCCGCGCGGTCGATACGGCCGGTTTCGATTCGGCGATGGCCGAGCAGAAGGCCAAGGCTCGCGCCGCCTGGGCCGGTTCGGGCGAGACCAAGGATGCCGCGATCTGGTTCGACATCGCCGAAGAGCATGGCGCGACCGAGTTCCTGGGCTATGATACCGAGATCAGCGAGGGCCAGATCCTGGCGCTGGTGCAGGACGGCGGTGCCGTCGAGGAGGCGGGCGAGGGGCAGGCGGTGCAGATCGTCGTGAACCAGACGCCTTTCTATGCCGAATCCGGCGGTCAGGTCGGCGATACCGGGCTGATCAAGACCGAGACGGGTGCCGCGCGGGTGACCGATACGAAAAAGGTCGGCGGCGTCTTCATCCATGTCGCCGAGGTGACGCTGGGCTCCATCCAGCGCGGCCAGGGTGCGCAGCTTTCCGTCGATCACGACCGCCGCAGCGCCATCCGCGCCAACCATTCGGCCACGCATCTGCTGCACGAGGCGCTGCGCCGCGCCCTGGGCGAGCATGTCGCGCAGCGCGGCAGCCTGAACGCGCCCGACCGGCTGCGCTTCGATTTCAGCCATGCCAAGGCGATGACCCCCGAGGAACTGGCGCAGGTCGAGCGCGAGGTGAATGATTTCATCCGCCAGAACAGCCCGGTCGAGACCCGGATCATGACCCCCGACGACGCCCGCGCCCTGGGGGCGCAGGCGCTGTTCGGCGAGAAATATGGCGATGAGGTGCGCGTGGTCTCGATGGGCGAGCTGCCGGGCTCGGGCAAGGGGACCGGCGGGCAGACCTATTCGCTGGAGCTTTGCGGCGGCACCCATGTCGCACGCACCGGCGATATCGGCATGTTCGCCCTGACCTCGGAAACCGCCTCGGCCGCCGGTATCCGCCGCATCGAGGCGCTGACCGGCCAGGCGGCGATGGACGCGCTGCGGCGCGTGGACGGCGAACTCAATGAGATCGCCGGCATCGTCAAGGCGCAGGCCGGCGACGTGGTGAACAAGGTCCGCGCCCTGGCCGATGAGCGCAAGGCGCTGGCCAACGAGGTCGCGCAGCTCAAGCGCCAGCTGGCCATGGGCGGCGGCTCCGAGGACAAGCCGCGCGAGATCAACGGCATCAAGCTGATCGCCCGCCGGGTCGAGGGGGTGAGCGGCAAGGAACTGGGCCCGCTGGTCGACGAGATGAAGTCGCGGCTTGGCTCGGGCGCGGTGGTGGTGCTGGCCGAGGCCGAGGGCAAGGCGACGGTGGCGGCGGGGGTGACCCCCGACCTGACCACCCGCATCAGCGCCGTCGAACTGGTGCAGACCGCGACGGCGGCGCTTGGCGGCAAGGGCGGCGGCGGCCGTCCCGACCGCGCCCAGGGCGGGGCGCCCAGCCTTGCCGCCGCCGACAGCGCCATTGCTGCCGTCGAAACCCTGATCGGAGAGAAGGCATGACTGCGCTGTGGATCGCCCATGTGAACGTGACGGATCCCGAGGCCTATGGCGAATATGCGCGGCTTGCGGGTCCGGCGATCGCCGCGCATGGCGGGGTCTTTCTCGCCCGCGGCGCGCGCTATGTGCAGCTTGAAGGCAAGGAGCGCGCCCGCAATGTCGTGGCGCGTTTTCCCAGCCTCGAGGATGCGGTGGCCTGCTATCACTCGGCCGAATATCAGGCGGCGCTGGATCATGCCCGGGGCGCGGCCGAGCGGGATCTGGTCATCGTCGAGGAAAACCCGGCCTAGGCGCCAGGGCCTTCTGGGCTTTCTGCGCGATCCGGGCTTTCCTTTTACGCCGGGGATCTGGCCCCGGCCGGGTCGCGGTTTTCGGGCGATGGTCTTGGTCAAGCCCGCGGCAGCGGCCGCCTGGGGGCGGGCGTTCGTGGAAACATCCTGCTCTGTTCTGGTCCCGCTAGATCCTGCCCATATCAAATCGAAGCATAGCCTGCGTTTTTGAGGTGGTTGGCGCACTCCTTTGCGGAGAAGCTGTCAGGTCATGTGCCGAGGCGTTTCCAGGCGGCTTCGACGGTGCGTTCGGCGGCGGAGCGCATGAGGGGCTTGGGCGCGGCGAACATGAGGGGGCGAATGCCATGCGTTCGAGTGAGCCCCCGATCGTGTTCGATGGGGCTCAGATCCGGGCTGTATGGCGGGAGGAACAGCAGATGCGCGCCTGCCGCCCGCATGGCCTTTCGCACCGCGCCGCCCTTGTGGCTGCCGAGATCGTCCATGACCACCACGTCGCCCGGACGCAGGGTCGGAAAGAAGCACCGGCTCGACACAGGCGCGGAACAGATCCCCATTGATCGGGCCATCGAGGACGCAGGGCGCGTCGATCCGCTCCATCCGCGGCGCCCCCACGAAGGTCATCCTGCGCCAGTGCCCCTGTGGCGCACGGCCCGGCAGGCGGGTGCCCCTCGGCCCCCGGCCGCGCCGCGGGGCCATGTTTGTCTGCGCCCAGGTTTCCTCGATGAACACGAGCCGGCGCGGGTCGATCCTGTGCTGGTGCCGCCGCCAGCGGGCGCGGCGGCGGGCGATGTCGGGCCGTCCGGTCTCGGCGGCAAGGACGGCCTTTTTTTGAACGACACCCCCTCGGCATGGACGAAACGCCACAACGCGCCATAGCTGACCCTGACCCTGCGCGCGGCCAGCCCGGCCCGGAGCCGGCGCAGGGGCAGCGAGGGGTGTTCCGCAAGCCGGGCCAGCGCGTCGTCCCGTCCCGGCGCCATCACATCGCGCCGCTTACCGCCCATCGGACTGGCCTCGCAACTGCCTGTCGCGCGCCATCTCCGGGACCATTTCACAACGCTCGGCACGCTGAGGCCGAACATAGACGCAACCGCGCGCACCGTCTCTCCCTCAGCAACGCGCGCAACAACGCGTGTCCGAAGATCGCTGGACAAAGGTCTCGCCATGCATGCCGGCCTCCTTTCCCAGCAGCCATGTCGAAGCAGACCATCCCCGATCTGGGAGCGCCCGATCCAGCCTGAAACGATCAGGCTTTAGGCTCTCCGCGAGGGATGGCCGCATTCTCGGAAGGACCGGAAGGGCTTGGTGGGGGCTGCTTGACCTTGCCGTATCACGAATGGCGAATTGATCCGGGCGCAGCATGGATATTGCCGCAATCCGGCGGGCGAGCATCCCCCCGGTTTCCCGATGATGCGTGGCAAGCTTGATTGCCCCCAGTGCCCCGCGGCTGCCGGCCGGCCCTATTCCACCGTCACCGATTTCGCCAGGTTGCGCGGCTGGTCCACGTCGGTGCCCTTGGCCACCGCAGTATGATAGGCCAGATATTGCATCGGCACCGCGTAAAGGATGGGCTGGAACAACCCGCCGCCCGCCGGCATCGCGAGCCCCGCCCGCACGCCATGACCGCCGGCCTCCAGCCCCTCGGCATCCGAGATCAGCAGCACCTGGCCGTGGCGCGCCATGACCTCCTGCATGTTCGAGACGGTCTTTTCGAACAGCCCGTCGCGCGGCGCCAGCACCACCACCGGCACGTTCCGGTCGATAAGCGCGATGGGCCCGTGCTTCAGCTCGCCCGAGGCATAGCCCTCGGCATGGATATAGCTGAGCTCCTTGAGCTTCAGCGCCCCCTCCAGCGCCACCGGGTAAAGCGCGCCGCGGCCCAGATACAGCACGTCCTGCGCCTCGGAAAGCCAGCCGGCCAGGCGGCGGCATTCGTCGCTGACCGCAAGCGCCTGGTTCAGCAGCCCCGGCAGCGCGCGCAGGTCGGCCAGGTGCGCAGCCAGTTCGGCATCCGTTAGCCGCCCGCGGTCCCGCGCCGCCTTCAGCGCCAGCACCGCCAGCACCGCAAGCTGGCAGGTGAAGGCCTTGGAGGATGCGACGCCCACCTCGATCCCGGCCAGCGTCGGCAGGGCGATGTCGGCATCGCGCGCGATGGCCGAGGTGCCCACGTTCACCACCCCCACGGTGCGCGCCACCTTGTCGCGGGCGTAATGCAGCGCCGCCAGCGTGTCCGCCGTCTCGCCCGACTGGCTGACGAAGATCGCCCAGCTCTGCGGCGAAAGCGGCGGTTCGCGATAGCGGAACTCGGAGGCTACATCCAGGTCGCAGGGCAGGCCGGCCAGCGCCTCGAACCAGTAGCGCGCGACATGGGCGGCATAGAAGGCGGTGCCGCAGCCGACCAGGGTCAGCCGGTCCACGTCGCGGAAATCCAGCGCCTCGGGCAGCACGATCCGCTCGCCCTTGATGTAATGGTTCAGCGCATCGCCCAGCACCACCGGCTGTTCGGCGATCTCCTTGGCCATGAAATGCCGGTAGCCGGCCTTGTCGATCTGGGTCGCGCCCACGTCGATCTGCTGGATCTCGCGGTTGGCGGGGCGGCCCTCGGCGTCGAAGATCTCGGCGCCCGCGCGGCGGATGATGGCGTGGTCGCCGTCTTCCAGATAGGTGATGCGGTCGGTGAAGGGCGCCAGCGCCACCGCGTCCGAGCCCAGGAACATCTCGCCCGTGCCATGGCCCACGGCCAGCGGGCTGCCCTTGCGGGCGGCGATCATCAGGTCGGGCTCGCCCTCGAACAGGAAGGCCAGCGCAAAGGCGCCGTGCAGGCGGGCCAGCGTGGCCCGCGCCGCCGCGACGGGGCCGAGGCCCTGGCCCATGTGCCAGGCGGTCAGCAGCGCCACGGTCTCGGTATCGGTCTGCGATTCCGGCTGCATCCCCAGCCGCGTGACCTCGTCGCGCAATTCGCGGAAATTCTCGATGATGCCGTTATGGACCACCGCCACCGGGCCGCGGCGATGGGGGTGTGCATTGGCCTCGGTCGCGGCGCCATGGGTGGCCCAGCGGGTATGGCCGATGCCGGCATGGCCGGTCAGCGGCTCATGCACCAGCCGGTCCGACAGGTTCACCAGCTTGCCCACGGCGCGGCGGCGGTCCAGCCGGCCGCTGCCGTCCACCGTCGCCACCCCGGCGCTGTCATAGCCGCGGTATTCCAGCCGCTTCAGCGCCTCGACCAGTTGCGGCGAGACCTCGTGATCGCCCAGGATTCCGATGATGCCGCACATGTCAGTTCCCCTTTTTCTGGCGCAAGGCCTGCATCAGCCGCGCGGCAAGGCCCGGCTTGACCACCTGCTTGGCGCGTCCCAGCGCCAGCGCGTCGTCCGGCACGTCCTGGGTGATGACCGAGCCCGAGCCCGTCATCGCCCGCGCCCCCACCCGGACCGGCGCCACCAGCATGGTGTCCGAGCCGATGAAGGCATGGGCGCCGATCTCGGTCCGGTGCTTGCTGACACCGTCGTAATTGCAGGTCACGGTGCCGGCGCCGATATTCGTGGCCTCGCCGATATGGGCGTCGCCCAGATAGGTCAGGTGGCCGACCTTGACGCCCTCGTCCAGCACCGCGTTCTTGATCTCGACGAAATTGCCGACATGCACGTCGCCGCCCAGTTCTGCGCCGGGGCGCAGCCGGGCAAAGGGGCCGACGGTGGCGCCGGCGCTGACATGGCAGCCTTCCAGGTGGCAAAAGGGCAGGATCTCGGCGCCGCTTTCCACGGTCACGCCGGGGCCGAAGACCACGTTCTGCCCGATTACCGCGTCGCGGCCGATGCAGGTGTCGAGCGCGAACCAGACCGTCGCCGGATCGCTCAGCGTCACGCCGTCCTCCAGCGCCTGTGCGCGGGCGCGGGCCTGAAAGGCGGCCTCGGCCGCGGCCAGTTCCGCACGGGTGTTGATGCCCAGCGTCTCGGATTCGTCGCAGGTCACGACCTCGACCCGGCAGCCGGCCTCGCGGGCCAGGGCGGGCAGGTCGGTCAGGTAATATTCCCCCGCCGCGTTGCGATTGCCGATCCGGGGCAGGCATTCGCGCAAAAGCGCCGCATCCGCCGCCAGCACGCCGGAATTGACCAGGCGGATCGCCCGTGTCGCCTCGTCCGCATCCTTGTATTCGACGATCCGCTCCAGCCCCTTGGGTCCGGTGACAAGGCGGCCGTAGCGGCCGGGATCGGCAGCCTCGAAGCCCAGCACCACCACATCGGCGGGGTGGGCGGCAAGGCTTGCCAGCGTTTCCTGCCCGATGAAGGGGGTGTCGCCGTAAAGCACGATCACCCGGCCCTCGAAGCCCTCCAGCAGCGGCAGGGCCTGGCCGACGGCATGGGCGGTGCCAAGCTGTTGGTCCTGCAGGGCGATCTGCGCCTCGGGGTCGAGCTTGGCCACGGCCTTCTTCACCGCCTCGGCGCCATGGCCGGCGACCACCACCACCGCCTCGGGCGCCAGCGTCCGGCCGGCGGCAAGCGCATGGGCGACCAGCGGCATGCCGCCCAGCCGGTGCAGCACCTTGGGCAGGTCCGACTGCATGCGGCTGCCCTGTCCGGCGGCCAGCACGATCAGCGCGACGGGTTTCTCGGTCATCTCTGCCCTCTTGCCTGTTCCTTATCCTTGCCGGGCGTTCTACCTAGAGGGCGACGGTCGGGAAAGGCCCCGGCAGATCAAACATCTTGACGGAAGGTTACAGCATGGCGGGAACGGTGGTCTTCGATCTGGACGGGACGCTGGCCGACACCTCGGGCGATCTGATCGCGGCGGCCAATGCCTGCTTTGCCGCGCGCGGCCTCGGCGCGCTGCTGGACCCGGTCGCGGACGCGCTGATCGCCTTTCACGGCGGCCGGGCCATGCTGCGCGCCGGCTATGGCCGGATGCCCGGCAACCATCTGCTGCCGCCCGGCGCCGAGGACGAGGATTACCCGCGCCTGCTGGACCATTATGGCCAGGCGATCGCCGTCCATACCCGGCTTTACCCCGGTGCCGAGGCGGCGCTGGAACGGCTGGCGGCGGCGGGCCATCGGCTTGCGGTCTGCACCAACAAGCCCTCCGCGCTGGCCGAGACGCTGCTGCGCGAGCTGGGCATCCGTGACCGTTTCGCGGCGATGATCGGCGCCGACACGCTGCCGGTGCGCAAGCCCGATCCGCGTCCTTATGCCGCCGCGGTCGAGGCGGCGGGCGGCACGGTGGCGCGATCTTTCCTGGTCGGCGATACCGAGACCGACCGCAAGACCGCCGCCGCCGCCGGGGTCAGGGTGGCGCTGGTCGGCTTCGGCCCCGAGGGCGAGGCGCTGCGCCGCCTGGCGCCCGAGGCGATGCTGGCGCATTTCGACGACCTGCCGGAGCTGGCCGCCGCCTGGCTGGGCTGACCGGGCAAAGGAAAAGGGGGCCGCGAAGGCCCCCCCCGATGACGCATGTGCCGCAGGCGCTATTCGGCCTCGTCGGCGGATTTGGCGTTGAGCAGGCCATAGTTCTGCGCGCCGATTTCCTCGTAAAGGCCCAGCTGGGTCTCCAGGAAGTCGATATGGCCTTCCTCATCGGCCAGAAGTTCGTCGAACAGGCCCTTGCTGATGTAGTCGCCGACCTTGTCGCAATATTCCCGCGCCTCGATGTAAAGCGTGCGGGCGTCGTATTCGGCCGCCAGGTCGGATTCCAGCGTTTCCTTGAGGTTCTGGCCGATCCGCAACGGATCCAGCTTTTGCAGGTTGGGATGGCCCTCCAGGAAGATGATTCGCTGGATCAGGCGGTCCGCATGATGCATTTCCTCGATGGATTCGCCGCGGGACTTGTCGGCGATCTTGCCGTAACCCCAGTCCTCTTGCAGCCGGTAATGCAACCAGTACTGGCTGACCGCGGTGAGTTCAGACCGTAGCGCTGCGTTGAGATACTCGATGACCTTTGCGTCGCCCTTCATGGCTTACCCCTGTGCGGTTGGCTTTCAGCCCCCGCAGGATGGGGGGCACAGCCAGATTATCGCATCCGCGCATGGTGTCCAGAAACAAAGGCATACAGCCCCCGCAATCGGCGCGCTTGCCGAGTGCGTGGTAGATCTTGCCGGGGGTGATGATCGTCTCGGGGTCGGCGGCACGCATCCAGTCAATCGCGGCCTTGATGTCGTGGTCGGAAATCTGGGTGCAGTGGCAGACGATCATTTACTCACCTCGGTTGGCCAAAACTTACCCATTTCGTCGGATAAGTAAAGCCTGAGTTTTTCACTTTGTGATGACCGTCGCCTTGACGGCCCCCGGTGGCCCGGACAGAAGCTAAGCCCATGAAGCTGGACGATTTCGACTTTCACCTGCCCGAGGGGCTGATCGCCACCCGCCCGGCGCGGCCGCGCACCGCCGCGCGGCTGCTGCTGGCCCAGGGCGATTCGATTCGCGACCTGCATGTGCGCGACCTTGTCGACCTGCTGGGGCCGGGCGACCTGCTGGTGCTGAACGACACCAAGGTCATCCCGGCGCGGCTGAACGGCACGCGCGCGCGCCAGACCCCGCAGGGCGAGGCGGTGGCGAAGGTCGAGGTGACGCTGCTGGAACCCGCGGCCGATGGCTGGAAGGCGCTGGCCAAGCCGCTGCGCAAGCTGAAGCCGGGCGAGGTGATCCGCTTCGGCGCGGCGCTGTCCGCCGAGGTGGCCGGGATCTCCGGGGGCGAGCTGACCCTGCGCTTCGACGCCACGGGCGAGGCGTTCGACGCCGCGCTGGCGCAGGTCGGCGCCATGCCGCTGCCGCCCTATATCGCCGCGCTGCGTGCGCCCGATGAGGCCGATCGCGAGGATTACCAGACCGTCTGGGCGCGGCGCTCGGGCGCCGTCGCCGCGCCGACCGCCAGCCTGCATTTCGACGATGCATTGCTGGAGCGGCTGGCGGCAAAAGGCGTCGGCTTCGCCCATGTCACCCTGCATGTCGGCGCCGGCACCTTCCTGCCGGTCAAGGTCGAGGACGTGACGACCCACAAGATGCACGGCGAATGGGGCGAGGTCACGCCCGAGGCGGCGGCGGCCATCAACGCCACCCGCGCCCAGGGCGGGCGGGTGATCCCGGTCGGCACCACGGCGCTGCGGCTGATCGAATCGGCGGCCGCCGAGGACGGCACCGTGCATCCCTTCCAGGGCGTTACGGAAATCTTCATCTATCCCGGCTATCGCTTCCGCGTGACGGATGCGCTGATGACCAATTTCCACCTGCCGAAATCGACGCTGCTGATGCTGGTCAGTGCCCTGATGGGCCCGGACCGCATCCGCGGCATCTATCATCATGCGGTCGAATCGGGCTATCGCTTCTTCAGCTATGGCGACGCCTCCCTGCTGATTCCGAAGGATCCGTGATGCTGACCGTCCTGCGCACCACCTGGCCGCTGCTTCTGGGCATCCTGCTCTTGATGGTCGGGAACGGGATGCAGGGCACGCTTCTGGGCATCCGCGGCAAGATCGAGGACATCTCGACCACGCAGATGTCGGTGGTCATGGCCGCCTATTTCGGCGGCTTCCTCCTGGGTTCGCGCGTGGTGCCGGAACTGATCCGCCAGGTCGGCCATGTCCGGGTCTTCGCGGCCCTTGGCTCGTTGATCTCCTCGGTGCTGATCCTCTATGCGGCGGCGCCGCATTGGATCGCCTGGGCGCTGATGCGGCTGCTGATCGGCTTCTGCTTCTCGGGGGTCTACATCACCGCGGAAAGCTGGCTGAATGCCGGCACCGCCAACGAGAACCGCGGCCAGGCCATGTCGGCCTATATGATCATGCAGATGCTGGGCATCATCACGGCCCAGTTCCTGATGAACACGGCCGACCCGGCGGGCTATCTGCTGTTCGTGATCCCCTCGGTGCTGGTCAGCTTGTCCTTCCTGCCGATCCTGCTTTCGACCCAGCCCGCGCCGCAGTTCTCGACCCTGAAACGCATGAGCTTCGGCAGCCTGTTCCGCGCCTCGCCGCTGGGCTGCATCGGCATCTTCCTGATGGGCGGGGTGTTCTCGGCGCTGTTCGGCATGGCCTCGGTCTGGGGCTCGACCAAGGGGCTTTCGGTGCGCGAGATCTCGGCCTTCGTGGCGGCGATCTATGCCGGCGGGCTCTTGCTGCAATATCCGATCGGCTGGCTGTCGGACCATGGCGACCGCCGCGTCATCGTGCTGGGGCTGTCGGTGCTGGGCGCGGTGGTCAGCCTGGCCACGGTAACGCTGCAGCCGGGGATTTGGGGCCTGCTGCTGGCCGCGGCGCTGATCGGCGGCGTGGCCAATCCGGTCTATTCGCTGCTTCTGGCCTATACCAACGACTTCCTGGATCAAAGCGACATGGCCGCCGCCTCGGCAGGGCTCTTGTTCATCAACGGCGTTGGCGCCATGGCCGGGCCGCTGATCACCGGCTGGCTGATGTCGCTGCTGGGCCCGGACGGGTTCTGGGCCTATATCGGCCTGCTGCTGGCGATGCTGGCCTTCTATGCCGGCTGGCGCCGCACCCGCCGCCCCACGCCGGTCCTGGACCAGAGCTTTGCCGTCATCGCCCCCTCGGCCACCCCCGTCGCGGTCGAGGCGGCGCTGGAAACCGCCAGTTCCGACGATGCCGACAAACCCGCCTGAACGGCTTGCGACCGGCCTTCGGCTCTGCGACCATCGGCCAAAACGGAGGGCAAGGCCATGACCGACACCACGACACCCGAGGAGATCAACCGCTTCTGGCTCGACGAGGTCGGCGAGAAGGGCTGGTATATCCGCTCGGACGCCGTGGACGAAACCATCCGCCGGCGCTTCCAGCCCGCCTGGGAACGCGCCGCCGACCTGGTGCCCGGCTGGGCCGCCACGCCCGAGGGGATGCTGGCCGGGCTGATCCTGACCGACCAGTTCCCGCGCAACATGTTCCGCGAGGATGCGCGCGCCTTCGCCACCGATCCCCTGGCCCGCAGCCTCGCGCGCGAGGCGGTCGAGAGCGGCCTGCACCTGCGCATCGCGCCGCCGTCCCGGCAATTCGTCTACCTGCCCTTCGAACATTCCGAGGATCTGGCCGACCAGGAACGCGCCGTTGCGCTTTTCGCCGAGTTCATGCCGGGCGAGAACCTGCGCCATGCCGAGTTGCATCGCGACACCATCGCCAGGTTCGGCCGCTTCCCCTGGCGCAACGCGGCACTGAACCGCGTGCCCACGCCGGCGGAAATCCGCGTCATGGAGGCCGGCGGCTATGGCGCGCTGGTCTCGGGCAAGCTGTCGCTTGCTGAGCTCTGAAAAATGGTTTAACGCTGAACTATCTTTTCTGATAGGGGGATTCCCATGGCGCAGAGCTTCGACATGGTGGTGATCGGTTCCGGCCCTGGCGGCTATGTCTGTGCCATCCGCGGCGCGCAGCTGGGGCTGAAGGTGGCCTGTATCGAGCGCGAGCATCTGGGCGGCATCTGCCTGAACTGGGGCTGCATCCCGACCAAGGCGCTCTTGCGCTCGGCCGAGGTCTTTCACCTCATGCACCGCGCCAAGGAATTCGGGCTTTCCGCCGACAAGATCGGCTACGACCTCGGCGCCGTGGTGCAACGCTCGCGCGGCGTGGCCAAGCAGCTCGCCGGCGGCGTCGGCCACCTGCTGAAAAAGAACAAGGTCACCGTCATCATGGGCGAGGCCAGCCTGGCCGCCCCCGGCAAGATCAGCGTCAAGACCGACAAGGGCACCGAGGAAGTCGCCGCGAAATCCATCGTGCTGGCCACCGGCGCCCGCGCCCGCGAATTGCCTGGGCTGGAGCCGGACGGCGATCTGGTCTGGAACTACAAGCACGCCCTGCAGCCGCCGCGCATGCCGAAAAAGCTGCTGGTCATCGGCTCGGGCGCCATCGGCATCGAATTCGCCAGCTTCTTCAACACGCTGGGCGCCGATACCACCGTCGTCGAGGTCATGGACCGCGTGCTGCCGGTCGAGGATGCCGAGATTTCGGCGCTGGCCAAGAAGCAATTCGTCAAGCAGGGCATGAAGATCCTGGAAAAGGCCGCGGTCAAGAAGCTCGACCGCGCCAAGGGCAAGGTCACCGCCCATATCGAGACCGGCGGCAAGACCGAGACGCATGAGTTCGACACGGTGATCTCGGCCGTCGGCATTGTCGGCAACGTGGAAAACCTCGGGCTGGAAAAGCTGGGGGTGAAGATCGACCGCACCCATGTCGTCACCGACGAATACTGCCGCACCGGCGTCGAGGGGCTCTATGCCATCGGCGACGTGGCCGGCGCGCCCTGGCTCGCGCACAAGGCCAGCCACGAAGGCGTCATGGTGGCCGAGCTGATCGCCGGCGGGCACCCGCATCCGATCAAGCCGAACTCGATCCCCGGCTGCACCTATTGCAACCCGCAGGTGGCCTCGGTCGGCCTGACCGAGGAAAAGGCCAAGGCCGCCGGCTACGAGATCAAGGTCGGCCGCTTCCCCTTCATCGGCAACGGCAAGGCCATCGCCCTGGGCGAGCCCGAGGGCCTGATCAAGACCATTTTCGACGCCAGGACCGGCGAGCTTCTGGGCGCCCACATGGTCGGCGCGGAAGTCACCGAACTGATCCAGGGCTATGTCGTCGGCCGCACGCTGGAAACCACCGAGGCCGAGCTGATGGAAACGGTCTTTCCGCACCCGACGCTTTCCGAAATGCTGCACGAGGCCACGCTCTCGGCCTATGGCCGCGCGATCCATTTCTGAACGACAAAGGGGCCTCGCGGCCCCCGATTTCTCCGTTTCACAAATACTCTCGGGGGTCCGGGGGCAGACAGCCCCCGGTCCGGCCGTCACGCCGGGATCGGCATCCGCGCCTCGACCATGCCGGCATACCAGCTCGACCCGGCCGGAATCGCGTTGTCGTCGAAATCATAGGCCGGATGGTGTACCATCGCCGTGTCGCCATTGCCGACGAAGATATAGGCGCCGGGGCGTTCGTTCAACATGTAGCTGAAATCCTCGCCGGCCATCAGCGGCTGCATCTCCATGTCCACCTCGCCCGCGACCTGCCGGGCGACCTCGGCCGCGAAGGCCGTGGCCTCGGGGTGGTTCATCGTCACCGGATAGCCGCGGTCATAGACTACCTCGGCCGCGGCGCCGAAGGCGGCGGCGACATTCTCCACGACGCGCCTGATGCCCTCTTCCAGCTGGTCGCGCACCTCCGGGGCAAGGCTGCGGGCGGTGCCCTTCAGCCTGACCACCTGGGGGATGACGTTATGCGCGGTGGAATCGCTTTGCACCACGCAGACCGAGACGACGCCGCTTTTCAGCGGATCGACATTGCGCGCCACGATGGATTGCAGCGCCACGATGACCTGCGCCGCGACCAGCATGGTGTCGATCGCCTCATGCGGCTTGGCGGCATGGCCGCCCTTGCCGGTGATGACGATGTCGAACTGGTCGGCGGCGGCCATCATCGCGCCCTCGCGGATGGCGAAGCTGCCCACCGGATAGCCGGGCATGTTGTGCATGCCGTAGAATTCCTGGATGCCCCAGCGCTCGACCAGCCCGTCGCGGACCATGGCGAGGCCGCCCGCGCCCCCCTCTTCGGCGGGCTGGAAGATCACTACGGCGGTGCCGTCGAAATTGCGCGTCTCGGCCAGGTATTTCGCCGCGCCCAGCAGCATGGCGGTATGGCCGTCATGGCCGCAGGCATGCATGATGCCGGGCGTCTTCGAGGCGTATGCCGCCCCGGTCTGCTCGTTGATCGGCAGCGCGTCCATGTCGGCGCGCAGCCCGATCACCCGGCCGCTGGCATTGCTGCGGCCCCGGATGACGCCGACGACGCCGGTGCGGCCGACGCCCTCGGTGACCTCGTCCACGCCGAAGCTGCGCAGCAGTTCGGCCACGCGGCCGGCGGTGCGGTGGACCTGGTAGTCCAGTTCGGGGTTCTGGTGAAAGTCACGGCGCCAGGCGGTGATCTCGGGCAGCAATTCGGCAAAGCGGTTCTTGACGGGCATGAACGATCTCCTTCGGCCTGCAGGTTACGCCTTTCGCCAAGCGCCGCAAGGCCATGCGGGCGCTTGCCCCGCACCGGACCGGGAAGGAAGCGAAAAACCCCGGCCGTTGCCGGGGTTTTCGCCGCGACCGCCCTATCCGGATCCGGGGCGCAGGCCGGACAGGGCCACCCCGTCCAGAGCGGCGCCCGCAGCGTCAGCCCGGCGTTGCGGGCGTCGCCATAGACCGCGGTGTCGCAGCAGCCCATCGTGGCGTGGCATTTCCTGTTGTGGATGTTGGTCACGCCGAGCGTCTCGAAGACGGCATGGGAGCCATGGTGGACCTTCGCGTTGACATCCGGGTCGAAACCCATGCTGTCCGTGCCGCTTTGCCAGCGCATCGCCTCGTCCACCGTCAGCTCGCGGTCGAACAGGCCCGCCAGCTTCCGCATATGCCTGGGCTGGTCGGCGGCGAAGCGGTTGCCGTCCTTGTCCTTCGAGATGCGCAAGGTATGGCCGGCCGAGACCTTCCAGCGGGTCGTCGATCGCTCCTGACGCCTCACGTTCGAAGCCGCGCGTGGCGGTGCCTTCGATGCTGTCGTAGACGCTGCGGTTCTCTTCGGGAATCCGGGTGATGTATCGGGCCGTCGCCTTCTGGTCGGTCTGGAAACTCGCTGCCGATGCGTAAAGCGCACCATCCATCGGGTTGCCCTTGACGCCCGGTTCGCAGTTCCAGCCATAGGCCGGCGGCGGATACTGGCGGTCGGCATCCTGCACCAGTTACGGCTGGTGGATGCAGGTGACGCTGCCATAGGCGGCATGGGTCGGGTCGATGCCATAGGTGAAGCCCAAATAAGGCGTCACCATGCCCGAGAAACTGCGCCGCGTTCTTGCCCGTCCCGCCAGTTCACCCGCGCCTTCGCGATCACCTTGATCCGGTCGGTCAGGCTGAACTGGCCGGTACCGCAGATGGCATATTGCCGGGGCGCGCTGTCCGGGAAGCAGTCCGGCGCGCGGCGCGGATGCAGGATAGCGGCCGTCCAGCCTGTAGGGGCTGACCGGGACATTCTCGCCCCGGCCATAGCCGCAGTAATGGCCCTCACCCCTTGATGCCATTGCGCCCGGCACGAGCCGATGGTCGCGCCCCAAGGCGCGGAAATCGCCGTTCAGTACCGCATTCAGGTTGCTCTGCCTGTCGCTGCCGGCATAGCGGGTGCCATAACCTTCCGGCCCGTCGCCGGTTTCGCGGTCGGGCGGGAAGACATGGTTGCCATCCGCATCCCGGTCCAGATGGATCCAGGCCCGCCTCGGATCCATGACGGTCTTGACATGGGTCGTGACCATGCGGCCGGTCCAGCCGCTCTGGAAAACATGCTCCAGCGCGCCGAAGATCGCGGTCCGCTCGGTATCGACATAGCTCCTGCCCGGTGCTGGATTTCATGGCCAGTCGATCAGGCACGCCATCGGCATAGAAGGGCTGCAATCCGCCCCGGGTCACGTTGTCGGCCTCGGTTTTCTGGTCGCTGATACTGGTGCCCAGGGTGGCGTCGTCGCCAAGATCGACCTCCAGCGTGCCGAACAGGGCATATTTGTCCTTGTGGTAGCGGTCGAGCGAACCGTCGCGGCTGTTGATCACGCTGACCAGCCGGCCGCGCACCGTGCCCAATTCGTTCAATGCCCGGACACGTCCGATTCCACCCGCGCGCCCTTGGGATAGGCCAGCAAGGGGGACGGCGCCGTCGTTACGGTCCTCGGCCTCCTGTGCCATGGCCAAGCCGGCCAGCAGCGCCAGGATGCCGGCGAAAAGTGCCGCGGTCGGCCGCGCCCGCGCGGCGCAGGAAATCGGGGGAGGGCGGTGTGTCATGGCACGCCATCCGATCAGTTTCGGTTTTTGACTGGCGCATGGCTGGCTGCCGTGCCTGCCATTCCCGTCGCGAGGGCCGGCGATCCGGCAGGGTCGTCAGCGGCAAAGGCTTGCGTTGCCTTGTGACTATCCCGCAACGCGGCGTTCAGCCATGCGTCGCCGGCTCGGTCAGCACCAGGTGGCCCGGCGCCACCTCGTGATAGGTCGAGGGCGCGGGCGCATGGCCGACGGGATGGATCGGCGAGGCGATGGGACGAAAGCGCAGATCCTCGCCCGTCTTGCGGCGGCGCGGATCGGCGACCGGCACCGCGGCCATCAGCTGGCGGGTATAGGGATGCTGCGGGTATTCGAAGACCTGCCTGCGGGTGCCGATCTCGACGATGCGGCCCAGGTACATGACGCCGACATGATGGCTGACGCGTTCGACTACCGCGATGTCATGGCTGATGAACAGCATGGAAATGCCCAGTTCGCGCTGCAGTTCCATCAGCAGGTTCAGCACCTGCGCCTGCACCGAGACATCGAGGGCCGAGACCGCCTCGTCGGCGATGATGAGCCTGGGGTTCAGCGCCAGGGCCCGTGCGATGGCGATGCGCTGGCGCTGGCCGCCCGAAAGTTCGTGCGGATAGCGGCGCATGAAGCCGCGCGGCAGCTCGACCCGGTCGAAAAGCTGGGCGATGCGGTCGCGGCGCTCGGCCCGGTTGCCGATGCCGTAGTTCAGCATCGGCTCCTCGATCTGGTCGAGCAGGCGCATCTGCGGGTCGAGGCTGGCAAAGGGATCCTGGAAGATCATCTGCATGTCGCGCCGCGCCTTGCGCAGGCCGCGGGCATCCAGGGCCAGGATGTCGCGCCCGCCCAGGCTGACCTGCCCCGATGTCGGCTCGACCAGGCGCAGGATCGAACGGCCGGTGGTGGACTTGCCGCAGCCCGATTCGCCGACCAGCGACAGGGTCTCGCCGGCATTGACGGTAAGGGAGACGTCCTCGACCGCATGGACCTGGGCCACGGTGCGGCGCAGGATGCCGCCCTTGACCGGAAAGCGGGTGCAGAGGTTTCGGACCTCCAGCAGCGGCTCGGGCGCGCGCGGGACGACCGGCTCGGGCCGGGCCACCTGTCCCTCGCGCATCAGCCGCATCGGCTCGGGCGCGTCGCGGCCGGCCATCTCGCCCAGGCGCGGCACGGCGGCAAGCAGCGCCTTGGTGTAATTCTCGCGCGGGGATTGGAAGATCTGCCCGACCGGGCCTTCCTCGACCTTGTTGCCGCGGAACATGACCACGACGCGGTCGGCCATCTGCGCCACCACCGCCATGTCATGGGTGATGAACAGAACCGCCATGCCGGTCTCGCGCTTCAGCCGGTCGATCAGCGCCAGGATCTCGGCCTGGATGGTCACGTCCAGCGCCGTCGTCGGCTCGTCGCAGATCAGCAGGCGCGGGCGGCAGGCCATGGCCATGGCGATGACGACGCGCTGGCGCATGCCGCCCGAAAGCTCGTGCGGGTATTGGCGCAGCCGCCGCTCGGGCTCGGGGATGCGCACCTCGCCCAGCAGGTCCAGCGCGCGGGCGCGGGCCTGGGCGCGCGACAGGCCGCGATGCACGATCAGCCCCTCGGCTAGCTGCTCGCCGACGGTGAAGACCGGGTTCAGCGCCGTCATCGGCTCCTGGAAGATCATCGCGATCTCGTTGCCGCGGATGTCGCGCATGGCGGCGGGCGGGGCCTTTGCCAGGTCCACCTCGCCCTGCGCGCGCTGGAAAAGCAGCCGGCCCTGGGCGATCTCGCCGCCGCCGAATTCGACCAGCCGCAGCAGCGACAGCGCGCTGACCGACTTGCCCGAACCGGATTCGCCCACCACGCAAAGGCATTCGCCGGGCCGGATGTCGAAGGACAGATCCTGCACGCCGGTGACCGGGCCGTCATGGGTCTGGAACGCGACCCGCAAACCCTCGACCCGGACCAGCGGCTTTTCGTCCAGCATCCGCGCCCCCTGACCATTGCTGCGGCATTCAGGCTAGTGCGGCCGGGCCATATTGCAACCGCAAACCCGGATCGGAACTTGATTCTTGCTTTTCTTCCGAGACCTGTCCGAAACTCGCCGCATTCGGGGGACGACAAGGCCAGGCAAACGGCAGAGACGCAACGACACCACCAGAACCGGCAGTCCCGCGCAGATCCACCAACAGGAGAAAGCGATGAAACTGAGATCCCTGATGCCGGGCGCGGCGGCCACAGCCGCCCTTGCCGCCGCCATGGCCCCGGCCGCATTCGCCGAGCGGGGCAGCGACGGGCAGGTCAATGTCATCATGTGGCAGGCGCCCTCGACGATGAATCCCTATCTGTCGGCCGGCACCAAGGACATCATCGCCGGCAGCGTGGTGCTGGAGCCGCTGGCCAGCTTCACCCCCGAGGGCGAGGTGGTGCCGCGCCTGGCCGCCGAGATCCCCTCGGTCGAGAATGGCGGCATTTCCGAGGATCTGAAGACCGTCATCTGGAAATTGCAGCCGGGTATAAAATGGTCGGACGGCACGCCCTTCACCGCCGATGACGTGGCCTTCACGGCGGAATATTGCATGAACCCGCAAGGCGGCTGCGCCCAGCTTGCCAAGTTCGAAGGCGTCGAGAAGGTCGAGGCGGTCGACGAGCTGACCGTGCGCGTGACCTTCGTCTCGCCCCGGCCCGATCCCTTCTCGGCCTTCGTGGGGGCGCAATCGCCGATCCTGCAGAAGGCACAGTTTCAGAACTGTCTGGGCGAGGCGGCGCCGACCTGCACCGAGCAGAACTTCAACCCCATCGGCACCGGCGCCTTCGTGGTCCGGGAGTTCCGCACCAATGACGTGATCTCCTTTGCCGCCAATCCCGAATATCGCGACCCGGCGAAACCCGCCTTCGCCACGCTGCTGATGAAGGGCGGCGGCGATGCGGCGGCGGCGGCGCGCGCGGTGCTGGAAACGGGCGAGTTCGACTATGCCTGGAACACCCAGCTCTCGCCGGATGTGATCGCCGGCATGGAGGCCGCCGGCAAGGGCAAGAACGCCGCCGCCTTCGGCAGTCTGGTCGAGCGCATCCATGTGAACCTGACCGATCCTTCGTCCAGCCTGCCCGAGGGCGAGCGTTCGACAATCAAGCATCCGCATCCGATCCTGACCGACCCGGCGGTGCGCAAGGCGCTGTCCATGGCCATCGACCGGCAATTGCTGACCGAGATCGGCTATGGCCCGGCGGGGCAGCCGACCTGCAACCTGGTGCCGGCGCCCGCCGCCTGGGCGTCCGAGAATACCGAATGCCTGACCCAGGACATCGAGGCGGCCAAGGCGCTGCTGGACGAGGCGGGCTGGACCGTCGGTGCCGGCGGCATCCGCGAAAAGGACGGCAAGCGGCTTACGCTGCTGTTCCAGACCTCGGTCAACGCGGTGCGGCAGGACTTCCAGGCGCTGATCAAGCAATGGTGGTCCGAGATCGGCGTCGAGACCGAGCTGAAGGTGGTGGACCCCTCGGTCTTTTTCGGCGGCGACGCGGGCTCGCCCGACACGTTCCAGAAATTCTATGCCGATGTCGAGATGTATGCCAACAACTTCGAAGGCTCGAACCCCGAGCCCTATCTGGCGCGTCAGACCTGCGACAAGGCGCCGGGGCCGGAAAACCAGTGGCAGGGCGAGAACACCAGCCGCTATTGCGACCCGGAATACGACCGGCTGATCGGCGAGATGACGCAGATCGTCGACCCGGCCGAGCGCGGCGCCATGGGCCGGCGCCTGAACGAGATGCTGACCCGCGACAGCAACGCCATCATCCCGCTGGTCTATCGCGGCACCACCTCGGCCGTGTCGAACGCGCTGGGCGGCGTCAAGCTGAACGCCTGGGACAGCGAATTGTGGAACGTCGCCGACTGGCATCGCGTGAAGTGACGCGGCGATGCTGAGCTTTGCCCTGCGCCGGCTGCTGCTGGCGGTGCCGACGCTGCTGTTCATCTCGCTGGTGATCTTCCTGCTGCTCGAGGCCTCGCCCGGCGATCCCTTGGGCGACGTGCCGCTGACCGTGCCGCCCGAGGTCAAGGAGCGGATGCGCGAGGCGCTCGGTCTCGGGCAGGCCTGGTATGTCCGCTACGCGCTGTGGCTGAAGCAGTTCTTCTGGGTCGAG
Organism: Paracoccus sp. TD-10; assembly: GCF_048270675.1. Taxonomy (NCBI): domain Bacteria; kingdom Pseudomonadati; phylum Pseudomonadota; class Alphaproteobacteria; order Rhodobacterales; family Paracoccaceae; genus Paracoccus; species Paracoccus sp. TD-10. The sequence continues at coordinate 1,839,235 of NZ_CP182418.1, read as the reverse complement.
CCGCTTTACTGGTTCGACCGCGTCTTCGGCACCGGCTTCAGCCAGGGTATGCAGCGCATCATCAGCTTCCAGAGCCGCAGCCCGGTCTTCGACGTGATCGCCGAGCGGCTGCCGCAGACGCTGACCGTCGTCGGCCTGTCCTACCTGGTCGGCGTGATGATCGCGCTGCCGATCGGCATCGTCTCGGCCTATCGGCAATATTCCTGGTTCGACCAGATCGGCACCTTCGTCTCGATGGTCGGCTTCTCGCTGCCGACCTTCTTTACCGGGGTGGTGTTCATCATCGTCTTCGGCATCAAGCTGCAATGGCTCCCGTCGATCTACGACACCACGCATCGGGTGACGGATTGGGACAGCTTCCTGGTGCAGCTGCGGCAGATGGCGATGCCGGTCGCGGTGCTGGCGCTGTACAACGCGGCGCAGATCAGCCGCTTCATGCGCGCCTCCATGCTGGACAACCTGCGCCAGGATTACGTGCGCACCGCCCGCGCCAAGGGCCTGTCCGAACGCGTCGTGGTGCTGAAGCATGTGCTGAGGAACAGCCTGATCCCGGTGGTGACGGTGATCGCGCTGGGGCTGCCGGCAGTCTTCGGCGGCGCCATCATCACCGAGCAGGTGTTCAAGGTGAACGGGCTGGGGCAGCTCTTGATCCTGGCGATCCATGCCAATGACATGCCGATGGTGATGACGCTGACCTTCATCTTCGCGGTGCTGATCGTCAGCTTCACCCTGATCGCCGACCTGCTTTACGGCGTGCTGGATCCGAGGATCCGCTATGACTGATCGGCTGCTGATCGAGGAAAGCGCGGTGAACGCGGCCGCGCCGGGGGCCGAGGCGCTGCCGCCCGCCGATCCTCCGCCCCAGGCCCCCGCCCGCAGCCAGTGGCGCGACATCTGGCGGCAGTTTCGCAGCCATCGCGGCGCCATGCTGGCGCTGGTGCTGTTCGTGGCGATCCTGCTGTTCGTCGCCGTCGGGCCGCTGGTCTGGACCATCGATCCGGGTTTCGTCGATATCCGCGCCCGCAACCAGGGCTTCAGCGCGGCGCATCCGCTGGGCACCGACCAGCTGGGTCGCGACATGCTGGCGCGGCTGATGGCCGGCGGCCGGGTCTCGCTGGCGGTCGGGCTGACCGCCATGGCCGTCGCGCTGACGCTGGGCAGCCTGATCGGCATCGGATCGGGCTATTTCCGCCGGCTCGACGCGCCGCTGATGCGGCTGACCGAGCTGTTCCTGGCCCTGCCGCTGCTGCCGCTGCTGCTGCTGATGGTGACGCTGTTCCGCGAGCCGCTGGGCCGGGCCATGGGGCCGGCGGGCGGCACCTTCCTGCTGATCGTCGGCGCCATCGGCATCACCTCGTGGATGCAGACCGCGCGCATCCTGCGCGGCGAGGTGCTGGGGCTCAAGGAGCGCGAGTTCATCCTGGCGGCGCAATCCATCGGCACACCGGCGCCGCGGATGATCCTGCGCCATGTGCTGCCCAACGTGATCTCGCCCATCGTGGTGGCGGCGACGCTGGGCATCGCCACGGCGATCATCACCGAAAGCGCGCTGTCCTTCCTGGGCCTGGGCTTTCCGCCGGATTTCCCGACCTGGGGGCGGCTGCTTTACGATGCGGTGGACCAGATGCAGATATATCCTTGGCGGGTGGTGTTGCCGGGATTGCTGATCTCGCTGACGGTGCTGTCGGTGAACTATATCGGCGACGGGTTGCGCGATGCCATGGACCCGCGGATCCGGGGACGCTGAGCGGCGCGGCCGCATGGGTATTTGGGAAACGGTGAAAGCGGTCAGAGCGCGCGGGCGAGCGTCGGGAGTTCCGAGCGCGGCAGGATCACGAGCATCGGGCCGTCGCATTCCAGCGTGACCGGGCCGGTCGCCTCGTTCGAGGTGCCGCTGCGGCCGGTCGGCGCGAAGGCCAGGCCGTCGATGGGCCATTTCAGGCCCCGCGACCGGCCGGTGGCCGGGCTCATCGGGAACAGCGAGACCCGTGTGCCCGGCGCGAGGTCCAGCGCGAGGCGCGGGGGCGCGAGGGCGATCACGTCCTCGCCCGCGATCAGGATGCAGGGCGGGCCGATGCGGCGGGCAAGCACATTGAGTACCGACAGGAAATGGTCGTGGCGCGCGCCGGAAAAGCCGAGCGCGACGACGAAGGGCGCATCGAGATTGGACAGGCATTTCTCGAAATCGGTGCTGTCCTGCTCGGCGATGGGGTGCTGGCGCTCGGCCGGGATCTCGGCGCGGGCGCGGGCCGAGATGCTGTCGAAATCGCCCCAGACCGCCGCCGGCATCAGCCCGTGGCTCAGCGCGGTATCGGCGCCGCTGTCGGCGGCGGCCACCACCGGCGCGAGCGCCAGCGCCTGCTGCAGGTCGGCGCGGCTGACCGGCGCGCCGCCGATCAGCGTGACCGGGCGGGCGCTTGTCAGCCTCATTCGCCCTTGCCGATGCCGGTGAAGATCTTGCGGAAGGGCAGCGCCCAGAGGATGCCCAGGGCGACATAGACCGCAAGCTCGACCAGGATCGGCGGGCGGCCCCAGATGCGGTCCATCCAGTTCACCAGGCTCACCGCCACCACGATATAGAGCGGCAGCCCGATCAGCAGGATCACCAGCGACCAGCGTTTGCGCGTCTTGAGGTCCATGCCAGCCCGTATCAGTCCGCGAAGGGATCGGTCACGAGGATGGTATCGTCACGCTCGGGCGAGGTCGAGAGCAGCGCGACGGGGCACTGGATCAATTCCTCGATGCGGCGGACGTATTTGATCGCATTGGCCGGCAGGTCGGCCCAGCTGCGCGCGCCTTGCGTCGAATCCTGCCAGCCCTCCATCTCCTCGTAGACGGGTTTCGCGCGGGCCTGCAGCGCCGCGGCGGTGGGCAGGTGGTCGTAATGCTGGCCGTCCACCTCGTAGCCCACGCAGATCTTGAGCGTCTGGAAGCCGTCCAGCACGTCGAGCTTGGTCAGCGCGATGCCGTCTACGCCCGAGATGGCGCAGGTCTGGCGCACCAGCACCGCGTCGAACCAGCCGCAGCGGCGCTTGCGGCCGGTGACGGTGCCGAATTCATGGCCGCGCTCGCCCAGGCGCTGGCCGTCGGCATCGTCGAGCTCGGTCGGGAACGGGCCTTCGCCGACGCGGGTGGTATAGGCCTTGACGATGCCCAGCACGAAGCCGATGGCCGAGGGGCCGAGCCCGGTGCCGCTGGCCGCCATGCCCGACATGGTGGTCGAGCTGGTCACGTAGGGATAGGTGCCGAAGTCGATGTCGAGCAGGCTGCCCTGCGCGCCCTCGAACAGGATGCGCTTGCCGGATTTGCGGGCGTCGTTCATCACCTTCCAGACCGGCTGGGCGTATTGCAGCAGCTTCGGGGCGATCTCCAGCAGCCTGGCGCGCAGTTCCGCCCGGTCGATGGGCGCGGCGCCGAGGCCCTGGCGCAGGGCGTCGTGATGGGCGAGCAGGCGGTCGAGGCGCGAATCCAGCGTCTCCTCGTCGCCCAGGTCGGCGACGCGGATGCTGCGGCGGCCGACCTTGTCCTCATAGGCCGGGCCGATGCCGCGGCCGGTGGTGCCGATCTTGCTGGCGCCCGCGGCTTCCTCGCGCAGCTTGTCGAGATCCTGGTGCAGCGGCAGGATCAGCGGGGTATTTTCCGCGATCATCAGGTTTTCCGGGCTGATCTCGACCCCCTGCGCGGCCAGTTTGTCGATCTCGGCGAACAGCGACCAAGGGTCCAGCACCACGCCATTGCCGATGACCGCCATCTTGCCCTTGCGCACGATGCCCGAGGGCAAGAGCGACAGCTTGAAGACCTGGTTGCCGATGACCAGCGTGTGGCCGGCATTGTGGCCGCCCTGGAAGCGCGCGATCACATCGGCGCGTTCCGACAGCCAGTCGACGATCTTGCCCTTGCCTTCGTCGCCCCATTGCGCGCCGACGACCACCACATTGGCCATAGTGCTTTCCCCTTGCGGTCATGAATGCCGCGAACCGTATAATGGCCGAAGCCTTTGGGGGAAAGCGCATTCCGTTCGGCTGCCGGATTCGTCCACGCCGCCGTGGGCCTGGCGCAGGCCCTGCGCCGGCCACGCCCGTGCTGCAATGCAGCGTTGCAAAAGATGCCATGGCGGCCTGGGCGAAACCGCCCTAGATTGAATGGCAGGGGAGGAAACCATTCGCCAAGACCGAAAGGGTTTCCCATGGCTATCATTGCAAGCAATCGTCCTCAGACCGGCCTTGCGGCGCTGTATTCCGGCTTTCGCGACTGGCTGGCCCGCGGGACCGAGGCCTATATCCGCCAGCAGTCGCGCCGCGCCGAGATCGAGATTCTGAGGGCGAAATCCGACGCCGAGCTGGCCCGCATGGGCCTGACCCGCGACCGGATCGTGCAATACGTCTTCAGCGACCGCATCTGGTTCTGACAGGCGCGATGCCGATGCGTCCGGCGGATTGACGCCGCCGATTCGGCGCGCGGCCTGCCGCCGGATCGCCTAGCCTTCGTGCCAGCAGGGTTGCAGGTCGCCCGGCCGCGGGCTTGCCGCGTGGACGCCGCGCGCGATGGCGCGGGCCAGCGTGCAGGCGGCGGCATGGCCCAGCAGAAACGGCGTCAGTGCCGGATCGGGCAGGGGCCTGGCCCCGGTCGAGACGGCAAAGACCAGGTCGCCGTCGAAGGGCGTGTGGCTGGGTACGATGGCGCGGGCCATGCCGTCCTGCGCCGCCGTCGCCAGCCGCGTCAGCCCGGCCTTGTCGAGCGCCGCGTCGGTCGCGACGATGGCGATGGTCGTGGCCTCGCCCAGCCGTTTCGCCGGGCTGGGTTCATCCGCGGCGGGGTAGGGGCCGGACAGGCCCAGCCCGCCGAACTCGTTCCCCAACTCCCATGGCGCGGCCCAGAACTGTCGGGTCTCGCCCGCCGTCACCGATCCCAGCGCGTTCACCACCACCAGCGCGCCGACGGTGATGCCGCCCTCCAGCACCGCCGAGGCCGAACCCAGCCCGCCCTTCCAGCGATGGGTCATCGCGCCGGTGCCGGCGCCCTCGCTGCCTAGCGCGAAATCCGCCGACGCAGCCTCCAGCGCCCTGCGCCCAAGCGCGGGATAGGGGTTCGCGGGCCAATCCTTGTCGCCGCCGTTCAGCAGGTCGAAGACGATGGCGCCGGGCACGATGGGCACGCGCACCGGGCCGACCTGAAAGCCCCGGCCCATGGCGCGCAACCCGTCCGAGACGCCGTCGCAGGCAGCCAGGCCAAAGGCCGAGCCGCCCGACAGCACCAGCGCATCCACCCCGCCGACCAGCTTGTCTGGGGCCAGCAGCTCGGTCTCGCGCGTGCCGGGGGCGCCGCCCATGACATTGACGCCGCAGGCGAAGGCTGCCTCGCCCAGCAGCACCGTGCTGCCCGAGCGCAGCGCGTCGTCGCGGGCATTGCCGACCCGCAGGCCGGAAACATCGGTGATCAGGTTTCGCGGTCCGGGTCGCATCGGGGCCTCCTGCACGGGGTCAGGCCGCAATCTGCACGACGCGGGCCCCCGGCCGCAACCCGCGCCCGCATTCCGGCGTTGCACGGTCGGGCCGCCGCGCCTACCTAATGCGGCAGGACATGCGAAAGGACGCAACCATGAATGCCCCCATTCACAGGATCTTCGGCCGCCCGCTGGATGCCGAAATGCCGAAAGGCTATGATCAGGCGATCTTCGGCATGGGCTGTTACTGGGGCGTCGAGCGGCTGTTCTGGCAGCAGGAGGGCGTCTGGCTGACCGAAGTCGGCTTTGCCGGCGGCACCGCCGAGAACCCGAGCTACAAGCAGGTCTGCGCCGGCGGCACCGGCCATGCCGAGGTGGTGCGCGTGGTCTATGACAGCTCGCGCGTCAGCTATGAGCGGCTGTTGCAGATCTTCTGGGAAAACCACGACCCGACCCAGGGCAACCGCCAGGGTAATGACGTGGGCTCGCAATACCGCTCGCTCATCATGGTGTTCAACGACAGCCAGAAGGCGGCGGCGGAACTTTCCAAGGCCGATTACGGCAACCGGCTGGCGGTGCAGGGCTATCCCGACATCACCACGCAGATCATCCCCGCCGGGCCGTTCTGGCGGGCCGAGGACGATCACCAGCAATATCTGGACCGCTATCCGAATGGCTATTGCGGCTTGCGCGGCACGGGTGTCAAAGCCCCCCTGACCGATACAGCCGAGGGATATTGAATGCCGACCTGGACTGCGCTGACCCATACAACCGGACGCGAGGCGGCCGAGGCGCTTGCCGAGGCGGGCGAGGATCTGACCCCCGAGCCCGTCGGCAGCGGCGTCTTCGAGATCGAGGACGGCTCGGACCGCTGGGAGGTGGGGCTTTACTTCACCGAGGCCCCGGACGAGGTGGGCCTGGCGCTGCTGGCCGTGGCCTGGGACGCCGAGCCCTTCGCGGTCTCGGAACTGCCCGAGGTGGATTGGGTGGCCCATGTCCGGCGCGAGCTTTCGCCGGTCGAGGCCGGGCGCTTCTTCGTGCATGGCGGCCATGACGCCGACAAGGTGCCCGAGGGCGCCGAGGCGCTGCTGATCGAGGCGGCCATGGCCTTTGGCACCGGCCATCACGCCACCACCAAGGGCTGCCTGCTGGCGCTGGACCGGCTGATCGCCGAAGGCGTGGCGCCGCAGCGCATCGTCGATATCGGCTGCGGCACCGCGGTCCTGGCCATGGCGGCGGCGCGGTCCTTCCCGGTGATCGTGCTGGCCGGGGACATCGATCCGCAGGCGGTGGACGTGGCGCGCGCCAATGTCATCGCCAACGGGCTGGACGGGCGCGTCGAATGCGTCGAGGCGGTGGGCTTCGACCATCCGCTGATCGAGAACGCGGCGCCCTTCGACCTGGTCTTTGCCAATATCCTGAAACAGCCGCTGATCGACCTGGTGCCGGACATGGCGCGCCATCTGGCGCCGGGGGGCAGGGCGATCCTGTCGGGCATCCTCGTCACCCAGGCCCAGGAGGTGATCGCGGCCTATGCGGCAGGCGGGCTGGCGCTGGAACGGCGCGACGACCTGGGCGAATGGTCCACCCTGGTCGTCAGGCGCGGCTGATCAGGGCAAACGCCCCGTCAGAAATACTGAAGGCGGCCTTGCGGGGCCGCCTGGTCGTCTTGCCCCTCCGGGCCGGAAACGGGTCTGCGGGTTTCCCACGCAGCCGATCTCGCGTCTTCAACCGCTGCTTAGCGGGCGCGCGCAATCCGCTCGATATCGCCGCGGCACAGACCGATATCGTCCAGCTCGCGATCCGTAAGACGGCTCAGCGCATTGCGGGTCATGCGCGCATCGTTCCAGGCCGACAGGGCCGCCCAGATTTTCGAGCCAATACCGAGAGAGCCCGTCCCGCCATGGATGCGGTTCGTGTCAATCGCCGACATAGTTTTTCACCTTGAGATCATTGCCCGCTCATCGGGCGCTTCGTTGATGCAACAGCATATAGGCCGGGCAGTTCGCGAAAACCACGGACAAACCGGCATCTCTGCCATGCAGCTTGTGCATAAGGCGCCGAAATTCCTGACTTTTTGCGCTAGGTGCCCGGAATGCATGCTGCGGTGCAATATTCTCCCGCGCGCAGGCGGTTTCCAGCGGGAAGATTGCGCGTTTCAGACCGGATCGTTCAGCGCCAGTCGCCCAGGGCCGCCTGCCAAAGCGCCAGTGACGCCACGGCAGCGGTGTCGGCGCGCAGGATTCGCGGGCCCAGGGCGACGGGCGTGACGCAATCCATCGCCGCAAGCCGCTTGCGTTCCGATTCGGACCAGCCGCCCTCGGGACCGATCAGAATCGCCCAGGGGCCGCGCGGCAGGCCGGACAGCACCTGCGCCGGCCCGGCCAGCGCCTCGTCGGCCCAGAGGATGCGCCGCCCGGCGTCCCAGCCGTCCAGCAGCCGCGACAGCGGCACCAGGTCGCCGACCTCGGGGACGAAGGTGCCGCCGCATTGCTCGGCGGCCTCGACGGCATGGGCCTGCAGGCGGTCCTGGCGGATGCGTTCGGAATTGGTGTGGTCGGTCTGCACCGGCAGGATGCGGGCGGCGCCCATTTCGGCAGCCTTTTCCACGATGAAATCGGTGCGCGCCTTCTTGATCGGGGCAAAGACCAGCCACAGGTCGGGCGGGTTGAGTTGCGGCGCGGTCCGGCGCAGCGCCGCCAGCGCGCCGTTCCGCTTGGCGATGCGCTCGATCCGCGCCAGCCATTCGCCGTCGCGGCCGTTGAAGACCAGGATCTCGTCCCCGGCACCCTGCCGCATGACCGAGGACAGGTAATGCGCCTGGTCGGGATTCAGCTCGACGCCTTGTCCCTCGGCCAGCGGGTGATCTATGAACAGTCTGATTTTCGCCATGATGGGGCGCAGCCTAATGCAGACCGACCACCGGACGCCAGAGGGGCCGACGCCAGAGGGCCCAAGCACCGTCGCCGACGCGCCGCCCGACAACTGGGTGGACCGCCACGCACCGCCGGACTGGAGGCCGTGGCTGCGCCTGTCGCGCGCCGACCGGCCGATCGGCACCTGGCTTCTGCTGCTGCCCTGCTGGTGGGGCATCGGGCTGGCGATGATCGCCGACGGGCCGGAATGGCGCGACCTGTGGATCGCGGTGGCCTGCGGCGTGGGCGCGGTGCTGATGCGCGGCGCCGGCTGCACCTGGAACGACATCACCGACCGCGACATCGACGACAAGGTGGCGCGCACGCGCTCGCGCCCCATCCCCTCGGGGCAGGTGACGGTCCGGGGCGCGCTGGTCTGGCTGGTGGCGCAGTCGCTGGCCGGCTTCGCCATCCTGCTGACGCTGGGCGGCGCGGCCATCGCGCTGGGCGTGGCCTCGCTGGCGCTGGTGGCGATCTATCCCTTTGCCAAGCGCTTCACCTGGTGGCCGCAGGTCTTTCTGGGCCTGGCCTTCAACTGGGGCGTGCTGCTGGCCTGGGCGGCGCATATGGGCAACCTGGCCCCGGCGCCGGTGCTGGCCTACCTGTCTGGCATCGCCTGGACGATCTTCTACGACACCATCTATGCCCATCAGGATGCCGAGGACGACGCGCTGATCGGCGTCAAGTCCACCGCCCGGCTGTTCGGCCGCGACACGCCGCGCTGGCTGGCGGGCTTCGCCGCCGCCTCGGTGCTGCTTCTGGGCCTGGCGGTGATGGCGGCGGCGCCCGCGGGGCTGGGCCTGACCCTGGGCCTGCTGGGCGTCGCCGGTTTCGCCGCGCATCTGGCCTGGCAGCTGTGGCGCTTCGACATGACCGACAGCGCCGGCTGCCTGCGGCTGTTTCGCAGCAATCGCGACGCCGGGCTGGTGGTTGCGCTGTTTCTTGCCTTGGCGGGGCTGGTCTGATTGCGAAAACCCGGCGCAGGGTTTACATGCGGCGGGTCGGTAACAGTCCCAAGGTTCCCCGGATGGCCAATCCCCAGCGGCAAGCGCGTCGTGGTCCTGTTCTTGTCGCCAGCCTGATCGCCCTTGCGGCGGCCGCCGGCCTGTCGTTCCTGGGCGCCCGCGCGGCCGCGGATTTCATCCAGACCCGCTCGGCCCAGGATCTGCGTGCCGCCCTGGCCGATTACGACTGGGTCGAGTTCACCACCGACGGCCTGCAGGTGCGGCTGGAAGGCATCGCGCCCGACGAGGTGCAGCGTTTCCGCGCCCGTGCCAGCGCCGAAACCGTGGTCGATGCGGGCCGCGTGATCGACCGGATGCAGGTCGCCGCCGCCGCCGAACTGGCCACCCCCGCCTTCGAGATCGAGCTTTTGCGCAACGACCAGGGCGTTTCGATCATCGGCCTGGTGCCCGCCACGCTGGACCGCGCTTCGCTGGTCGACCGGCTGAAGCGCCAGACCGGCGTGGCCCAGGTCTCGGACCTGATGGAAAGCGCCGATTACCCGGTTCCCGAGGATTGGGAGGATGCCTTTGCCTTCGGCCTCAGGGCCGCGCAGCTGGCCAAGCGCGCCAAGGTCTCGATCGCGGCCGGCGAGGTCTCGGTCCGCGCCATCGCCGACAGCCCGCGCGAAAAGCGCGACCTGGAGATGGCGCTGAACCGCGCCAGGCCGGCCACCGTGACGCTGACCGCCGACATCACCGCGCCGCGGCCGGTGATCGCGCCCTTTACCCTGCGCTTCGTCAAGGATGCGGCGGGCGCCCGCTTCGACGCCTGCGCCGCCGATACCGAAACCGCGCGCGACCGCATCCTGGAGGCCGGGCGCGCAGCCGGCGTGCCGGGCCAGCCGCCATGCACCCTGGGCCTGGGCGTGCCCTCGCCCCGCTGGGCCGATGCCGCCGTCCCTTCCATCCGCGCCGTCGAGGCGCTGGGGGCGGGTTCCGTCACCATCTCGGATACCGATGTGGCCCTGATTGCCCCCGCCGATATCGCGGCAGCGACCTTCGACGAGGCGGTCGGCCGGCTGGAGGCCGCGCTGCCCCCGGCCTTCACGCTGAGCGCCCGGCACGAAAAGCCCGGCGAGGTCCAGGCGGGACCGGCCGAGTTCTCGGCCATGGTCGATGCGGGCGGCGTCAGCCTGCGCGGCCGCATCACCGACGAGCGGATGCGCGACGCGGTGGAAGGCCTGGCGCGGGCGCGCTTCGGCCAGGTGGACAGCGCGCTGCGCAGCGATGCCTCGGTCCCCGAGGGCTGGACGCTGCGCGCCATCGCCGCGCTCGAGGCGCTGGACGGGCTTGCGCGCGGCGAGGCCAGGGTGACGCCCGAGCTGGTGCGCATCAGCGGCGTCTCGGGCAACCAGACCGCATCGGACCTGGCGGCGGCGCGGCTGGCGCAGCGGCTGGGTGCGGGCGCGCGCTATGAGCTGGCGATCCGCTACGACCGGCGCATGGATCCGCTTCTGGGCCTGCCCTCGGGCATCGAATGCGTGGACCGGCTGAACGCGGCGATGCAGCAATCCGAGATCGGCTTCGAGCCGAACAAATCCGTCATCGCCGGCGATCCGGGTCCGACGCTGGCGCTGCTGGCCGAGACGATGAAGCTTTGCGCGGATTTCCGCATCGAGATTGGCGGCCATACCGATTCGCAGGGGTCCGAAGGCTTCAACGCCGAACTCTCGCGCGCCCGTTCCCAGGCGGTGCTGGCGGCGATGACCGAGGCGGGGATGGATACCCGCAACATGACGGCCAGGGGCTATGGCGAAAGCCGGCCCATCGCCGACAACGACACCGATGCCGGGCGCGAGGCGAACCGCCGCATCGAGTTCCTGCTGATGGCCGACGATCCCGTCGTCACCGAGGCCCCGGCCCCGGCCGAACTGGTCAAGGGTGTCACCGACAGTCCCGAAACCGTGGCGGCGCGGGCCGAACAGGCCGCGCGCCATGCCGCGACCGCCGCCCTCGGCCCGGCGCTGGGCGTGCCCACCGACCCCGAGGCGGCGCTGTTCGCCGCGACCGAGCCGGTGCGGCTGCTGCTGTCGGGGGTCGATCCGTCGCGCGTCGCCACCCAGCCGGCGCAAGAGGCCGCGCTGCCGGAACTGCCGGCGCTGCGGGCCGCGACGCTGCCCGCGGCCAGCCTGCTGCCCCCGCCCGCCGAGCCGGTCGAGCCCGCCGAGGCCGCCACCCGGCCGGTGCGCGAGGCGCTGGTCGGCGCCGCCACCGAGGCGGCGACCATGCCCGCGCGCGATGCCTTGCATGTGAACCGCCCGCTGCCGCGCCCCGAACCGGCCTCGGCGCCGTGATCCGCAACCCCTTGCCCTGAAGTCCCCTGCATGAACCGCACCGAATTCATCATCGCCACAGCGATCATCCTGTTCGCCGCCTTCATGCTGGGCTGGTTCGCAAGCTGGCTGGTCCACCGCCTGTCCCGCGTCACCCGCGCCGAGATGGGCGAGCTGGAGAGCATGGCCCAGCAGCTGCACGAGGCCGAGGAGCAGCGCGACCGCGCCGTGGACGCGCTGGAGACGCGCGAGGCCGACCTGGTCGCCCGACTGTCCCGCACCGAGGCCGAGCTGCGCGCCAGGCAGGCGCAGCTGCGCGAAAGCCTGACCGAGGTCGAGGAATTGCGCGACTATATCGACCGCAAGCTGGGTCGCAAGGGCTAAGCGGGCGCGTGACGGGGCTGCCGGGCCGGGGCTCTGCCCCGGACCCCGGGGTATTTGGAAAACGGAGAAAGGCGGGGCTTTCGGCGCGTTGCCGGAAATGCAGAACCGCCGGGCCAGGCCGGCGGTTTCGGTTTTCGGGCGGTCAGGTCAGACCCCGGCCTCGATGATGGCGCGGGCCAGGATCGGGATGGTGTCCTGGTTCAGCCCGGCGATATTGATGCGCGAATCGCCCACCATGTAGATGCCGAATTCTTCCTTGATGCGCTTGACCTGTTCGGGCGTGGCGCCGAGGCGCGAGAACATGCCGCGATGCTGGGCCACGAAGCCGAAACGGTCCGAACCGCTGAGGTCGCGCAGCTCGCCCGCCAGCTGCTCGCGCAGCTTGAGCATGCCGCCGCGCACCGCTTCCAGTTCGGCCATCCAGTCGGCGCGGAGTTCCGGCGTGGTCAGCACGGTCGAGACGATCTTGGCGCCGTGGAAGGGCGGGAAGGAATAGGTCTGGCGGTTCAGGAAGGCCATGGCGCCCTGGGCCAGCTCGCGGGTCGCGGCATCGGGGCAAAGCGCCAAGAGGCAGCCGGTGCGTTCGCGGTAGATGCCGAAGTTCTTGCTGCAGGAGGCCGCGATCAGCACCTCGGGGATGCGCGAGGCGATCAGCCGGGTGCCGGCCGCGTCTTCTTCCAGCCCGTCGCCGAAGCCCTGATAGGCCAGGTCGATCAGCGGCAGCGCCCCGGTCTTTTCCAGGATCGCGGCGACCTCGGCCCATTGCTCCAGCGTCAGGTTGGCGCCGGTCGGGTTGTGGCAGCAGCCGTGCAGCAGCACCACGTCGCCCTTTTTCGCCTGGGCGATGTCGGCCTTCATGCCCTCGAAATCGACGCCGCGGGTCTCGGCGTCGAAATAGCGATAGGTCTGGACCGGCAGGCCCATGAAATTCATGATCGAGACATGGTTGGGCCAGGTCGGGTCGCTGACGAAGACCCGCAGGTCGGGGTTCGCCATGCGCGCCAGTTCCAGCGCCTGCCGGATGGCGCCGGTGCCGCCGACGGTGGCCAGCGTCGCGGTGGTCTCGGGCTTGAGCCCCTCGCCCAGGATCAGCTCGCCCATGGCCTTGTGGAATTCGGGCTCGCCCGACAGGCCGGCATAGGTCTTGGTGGTCTCGGTCTCCAGCATGCGCTGTTCGGCGGCATGGACGGCGCGCATGATCGGGGTGTGGCCGGTCGCGTCCTTGTAGACCCCCACGCCCAGGTCGATCTTGCCCTGGCGGGGATCGGTCCTGAATTCGCCCATCAGGGCCAGGATCTTGTCGGGGGCCTGCGGTTTCAGATTGCCCAGCATCACGCGTCTCCGGTTGCGATTTTAAGGTCGGGGAAGCTGCCCCATTCGGCCCAGCTTCCGTCATAAAGCGAATGGTCCCGGTGCCCGATCCGTTCGAGCGCCAGGAACAGCGAGGCCGCCGTCACCCCCGAGCCGCAGGTGGTGATCACGGGTTTCGACAGGTCCACGCCGGCGGTTTCGAACTCGGCCCGGAGTGCCGCGGCCGGCTTCAGCGTGCCGTCCGCGTTGTAGAGCCGGCCGAAGGGCAGGCTTTTCGAGCCGGGGATATGGCCCGAGCGCAGGCCGGGGCGCGGCTCGGGCGCCTCGCCGCGGAAGCGTTCGGCCGAGCGGGCGTCGACGATCTCGTGATCGGCAAGCTTGCTGGCGGCGGCGACCTGGGTCACGTCGCGCACCAGCGCCGCCTGACGCTGCACGGTGATGTGGCGGTCGCGCAGGATCGGCGGCATGTCCTCGGTCTCGCGGCCCTCGGCCAGCCACTTGCCGAAACCGCCGTCCAGCACCGCCACGTCCTGTTTGCCCATCAGCTTGAAGGTCCACCAGACCCGCGCCGCCGAACGCACCGGCGAGTTGTCGTAGACCACGACCTGGTGGCCGTCGCCGATGCCCATGGCGCGCATGCGGCTGATGAACATCTCGGGCTGCGGCGCCATGTGCGGCAGCTCGCTGCGCTTGTCGGCGATCTCGTCGATGTCGAAGAAGCGGGCGCCGGGGATATGCGCGGCCATGTATTCGGCCCGCGCGTCGCGGCCCGGCTCCAGGAACCAGCTGGCGTCGATGATGCGCAGGTCGGGATCGTTCAGATGGGCCGCGAGCCAGCCGGTCGAGACCAGCACTTTCGGATCGTCGGAATCGGTGGACATCGGCCTTCCCCCCGCGCGCGCAGAAACGACACCGATGTAACCGCAGCCGCGCGGGGCGGCAAGGCTTAACCCTGCTTCAGCAAACGCTGTTTCTGCCGGTTCCAGTCGCGCTTGGCGGCGGTTTCGCGCTTGTCGGCGACCTTCTTGCCCTTGGCGACGCCGATCTTCAGCTTTACCTTGCCGCGGTCGTTGAAATACATCACCAGCGGCACCAGCGTCATGCCCTCGCGGCCGATGGCCTGCCAGAGGCGGCTGAGTTCCTTTTTCGACACCAAGAGCTTGCGGCGGCGCCGTTCCTCGTGGCCAAAGACGCCGGCCTGCTTGTAGGCGGCGATATAGGCGTTGATCAGCCACAGCTCGCCCTGTTCCACCGAGGCATAGCTTTCGGCGATGTTGGACTGGCCGGTGCGCAGGCTTTTCACCTCGGACCCGGTCAGCATGATGCCGACCTCGAGATCGCTTTCGATGAAGTAGTCGAAGCGCGCCCGGCGGTTCTCGGCGATGATCTTGTAGTTCGGGTCGGATTTCGTGGCCATGATCGGGCAGAGATAGGGCGGGGGGCCGTGGCTGTAAAGGCCGGACTGTTTCGGCCAGGCGGGCCGCGGCGGACCCGCCTGCGCCGGCCGGCCACCCTGCGGGATCAGCGCGGGACGTCGGTGCGGAAGCGGTCGAGCTGCGCCGGGGACAGGCCGCGCGTCGTTCCGGCAGGGGTGCCGAAGCAGGCCGCCTGGGTGCCGACATCCTCTCCGCTGACCCCGACCACGCCGATGTTCAGCGCAAGCTCCGCGGGGAACTGCACGATCCGCTCGCCTGCTTTTTCGAACCGGACCTCGCTGGTGGCGATCGGCGCGCCGCCTCGGGGTTCCCACAGATAGACCGTCGCCTGCGTCTCGCCCGACGCGCGCAACGTCAAATGCAGCGCGCCATAGGGCCGCCATTGGCTTGTGGTCTCGTCGATCGCCATGACCAGCGGGGGGTAGATATCCGCCTTCAGCGTGTTCTTGCCGTCGATCCTGGCGATCTCGTAGGGGCCCAGCAACCCGCTGACCATGAAGCCGTCGACATATCCGGGCTCATGCGTGCCGACCGCCATCCGCTGGAAGGCGGCGCAATCGGGATAGCCGGGCGGCGGCTCCAGGACAGGTTCGCATCCCGCCAGGACCAACGGAACGAAAAGACAGATCAGCTTGCGCATTTCATTCTCCAAGGGTTTGAAAAACTTGGGAAAGCGTAATCACATTTCCGTGATCATCAATGATTCTTCCGCCTGCGGGGCTGGCGGGCTAAGCTGCCGGCGGTCCTTGAGGGCCGATGGGTGCGAGGACAGGGAGGCGGCGGCGATGCGGCATGGCGGGCAGATTCTGGTTGATGCGCTGAAGGCGAACGGGGTCGGGCGGGTGTTCTCGGTTCCCGGCGAAAGCTTCCTGGCGGTGCTGGACGGGCTTTACGCCTCGGGCATCCAGAACGTCGTCTGCCGGCACGAGGGCGCCGCCGCGATGATGGCCGAGGCGCAGGGCAAGCTGACCGGGCGGCCGGGCGTGGCTTTCGTCACCCGCGGTCCCGGCGCCAGCAATGCCAGCGCCGGGGTGCATGTGGCGCGGCAGGATTCGACGCCGATGATCCTGTTCGTCGGCCAGATCGCCCGCGCCGACCGCGACCGCGAGGCGTTTCAGGAGGTCGATTACCGCGCCATGTTCGGCCCGTTGGCGAAATGGGTGGCCGAGATCGACCAGACCGAGCGTATCCCGGAATATGTCTCGCGCGCCTTTCACCTGGCCATGTCGGGCCGGCCCGGCCCGGTGGTGCTGGCGCTGCCCGAGGACATGATCTCGGCCCGCGCCGAGGTGCCCGACATCGCCCCGCCGGCCGCGCCGCTTTCCGCTGTCGCCGGGGAATCGATCAAGGCCGTCGCCCAGGCGCTGGCCGGGGCCGAGCGGCCGCTGGTCGTGCCTGGCGGCACGCTGTGGTCGCAGGCGGCCGCCGACGACCTGGCGCGCTTTGCCGCAGGCTGGGGCCTGCCGGTCGCCGTGCCCTTCCGCCGGCAGAGCCATATGGACAATGCGCATCCGAACTATGTCGGCGACCTGGGCGTCGGCATGAATCCGGTGCTGGGGCAGGCGCTGTCGCAGGCGGATTGCCTGTTGTCCCTGGGCTCGCGGCTGGGCGACACGCTGACCCGCGGCTACGAGCTGATGGACCCGGTGCGCCCGCATGCGCGGGTGATCCATGTCCACCCCTCGCCCGATGAGCTGGGACATCTCTGGCGGCCCGATCCGGGGCTGGTGGCCGATCCGCGCGCGATGGTGGCGGCGCTGGCCGCCTTGCCGGCGCCGCGGCGCTGGGACGGCTGGACCGCCGGGCTGCGCGCGGGTTACGAGGCTTGGCAGCAGCCTCGGCCCACCCCCGGCGCGGTGCGGATGGAGGCGGTGATGCGCTGGCTGTCCGACCATCTGCCGCCCGATGCGATCATCGCCAACGGCGCCGGGAACTACGCCGCCTTCATCCATCGCTATTACCGCTTTCGCCGCTGGGGCACGCAACTGGCGCCGACCTCGGGCTCAATGGGCTATGGCCTGCCCGCCGCCATCGCCGCCAAGCTGCAGCATCCTGATCGCATCGTGGTCTGCATGGCCGGCGACGGCTGTCTGCAGATGACGGTGAACGAGCTTTCTACCGCCGCCCAGCACGGTGCCGCCGTCATCGTCATCGTGGCGAACAACGGCCATTACGGCACCATCCGCATGCATCAGGAGCGCAGCTATCCCGGCCGCGTCTCGGGCACGGCGCTGGCCAATCCCGATTTCGCGGCGCTGGCCCGCGCCTATGGCGGCCATGGCGAACGGGTCGAGATGCAGGAGGATTTCGCCGAGGCCTTCGCCCGCGCCCAGGCCGCCGGTACCCTGGCGGTTCTGGATCTGGCGCTGGACCCCGAGGCGCTGAGCACCGGGGCCACGCTCTCGGAAACCCGTGCCGCGGGCGAGGCGGCGTTGCGCCGCGCCTGACGGGCGGCAAGCGCGGCCGAGGGGCCGCAGGCGGCGGCATCAAGCCTCGCGGTCCGGATCGGGCGCCGGCTGCCGCGTGCAGGCCGAAGCCGGGCAGCCGGGCGCATGCCGGCCCGGCCAGAGCCCGCGGACATGAGGTTTCCCCGGAAAGCTCGGCCCTAGAACCCGCCGATCCAGACCAGCGCCGCGGCCAAAACCGCCGCCGCCGGCACCGTGATCAGCCAGGCACCGAGGATCATCCGCATGTAGGAGCGGCGCACCAGGTGGCGGCGACGGCGTTCTTCGGCGGGCAGGGGTGGCTGGCTGGCGGCCAGCCGCCGGTCACGCCATTCGCGGTAGAAGCCGACCCCGAACACGCCCCCCACCGCGACATGCGTGGTCGAGAGCGGCAGGCCCAGAAGCGAGGCGCCCAGCACCGTCGCCGCCGTCGCCAGCGACACGCAAAGCGCGCGTGATGCGTTCAGCCGGGTGATGCGGCTGCCGACCATATGCACCAGCCGGCGCCCGAACAGCAGGATCCCCAGCGCAATGCCCAGGCCGCCCAGCAGCAGTACCAGCCGGCCGCGCAGGGCATCGTCCCCCCCGGCCGACAGGCTGTCGAGGATGATGGTCAGCGGCGCGGCCACGTTCGATGTGTCGTTGGCGCCATGGGCAAAGCCCATGACCAGCGCCGCGGCGATCAGCGGCACCGCCAGCAACTGCTTCATCGCCAGCCGGCCGCCGGCCTCGCCGCGCGACTGCCGGTCGATGCGTCGCCGGGTATAGGCCCAGCCGAGCGCGCCGCAAGCCAGCGCCAAGACCGCATTCGCCGCCAGCCCCGTGCCATGCCAGGCCAGCTCCGCCACCCCCGCCAGCATGGCCGAGGCCAGCCCGACCACCACCGGCATCCAGGTGCGGGCGGCGGCGACGCGATCCTCGCGATCCAGCACCAGCACACGCAGCAGCGCCATCAGCCCCGCCGCCGCCAGGCCCGAGACCAGCGGCGAGACGATCCAGCCAAAGGCGATCATGCCCATGGCCGGCCAGTTTACCGCCTCCAGGCCAAAGGTCGCCATCCCCGCCCCGGCGATGGCGCCGACCACCGAATGCGTGGTGCTGACCGGTGCGCCGAGCCAGGTGGCAAGGCTGATCCAGCTGCCCGCCGCCAGCAGCGCCGCCAGCATCATCCGCGCCGTCGCCTCACCTTCGCCCAGCGTATTGCCGACCAGCCCCTCGGTCAGCGTGGCGGTGACGGCGCGGCCGGCGATGACCGCGCCCATGACCTCCATCGCCGCGACCAGGACGAGGCCGGCGGTCATGCCGATGGCGCCTGCGCCCACCGCCGGCCCCAGGGCGTTGGCCACGTCGTTGCCGCCGATCGACAGCGCCAGATAGGCGGCGACCGCCAGACTGGCCGCCAGGATGCCGATGGCCGGCTGGCCGGTGAAAAGGCCGGTGCCGACATAGCTGGCGGCGGCGATGAAGATCAGCGCCAGCCCCAGCCGCAACAAGGGCCGCGCCGAATGCAGCACCGCCCGCTCGGTATTGGTGACGCGGCTCAGATCCTTGTCGAGCGTGCGGTATTCGCGGGGTTCGCGCCTCATTCCGGAGAATGCCGCCGCTCGGCGGGCAGGCGGCGCAGGATCTGCTGCAGCCCGGTCTCGGCCACCATGCGGGCGGCGTCCTGGGGCGCGAACCAGCGGCGCTGACGCTCCTGCGCCTCGGGGAACTGCGTTTCCAGCGCCTCGACATACAGCGGAAAGACCCGCACCTCGACCGGGATGGCAAAGCCGCGGTCCTGGTCCTTGTCATAGTGATAGCGGCCGATCTCGACCTCGCCGACGCGGCCCTTGACGCCGGCTTCCTCCCATGCCTCCTGCCGGGCGGCATCGGCCAGGCTGCGGCCGGCCATGGGCCAGCCCTTGGGCACGATCCAGCGCCCGGTGCCGCGGCTCGTCACCAAAAGCACCTCGCCGGTCGCTTGGTTCAGGCACAGCGCCGCGACCTGCATGTCGGGCGGGCGGCGGCCGATCAGCCGCGCCAGCCTTTCGCGGAACTCGACGATCATGCCGGATCCTCCGCGTCGCGGATGCGGCCGCGCATCGCCTTGACCGCGCCGCGCTGGGTCTTGGCGGCCAGCCGGCGGCGCTGGCTGCCCAGCGTCGGCCGGGTGGCGATGCGCTTGCGCGGCGCGACCAGCGCCTGGCGGATCAGCTCGGCCAGCCGCTCGCGCGCAAGCTCGCGGTTGCGGGCCTGGCTGCGGGTCTCCTCGGCCCGGATCAGCAGGGCGCCGTCCTGGGTCCAGCGCCGCCCCGCCAGCCGCTTCAGCCGCGCCTTGACCGGTGGGGCCAGATGCGGCGACCGCTCGGCCTCGAAGCGCAGTTCCACCGCGGTCTCGACCTTGTTCACGTTCTGCCCGCCCGGTCCCTGGGACCGGGTGAACTGTTCGGACAGTTCCCATTCCTCGATGGCGATCTGGTCGGTGATGCGAAGCATGGTGCGAATATGTCGCAAATCCCGGTTAAGAAAAGGCCAAGCGAATCGCGAAGCGCGCAAATTATGTCAGTGCAGCCGGATTGCCGCACTGGCCGAGGCGCCATCGGCATCCACCACCGTCAATTCGGCAAAGCCGGGGCCGGGATTGGGCAGGCTGGCCGTGGGCTGCGGCCGGGCGATGGCGGCGGGCGCGCCGTTCAGCAGGAAGGTCCAGGGCCCGCGCCCGCCCCGCGCCTTGGCAGTCAGCGGTCCTGCTGCGTCGATCTCGGCCCCGTCGGGTGGATAGGTCAGGCGCAGCGCATCAGGGGCGGCGGGGCCCGCCGCCATGGCGCTGGCCTCGCCCGGCGGGGCAAAGCGGCGCAGGGGCAGTGGCAGGGCGCTGTTCGGCAGGGTCAGCGCCTGCGGCGGAGGCGGCGGCAGCGCCACCGCGGGCAGGGCGTCGAACAGGTCGAACAGCACCGGCGCCGCCAGCTCGCCGCCAAAGGCGCCGGGCACCGGTGTGCCGTCCGGCCGCCCCAGCCAGACCGCGCCGACCCGCGCCCCATCGAAGCCGATTGCCAGCGCGTCGCGATGCCCATAGGAGGTGCCGGTCTTGTAGGCCAGCGCGCGCTGCCGCGCACCCCGCGGGGCGGGGTTCTGGCTCAGGATATGGCCGACCTGCCAGGCCGCGACCGGGCCGAACATCGGCGCGGCCAGTTCCCGGCTGCCGCCCGGCAGCGGCGACAGCGTGATGCCCCGGCCGCCGCGCGCCAGCGCCGTATAGCCCTCGGCCAGCCCCTCCAGCGTCACGCCCGCACCGCCCAGCACGATGGCCAGCCCCGGCGCCTCGCCCGGCAGGCGCAGCTCGACCCCGCCGCGGCGCAGCGCCTGGGTGATGCGGTTCGGCCCCACCGCCTCGGCCAGCTTCACCACCGGGATGTTCAGCGACCAGACCAGCGCGTTCTTCAGGCTGACGGTGCCGCGGAAATGATGGTCGAAATTCTGCGGCTGCCAGCGGCCGAAGGCGGTGGGCCGGTCCTCGATCAGCGTCTCGGGATGCGCCAGCCCGTCGTCGAAGGCCAGCCCGTAGACGAAGGGTTTCAGCGTCGAGCCCGGAGAGCGCCAGGCCCGCGCCATGTCCACGAAACCGGCCGAGGCGCCATCCGTCCAGTCCGCCGCGCCGACCTCGGCCAGGATCTCGCCCGTCCGGTGATCGGCCAGCACCACGGCCGCCGAGAGCCGCCGCCCGGCGCCGCGCACGGCGCGCGAGGCCAGCTCCTCGGCCCGGCGCTGCAGGCGCACGTCGATGGTGGTCTCGATCCGTGCCGCGCCGGGGTTTTCCCGCACCAGCCGCGCGGCCAGCAGGGGCGCCAGCGCCGGAAAGGCGCGGCGCATCCGCGGCACCGGCTCGGCCATCGCCGCCCGCGCATCGGCATCGGAGATCAGCCCGGCCCGCGCCGCCCGCGCCAGAACCCGGTCCCGCGCCGCCTTGGCGGCTGCGGGGAAACGGTCCGGCCGTCGCGTCTCGGGCGATTGCGGCAGCGCCACCAGCAGCGCCGCCTGGGCGGGCGAGAGCCGCCGCGGCTCCTTGCCGAACCATTGCAGGGATGCCGCCCGGATGCCCTCGACATTGGCGCCATAGGGGGCAAGGCGCAGGTAAAGCTCCAGGATCCCGCGCTTCTCCAGCCGCCGCTCCAGGGCCAGGGCCAGCCGCATCTGCCGCGCCTTGCCGGCCCATTGCCCGGTCGGCCCCTCCTCGATCAATCGCGCCACCTGCATGGTCAGCGTGGATCCGCCCGAAACCACCCGCCCCTGCCGCAGCGCCTGCCAGCCCGCGCGCAACAGCGCCCGTCCGTCGACCCCGGCATGGCGCTGGAACCGCTGATCCTCCCACAGCAAAAGCATGTCCAAGAACAATGGATCGACCGGCCCCGCATCCAGCCGCCAGCGCCCGTCGGCCACCTGGAAGGGCCGCAGCAAGCTGCCGTCCCGCGCCACCACCTCGACGCCGACGGGCACATCGAGCCGGGGCAGCGCGGTCGCATCGACCCAGGCATCCAGCCGGTCGCGAAGCCCGGCGCCCAGCCCAAGCAGCAGCACGAAAGACATCAGCAACAGGGCGGCACGGCGCGCTCTCATGCCGGATTTATACGCCAGCACGCCCCGACAGGAAACGGTTGCTTCTTTGCTCTGAAAATACCCGGCCGGCGGTGCAGATGCGCGCGGCCGGATGGGTATTGGGGGAGCAAAGAAGACGAGCAGGCCCTGCGCGTTTCACCGTTTCTCAAATACCCCAGCAACGGGGCGCCTAGCGCGGCTCATCCTCGCCGAACAGCCCCTTCAGCCCGCGCGCGATCAGGTTGCCGACCCGCGGCCTCGGCTGGTGGATGAAGGGCAGCGGCCGGCAGACCTCCATCGCGGCGATGCCGACGCGGGCGGTCAGGGCGCCGTTCACCACCCCCTCGCCGAAGCGTTTCGAGACCTTGGCGAGCAGGCCGCCGCCGGCCACGGTATGGATCAGGTCGTCGCCGGCGGCGACGGCGCCGGTGGCGATCAGATGCGTCATCACCGTGCGCGCCAGCCGCCAGCCGCCGACAGCGCCGGCGCGGCCGCCATAGATCTCGGCCATGCGGCGGATCATGCGCAGGTTCGCCGCCAGCGCCGCGATCACGTCGGCCAGCGCCAGCGGGATCAGCGCGGTGGCGGCGGCGACGGTGCGGGCGGCGGCCTCGATCTCGCGCCGGGCCTCAAGGTCCAGGGCCGCCAGCAACTCGGTTTCGGCCAGCGCGATCAGCGTCTCGGCATCATAGGCGTCGGGCTTGCGCTCCTTGAGCCGGGTCAGCCCCCATTCCAGCTCCGGCCGGGCGCGATACAGGCCCTCCATCCGCGCCACCACATGCTGCGCTGCCTTCAGGTCGCCCGAGGCCAGCGCCGCCCCCGCCTCGCGGTTGATGCCGTCGATGGCGGCAAAGCGCGACCAGGCGCGGTATTCGCGAAACGCCATCCCCAGCGCCGCGAGGCAGAACAGCACCATCAGCGCGATGCCGATCCAGCCCAGCAGCGGATAGCTGTTCAGCAGGTCGGTCAGGTAGCGCAGCGCCGCCACCGACAAAAGGAAGGTGAACAGCGCCACCCCGGTATTGATGAAGAAGCGCGTCAGCCGCGATGGCCCGCGCCCGACCAGCCGGGCGACAAGCTGCATGGTGCGCGGCTGCGGCAGGGGCGGGGCCAGCCCGTCGTCGATCATCGGCGCATCGGCGGGCGAGGGCGCGGGTTCGCCCTCGCGCCACTCGGCCCGCGGCGCCTTGCGGTCGCGCTGGCCGGCTTGGGCGGGCTGGGGCCGGGGCGGTTCGGCCGCGGCCTGCTCGGGTGGACCGCCCATTTCCAGCAGCACCGGCCCGCGCCGTTTCGGGGGTTCAGCCATGGCGCTCTCCTATAGCCTGTCGCCGATCAGGAACTCGGCCGCGCGGTCCAGCCGGATATGCGGCGGCCCGTCGCCCGGCCGCAGCGTGCCGGGCGCCGGGGCGAAATCCATGATCGCGTAATCGCCCTCCAGCCAGCGGGTCGCGCCCTGGCTTGCCGGCACCAAGAGCTCGGCCGGATTGGCCGGCAGCTCGCCCGGATAGAAGGCCGCCTGCCGCCCGTCCATCAGCGTGCCGCGCACCGCGGGCAGCTCCTCGCCGTCCTGCCGGATCAATTCCTCGGTGGTGGTGCGCAGCGAGGCGATGGACATGGCCTCGGTCCGCGCGCCCGAGAAATCGGCGCGGTCGCGGGCCTCGCGCAGCATGGCGGCGGTGATCGAGGTCAGGCGCGGATGCTGGATGTGGTGCAGGTGGTCGGCCTTGGTCGCGGCGAACAGGATCCGCCCCACCCGGCGCGAGCCCAGAAGCTGCGCCAGCCAGCCGGCGCGGCCGGGGCGGAAGGCGGTCAGGATGTCGGCCATGGCGCGGCGCATGTCCTCGACCGCCTGCGGCCCGGCATGGATGGCGCCCAGCACGTCCATCAGCACCACCTGCCGGTCGATGCGGGCGAAATGGTCGCGGAAGAACGGCTTCACCACCCGCGCCTTGTAGGCGCCGAAACGGCGCGCGAACTCGCGCCCCAGGGACGTCGCCTGCATCTCGTGCGGCAGGGGGGTGAAGGTCAGCGCCGGCGAGCCGTCCAGCTCCCCCGGCATCAGGAAACGGCCGGGGGTGCAGTCCGACCAGCCCGCCTCGCGCGCCAGGTGCAGGTGCCTCGTATAGGCCGCGGCCAGCGCCTGCGCGGCGGTCTCGTCAAAGCGGCCCGGCTCGGTCGCCGCCAGCGCGGCGCGGAAATCCCCGGCACCGGGACGAGCGGCCATGCGCTCCAGAACCTCTTGCGACCATTGGTCGAAATCCTTCTCTATCAGCCGCAGGTCCAAGAGCCACTCGCCCGGATAGTCCACGATGTCGAGATGCAGCACCTGCTGGCCGCGCCAGCCGGCGATCAGCCCGCGCGGCTGGATGCGCAGCGACAGACGCAGCTGGCTGACATGGCGGGTGCCCTCGGGCCAATGCGGGTCGGGGCCGGTCATCGCCGCCAGATGCCGCTCGTAATCGAAGCGCGGCACGGTGTCGTCGGGCTGCGGCTGCAACCACGCCGCCTTCAGCGAACCGTCGGCCGCGGCCCGCAGCGCCGCCATGCGCCCGCGATCCAGCAGATTCGCCACCAGCGAGGTGATGAACACGGTCTTGCCGGCCCGCGACAGCCCCGTCACCCCCAGCCGGATCACCGGGTCCGAGATGCCCAGGCCCTGCATCAGATCGTCGGCGATACCCATTCCGTCCCTCGCTTTGGCCGGGTCAAGATAGGCAGGCCGGCGGCGGATGTGTAGGGGCACCTCTTTTCGCCCCGACGGCGCTTTGCCATAAGGCGGGGATGCAGTTGCCCATCGACGCCGTATTGCCCGACCTGACCGCCGCGCTGGCCGCGCATGGCCGTGCCGTGCTGATGGCGCCGCCCGGCGCCGGCAAGACCACCCGCGTCCCCCTGGCGCTGCTGCCCGCGATTTCCGGCCGCATCCTGATGCTGGAGCCGCGCCGCCTTGCCGCCCGCGCCGCGGCCGAGCGCATGGCCGAGACGCTGGGCGAGCCCTTGGGCCGCACCGTCGGCTATCGCATCCGCGGCGAGGCGGTGGCGGGCACCCGCATCGAGGTGGTGACCGAGGGCATCCTGACCCGGATGATCCAGTCCGACCCCGAGCTTTCCGGCATCGGCTGCGTGATCTTTGACGAATTCCACGAGCGCAGCCTGAACGCCGACCTTGGCCTGGCCCTGGCCTGGGAGGCGCGGGGGGCGCTGCGGCCCGACCTGGCGCTGCTGGTGATGTCGGCGACGCTGGATGCAGAGCCGGTCGCGGCGCTGATGGAGGGCGCGCCGGTCATCCGCTCGGAAGGTCGCGCCTTTCCGGTCGAGACGCGCTGGCTGGACCGCCCCCTGCCCGCGGGCGCCCGGCTGGTCTCCGAGGCGGCGCGGCTGATTACCCAGGCCGAGGCGGCGACGCGCGACACCGGCGGCACCATCCTGGCCTTCCTGCCGGGCGAGGGCGAGATCCGCCGCGTCCAGGCCATGCTGGACGTCGATGCCGAAGTGCTGCCGCTTTACGGCGCCATGGATTTCAAGGCGCAGCGCGCCGCCCTGCAACCCCCGGGCGGGCGGCGGCGGATCGTGCTGGCGACCGCGATCGCGGAAACCTCGCTGACCATTCCCGACGTGAAGGTGGTGGTCGATGCCGGCCGGGCGCGGCGGGCGCGCTTCGATCCCGGCTCGGGCATGTCGCGGCTGGTGACCGAGCGCGTCAGCCGCGCCGAGGCCGAGCAGCGCCGCGGCCGTGCCGGCCGCGTCGCGCCGGGCATCTGCTATCGGATGTGGGCGCGGGCCGAAGAAGGCGCGCTGCCCGCCTTCGCCCCGCCGGAGATCGCCGTGGCCGACCTGGCCGGGCTGGCGCTGGAACTGGCGATCTGGGGCTCGGACGGGCGCGACCTCGCCTTCCTGACGCCGCCGCCCGAGGCGGCGCTCTCCGAGGCGCGGGCGCTCTTGCGCGACCTCGGCGCGCTGGACGGGGACAACCGCATCACCCCGCACGGCCGGCGTCTGGCGCCGCTGCCGCTGCATCCGCGACTGGCGCATATGCTGGTCACGGCCGGGCGCGAGGCCGCCGACCTCGCCGCGCTGATGGCCGAGCGCGACCCGCTGACCGGCGCACCCGCCGACCTGACCCTGCGGCTGGCGGCGATCCGCGACCTGCGCGCCTATCAGGACCGCCACCCCTGGCCGGCCAACCCCGGCACGCTGCACCGCATCCGCGACGAGGCGAAACGCCTGCGCCGCATGGCGGGCGAGGGCGCCGGCCTGTCGCCGGGCGCCATGGCCGCGCTGGCCTATCCCGACCGCATCGGGCTGCGCCGCAAGGGCGAGCAGCCGCGCTATGTGCTGTCGGGCGGCAAGGGCGCGGTGCTGCCCGAGGGCGACGCGCTGGCCGCACAGCGCCTGATTGTCGCGACCGACCTTGACGGCGATGCGCGCGAGGCCCGCATCCGCATGGCGGTGGCGGTGGATGAGGACGAGATCCGCGCCCTGTTCCCCGACCGCATCGAGACCGTCGAGCTGGTGGAATGGTCCCGCCGCGACAGCCGCGTCCTTGCCCGCCGGCAGGAACGCCTTGGCGCGCTGGTGCTGGCCGACCGGGCGCTGGACGATCCCGACCCGCAGGCGCTGGCCCGCGCCGCCTTCGAGGGGCTGCGCGCGACCGGGCTGACCTGGAGCCCCGGCGCCGCGCGGCTGCGGGCACGGGTCGCGCTGATCCCGGAACTCGGCCCGGTCGATGACGAAAGCCTGCTTGCCGATCCCGACTGGCTGCTGCCCTGGCTGGGCAAGGTGCGGACCCTGGCCGACCTGCGCGGGCTGGACCTGAGCGAGGCGCTGAAGGCGCGCATCGGCTGGGACGGCCAGCGCCGGCTGGATCAGGCGGCGCCGGCGCATTTCGTCACGCCGCTGGGCCGCAGGGTGCCCATCGACTACGACCACGAGACACCCTCGGTCGAGCTGAAGCTGCAGGAACTGTTCGGCCTGTCGCGCCATCCGGTGGTCGGCAACCGGCCCTTGCGCATCACCCTGCTGTCGCCCGGCGGCAAGCCCGTCGCGGTGACCACGGACCTGCCGGGTTTCTGGGCCGGGGGTTACGGCGATGTCCGTAAGGACATGCGCGGCCGCTATCCGCGCCATCCCTGGCCGGAAAACCCGCTGGAAGCCGACCCGACCACTCGCGCCAAGCCGCGCGGAATCTGATCATTTCACCGTTTCCCAAATACTCCGGCAACCGCGCAACCTAGACCGGCTTCAGCCCCTTCAACCGGAAGGCCAGCACGATCATCGCCACGCCGATCAGCAGCGCGAACAGGCCGATCAGCCAGGCGATGCCCAAGAGCCCCGCGGCCGGCACCAGCGCCATCAGCACGCCCCAGACGACCAGCAGCAAGCCGCTGAGCCCCAGCGCCCATTCGCCCTCGATCTCGTCCCGCAGCCGGAGGGCGGCGATGATGCGCAAGACGCCGGCGACCACGCCCCAGGCGGCCATCCAGATGATGAAGGCCAGCGCCGTCGCCGCCGGCCAGAACAGCGCCATTAGGCCGATGATGATCGACAGGACGCCGTCCAGCCCCCAGGCCCACCAGCGGTCGTCCTCCGCCTTGCGCCGGAAGGCCGTGACGATCGCCATCACCCCGTCGAAGATCGCATAGGCGCCAAAGACCAGCAGCAGGGCATAGACGGTCAGCCCCGGCCAGATCAGCGCCATCAGGCCGAACAGGATCGCCGCGATGCCGCGCAAGAGCGGCATCCACCAGTGATCGGCCATCACCCGGATCAGGTTTTCCATCGCCGCACCTCTTGGATCATACCATGCGCGCGATTAGACCGCATACCCGTGCAGGGTGCAAATGCCTGGCGAGGCGGGGGCATGCGGCGCAAATTTGTCCGTTTTGTCCTTGCCCTGTTCCCGCACCGGGAGCCATGGTTCGGGGAAAGAGGGTAGCAATGGGCGCAGGCAATACCGCGAGGCCGGTTTCCGCGATGCGGCTGGTGATCCATTTCTTCGGGGGTCTGGTTTGGGGGGATGGTCCTGTTCGGGCTGCTGGCCTTCATGGCGGCGGGTCATGGCATCGAGTTGCGGAACGACGCGGCGGGCCTGATCCTGGTCTTCATCGCGAGCCTGACCTCGGGTCATCTCTGGTATCGCCGCGAAAACGCCGTTCCCGCGCCGGGGCGGATGTTGCGGGCCGCGCTGCTCTGCATGCTGTTCTTGGCGATCTTTCACGCCGCGGTGATCGTGGCGATCCTGGCCCGTATCCCGCAATTTCCGGCCTTTGGCCGGCTATCGCAATCCGGGCGCGAGATGCTTTGGGTCGTGCTGGCGGGGGCGGCGCTGTTCTTGGTGCCGGTCGCCCGCATCGGACTGGGCCTGGGCATCCGCCAGGGCTGCAAGGCGGCGGAAAAGGTCGCCGAACGGGCTGCCCGCAAGGTTGCCCGGCAGGGCTAGCCCAGCCGGTCGGGCAGGGTCATGCCGCGCAGGATCTCGGCCGCGGGCATCGGGCGCTTCCCTTCGCGCTGCGCCTCCAGCACCTCGATGGCGCCTTCGCCGCAGGCGATGGTGAAGCCCGACAGCACCCGGCCCGGCGCGCCCGGACCGGCGGCGAGGCGCGAACGCAAGAGCTTCACCCGCTCGCCCCCGATCAGGCACCAGGCGCCGGGAAAGGGCGAGAGGCCGCGGATCTGCCGGTCGACCTGCGCGGCCGGCCGCGTCCAGTCGATCCGCGCCTCGGCCTTGTCGATCTTTTGCGCATAGGTCACGCCCTCGGCCGGCTGCGGCCGGGCGGGCAGGGGCAGGCGGTGCAGGGTCTCGACGATCAGCGCCGCACCCATCTCGGCCAGCCGGTCGTGCAGGTCGGCGGTGGTGTCCTCGGGGCCGATGGCGGTGCGCGCCTCGGCCAGCACCGGGCCGGTATCCAGCCCCGCCTCCATCTGCATGATGGCGACGCCGGTCTCGGCATCGCCGGCCATGATCGCCCGATGGATCGGCGCCGCCCCCCGCCAGCGCGGCAGAAGCGAGGCGTGGATGTTCAGGCAGCCCAGCCGCGGCGCCTCCAGCACCGCCGGCGGCAGGATCAGCCCGTAGGCCACCACCACCGCCACATCGGCGGCGAGCGCGGCGAAATCCGCCTGGTCCTGCGGCGCTTTCAGCCGCTCGGGCGTGCGGACCGGCAGGCCCAGTTCCTCGGCGGCGCGATGCACGGGCGAGGGGCGGGGCTTCTGTCCGCGCCCGGCCGCGCGCGGCGGCTGCGAATAGACCGCGACGACCTGGTGCCGCGCGGCGATGGCCCGCAGCGCCGGGACCGAGAAATCGGGTGTGCCCATGAAGATGACGCGCATCGCTGCCCTCCGTTGTCCTTGCCGCCTCATATCCCGGTCGCGGGCGCGGCAAAACCCTGCATGAAGGCGCGGATGTCGCGGGTGGCCTGCGCCCGTGCTGCCGGGTCGAACTCCAGCGGCGAGAGCGACGAGCGTTCGCGCTGGTCGAAGCCGTGATTGATGCCGGGATAGGTGATGACGGCCAGATGCGCGCCCTGCGCGACCAGATCCTCGCCCATCCTCTGGCAATCGGCGGAATCTGTGATCGAATCCAGCTCGGCCAGCAGCATCAGCCCCTGCACATGGCCGGGCCACGGTCCCTTGGCCGCGCCGTTCAAGAGGCCGCAATAGGGATAAAGCAGCACCACCGGGCCAAGCGGCGCGGCCAGGCTGCCGCGCGGCGCGGGCCAGGCGGTCAGGCCGGGCGGCGGCTCGTCCTCGCCGAGAGCGCGCAGCAGTTCCATCACCGTCCAGCCGCCATGCGAGGCGCCGAGCAGCGCCACGTCCGAGGCGTCGATGCCCGGCATCTCGCGCAGCGCCGCCAGCGCCACGGCCAGGTCTCCGGCGCGCTCGGCCCCCGGCAGCACCTGCCCGGCGCAGAGCGCCCGCCAGGCCTGCGCCTTGTCCAGCAGCCGCGGCGCATGGCTGTCCAGGATCAGCGCCGCCCGGCCCATGGCCACGAATTGCTGCGCCCAATAGTCCATGTTGTCATGCACGCCGTCGCAGCCCGACAGCAGCACTGCGGCGGGATGCGGGCCGGGACTGTCCGGCCGCAGGATGCGCCAATGCGGTTCCAGCCGGGCCAGCCGCTCGGCCGGGGTCTCGGTCGCGGGCTGCCAGCCGGCATAGTTGCGCGCCGTGTTCAGCGCCAGCGCCAGGGCCACCAGCCCCAGCAGCGCCGCCGCAAGGATCAGCCGTTTGCGCATCCGAGTCGCCCTTCCTGGCCGCAGATCGCCTTGAGCCGTTCGGTATCGGCCGCCGTCCAGCCCGCGGGCGCGGTGACCGCCACCCAGCCGTCGATATAGTCGCGGGCGTGATAGCTATGGCCGAAGCCCGGCGGCGCCGAGGTCGAGACCAGCATGTCCACCGCCAGCTGCAGCTGCGTCACCACCGGGGTAAAGCGCAGCCGGGGCGAGACATCGGGCGCCGGCGCCTCGCGCATCCATTCCGGCGCCCGCCACAGCGAGGCCGGATCGTAGAACACGATCGGATCGCTGGCATATTGCAGGAACAGGATGCGCAGCCGCCCCCAGGGCCGGCCGATGCGGTCGGGCGGCGCGTATTGGCTGGCATAGCGGATCACCTCGCCCTCATCCAGCTCGGGCAGGACGAAGCGGCTGCCGGGCTGGCGCGCGCCGTTGGCCTGCCGCCACAGGGTCGAGGTAAAGGGCGGGCCTACCCAGAAGGCGCCGGCGACCGGCTCGTTCATCATCTGGAACGGGTTGAAGGCATACATGGACGACCAGGCGCCCAGCGAGATGCCGTGCAGATACAGGCGCGGCCGCCGGTCCGGGGGCTGGTGGCGCCAATGCTCGTAGACCGCGCGCATCAGCGCCGTGGTCTGCTCGAGGCCGGATTCGGTCTCGAAGATCAGCGCCAGCGGGCTTTGCAGATAGGAATATTGCACCGCTACCGTCGCCACGTCGCCGCCATGCATGTATTCCAGCGCGTCATAGCTGGCCGGGTCCATCCAGCCGGTGCCGGTGGGGCTGGCCAGCACCAGCACCTTGCGCTCGAAGGCGCCCACCCGCAGCATCTCGTCCAGCGCCAGCCGGGCGCGGGCCTCGGGGCTCTTGTCCTGGGCCAGGCCGACATAGATGCGCAGCGGCTCCTTGGCCGGGTGGCCGGTGAAGCCCGAGATGGCGCGGGCGCGCGGCCCGCCCAGCACGAAGTCGCGCCCCGGCTTGCCCATCAGCTCCCAGTCGATGCCGGACGCGGCCGAGCCGGGCTGCCAGGATTCGGCGGGTGCTGGCACGCTGGGATCGGTCAGGTGCTGGGCCGCGGCATAGGAACTGTCGGCGATGCGCATCGCCCCGTTCACCACCCCGTCGCGGGTCAGCGTCACCACGATCAGCGCCGCCAGCAGCAGGCCCAGCACATTGGCGCTGCGCACCGGGATATAGCGCGCCAGCCGCAGCCGCAGCAGGTCGAACAGCGCCTGGATCGCCTTGCCGATCACGAACAGCGCCAGGAACACCGCCAGCGCCAGGGCCAGCATCTTGGCGGTATTGTTCACCTCCAGGTCCGGCATGCCCATGCGGGCGCGGATGCTGTTCTGCCATTCGCCCGACAGGATCACCCCGCGGCCCAGCAGGACCAGCACCGGCACCGCCAGGACCGCATGGGCGATGCGCGCCGGCCGGCCCCGCAACACCGGCAGTTCCAGCGCCCGCCACAGCGCCAGCAGGAACTGGGTCATCACATAGCCCGCCGCCATCGAGACACCGGCCAGCACGCCCTGCATCAGCCAGTCCCTCGGGATCAGCGAAGGCGTGAGCGAGGCGGCGAAGAACAGCAGACCGGCAAGAAGGGGCAGCACGGAAAACATCTCTGGCCTGGCGTCCCTCGGGCTATGCCCGCACGGGCGGCGGGCAGGTGGCAGCGGGAAAGGGCTCCGGCCCCAGGATGCACAGGGGGCGGGGCCTGTCGGAGGGCGCGTTCCCTCCGCCCGTTCGCCCCCGAGGTTAAGGGGGCGGGGCGGCAAAGAAAAGCGCTTGCCGTCGCGGTCCCCTTCCCGCGCCCCCGCCCCACACCCGGCTCCTTGCGTGCAGAAAGCCCGAGCTTCACCCGCTGGTGAAGGCGGGTCTGGGCTTCGGTCGTGTCGCGCTCGGTCCTGACGCTGATGCCCGTCATTGAAAATCCCCCGTTTCAGCGCGATATTCGTGGCGTGGGCGAGCCAGACAGGTGATGTGTCCAGATAGCCCTCCGCGCGACGGTCGGATCACCCCGGCCGTCATTTTCGTTTCCAGCGCGATTTCCCGCCGCGCCTGGATACCATTGGCGTCGGGGATGCCCATGCGGTCCTGCTGCGCCAGGCAGATCGTGACAGGTTCCCACCCCCGCTCACCGCGCGCAGAAAACCCTCGTCCTCCAGCGCCGCGCCGGTGGGCAACTGCCCCGGCCGCTTGCGCAGAAAGCCCTTTCACCGTTTTCCAAATACCCCTGCGGCCTTGCACTCTCCCCAGCGCGCCCAAATGGGGCGACAGCGGTTCCAGCTAGACCCGCGCTGTGCGTGGCGCGCGATCCGGTCAGCGGCGGGCCAGCTTGGCCGATTTCGCCACCAGCATCTTGCGGCGCAGGGGCGAAAGGTGATCGACATAAAGCCGGCCGTCCAGGTGGTCGATCTGGTGCTGCACCGAGGTCGCCCAGAGGCCGACGAAATCCCGCTCCTCGATCTCGCCATCGGCATTGAGGAAACGCACGGTGACGGCGCGCGGCCGCTCGATCCGGGCCGAGACGCCGGGCAGGTTCGGACTGGCCTCCTCATGGGCGCGCAGCTGCACGCTGGCGTGCAGGATCTCGGGATTGGCCATGCGCAGGGCCTGGCCGCGCTTGTCGGATGCGTCCACCACCGCCAGGCGCTGCATGATGCCGATCTGCGGCGCGGCAAGGCCGACGCCGGGCATCGCCTCCATCGTGTCGATCATGTCGTCCCAGATCATCCGCACGGTCTCGGTGATCGCGGGAACCGGCTCGGCCGGCATGTGCAGGCGGCGGTCGGCATAGGGCAGGAAGGGGCGGACGGTCATCGGGGCGGCCTTGTCAGGGATGGCCGCCCGGCTACCACGGCGGGGAATGAAGGTAAATCCGGCCCGGACTGTCCACCCGCCGCGAATCGCGCCGGACATGGAAGGCGCCCTGCCCATAGGCACGCCATTCGTCGTGGGACGGCTGGCATCCTTCGCGGCGGCGGGCCAGCCGCCGGCCGAGCCAGAGGCCGGCGAGAAAGCAGAGAATCTGGGACAGCGGGAACAAGCGGCGACTCCGGCGGCGGCATCTGCTCCCCCGGTCTATCGCGAAACGGTTAAGGCCGGCTTAACGCACGGTGGAATCCCGGCCGTCCAGCGCATCGAGGATCAGCCGGCCGTCCAGATGGTCGGCCTCGTGCTGGGCGATGCGGGCCTCGATGCCGGCCAGGGTCAGCAATTGCAGCGTCCCCATCAGGTCGAAGCAGCGCATCGAGACCGTCACCGGCCGGCTTACCGCAGCCGGCCGGCCGGGGATCGAGAGGCAGGCTTCCTCCAGGGTCTCGACCATGCCGCCCAGGGGCAGGATTTCGGGGTCGAGAACCACGCGGGGCAGGGGCGCGCCGGCCTTCCAGCCGTGATCCATGACGAAGATGCGCCAGCACTCGCCGATCTGCGGCGCGGCCAGGCCGCGGCCGCCGGCGTCATACATGGTCGCCAGCAGGTCGGCCGCAAGCTGCGAAAGCGCGTCCCAGCCCAGCCGCCCCACCGGCGCGCAGACCTGGCGCAGCGCCGGGTGGGGATGGACCAGTATCGGGCGGATGCGCCCGCGGGCGGCCAGCGCGGCGGGGTCGGGCCCCCTGGACGCCTGCGCGGCATCCTGGCCCGACAGGGGCTCAGGCACGGCCGCGCTCGCGCTTAAGCTTGACCATCTTGCGGGTGATCATCTGGCGCTTGATCGGACTAAGGTAGTCGATGAACAGCTTGCCGTCGAGATGGTCGATCTCGTGCTGGGCGCAGGTGGCCCAGAGCCCCTCGAAATCCCGCTCATGCGTCTTGCCGTCCAGGCCGAGCCAGCGCACCTTGACCTCGGCCGGCCGCGTCACGTCGGCATATTGCTCGGGGATCGACAGGCAGCCTTCCTCGTAGGTGTTCAGCGCCTCCGAGCGCCAGGTGATCTCGGGGTTGACCATGACGATGGGGTTGCGCGGCGCCTCGGGATCCTTTTCGCAATCCATGACGTAAAGCCGCGACAGCACGCCCACTTGCGGCGCGGCCAGACCCACGCCCGGCGCGTCATACATGGTGGCCAGCATGTCGGCGGCCAGGGTCTCGATCTCGGGGGTGATGCGGCCCACGGGCTCGCAGGGCTTCTTCAGCCGCGGATCGGGGTGGAGGATGATGCTGCGCAATGTCATGACCGTGATCTAGGGCAAGCCTTGGCCTTGCGCAACAAGCCGCTATGCTGCCCCCGAACAGAAAGCGCCCGAACGGAAAACGAGGGGAAACCATGGTCCAGCCCGATTTCGACGAGATCATCGACCGCACCGGCACCCATTGCTCGAAATGGGACGACATGCAGGCGATCTACGGCGTTTCGCCCCAGGACGGGATCGCGATGTGGGTCGCGGACATGGATTTCCGCCCGCCGGCCTCGGTGCAGCGCGCGGTCGAGGCGATGGCGGCGCATGGCGTCTATGGCTATCCCGGCGCCAACCCGGCCTATCTCGAGGCGATCCGCTGGTGGATGGAGACACGCCACGGCTGGCAGATCGAGCCGGACTGGATCCTCTCGGCGCATGGGCTGGTCAACGGCACGGCGGTCTGCGTCGATGCCTTCACCCGGCCGGGCGACCGGGTGATCGTCATGACCCCGGTCTATCACGCCTTCGCCCGCGTCATCCGCGCGTCAGGCCGCGAGGTGGCCGAGTTCCCGCTGGCCATCCGGGATGGGCAGTATCGCATGGACTGGGAGGGCTGGCGGAAGCTGCTGACCGGGCGCGAGCGGATGCTGATCCTGTGCTCGCCCCACAATCCCGGCGGCAGGGTCTGGAGCGCCGAGGAACTGCGCGAGGTCGCCGATTTCTGCGCCGCCCATGACCTGATCCTGGTCTCGGACGAGATCCACCACGACCTGGTCCTGCCCGGCAGCCCGCGCCATTCGGTGCTGGCGACCGTCGCGCCCGAGGCCGCGCCGCGGCTGGTGACGCTGACCGCCGCCACCAAGACCTTCAACATCGCCGGCGCCCATATCGGCAACCTGATCGTGGCCGACGAGGGGCTGCGCAAGCGCCTGCAAACCCGGTTGATGGCCCTGGGCATCTCGCCCGGCCTGTTCGGGCCGGGCATGGTCGCCGCTGCCTATTCGCCCGAGGGCGCGGCCTGGGTCGATGCGCTGGTGGCCTATCTGGACGGCAACCGGCGGTTGTTCGACGAGGGCGTGAACATCATTCCCGGCCTGCGCTCGATGCCCTTGCAGGCGACCTACCTCGCCTGGCTCGACTTCTCGGGCACCGGCATGGAGCGCGCCGAGTTCACCCGCCGGGTCGAGCATGGCGCCCGCATCGCCGTCAACCACGGCGGCAGTTTCGGCACCGGCGGCGAGGACTTCCTGCGCTTCAACATCGCCACGCCCCGCGCCCGGGTGGCCGAGGCCGTGGCGCGGCTGCAAGAGGCGTTCCGCGACCTGCAATGAGACGGCTGGGCGGGCTCTTCTCGGTGCTGTGCCTGGCGGCGGTGCTCTGGGGGCTGTGGCTGATCTGGGCGCCGCAGCCCGCGCCCGTCCCGGTGCCGCAGCCGCCGGCGGCCGGCTGGCACTGGCCGCGCCTGCCCGATCTGCGCCTGCCCGAGTTCCGGCTGCCGCGCATCACCCTGCCGCCGGTCTTCCAGCGCCCGCCGGCAAGGCCGGAGGCGCCCATCGCCTCGCCGGTCCAGCGCATCCTGGTCGAGAAATCCGCCCGCCGCATGACGGTGTATCAGGAAAGCGGCCCGCCCCGGACCTTCCGCATCGCCCTGGGCTTCGCGCCCGAGGGCGACAAGAGCCGCGAGGGCGATGGCCGCACGCCCGAGGGCATTTTCCGCATCGACCGGCTGAACCGGCAAAGCGCCTATCACCTGTCGCTGGGCATCGACTATCCGCAGCCCCGCCACCGCGAGGCGGCGCGCCGGCTAGGCGTCAGCCCCGGCGGCGACATCATGATCCACGGTCAGCCGAACCAGCTGCCCGACGGCTTTCGCGTCAAGGGCGACTGGACCGCCGGCTGCATCGCCGTCGACAATGCCGAGATCGAGGAGATCTTCGCCCATGCCCGCATCGGCACCGAGGTCGAGATCCGGCCCTGAGCCGTGACGCGGCGCGACGCCTTGCCGCAGCCCTTGCCCAAGGATAAGGCAGGGGCATGACGTTTCACCGCTACGCCCCGCATCTGCGCGCGACGCTCGCGCTCGGGCTGCCGCTGGTCGGCAGCCACCTGGCGCGCATGGCCATCCATGTCGCCGATACCGTCATGGTCGGCTGGTACGGGGTCGAGGAGCTGGCGGCGCTGGTTATCGCCGTGTCCTTCTTCAACATCCTGTTCTTCCTGGGCATGGGCTTCGGTATCGGCGTCATGGGGCTGATCGCCACCGCCATCGCGCGGGGCGACGAGGTCGAGGTGCGCCGCTCGGCCCGGATGGCGCTGTGGCTGTCGCTGGGTTTCGCCGTGGCGGTGATCCCGGCCATGTGGCATTCCGAGCCGATCCTGCTGGCCATCGGCCAGGAGCCGGTGGTGGCGCGGCTGGCGCAGGACTACCTGCGCATCGCCGGCTTCGGCCTGATCGCGATGCTGTGCCAGTTGACGCTCAACAGCTACCTGGCGGCGATGGAGCGGCCGCAGGTGGTGCTGTGGATCACGCTGGCGGGTCTGCCGCTGGTGATCGTGCTGAACTGGCTGCTGATCTTCGGCAATCTGGGCGCGCCGGAACTGGGGGTGCGGGGCGCCGCCATCGCCGCCATCGCCGTGCAGTTTTCGCAGCTTCTGGCGATCGCCGCCTATGCGGCCTGGCTGCCGGCGGCGCGCAAATACCAGCTGTTCCGGCGCTTCTGGCGCCCCGACTGGGCGGGGATGCGGGCGGTCTTCGTGCTGGGCCTGCCCATCGGGCTGACCATGGTGGCCGAGGGCGGGCTTTTCGTCGGCTCGAACGTGATGATGGGCTGGATCGGCACGCGCGAGCTGGCCGCGCACGGAATCGCGCTGCAGCTCGCCTCGCTGACCTTCATGCTGCATCTGGGCATGTCGAATGCCGCCACCGTGCGCATCGGCCAGGCCAAGGGCCGGGGCGACGGCCGCTGGATGCGCGACGCCGGCGTGACGGTGACCGCGGTTTCGGTGGTGATCGCCGCGCTGGCCATGGCGGCTTTCGAGCTGTTCCCGCGCCAGCTGGTCGGGCTCTACCTGGATGCCTCGGATCCCGAGACCCCGGCCATCGTCGGGATCGCGGCCGGACTGCTGTTCTATGCCGGGCTGTTTCAGCTGACGGATGCGATGCAGGTGATTGGGCTGGGGCTGTTGCGCGGGGTGCAGGACACGCGCGTGCCCATGGTGATCGCGGCCATCAGCTATTGGCTGGTAGGCATCCCGGTGGCCTACGGGCTGGCCTTCGTCGCCGGGATGGGCCCGGCCGGCCTGTGGCTGGGGCTGGTCGCGGGGCTGAGCCTGGCCGCGGTGCTGCTGATGCGCCGCTTCTGGCGCGGCTTCGCGCGCGGGGACTGGACCTGCGAGGCGCGCGTGGTCTAGTCTGACGCGGCAAGAGATCGAGAGGTTCGCCATGCGCCCGGTTTTCGTCCAGTTCCGCTGCTCGCCCGGCAAGACCTACGAGGTCGCCGATGCGATCTATGACCGCGAGATCGTCAGCGAGCTTTACTCGACCTCGGGCGATTACGACCTCTTGGCCAAGATCTACGTGCCCGAGAACCAGGATGTCGGGCATTATCTCTCCGAAAAGCTGTTCGACATCCCGCATATCGTGCGCACGCTGACGACGATCACCTTCAAGGCGTTCTAGGGGCAAGGCTTTCCAGGGGGTGTCCCCGCCGCGCCTGCTGCGCCCTGGGGCTTCGCCCCGTTCGTCGCTGAAAAAGGTCCGGCGGACCTTTTTCCGGGCGCTCCTCACCCCCCAGGATATTTGTCCAAGGAAGAAGCCGGCAGGCCGGCGCGGCCCTTGCGCAGGGGCGGAGTTTGGGGTTTCTGTGGCGCCATGATGCGCTTTCGCTTTGCCCCCATTCCCGCCGCGCTGCCCGCGACCGTTCCCTTCACCGGCCCCGAGACGCTGGAGCGCCGCCGTGGCGCGCCGTTCCGCGCCCGGCTGGGCGCCAACGAGAACGGCTTCGGCCCCTCGCCCAGGGCGGTCGCGGCCATGGCGCGGGCGGCGGCGGAGGTCTGGAAATACGGCGATCCCGACACCCACGACCTGCGCCATGCGCTGGCCGCGCATCACGGCGTCGCGCCCGAGAACATCATGGTCGGCGAGGGGATCGACGGGCTCTTGGGCCTGCTCGTGCGGCTGATGGTGGCGCCGGGCGAGGTGGTGGTCAGTTCGGACGGGGCCTATCCGACCTTCAACTATCACGTGGCGGGTTTCGGCGGCCGGCTGGTCAAGATGCCCTATCGCGACGATGCCGAGGATCCCGAGGCGCTGGCCGCCGCCGCGCATCGCCATGGCGCGCGCCTGGTCTATCTGGCGAACCCCGACAACCCGATGGGCAGCTGGCATCCCGGCCGGCGCATCGAGGCCATGCTGGGCGCCCTGCCCGAGACGAGCCTGCTGGTTCTGGACGAGGCCTATGCCGAATTCGCTCCCGCCGATGCCATCCCCCGCATCGAGCCCGAGGACGCGCGGGCGATCCGTTTCCGCACTTTCTCCAAGGCCCATGCCATGGCAGGGGCGCGGATCGGCTATGCCATCGGCCCGGCGGAACTGATCGCCGGCTTCGACCGCATCCGCAACCATTTCGGCATCGGCCGCATCGCCCAGGCCGGCGCGCTGGCCGCGCTGGAGGATCGCGACTGGCTGGCCCATGTCCTGGCCGAAACCGCCGCCGCCCGCGCGCGCATCGCCGCGATCGCGCGCGAGAACCGGCTGGAGGCGCTGCCCTCGGCCACGAATTTCGTCGCCGTCGACTGCGGCCGCGACGGCGCCTTTGCCCGCGCCCTGCTGGATGCGCTGGCGCAGGAGGGCATCTTCGTGCGCATGCCCGGCGTTGCGCCGATGGATCGCTGCATCCGCGTCTCCTGCGGCCCCGAACCCGAGATGGCCGCCTTCGCCGAGGCGCTGCCCAGAGCGCTCAGGGCGCTGGCCTGACCGTTTCACCGTTTCACAAATACCCCTGCGGCCGCGCCGCCGGCGGCGGTCAGTCCAGGGGAAGCGCCGTGGTCGCCTTAAGCTCTTCCATCGAGAGAAGCGCCGTGACGTTATGGATCCTCACCTCGGAAATCAGCGCCTGGTAGAAGCGGTCATAGGCCCGCGCATTGCGCACCCGCACCTTCAGGATATAGTCGATGTCGCCGGCCAGCCGGTGCGCCTCGATCACCTCGGGACGGGCGCGCACCGCGGCCAGGAAGCGGCGCGCCCAGTCCGGGTCGTGCTCGCTGGTGCGGATCAGCACGAAGAAGCAGGCGTCGAGCCCCAGCGCATCGGGGTCGAGCAGCGCCACCTGGGACCGGATCACCCCGGCCTCGCGCAGCTTGCGAATCCGGTTCCAGACCGGGGTCTTCGAGGCCCCCACCCGTGCCGCGATGTCGTCGAGCGACAGCGTGGCGTCCTCTTGCAGCAGGGACAGGATTTTGCGGTCGGTGTCGTCCAGCCGGATGGGAGTTTGCCTGTTGTCGCTCATTGTGAAACCTCGTCCTTGCTGCGCGGCTGACATGCGGAGATGTTTCTTATTTTTCTGCCCCACTCGTCAATATGGGGGATTTTTTTCTATATAGATGCCAGAGGAAACGAAAGGCAAAGGCCATGTCCAAAGGCTTCACCCCATCCCCCGCGACCCCCGGCGTCATCACCGCGAATGACCTGCGCATGGGCCATTGCGTGTGGATGCGCGATGGCAAGTGGACCGCGGACCCCCGCGAGGCCGAGCTGTTCGAGGACGAGGCCATCGCCGAACTGGCGCTGCTCGACGCAACCTCTCAGGCCCATCTCGTCGTCGGCCCCTACCTGGTCGAGGCGAAGCGCGGCGCCGACGGCCGCCCCGAGCCGGCCCATTTCCGCGAGGCGTTCCGCCGCAGCGGCCCGACCCACAAGCATTTCCAGCAAGCCGAGTTCGAGGCCAGCAATGTTTGACGCGCGTCCCCAGCACAACGACCAGCATCGCGAATACCTGCGCCACCGCACGCAGCAGTTTCGCCAGCAGGTCCAGCGCCGCCTGGACGGCAGCCTGACCGAAGAGGAATTCCGGCCGCTGCGGCTGAAGAACGGCGTCTACCTGCAGCTGCATTCCTACATGTACCGGGTGGCGATCCCCTATGGCGCGCTGACCCCGGACCAGCTGCGCATGCTGGGCCATGTGGCCGAACGCTGGGACCGCGGCTATGGCCATTTCACCACCCGCACCAATATCCAGTTCCACTGGCACAAGCTGGTCGACATCCCCGATTCCATGGAGGCGCTGAACTCGGTCGGCATCCACAGCATCCAGACCTCGGGCAACACCATCCGCAACGTCAATGCCGACGCTTTCGCCGGCGCTGCCGACGACGAGCTGGAGGATCCGCGCCCCTGGGCCGAGCTGATCCGCATCTGGTCCACCGACCATGCCGAGTTCCAGTTCCTGCCGCGCAAGTTCAAGATCTCGGTCTCGGCCGGCAAGCAGGACCGCTCGGCGGTCTCGGCCTATGACATCGGGCTGCGCATCGTCGAACAGGACGGCGCGCGCGGCTTCCAGGTCTGGGTCGGCGGCGGGCTGGGCCGCACGCCCTATCTGGGCCAGGTGATCCGCGATTTCCTGCCGCAGGCCGACCTGCTGCCTTACCTGGAGGCGATCCTGTCGGTCTACAACCTGACCGGCCGGCGCGACAACAAGTGGAAGGCGCGGATCAAGATCACCGTGAACGAGCGCGGCCTCGACGTGTTCCGGGCCGATGTCGAGGAAGAGTTCAAACACCGCCGCCGGCAGTTCTCGGG
The DNA here is from genome assembly GCF_048270675.1 of Paracoccus sp. TD-10. Lineage (NCBI taxonomy): Bacteria > Pseudomonadati > Pseudomonadota > Alphaproteobacteria > Rhodobacterales > Paracoccaceae > Paracoccus > Paracoccus sp. TD-10. Next base: position 1,798,296 of record NZ_CP182418.1, on the reverse strand, counting down.
CCTGGACCAGGAGATCCTGCGCGAGTTGCGCGCCCGGTTCGCGCCGCCGGAATTCCGCGATGCCCCGGTCGAGGGCTATGAGGCGGCGCGTGCCGCGAACGGCGCCTTCCGGGCCTGGACCGACAGCAACCTGCATCCGCACCGCGTTCCGGGCTATGCCAGCGTCATCGTCACGCTGAAGGCGCCGGGCGCCACGCCGGGCGACATGAGCGCCGAGCAGATGCGGCTGGTCGCCGACCTGGCCGAGCGGCTGGCCCATGGCGACATCCGGGTGAACCACGACCAGAACCTGGTGCTGCCGCATGTGCGCAAGGCCGACCTGCCCGAGCTTTACGCCGCGTTGCGCCAGGCGGGGCTGGCCACGGCGAATTTCGGCAAGATCACCGATATCATCTCCTGCCCCGGCATGGATTACTGCACCCTGGCCACCGCGCGCTCGATCCCGATCGCGCAGGACATCGCCGCGCATTTCCGCGCCCGCGGCCTGGAGGACGAGATCGGCGAGATGAAGATCCGCATCTCGGGCTGCATCAACGCCTGCGGCCATCACCACCTGGGCCATATCGGCATCCTGGGCCTGGACCGGGCCGGGGTCGAGAACTACCAGATCACGCTGGGTGGCGACGGCTACGAGACCCCGACCCTGGGCCAGCGCGCCGGCGCCGGCTTCCCGGCGGACGAGGTGGTGCCGGCCATCGACCGGCTGATCGACGCCTACCTGGAACTGCGCGAATCGCCCGAGGAGCGTTTCATCGACGCCTATCGTCGCCTGGGGGTGGCTCCGTTCAAGGCGGCGCTGTATCCGGCCGATGCTTGATCAGGCGCTGGATGCCCGCGCGGCGCGGCTGAACGACCGCTATCGCCACCACGCGGCGACCGAGGTGCTGCGGCGCGCCCTGCGCGACCCCGACCTGGGCTCGACCACGCTGGTTTCCAGTTTCGGGGCGGAATCGGTGGTGCTTCTGCACATGGTCTCGGTGGTGGCGCCGGGGACGCCGGTGTTGTTCATCGACACGATGATGCTGTTCCAGGAGACGCTGGACTATCAGCTGGAAGTGACGGAACGGCTGAAGCTGACCGATGTGCGGGTGATCCGCGCCACCGAGCGCGAGGTGGCGCTGAACGACCCGGACGGCACGCTGCACCGGTTCAACACCGATGCCTGCTGCGATTTCCGCAAGACCGTGCCGCTGGAGCGCGAGCTGTCCAGGTTCGACGCCTGGATCACCGGCCGCAAGCGCTTCCAGGGCGGCGAGCGCCAGCAGCTGGAGTTCTTCGAGGCCGAGCCGCCGTCGCGGCTGCGCATCAACCCGCTGGCCCATTGGCGTCCGCAGGACGTCCAGGACTACATGGCCGAGAACAACCTGCCGCGTCACCCGCTGGTCGCCAGGGGCTATGCCTCGATCGGCTGCGCGCCCTGCACCTCGCCGGTCAAGCCGGGCGAAGACCCGCGCGCCGGCCGCTGGCGGGGCAGCCAGAAGACCGAATGCGGCATCCATTTCATCGGCGGGCGCATGGTCCGCACAGGAGCGAAGGCATGAGCGATTTCATTCTGGTCCGCGATGACGGCTTCCACCCCCATGACGGGGTCGAGCCGGTCACCCTGGCGCCCGATACGAGCCTGGCCGATCTCGAGTCCTATCTGGCGCATGACCTGATCGCCATCGACTTTCCGGCCATGACCGACGGGCGCGGCTTCTCGCTGGCCCGCATGCTGCGCCAGAAGGGCTACAAGGGCCGGCTGCGCGCCGTGGGCAAGCTGATCGCGGACCAATATGCCATGGCCCGCCGCGTCGGCTTCGACGAGGTGCAGATCCCCGCCGCGCTGGCCGAGCGCCAGCCGCAGGACCAATGGCTCTATCGCGCCGATTGGCGCGACTGGGACCATCGGTCGCGGCTCGCCGGCTGAAACCTGGGGTTTCGCCCCGTCCTCCCATGCATTAGATAGACCGGGAATCCCGAACATGACACTGGATCTTTCCGTGGACCTTGCCGCCAAACCCGCCAAGACGTTGCCCGACGCCCAGACCGTGACCTCGGTCAGGCACTGGACGGACCGGCTGTTCTCGTTCCGGGTGACGCGGCCGGCCAGCCTGCGCTTCCGCTCGGGCGAATTCGTGATGATCGGTCTGCCGGACGACAACGGCAAGCCGATCCTGCGCGCCTATTCCATCGCCTCGCCCAACTGGGACGAGGAGCTGGAATTCTATTCGATCAAGGTGCCGGACGGGCCGCTGACCTCGCGGCTGCAGAACATCCAGCCGGGCGACCAGATCATCCTGCGCCCCAAGCCTGTGGGCACGCTGGTGCTGGACGCGCTCCTGCCCGGCAAGCGGCTGTGGTTCCTGGCCACCGGCACCGGCATCGCGCCCTTTGCCAGCCTGATGCGCGACCCCGAGACCTATGAGCGCTACGAGCAGGTGGTGATGATGCATACCTGCCGCACCGCCGACGAGCTGGCCTATGGCCGCGAACTGGTCCAGAACCTGCGCCACGACCCGCTCTTGGGCGAGCTTTACGGCGAGGAATTCGCCAGCCGGCTGCTGTATTACCCGACGACGACGCGGGAAGCGACGCAATACACGGGCCGGATCACCGACAACCTGACCTCGGGCAAGGTGTTCGCCGACCTGAACCTGCCGCCAATGGATGCGGCAAATGACCGCGCCATGATCTGCGGCAGCCTGGCCTTCAACACCGATGTGAAGGCGGTACTGGAAGGCTTCGGCCTGCGCGAGGGCGCCAACAGCGATCCCAAGGAGTTCGTGGTCGAGAAGGCCTTCGTCGGCGACGGCATCTGACGCCGCAGCCGGGGGCTTTGCGCCCCCGGACCCCCGCAGGATATTTGGACAAGAAAGAAGCCCGGCGTTGACAGTTCGCCGGGCGACGCCCATGTTCCGGCGCCGAATCAAGCGAAGGAATCTTCATGCCCGTCGTCGTCGTTGAATCACCGGCCAAGGCCAAAACGATCAACAAATACCTGGGCGACGACTATACGGTTCTGGCCTCGTTCGGGCATGTGCGCGACCTGCCGCCCAAGGATGGCAGCGTCGATCCCGAGGCGGATTTCGCCATGAAATGGGAAGTGGCCTCGGAATCCAGGAAGCACGTCAAGGCGATCAAGGATGCGCTGGCCTCGGACCCGAAGCTGATCCTGGCCACCGACCCCGACCGCGAGGGCGAGGCGATCTCCTGGCACCTGCTGGAGACACTGGCGCCGGCGCTGAAGAAGGGCGCCGAGGTCAGCCGCGTCACCTTCAACGCCATCACCAGGAATGCCGTGACCGAGGCCATGGCCAATCCGCGCCAGATCGACCAGCCGCTGGTCGATGCCTATCTGGCGCGCCGGGCGCTGGACTACCTGGTCGGCTTCAACCTGTCGCCGGTCCTGTGGCGCAAGCTGCCGGGCGCCAAGTCGGCGGGCCGGGTGCAGTCGGTCGCCCTGCGCATCATCGTCGACCGGGAAATGGAGATCGAGGCCTTCAAGGCCCGCGAATACTGGTCGGTCCATGCCCGGCTGGCGACGCCGCGCGGCGACGAATACGATGCGACCATGACTGTCTTCGGCGGCAAGAAGCTGGAACGCTTCGACATCGCCACCGAGGAGCAGGCGAAGCTCGCCGTGGCCGCGATCACCTCGCGCGACCTGAGCGTCGCCAGCGTCGCCGCCAAGCCCGCCAGCCGCAATCCCTGGCCGCCCTTCATGACCTCGACCCTGCAGCAGGAGGCCAGCCGCAAGCTGGGCCTTGGCGCCCGGGCCTGCATGTCGGCGGCGCAGCGGCTCTACGAGGCGGGCCACATCACCTATATGCGGACCGACGGCATCGACATGGCGCCCGAGGCGGTGATGGCGGTGCGCGATGCCATCAAGGCGCGGTTCGGGGCGGAATACCTGCCGAAATCGCCGCGCATGTACAAGAACAAGGCCAAGAACGCGCAGGAAGCGCATGAATGTATCCGGCCGACCGACATGATGCTGTCGCCGGACCGCCTTCCTGTCGCCGACAAGGACCAGAAGGCGCTTTACGACCTGATCTGGAAGCGGACCCTGGCCAGCCAGATGGAATCGGCCCGCATGGAGCGCACCACGGTCGAGCTTGCCTCGGCCGACGGGCAGGTGGGCCTGCGCGCCAATGGCCAGGTGATGCTGTTCGACGGCTTCCTGCGGGTCTATGATCAGGGCCGCGACGACGAGGAGGACGAGGACGGCCGCCGCCTGCCGCTTATCCACGAGGGTGAGACGGCCGATAAGCGCGCGGTCACCCCCGAGCAGCATTTCACCCAGGCCCCGCCGCGCTATACCGAGGCCACGCTGGTCAAGCGCATGGAGGAACTGGGGATCGGCCGGCCCTCGACCTATGCCTCGATCATCGGCACGATCCAGGACCGCGACTATGTCCGCAAGGAGCAGAACCGCCTGATCCCCGAGGACAAGGGCCGGCTGGTCACCATCTTCCTGCAGAAATACTTCCCGCGCTATGTCAGCTACGACTTCACCGCCAACCTGGAGGGGGAGCTCGACGACATCTCCTCGGGCGAGCGCGCCTATCGCGAGGTGTTGCGCCGTTTCTGGCGGGATTTCACCGCCGCGCTGGAGGGCACCAGCGAGCTGCGCATCTCCGAGGTGCTGGAGGCGATCGACGAGGCGCTGGCGCCGCATCTCTACCCGCCGCGGCCCGACGGGTCGGATCCGCGCGAATGCCCGCTGTGCCACAAGGGACGGCTGCATCTGAAGACGGCGCGCTCGGGCGGGGCCTTCATCGGCTGCTCGATGTATCCCGATTGCCGCTTCACCCGGCCTATCAGCAGCCCGGATGCCGATATGGTGGGCGATACCGTGCTGGGCGTGGACCAGGGCGACGAGATCAGCCTGAAGAATGGCCGCTTCGGGCCTTACGTCCAGCGTGGCGAGGCGACGGCTGAACAGCCGAAGCCGCCACGCGCCTCGATCCCCAAGGGCTGGGATCTGGCCTCGGTCGACCTGGAGCGGGCGCTGGCGCTCTTGTCGCTGCCGCGCGAGATCGGCCTGCATCCCGAGGACGGCGTGCCGGTCGAGGCCGGCATCGGCCGCTACGGCCCCTATGTGAAGCATGGCGCGAAATACGCCAACCTGCCGGACGTGGACGAGGTCTTCACCATCGGCATGAACCGCGCGGTCGAGGTGCTGGCCTCGAAGCAGGTGCGGGGCAGGGCGGCTGCCGCCGCGCCGTTGGCGGAACTGGGCGAGCATCCCGAGGGTGGGCCGGTGCAGGTGATGAGCGGCCGCTATGGCCCCTATGTCAAATGGGGCAAGGTCAATGCGACGCTGCCCCGTGACCTGGAGCCCGGCGCGGTCACGCTGGAGCGCGCGCTGGAGTTGATTGCCGAGAAGGCCGCGAAATCCGGCAAGAAACCGGCGAAGAAGGCTGCCGCGAAAAAGCCCGCCGAAAAGAAGACCGCTGCCAAGAAGCCGGCTGCGGCCAAGGCGAAGAAGGCCGGCTAAGACGCCCGGCTGCGCGGCTGCGTCATGGGTATTTGAGGAACGAAGAAGCGGCGATTGCGCTGAAAATCGGGCGCTGCACGGGTCTTCTCTGTTCTTCAAATACCCATGACACGAGCGGGACGCTGGCGCGGCGCCGCGGTTTTGGCTTTTTGATCCGAGCCGTTCTGCTGCTAGGCTCGACCCGCAAGGGTTGAGTGGAGGGCGCCATGAAGGAACGAATCGTGGGGATGGGGCGGGTGTCGGCCGTCGTGCTGGCCGGCTGCATCGCATTTCCAGCGGCGGCGCAGGAGGCCGCGATCTTCGACGTGATGGACCGGATCCATCCGGTCTGGGCGGAAAGCGGCATGGTCTCGGCGCAGGAGCGGCTGGCAGCCGAGATCGGCCGCGACATCATGGCCCAGGGCGGCAACGCGGTCGACGCGAGCGTGGCTGTGGCCTTTGCCCTGGCCGTCACCCTGCCGCGTGCCGGCAATATCGGCGGCGGCGGCTTTATGCTGGTCCATGATGCCGAGACCGGCCAGACCCATGCCATCGACTATCGCGAGATGGCGCCGCAGGGTGCCTCGCGCGACATGTTCCTGGACGCGGCGGGCGAGGCCGACAGCGAGAAGTCGCTTTACAGCGGCGCGGCCTCGGGCGTGCCGGGGACGGTGGCGGGGATGAAGCTGGCGCTGGACAAATACGGCAGCATGGACTGGGCCGAGGTCATCGCCCCGGCGATCCGGTTGGCCGAGGAGGGGATCACCGTCACCCCGGAGCTGGCCGACAGCATCGAGGCCGAGCGCGAGCATCTGGAGAAGTTTCCCTCGAGCGCCGCGATCTTCTTCAAGGAGGGTGGGGCGGCCTATCGGCCCGGCGACCGGCTGGTGCAGGCCGATCTGGCCGCGACGCTGAAGAAGATCGCCGCCGAGGGGCCGGACGGATTCTACAAGGGCGAGGTGGCCGAGGCCATCGTCCGCGCGGTACAGGAGGCCGGCGGGCTGATCACCGTCGAGGACATGGCCGCCTACAAGCCTGTCGAGCGCGAGCCGGTGCGCGGCAGCTATCGCGGCCATGACATCGTCTCGATGCCGCCGCCCTCGTCCGGCGGGGTGCATCTGATCCAGATCCTGAACGCGCTGGAAGGCTATCCGATCGGGGCGCTGGGGCAGAACTCGGGCGAGACGATCCACCTGATGGCCGAGGCGATGAAGCTGGCCTATGCCGACCGCTCGGAATATCTGGGCGATCCGGATTTCGTTGAGGTGCCGGTGGCGGCGCTGACCAGCAAGGATTACGCGGTCGAGATGCGCCGCAAGATCAGCGCCGATTTCGCCACGCCCTCGGTGATGATCAAGCCGGCCGATCTCGCGCCCTACGAATCCGACCAGACCACGCATTTCTCGGTGGTGGACAAGCAGGGCAACGCGGTCTCGAACACCTATACCATCAACCTGAATTACGGATCGGGCCTGGTGGCGGCGGGCACCGGCGTCCTGATGAACAACGAGATGGACGATTTCTCGGCCAAGCCGGGCGTGCCCAATGCCTTTGGTCTGGTCGGGGGCGATGCCAATGCGGTCGAGCCGGGCAAGCGTCCGCTGTCCTCGATGACCCCCACCATGGTGCTGAAGGACGGCAAGGTCTGGCTGGTTACCGGTTCGCCCGGCGGTGCGCGGATCATCACCACGGTCCTGCAGGTGGTGATGAACATGATCGACCACGGCATGAACGTGGCCGAGGCCTCGACCGCGCCGCGCATCCATCACCAGTGGCTGCCCGACGAGCTGCGGGTGGAAGAGGGCATCAGCCTGGACACCATTCGCATCCTGCAAGGCAAGGGGCATGGCGTCGCGGTCAAGGAGGCGATGGGCTCGACCCAGTCGATCATGCGCGACCCGGCGACGGGCACGCTTTACGGCGCCTCGGATCCGCGCCGGCCGGACGCGGCGACGCTGGGCTACTGAGCCAGGTAATCGCGCAGGGCGACGGCATTGTTGTGCTCGGTGTCCCTGGCGCCGTAGAGCAGCGTCACCGGGCCCTTGCGGATCAGCGCCCGCAGCTCGCGCAGGGATTCGGGATTGGCATCCAGTTCCGCAGCATAGCGGCGGCGGAACTCGGGCCATTTCTCGGGGTCGTGTCCGAACCAGTGGCGCAGGTCGTCCGAGGGCGCGATGTCCTTGAGCCAGAGATCGGCCCCCAGCGTCTCGCGGCTGATCCCGCGCGGCCAGATACGGTCCACCAGCACCTTGCGCCCCTCATGCGGACGGGGCGGATCATAGGCGCGGCGGAGAAAGATGTCGGTCATGGCAAGCCTCTTTTGCAAGGGAAATTCCCGGACGGCCCGGCGGGTTCCCTGCCGGTCGCCGGGGGTTCCGCGCGGGCGGGACCATGGTTTCTCGGGGCGGCGATCCGGCAAGGGCGGTGCCGGCGGGTGTGGGCCGTCCTTGCGGGCATGGGCAAGGGGGGCGGGCTCGCGCCGGCAGGAAAACCGACTGAAATACCCCGCGATCCGGCGCCGGGGCGCGCGGTTTTGTCGCGTTGCAGGGGGCGCAAAGCCGGCCTGACGCCGGGTGGCACCGTTGACCATATCCGCGACCGGGGATAAACGGACCTTAGCCAAACCCATCGCGGGACGCCAGTCGGGTTCCTGCGAGCGAAAGGGAGCCCAACCCAGTGGAATACCTGCTGCAAGAATACCTGCCGATCCTGGTTTTTCTGGGAATGGCCTCGGCGCTTGCCATCGTGCTGATTCTGGCGGCCGCGGTCATCGCCGTGCGCAACCCGGACCCGGAAAAGGTCAGCGCCTATGAATGCGGCTTCAACGCCTTCGACGACGCGCGGATGAAATTCGATGTCCGTTTCTACCTGGTGTCGATCCTGTTCATCATCTTCGACCTGGAAGTCGCGTTCCTGTTCCCCTGGGCGGTCAGCTTTGCCAGCCTGTCGGACGTGGCTTTCTGGGGCATGATGGTGTTCCTGGCGGTCCTGACCGTGGGCTTTGCCTATGAATGGAAGAAGGGGGCGCTGGAATGGGCGTGATGACCGGATTGAATACCGCCGGTGCCGACCGCGACGTCGCCACGGCCGAGCTGAACCGCGAGTTGCAGGACAAGGGCTTCCTGCTGACCACGACCGAGGACATCATCAACTGGGCCCGCAACGGCAGCCTGCACTGGATGACCTTCGGCCTGGCCTGCTGCGCGGTCGAGATGATGCAGACCTCGATGCCGCGCTATGACCTGGAGCGTTTCGGCACTGCGCCGCGTGCCTCGCCGCGCCAGTCGGACCTGATGATCGTCGCGGGCACGCTGACCAACAAGATGGCGCCGGCGCTGCGCAAGGTCTATGACCAGATGCCCGAGCCGCGCTATGTCATCTCGATGGGCAGCTGCGCCAATGGCGGCGGCTACTATCACTATTCCTATTCGGTGGTGCGCGGCTGCGACCGCATCGTGCCGGTGGACATCTATGTTCCCGGCTGCCCCCCGACCGCCGAGGCGCTGCTCTACGGCATCCTGCAACTCCAGCGCCGCATCCGGCGCACCGGCACGCTGGTGAGGTGAGCCATGTCCGAAGCCCTCTCTGACGCCGCCCTGCTGGAACTGGCCGAGCATATCGCGCTGCGCCGCGGAAACGACGTGATCTCGACCCAGGTCGCCTTCGGCGAGCTGACGGTGAACGCGACGCTCTCGGGCGTGATCGGCCTGATCGAGTTCCTGCGCAACGATCCGAACTGCCGTTTTTCCACGCTGATCGACATCACCGCTGTGGACAACCCGGCACGGCCGGTGCGCTTCGACGTGGTCTATCACCTGCTGTCAATGTATCAGAACCAGCGCATCCGGGTGAAGGTCCAGGTGCGCGAGGACGAGCTGGTGCCCAGCCTGACCGGCGTCTTCCCCGGCGCCGGCTGGTATGAGCGCGAGGTCTTCGACCTGTTCGGCATCCTGTTTTCGGGCCATGCCGACCTGCGCCGCATCCTGACCGATTACGGCTTCCGCGGCCATCCGCTGCGCAAGGACTTTCCCACCACCGGCTATACCGAGGTGCGCTGGAGCGACATCGAGAAGCGGGTGGTCTACGAGCCGGTGAACCTGGTTCAGGAATACCGCCAGTTCGACTTCCTGTCCCCCTGGGAGGGCGCGAAATACGTGCTTCCGGGCGACGAGAAGGCGCCGGAGGCGAAGAAGTGACCGCAGCCGCGCAGCCTGCCTGCGCGCCACGCATCGGATTTGAGGGCTGACCATGGACGGCGACATCCGCAAGAACAGCTATGACGACGGCTCGATGGACGCCCTGACCGGCGAGCAGAGCATCCGCAACTTCAACATCAACTTCGGTCCCCAGCACCCGGCCGCCCACGGCGTGCTGCGCATGGTGCTGGAGCTGGACGGCGAGATCGTCGAACGCGCCGACCCGCATATCGGCCTGCTGCACCGCGGCACCGAGAAGCTGATGGAGAGCCGCACCTATCTGCAGAACCTGCCCTATCTGGACCGGCTGGACTATGTGGCGCCGATGAACCAGGAACATGCCTGGTGCCTGGCGATCGAACGGCTGACCGGCACCACGATCCCGCGCCGCGCCAGCCTGATCCGGGTGCTTTACTCGGAAATCGGCCGCATCCTGAACCACCTGATGGGCATCACCACCGGCGCCATGGACGTCGGCGCGCTGACCCCGCCGCTCTGGGGTTTCGAGGCGCGCGAGGAGCTGATGATCTTTTACGAGCGCGCCTGCGGGGCGCGGCTGCATGCCGCCTATTTCCGCCCCGGCGGGGTGCATCAGGATCTGCCGCCCGACCTGCTGGACGACATCGAGGAATGGTGCGAGCGTTTCCCGAAGCTGGTCGACGACCTCGACACGCTGCTGACGGAAAACCGCATCTTCAAGCAGCGCCTGGTGGATATCGGCATCGTGACCGAGGACGATGCGCTGGACTGGGGCTATACCGGGGTCATGGTGCGCGGCTCGGGCCTGGCCTGGGATCTGCGCCGCGCGCAGCCCTATGAATGCTATGACGAATTCGACTTCCAGATCCCGGTCGGCAAGAACGGCGACTGCTACGACCGCTATCTGTGCCGCATGGCCGAGATGCGCGAATCCTGCAAGATCATGCAGCAGGCGGTCCGCAAGCTGCGCGCCGAGCCCGCGGGCGACGTGCTGGCCCGCGGCAAGCTGACGCCCCCCAAGCGCGCCGAAATGAAGCGCGACATGGAAAGCCTGATCCATCACTTCAAGCTTTACACCGAGGGCTTCCGGGTTCCGGCCGGCGAGGTCTATGCCGCCGTCGAGGCGCCCAAGGGCGAGTTCGGCGTCTACCTGGTCGCCGACGGCACCAACAAGCCCTGGCGCGCCAAGCTGCGCGCGCCCGGTTTTGCGCATCTCCAGTCGATCGACTGGATGTCGCGCGGTCACATGCTGGCCGACGTTCCGGCGATCATCGCCACGCTCGACATCGTTTTCGGAGAGGTTGACCGCTGATGCTGCGCCGTCTGTCCCCCATCCAGCCGGACTCCTTCGAGTTCACGCCCGCCAACCTGGAATGGGCCCGCGCCCAGATGACCAAATACCCGGAAGGCCGCCAGCAATCGGCGATCATCCCGGTCCTGTGGCGCGCCCAGGAACAGGAAGGCTGGCTGAGCCGCCCGGCCATCGAATATTGCGCCGACCTGCTCGGGATGCCCTATATCCGGGCGCTGGAGGTCGCGACCTTCTATTTCATGTTCCAGCTCCAGCCGGTGGGTTCGGTCGCGCATATCCAGATCTGCGGCACCACCACCTGCATGATCTGCGGCGCCGAGGATCTGATCCGGGTCTGCAAGGAAAAGATCGCCCCCGAGCCGCATGCGCTGTCGGCGGACGGCCGGTTTTCCTGGGAAGAGGTCGAATGCCTGGGCGCCTGCACCAACGCGCCCATGGCCCAGATCGGCAAGGATTTCTACGAGGATCTGACGGCCGAGAAACTGTCGGCGCTGATCGACCGCTTCGCAGCGGGCGAGGCGCCGGTGCCGGGCCCGCAGAACGGCCGCTTCTCGGCCGAGCCGCTGGGCGGTCCGGTGGCGCTGGCTGCGCTGAAGGGCGGCGAGACCTATAACGCCAGCGTGGCGCGGGCGGTGCAGCTGGGCGACACGATCAAGCGCATCGACGGGACCGAGGTGCCGATCACGACGCCTTGGCTTGCGGCGCAGAACGGCGCCTGATCGAAGGGGAGCGGGCAGGACGCGATGGAACGGGCAGAATGCACCAGGAACTGCTGGATCTCGGCGGCGATCGCCGGGGTGGTGGTGCTGCTGTTCACCGCCGGCATCGGCGAGCTGCACTGGCTGGCCGGGCTGTTCCTGGGCGTCGTGACTTTCGTGCTGTTCGGGGCGCTGATGGTCTGGCTGGTCTGCCACGAGCGGCCCGAGCTGTTCGGGGACGGGGCAGGGCTGACCGGCACCGACTGGCAGCGCGCCGCGGTGGACCGCCAGCCCGAGACGCTGCTGGTCAGCGGCTCGTTGGGGCCCGAACCCTTCACCTCGGGCACGCAGATGCCCATCGTCGCCGGGGCGATGCCGTCGCCGGGGCCGCGGCCCGCTGCCGCCGTCAGACCCATGCCGGGTGCCGACGACCTGAAGCGGATCAAGGGTATCGGCCCGAAGATCTCGGACTGGCTGAACGCGCAGGGCGTGACGCGCTATGACCAGATCGCCGCCTGGGACGCCGCCACCGTCGCCGATTTCGCGCAGCGGCTGGGCCGGATGGGCGGGCGGATCGAGGCCGATGACTGGGTCGGCCAGGCGAAATTGCTGGCGGCGGGGGGCGAGACCGGCCATTCCCGCCGCGTCGACAGGGGCGAGGTCGGCTGATGGCCCGCCCGGCAGGACATGCGGCGTCGCAGGCGGACAGGGCCGCCGCGGCGGATGCCCGGCAGATGCGGCTGGTGGCGGTGGTGATCGCCGCGACCATGGCGCTGTGGCTGGGGGTGCAATGGCTGGGGGGCCAGCAGGGCTGGCCCGCGAAATACGCCTTTCTCGCCGATCTTGCGGCGATTGGGGCCTTGATCTGGTCGCTTTTGGTGACCTTTCGGATCTGGCGGCGGCGCAAGGCGTCCTCGCAGGGACAAGGATAAGACGATGCTGAACGATCAGGACCGGATCTTTACGAACCTTTACGGCATGGGCGACCGCAGCCTGGCCGGCGCGAAAAAGCGCGGCCATTGGGACGGCACCGCCGCGATCATCCAGCGCGGCCGCGACAAGATCGTCGAGGAGATGAAGGCCTCGGGCCTGCGCGGCCGCGGCGGCGCAGGCTTCCCGACCGGCATGAAATGGTCCTTCATGCCCAAGGAATCCGACGGCCGCCCCTCCTACCTGGTCATCAACGCCGACGAATCCGAGCCCGCGACCTGCAAGGACCGCGAGATCATGCGCCACGATCCGCATACGCTGATCGAGGGCGCGCTGATCGCCAGCTTCGCCATGGGCGCGCATGCCGCCTATATCTATATCCGCGGCGAGTTCATCCGCGAGCGCGAGGCGCTGCAGGCCGCCATCGACGAATGCTACGACGCGGGCCTGCTGGGCCGCAACGCCGCCGGGTCGGGCTGGGATTTCGATCTTTACCTGCACCACGGCGCCGGCGCCTATATCTGCGGCGAGGAAACCGCGCTGCTGGAATCGCTTGAGGGCAAGAAGGGCATGCCGCGCATGAAGCCGCCCTTCCCGGCCGGCGCGGGTCTCTATGGCTGCCCGACCACGGTGAACAACGTCGAATCCATCGCCGTCGTGCCGACCATCCTGCGCCGCGGCCCGGAATGGTTCGCAAGCTTCGGCCGCCCGAACAACGCGGGCGTGAAGCTTTTCGGCCTGACCGGCCATGTCAACACCCCCTGCGTGGTCGAGGAGGCCATGTCGATCCCCATGCGCGAGCTGATCGAAAAGCATGGCGGCGGCATCCGCGGCGGCTGGAAGAACCTCAAGGCGGTGATCCCCGGCGGCGCCTCCTGCCCGGTGCTGACCGCCGAGCAATGCGAAAACGCGATCATGGATTACGACGGCATGCGCGAGCTGAAATCCAGCTTCGGCACCGCCTGCATGATCGTCATGGACCAGTCCACCGACGTGGTGAAGGCGATCTGGCGGCTGTCGAAATTCTTCAAGCATGAAAGCTGCGGCCAATGCACCCCCTGCCGCGAAGGCACCGGCTGGATGATGCGGGTGATGGAGCGCCTGGTGCGCGGCGACGCCGAGATCGAAGAGATCGACATGCTTTTCGACGTCTCCAAGCAGGTCGAGGGCCACACCATCTGCGCGCTCGGCGATGCGGCGGCCTGGCCGATCCAGGGCCTGATCCGCAATTTCCGCGAAGAGATCGAGGACCGGATCAAGGCCAAGCGCACGGGCCGCATGGGCGCGATGGCGGCGGAGTAGGCGATGACGGCGACCGGCCCCCTTTTCCCGGCAAGGCGCCTCCCCCAGGGGGAGCGCCGGCGCCTGCGCGCGCGCCGGCCGGGCCGGATCACGGCGCCCTCACGGCTTGGTGCCGAACCTTCGGGGCGGCCGCATGTTATGGCAGGAGGCCATGACAAGGAGGCTATTGCCATGAAGCTGATCCCCGCCGCGCTGATCGCCGCGACGCTGGCTGCACCCGCCGCCGCGCTGGAGCCGCTGGCCCAAGAGAAATACATCAACGACCGGCTGATCGCCGCGCGCATCGCCGACCGCATCCGTCGCACCTGTCCCAGCATCGACGGCCGCATCCTCTATGCCTATGGCGAGGCGCGCAAGCTCAAGCGCTATGCCGAGGACAAGGGCTATTCGCGAACCGAGATCGACGCCTTCCTGGACAGCAAGGCGGACAAGGCGCGCATCTATGCCGTGGCCGAGGATTATCTGGCCCGCCAGGGCGCCAGGGCCGAAGACCCCGAGAGCTTTTGCCGCATCGGCCGGCAGGAGATCGCGCGAAATACCGTCATAGGCAGCCTGTTGGTGGCGAGATGAAGACTTGGATGAACCGGATCGGCATCGCCCTGATGGCGGCGGCAGCGGCGGCGATGATCGCCGCGGACGGCTTTGCCGCCGAGCCGGCGCTGCGGCCGGGACAGGATGGCGCCCGCGCGACCGTTCCCGTGCAGGAGGCGCAGCCATGACGCCGGGACGGATGGGATCGACAGGGCCACAGCAAACCGGGCCAGCCTTCGGCCAGCATTTACATCGCGCAAAACCTGCCGGAGATCGTTCCGGCGCGGTTTCCGGGCGCGAGGGATAAGGGAAGACAAGATGGCGGATCTTCGCAAGATCAAGATCGACGACGTGGTTATCGAGGTCGATCCCAACATGACCCTGATCCAGGCCTGCGAACTGGCCGGGATCGAGGTGCCGCGTTTCTGCTATCACGAGCGGTTGTCGATCGCCGGCAACTGCCGCATGTGCCTGGTCGAGGTGGTGGGCGGCCCGCCCAAGCCCGCCGCCTCCTGCGCCATGCAGGTCAAGGACTTGCGCCCCGGCCCGGATGGCGCGCCCTCGGAGATCCGCACCAACAGCCCCATGGTCAAGAAGGCCCGCGAGGGGGTGATGGAGTTCCTGCTGATCAACCATCCCCTGGACTGCCCGATCTGCGACCAGGGTGGCGAATGCGACCTGCAGGACCAGGCCATGGCTTACGGCGTCGATTTCAGCCGCTATCGCGAGCCGAAGCGCGCCAGTGAGGATCTGAACCTCGGCCCGCTGGTCGAGACGCATATGACCCGCTGCATCTCCTGCACCCGCTGCGTGCGCTTCACCACCGAAGTGGCAGGCATCACCCAGATGGGCCAGACCGGCCGTGGCGAGGACAGCGAGATCACCAGCTATCTGAACCAGACGCTGGAATCGAACATGCAGGGCAATATCATCGACCTGTGCCCGGTCGGCGCGCTGGTCTCCAAGCCCTATGCCTTCACCGCCCGGCCGTGGGAGCTGACCAAGACCGAATCCATCGACGTGATGGATGCGCTGGGGTCCAGCATCCGCGTCGACACCAAGGGCCGCGAGGTCATGCGCATCCTGCCGCGCAACCATGACGGCGTGAACGAGGAATGGATCAGCGACAAGACCCGCTTCGTCTGGGACGGGCTGCGCCGCCAGCGCCTCGACCGGCCCTATATCCGCGAAAACGGCAAGCTGCGCCCGGCCAGCTGGCCCGAGGCGCTGGAAGCCGCCGCCCAGGCGATGAAGGGCAGGAAAGTCGCGGGGCTGGTCGGCGACCTGGTCCCGGCCGAGGCCGCCTTCAGCCTCAAGCAACTGATCGAGGGGCTGGGGGGCCGCGTCGAATGCCGTACCGACGGCGCCCGGCTGCCCATCGGCAACCGCTCGGCCTATGTCGGCACGGCGCGGATCGAGGATATCGACACCGCGAAGCGCATCCTGCTGATCGGCACCAACCCGCGCGACGAGGCGCCGGTGCTGAACGCCCGCATCCGCAAGGCCTGGGCGCATGGCGCGCAGGTGGCGCTGATCGGCGAGCCGGTGGACCTGACCTATGACTACCAGCATTTCGGCAATGACCGCGCCGCGCTGGCCCGGCTGGCGGACGAGGATCTGTCGAACAAGGACGGCACCCCCGGCATCGTCATCGTCGGCCAGGGCGCCCTGCGCGAGGCGGATGGCGAGGCGGTGCTGGCCCATGCCATGCGCATCTGCGAGCGCGGCGACAGCAAGCTTCTGGTGCTGCACAGCGCCGCCGGTCGCGTCGGCGCCATGGACGTGGGCGCCGTGACCGAAGGCGGGCTCTTGGCCGCCATCGAGGGGGCCGAGGTGATCTACAATCTCGGCGCGGACGAGGTGGACATCGCCGCCGGGCCGCTGGTGATCTATCAGGGCAGCCATGGCGACCGCGGCGCGCATCGCGCCGACATCATCCTGCCCGGCGCCTGCTATACCGAGGAAAGCGGGCTGTTCGTGAACACCGAGGGCCGGCCGCAGCTGGCCATGCGCGCCAATTTCGCGCCGGGCGAGGGCAAGGAAAACTGGGCGATCCTGCGCGCGCTTTCGGCCGAGCTGGGCAAGACCCAGCCCTGGGACAGCCTGGCCGGGCTGCGCCGCAAGCTGGTCGAGGCGGTGCCGCATCTGGCGCAGATCGACCAGGTGCCGCAGAACGACTGGCAGCCGCTCGACCGCTTCGACCTGGGGCAGGCGAGCTTCCGCTATGCGATCAAGGATTTCTACCTGACCAACCCCATCGCGCGCTCCTCGCCGCTGATGGGCGAGCTTTCGGCGATGGCCGCGGCCCGCAAGGCCCCGGCGCTGGCGGCGGAGTGAGCGTCATGCGGGTCCGCCTTGCCCTGCTGACCGGGATCGGCGCCCTGGCGCTGCTGTCCGGCTGCGGTGCGACCAGGGATGCGCGTCCCCAGCCCAAGCCGGCCCAGCTGGGCGTGGCAGTGCTGCAAAGCGACGCGGGCGCGCCGGACAAGAAGGTGCTGACCAAGGGCCGGATCTCGACCAAGTCGGGCGAGATCCTGATTCTCGAACCCGACGGCTCGGTCAGCGGAATGGCGCTGGACAGCCCTGAGGGCCGCGACGCCTTTGCCGTGACCGAGGCCGACCTGATGGCGCTGAACGCGAATCTGGACCTGGACCTGTCGGGCCTGCCGGACATGGGCCCGCTGCGCAAGCGCGAGCCCACGGCGCAGGAAAAGGCGCTGGCGGCATTCGCGGCGCGCACCCGGCCGCTGCGGCTGAACCTGCCGGCCAGTTTCCAGGCCGATCCCCAGGATTTCCAGGGGGCGCAGATCGTCTCGCTGGCCGGTTCGCGCAAGGGGACGGACAGCCTGGTGGAAGTGACGGCAAACCTGCGTAGCGGGGTGGACGCCGACACCGCCTTCGCCTATGCCACATGCGCGCTGGCCAGCTGGGCCGATGCGAAAGGGGCGCCCTATGCCCGCCACATCCGCACGCTTCGCGACAAGCGGGGCGGCAAGATGGTCGTCGGCTCGGTCTTCACGCTTTCCGAAAGAAAACCGATGGGCCTGACGGTGATGACAACGAAACAGACCTTGCAGGAATGCAAGGCACGCGGCATTCCCGCGGCGTGATGAGAGGGACGAAAGATCATGGCTGAATTCTGGGCCTCGCCCTACGGTTTCGCACTCAGCCTGCTCTTGCAGGGTCTGGCGGTCATCGCCTTCGTCATGGGCTCGCTGATCTTCATGGTCTATGGCGACCGCAAGATCTGGGCGGCGGTGCAGATGCGCCGCGGCCCGAACGTGGTCGGTCCCTGGGGCCTGTTGCAGACCTTTGCCGACGCGCTGAAATACATCGTCAAGGAAATCGTCGTCCCGGCCGGCGCCGACAAGTTCGTCTATTTCCTGGCGCCCTTCCTGTCGATGATGCTGGCGCTTTTCGCCTTCGTGGTCATCCCCTTCGACGAGGGCTGGGTGATGGCGAACATCAACGTGGGCATCCTGTTCATCTTTGCCGCCTCCTCGCTGGAAGTCTACGGCGTCATCATGGGCGGCTGGGCCTCGAACTCGAAATATCCCTTCCTCGCCTCGCTGCGCTCGGCGGCGCAGATGATCTCCTACGAGGTGTCGCTGGGCTTGATCATCATCGGGGTCATCATCTCGACCGGATCGATGAACCTGACCGCCATCGTCGAGGCGCAGCGCGGCGATTATGGCCTGCTCAACTGGTACTGGCTGCCGCACCTGCCGATGGTGGTGCTGTTCTTCGTCTCGGCCCTGGCCGAGTGCAACCGCCCGCCCTTCGACCTGGTCGAGGCCGAATCCGAACTGGTGGCGGGCTTCATGACCGAATATTCGTCCACGCCCTATCTGCTGTTCATGGCGGGCGAATATATCGCCATGTATCTGATGTGCGCGCTTTTGTCGCTGCTGTTTTTCGGCGGCTGGCTGTCGCCGGTGCCGTTCATCGCCGACGGCTGGTGGTGGATGGTCATCAAGATGTGGTTCTGGTTCTACATGTTCGCCATGGTCAAGGCGATCGTGCCCCGCTATCGCTACGACCAGCTGATGCGGATCGGCTGGAAGGTGTTCCTGCCCCTGTCGCTGGGCTGGGTGGTGCTGGTGGCGATCCTGGCGCGCTATGAAGTGCTGGGTGCGTTCTGGGCCCGTTTCGCGGTCGGAGGTTAAGCCATGTATTCCAACAAGCTAGCCGAGGCATTTGCCAAAGCCAGTGAGACCGACAAGGTGGAACTGGCGCATTTCCTCGCCAACAATCTGGACAGTGCGGAGCAGGCGCGGGACAGCGCCCGCATCCGCGACTATGTCGCCGCGTTCGACCGTTTCGCGGCGCCGCGGGAAGGGGAGCGTTTCTGATGGCCTTCGATTTCGCGCGGGCGACCAAGTATTTCTTGATGTGGGACTTCATCAAGGGCTTCGGCCTGGGCATGCGCTATTTCGTCTCGCCCAAACCGACGCTGAACTATCCCCATGAAAAGGGCCCGCTGTCGCCGCGCTTCCGCGGCGAGCATGCGCTGCGCCGCTATCCCAACGGCGAGGAACGCTGCATCGCCTGCAAGCTCTGCGAGGCGGTCTGCCCGGCCCAGGCCATCACCATCGACGCCGAACCGCGCGAGGACGGCTCGCGCCGGACCACGCGCTACGACATCGACATGACCAAGTGCATCTATTGCGGCTTCTGCCAGGAAGCCTGCCCGGTCGATGCCATCGTCGAGGGGCCGAATTTCGAATACGCGACCGAAACCCGCGAGGAGCTGTTCTACGACAAGCAGAAGCTGCTTGCGAACGGCGAACGCTGGGAGGCCGAGATCGCCCGCAACCTGCAACTGGATGCGCCCTACCGATGACCTCCGTCGCCGCATATTCGCGCGGCCGCGCCCTGGCCGAGCATCTCAATCCGGGGATGGAGGCGGCCCTGCGCGACCGCTATGGCCATTGGCTGCCCGATGCGGTGGCCGAAACGGCCGTGGGTCACGGGATGGGCGAGGTCTATGCCCGCGAGGGGCTGGACCTGAAGACCCGTCTGCTGGTCACGGTCGGCGCGTTGGCGGCGATGGGCGGGCAGACCCGGCCGCAGCTCAAGGTGAACGTGGCCTCGGCCCTGCGCGCAGGCGCAAGCGCGCGCGAGATCTGCGAGGCGATCTTCCAGATGCATCTCTATGGCGGGATGCCGGCGGCGATCAACGCGCTGAATGCCGCCATCGAGGTTTTCGAAGCGGAGGGAACAAGTCCATGACCGATGCCTTCCAGAAGCTGTTCCAGCAGATGCTGCAATCCGGTCAGGAGATGGCGCGCGCCTTCAACCCGGCGCTCGAGCATTTCGACATGCGCGCCATGGAAAAGCTGGTGCCGACGATTCCCGCCGACATGCTGGAAATGTGGTTCGGCAAGACCTTCAACCGCGAGGGGCTGGACGCCAAGACGCGTCTGCTTCTCACCATCGGCGCGATCACCGTCCAGGGCGCGCTGGCCGAGCCGCAGCTGCGCATGACCGTGCGTCAGGCGCTGGCGGCCGGCGCCACCAAACGCGAGATCGCCGAGACGATCTTTCAGATGAGCATGTTCGGCGGGCTGCCCGCGATGCAGAAGGCGCTGGAAATCGCCCAGAGCGTCTATGCCGAGGAGGACGAGGAATGATGACCTTCGCTTTCTACCTGTTCGCGATCAGCGCCTGCGTCGCGGGCTTCATGGTCGTGATCGGACGCAACCCGGTGCATTCGGTGCTGTGGCTGATCCTGGCCTTCCTCGCCTCGGCGGGCCTGTTCGTGCTGCAGGGCGCGGAGTTCGTCGCCATGCTGCTGGTCGTGGTCTATGTCGGCGCGGTGGCGGTGCTGTTTTTGTTCGTCGTCATGATGCTGGACGTGGATTTCGCCGAGCTGAAGGGCGAGCTGGCGCGCTACCTGCCGCTGGCGCTGGTGATCGGCGTCGTGCTGCTGGCGCAGCTGGGCATCGCCTTCTCGGGCTGGACGCCCTCGGACCAGGCCGAAGGCCTGCGGGCCGCGCCGGTGGATGCGGCGGTCGAGAACACCTTCGGCCTGGGCATGGTGCTGTATGACCGCTATGTGCTGATGTTCCAGCTGGCCGGGCTGGTGCTGTTGGTGGCGATGATCGGGGCGATCGTGCTGACCATGCGCCACCGCAAGGACGTCAAGCGCCAGAACGTGCTGGAGCAGATGTGGCGCGACCCGGCCAAGACCATGGAGCTGAAGGACGTGAAGCCGGGGCAGGGGCTTTGAACGCGGCAAGCTGGACCGCGACAGCCATCGGGATCGCCACGGCGGTCCCAGTAGCAAACGGATATTTCAACGGGTGAACGACCCGGAGGGACCAGGACGATGATCGGATTGACTCATTATCTTGTTGTGGGGGCGATATTGTTCGTCACCGGCATTTTCGGGATCTTCGTGAACCGAAAGAACGTCATCGTCATCCTGATGTCGATCGAGCTGATGCTCCTGGCGGTGAACATCAACTTCGTCGCCTTCTCGACCCATCTGGGCGATCTGGCCGGGCAGGTCTTCACCATGTTCGTGCTGACCGTCGCCGCCGCCGAGGCCGCCATCGGCCTGGCGATCCTGGTGGTCTTCTTCCGCAACCGCGGCACCATCGCGGTGGAAGACGTCAACGTGATGAAGGGATAAGCGAGCATGGAAAAATTCGTCCTCTTCGCGCCGCTCATCGCGTCGCTGATCGCCGGGCTGGGCTGGCGTGCCATCGGCGAGAAGGCCGCGCAATACCTGACCACGGGCGTGCTGTTCCTCAGCTGCCTGATCAGCTGGTATCTGTTTTTGTCCTTCGACGGCGTGCCGCGGCACATCCCGGTGCTCGACTGGGTCGTGACCGGCGATTTCCATGCCGAATGGGCGATCCGGCTGGACCGGCTGACCGCGATCATGCTGATCGTCGTGACCACCGTCTCGGCGCTCGTGCACATGTATTCGCTGGGCTACATGGCCCATGACGACAACTGGACGCATGACGAGCATTACAAGGCGCGCTTCTTCGCCTATCTCTCGTTCTTCACCTTCGCCATGCTGATGCTGGTGACGGCGGACAACCTGTTGCAGATGTTCTTCGGCTGGGAGGGCGTGGGCGTCGCCTCCTATCTGCTGATCGGCTTCTACTACAAGAAGGCCAGCGCCAATGCCGCGGCGATCAAGGCGTTCATCGTCAACCGCGTCGGCGACTTCGGCTTCCTGCTGGGCATCTTCGGCCTTTACTGGCTGACCGGCTCGGTCCAGTTCGACGAGATCTTCCGCCAGGTGCCCGAGCTTGCGCAGACCGAGATGCATTTCCTGTGGCGCGACTGGAACGCCGCGAACCTGCTGGGCTTCCTGCTTTTCGTCGGCGCCATGGGCAAATCGGCGCAGCTCTTGCTGCACACCTGGCTGCCGGACGCGATGGAAGGCCCGACCCCGGTCTCGGCGCTGATCCACGCCGCGACCATGGTGACCGCGGGCGTGTTCCTGGTCTGCCGCATGTCGCCGCTTTACGAATTCGCGCCGGATGCCAAGACCTTCATCGTCATCATCGGCGCCACCACCGCATTCTTCGCCGCGACCGTCGGTCTGGTGCAGAACGACATCAAGCGCGTCATCGCCTATTCGACCTGTTCGCAGCTGGGCTACATGTTCGTGGCGGCGGGCGTCGGCGTCTATTCGGCGGCCATGTTCCACCTGCTGACCCATGCCTTCTTCAAGGCCATGCTGTTTTTGGGCGCCGGCTCGGTGATCCATGCCATGCACCATGAACAGGACATGCGGAACTATGGCGGGCTGCGCAAGAAGATCCCGCTGACCTTCTGGGCGATGATGATCGGCACCTTCGCCATCACCGGCGTCGGCATCCCGCTGACCCATCTGGGCTTCGCCGGCTTCCTGTCCAAGGACGCGATCATCGAAAGCGCCTATGCGGGCAGCACCTATGCCTTCTGGCTGCTGGTTATCGCTGCCTGCTTCACCAGCTTCTATTCCTGGCGGCTGATCTTCCTGACCTTCTACGGCAAGCCGCGCGGCGACCATCACGCCCATGACCATGCGCATGAAAGCCCGCCGGTGATGACCATCCCGCTGGGCGTGCTGGCCGTGGGCGCGGTCTTTGCCGGCATGGTCTGGTATGGTCCCTTCTTCGGCGACCATCACAAGGTGACGGAATATTTCCACATCGCCGGCGCGCAGCATGAGGCCGCCGAGAGCGAGGAAGCGGAGCACGCGACCGCCGAGGCTGCGGTGGAGCATGTCGCCGCCGATACCGCCGAGGGCGAGCCGACTGACGAGGCCGCCCATGCCGAGGTCGCGGCCCCGGTCGGCGGTGCGATCTACATGCATCCCGACAACCACATCATGGACGAGGCGCATCATGCGCCGGCCTGGGTCAAGGTCTCGCCCTTCATCGCGATGGTGCTGGGGCTGATCACCGCCTTCTTCTTCTACATCGCCGATCCGTCGTTGCCCAAGCGGCTGGCGGCGCAGCAGCCGGCGCTGTATCAGTTCCTGCTCAACAAATGGTATTTCGACGAGATCTACGACTTCATCTTCGTCCGCCCGGCGAAATGGCTTGGCCGCGCGCTGTGGAAGGGCGGGGACGGCGCCGTCATCGACGGCACCATCAACGGGGTGGCCATGGGGTTGATCCCGCGGCTGACCCGCGCAGCGGTCCGGGTGCAATCGGGCTATCTGTTCCACTACGCCTTCGCGATGGTTCTGGGCATCGTGGGCTTGCTGATCTGGGTGATGATGCGGGGCGCGCACTGACATGACGAACCTTCTTTCCATCATCACCTTCCTGCCGATCGTCGCCGCGATCATCATGGCGCTGTTCCTGCGCGGCCAGGACGAGGCCGCGGCGCGTAACGCCAAGTGGCTGGCGCTGCTGACCACCACGGCGACCTTCGTGATCTCGCTTTTCGTGCTGTTCCGCTTCGACCCGGCGAACACGGGCTTCCAGTTCGTCGAGGATCACGCCTGGATCATGGGGCTGCGCTACAAGATGGGCGTGGACGGCATCTCGGTGCTGTTCGTGCTGCTGACCACCTTCATGATGCCGCTGACCATCCTTTCGACCTGGGCGGTCGAGGACAAGGTCAAGGAATACATGATCGCCTTCCTGGTGCTGGAAGGGCTGATGATCGGCGTCTTCACCGCGCTCGACCTGGTGCTGTTCTACCTGTTCTTCGAGGCGGGGCTGATCCCGATGTTCCTGATCATCGGCATCTGGGGCGGCAAGGACCGCATCTATGCGTCCTTCAAGTTCTTCCTCTACACCTTCCTCGGCTCGGTGCTGATGCTGGTGGCGATGATCGCCATGTATCGCATGGCTGGCACCACCGACATCACGACGCTGCTGACCTTCGACTTCCCGTCGGACAACTTCCGCCTCTTGGGCATGACGGTGGTCGGCGGCATGCAGATGCTGCTGTTCCTGGCCTTCTTCGCCAGCTTCGCCGTGAAGATGCCGATGTGGCCGGTCCATACCTGGCTGCCCGACGCGCACGTCCAGGCGCCCACCGCCGGCTCGGTCCTGCTGGCGGCGGTGCTGCTGAAGATGGGCGGCTACGGCTTCCTGCGCTTCAGCCTGCCGATGTTCCCGGTCGCCAGCGGCGTGGCCCAGCCCTATGTCTTCTGGCTGTCGGCCATCGCCATCGTCTACACCTCGCTGGTGGCGCTGGCGCAGTCGGACATGAAGAAGGTCATCGCCTATTCCTCGGTCGCCCATATGGGCTACGTGACCATGGGCGTCTTTGCCGCGAACCAGATCGGCGTCGACGGCGCCATCTTCCAGATGCTGTCGCACGGCTTCATCTCGGGCGCGCTGTTCCTGTGCGTCGGCGTGATCTACGACCGCATGCACACGCGGGAAATCGACGCCTATGGCGGGCTGGTGAACCGGATGCCGGCCTATGCGGCGGTGTTCATGTTCTTCACCATGGCGAATGTGGGCCTGCCCGGCACCTCGGGCTTCGTGGGCGAGTTCCTGACGCTGATGGGGGTCTTCCGCGTCGATACCTGGGTGGCGCTGGTCGCGACCTCGGGGGTGATCCTGTCGGCGGCCTATGCGCTGTGGCTTTATCGCCGGGTGACGCTGGGCCAGCTGATCAAGGAAAGCCTGAAGTCGATCACCGACATGACCCCGCGCGAGCGCTGGGTATTCGTTCCGCTGATCGCGATGACGCTGATCCTGGGCGTCTATCCGCGGCTCGTCACCGACGTGACCGGCCCGGCGGTCGCAGCACTCGTGCAAGACTACAACCAGAGCCAGCCGGCGGCACCCGTCGCCACGGCCCAAGCCAGCCACTAGGGGACGGATATGACCTCGCTCGATTTCTCGACCATTCTGCCCGAGGTGGTGCTGGCCGGTTACGCCCTTGCCGCCCTGATGGCGGGGGCCTATCTCGGCAAGGACAGGCTGGCCCGGACGCTGCTTTGGGTCACGGTCGCGGCCTTCCTGGTCGTCGCGGCCATGGTGGGCCTGGGCAACCATGCCGACGGCACCGCCTTCCATGGCATGTTCATCGACGACGGCTTCTCGCGCTTTGCCAAGGTGGTGACGCTGGTCGCCGCCGCCGGCGTGCTGGCGATGAGCGCCGATTACATGCAGCGCCGCAACATGCTGCGCTTCGAGTTCCCGATCATCGTGGCGCTGGCGGTGCTGGGCATGATGTTCATGGTCTCGGCCGGCGACCTCTTGACCCTCTATATGGGGCTGGAGCTGCAATCGCTGGCGCTTTACGTCGTCGCCGCCATGCGCCGCGACTCGGTGCGCTCTTCCGAAGCGGGGCTGAAATATTTCGTCCTCGGTTCGCTCAGCTCGGGCCTGCTGCTCTATGGCGCCTCGCTGGTCTACGGCTTTGCCGGCACCACCGGGTTCGAGGGCATCATCTCGACCATCCAGGGCGGCCACCTGTCGCTGGGCGTGCTGTTCGGGCTGGTGTTCATGCTGGTGGGCCTGTCGTTCAAGGTCTCGGCCGTGCCCTTCCACATGTGGACGCCGGACGTCTATGAGGGCTCGCCGACGCCGGTGACCGCCTTCTTCGCCACCGCGCCCAAGGTCGCGGCCATGGCGCTGATCGCGCGGCTGGTCTTCGACGCCTTCGGCCATGTCATCGGCGACTGGAGCCAGATCGTCGCGGCGCTGGCGGTGATGTCGATGTTCCTGGGCTCGATCGCCGGGATCGGCCAGACCAACATCAAGCGGCTGATGGCCTATTCCTCGATCGCGCATATGGGCTTTGCCCTGGTCGGCCTTGCCGCCGGCACCGCCATCGGCGTGCAGAACATGCTGCTTTACATGACCATCTATGCGGTGATGAACATCGGCACCTTCGCCTTCATCCTGTCGATGGAGCGTGACGGCGTGCCGGTCACCGACCTTGCCGCACTGAACCGCTTTGCCTGGACCGATCCGGTCAAGGCGCTGGCCATGCTGGTGCTGATGTTCAGCCTGGCGGGCGTGCCGCCGACCCTGGGCTTCTTTGCCAAGTTCGGCGTGCTGACGGCGGCGGTCGATGCCGGCATGGGCTGGCTGGCGGTTCTGGGCGTCATCGCCTCGGTCATCGGTGCCTTCTATTACCTGCGCATCGTCTATTACATGTATTTCGGCGGCGAATCCGAGGGCATGACCTCGCGCATGGGCGCGGTGCAATACCTGGCGCTGATGCTGCCGGCGCTGGCCATGCTGGTGGGGGCGATCAGCATGTTCGGCGTTGATGCCGCCGCCGGCCGCGCGGCCGAGACCCTGGTCGGTCCGGGCGCCGCTGTCGAGCAGCCCGCCGCGCAAGCCGAGCCCGCGCAAGGTGAGTGACGCCTGGCCCGCGGGCGTGGCCCGGCATGTGCTGGCCCGCACCGACAGCACCAATGCCGAGGCGCTGAAGCTGGCGCCCGGCCTTTCCGCTCCCGCCTGGGTGATGGCCCGCGAGCAATTCGCGGGCCGTGGCCGTCGCGGGCGCGAATGGGTCATGCCGGCTGGAAACTTTGCCGGCACGCTGGTCCTGCGGCCGCAGGGCGGGACGCTGGCGGCGGCGCAGCTGTCCTTCGTCGCGGCGCTGGCGCTTTACGATGCGCTTGGCCTGGCCTGCGGGCCGGCCGCGCGGCTGGCGATCAAATGGCCCAACGACGTGCTGCTGAACGGCGGCAAGGTGGCGGGCATCCTGCTGGAAAGCGCGGGCTCGGGTCCGGGGGTGCAGGCGGTGGCGGTGGGCATCGGCGTGAACCTGGCCGCCGCGCCGGATGCCAGCGTGGTCGAGCCGGGGGCGATCCCGCCGGTTTCCGTGCAAGGCGAGACCGGCCATGCCGTCGATCCCGAGGATTTCCTGGACCTGCTGGCCCCGGCCTTCGCGCGTTGGCAGGCGCAGCTCGACAGCTATGGCTTCGCGCCGATCCGCAACGCCTGGCTGGCCCGCGCCGCACGGCTGGGCGAGCCGATCATTGCCCGCACCGGCGCGACCGAAAACCACGGCATCTTCGAGGGCATCGACGACAGCGGCGCGCTGATCCTGCGCGGCCCGGCCGGGCGGCAGGTCATCCCCGCCGCCGAAGTCTTTTTCGGAGGCTGAGCGCCATGCTGCTTTGCATCGACACCGGCAACACCAACACGGTCTTTTCCGTCTGGGACGGCGAGAAATTCGTCGGCCTCTGGCGCATCTCGACCGACCACCGGCGCACGGCGGACGAATATTTCGTCTGGCTGTCGACGCTGATCTCGCTGCAGAAGCTGGAACTGAACATCGATGCCTGCATCATCAGTTCGACCGCGCCGCGGGTGGTGTTCAACCTGCGCGTGCTCTGCAACCGCTATTTCGACACGCGCCCGCTGGTGGTGGGCAAGCCGGACTGCCTGCTGCCGGTCGCGCCGCGCGTCGATTTCGGCACCGTGGTCGGGCCCGACCGGCTGGTGAACACCTGGGGGGCGTTCCAGCGGCACGGGCCGGACCTGATCGTGGTCGATTTCGGCACCGCGACCACCTTCGACGTGGTAGACACCGACGGCGCCTATGTCGGCGGGGTCATCGCGCCGGGGGTGAACCTGTCGCTGGAGGCGCTGCACATGGGCGCGGCCAGCCTGCCGCATGTCGACGTGACCATGCCGGCCAAGGTGATCGGCACCAATACGGTGGCCTGCATCCAGTCCGGCATCTTCTGGGGCTATATCGGCCTGGTGCAGGGCGTGGTGGACAAGATCCGCGAGGAACGCGGCAGGCCGATGAAGGTTATTGCTACGGGCGGTCTGGCGCCGCTGTTCGACCAGGGATTTGATTTGTTCGACGCGATCGAGGACGATCTGACCATGCACGGCCTGCGCCTGATCCATGATTACAACAAGGAGATGGGCAATGGCTGAGCGCCTGATCTATCTGCCGCTGGGCGGCGCGGGCGAAATCGGCATGAACGCCTATGTCTACGGCTACGGCCAGCCGGGACGCGAGCGGCTGATCGTCGTCGATCTGGGCGTGACCTTCGGCGACATGGATTCTGCGCCGGGTATCGACCTGATCATGGCCGATGTCGCCTGGCTGGAGGCGAACCGTGACCGCATCGACGCCATCTTCATCACCCATGGGCACGAGGATCACGTCGGCGCGCTCGGCCTGCTGTGGCCCAGGCTGCAAAAGCCGGTGCATTGCCGCCGCTTCACCGGCGCGCTGGCGCGGCTGAAGCTGGAAGAAGCCGGCCAGCCGGTCGATCAGCTGCATATCCACGCCCCGCGCCCCGACGTGGTGACGGCCGGCCCGTTCCGGGTGCAATTCGTCCCGGTCAGCCATTCGATCCCGGAAAGCTCGGCGCTGATCATCGACACGCCGGCGGGCCGGATCGTGCATACCGGCGATTTCAAGCTGGACGGTACCCCGGTGGTGGGCGAGGCTTTCGACCCGATCCTGTGGCACGACATCGCGAACGAGGGGCAGGGGATCAAGGTGCTGACCTGCGATTCCACCAATGTCTTCTCGCCCCATCCCGGCCGGTCCGAGGCGGTGCTGGCCACTCCGCTGCTGGATTTCGTCATGGCGCAGCGGCAGATGGTGGTGGCGACCACCTTCGCCAGCAACATCGCCCGGCTCAAGACCCTCGCCGAGGCCGGCATCGCCGCCGGCCGCAAGATCTGCCTTCTGGGCCGGGCCATGCGTCGCATGGTGACCGTCGGCATCGAGACCGGCATCCTGACGAATTTCCCCTCGTTCATCAGCCCCGAGGAGGCTTCCGAACTGCCCCGCGACAAGGTGATGCTGATCGTCACCGGCAGCCAGGGCGAGCGCCGTGCCGCCAGCGCCCAGCTGTCGCGCGGCCGCTACCTGGGCATCGAGCTGAAAGAGGGGGACAGCTTCCTCTTCAGCTCGCGCACCATCCCCGGCAACGAGCGCGGGGTGATCCGCATCATGAACGCGCTCTCGGAAATGGGCGTGGACCTGTATGACGCCGATGACGGGCTCTATCACGTCTCGGGCCATGCCAACCGCCCGGATATCGAGGCGGTGCATGACCTGCTGAAGCCGCAGATCGTCATCCCGATGCATGGCGAGCACATGCATCTGCGCGAACATGCCAAGCTGGCCGAGGCGCGCGGCATTCATTCGGTGGTGGCGACCAACGGCACCATGCTGGACCTGTCGGGCGAGGCGCCGCGGGTGGTGGATCAGATCGACACCGGGCGGATTTATCTCGACGGAACGGTGCTGATCGGCGCCATGGACGGGGTGGTGCGCGACCGCATCCGCATGGCGCTGAACGGCCATGCCATGGTCTCGGTCATCATCGACGAGGACGACACGCCGCTGCCCGATGCCTGGGTGGAACTCTCGGGCCTGCCCGAGAAGGGCCGTGCCGGCGTGCCCCTGGCCCGCAATATCGAGGCCGAGCTGGCCGGGTTCCTGGAACGCGCCGACGACCGCACGGTGATGGACGACGACCGGCTGGAGGAGGCGATCCGCAAGATCACCCGTCAGGTCTCGATGGAGGAGATCGGCAAGAAGCCCGAGGTGACGGTGGTGATCTCGCGCCTCGCCGCGGAATGACTTGACCCTGCCGCATGGGCCGGGCAAAGCCCTCCGCCAAGGAAAGACCATGAGCGAATTCGACCCGAACCCTCCGCGCCGCAATTTCTACGGCCGCCGTCACGGCAAGACCCTGCGCCAGAGCCAGAAGGGCTACCTGTCCGAGGATCTGGGCAGCCTGCGCCCGCGCGGCATTACCTTCGCCGAGAACCCCGAGAGGAAGCCCATCGACCCGGCGGCGATCTTTGGTGACGACCGGCCGGTCTGGCTTGAGGTCGGCTTCGGCGGCGGCGAACACATGGTCCACATGGCGGCGCGCTATCCCGAGATCGGCATCATCGGCTGCGAGCCCTTCATCAACGGCGTCGCCATGCTGCTGGGCAAGATCCGCAATGCCGGCGTGCAGAATGTCAGCGTGCATCCCGGCGATGCGCGCGACCTGATGGACGTGCTGCCGGATGCCTCGATCAGCCGCGCCTTCCTGAACTATCCCGACCCCTGGCCCAAGGCGCGCCATCACCGCCGCCGCTTTGTGACGCCCGAGCATCTGATCCCGCTCGCCCGCGTCATGAAGCCGGGCGCCGAATTCCGCGTCGCCACCGACATCCCCGATTACGTCCGCCAGACGCTGGAGGAGGTGCCGCAGGCCGGGTTCCAGCTGATCGGCGAAGGCCCGGAGCCTTGGCACGACTGGCCCGGCACCCGCTACGAGCAGAAGGCGCTGCGCGAGGGCCGGGCCCCGCATTACGTCACCTTCCGGCGACGATCCTGAAGCGGCGCTGATCGCCACCGATTGCAACCCCCGCCCGTGACCGCTATCACCTTGCGCGACAAGCACGAGGGGGCCTTCATGTCACATTCCGCCGAACCGCTTCCGATGACCGCCCGCCGCTCGGGTCCCCTGTCGGGCGAGGCCAAGGTGCCGGGCGACAAGTCGATCAGCCACCGCGCCCTGATCCTCGGCGCGCTGTCGGTGGGCGAGACGCATATCACCGGTCTGCTGGAGGGCCAGGACGTGCTGGACACGGCATCGGCGATGCAGGCCTTCGGCGCCCAGGTCGAGCGCCTGGGCGAGGGCGAATGGAAGGTCAACGGCGTCGGCGTCGGCGGCTTTGCCGAGCCCGAGGGCGTGATCGACTGCGGCAATTCCGGCACCGGCGTGCGGCTGATCATGGGCGCCATGGCCACGACGCCGATCACTGCCACCTTCACCGGCGATGCCAGCCTGTCGCGCCGGCCGATGGGCCGCGTTACCGACCCGCTGGAACTGTTCGGCTGCGAGGTCACGGCGCGCGAGGGCAAGCGGCTGCCCGTGACGATCAAGGGCGCGGCCGATCCGGTGCCGGTGCGCTACAAGACCCCGGTCGCCAGCGCCCAGATCAAGTCGGCGGTGCTGCTCGCGGGCCTGAACGCGCCGGGCGAGACGGTGGTGATCGAATCCGAGCCGACCCGCGACCATACCGAGCGCATGCTCGCCGGCTTCGGCGCCAGCATCCGCACCGAGACGACCGACGAGGGCCATGTCATCACCCTGCAGGGCCGGCCGGAACTGAGGCCGCAGCCGGTGGCGGTGCCGCGCGATCCCTCCAGTGCCGCCTTCCCGGTGGCGGCGGCGCTGATCGTGCCGGGATCCGAGATCCGCGTGCCGGGCGTCAGCCGCAACCCGACCCGCGACGGGCTTTATGTCACGCTGCTGGAAATGGGCGCCGACATCCGCTTCGAGAACCCGCGCGAAGAGGGCGGCGAGCCAGTCGCTGACCTGGTGGTCCGCCACGGCCCGCTGAAGGGCGTGACCGTGCCGGCCGAGCGTGCCGCCAGCATGATCGACGAATTCCCGATCCTCTCGGTCATTGCCTGCTTTGCCGAGGGCAAGACCGTGATGCAGGGCGTCCACGAGCTTCGCGTCAAGGAAAGCGACCGCATCGACGCCATGGCGGTCGGCCTGCGCGCCAATGGCGCCGAGGTCGAGGATACGCCCGACACCATGACCGTCCACGGCAAGGGCGGGCTGAAAGGCGGCGCCCGTTGCGCCACGCATCTCGACCACCGCATCGCCATGTCCTTCCTGGTCGCGGGGCTCGCCTCCGAGCAGCCGATCAGCGTGGATGACGGCGGCCCCATCGCCACCTCCTTCCCGGATTTCCTGCCGCTGATGCAAAGGCTCGGCGCCCGGATCGACTGATCCGTCGCGGCCGGGGGCTGTCTGCCCCATTGTCCATTGGTCCTCGGACCGATGGCGGACCAATGGCCAACCCCCGGGGATATTTCGACAAGAAAGAAAAAAGGAGAGCGGCGCCGGACGGGCGCCGCCTGTGGTCTTTCTCTGTTGCTCAAATACCCATTGCGGCCGTGGCCGCCGGGAGCGGCCTAGCCCGCCTTGGCAGCCTCGGGATAGCCGAGCCCGGCCAGCGCCTCGCGGATCTCGTCCAGGATCGCCGGGTCGTCGATGGTGGCGGGGGTCTTGAACGGTTCGCCGTCGGCGATCTTGGCCATGGTGGCGCGCAGGATCTTGCCCGAGCGGGTCTTGGGCAGGCGGTCCACCACGCAGGCCGACTTGAAGGCCGCGACCGGGCCGATCTTGTCGCGCACCAGCTTGACCACCTCGCGCGCCACCTGCTCATGCGGCGTCGCGACCCCGGCCTTCAGGCACAGGAATCCGACCGGCGACTGGCCCTTGAGGCTGTCCGCCACGCCGATCACCGCGCATTCCGCCACGGCGGGATGCGAGGCCAGCACCTCTTCCATGGCTCCGGTCGACAGCCGGTGGCCGGCAACGTTGATCACGTCGTCGGTGCGGGCCATGATGTAGAGATAGCCGTCCTCGTCGATATAGCCCGCGTCGCCGGTTTCGTAATAGCCGGGGAAATGCTCGAGATAGGACTTGCGGAAGCGGGTTTCGGCATTCCACAGCCCAGGCAGCGTGCCGGGCGGCAGCGGCAGCTTGACCGCGATGGCGCCCAGCGTGCCCGCCGGCACCGGGTGGCCGGCCTCGTCCAGCACCTGCACGTCATAGCCGGGCATCGGCACCGAGGGGCTGCCGAGCTTGGTCGGCAAGGTTTCGATGCCGATGGGATTGGCGGCGATGGCCCAGCCGGTCTCGGTCTGCCACCAGTGATCGACCACCGGCACGCCCAGATGTTCCTGCGCCCATTTCACCGTGTCGGGGTCGGCGCGCTCGCCGGCCAGGAACAGGGCTTGCAGGTCGTGCAGCTTGTAGCGCCGGATCCATTCGCCCTCGGGATCCTCGCGGCGGATGGCGCGCAGGGCGGTGGGCGCGGTGAAGAAGCTCTTGATGCGGTGGTTCTGGATGATGCGCCAGAAGACGCCCGGATGCGGGGTGCCCACGGGCTTGCCCTCGAAGACCACGGTGGTCGCGCCGGCGACCAGCGGCCCGTAGCAGATATAGCTGTGCCCGACGACCCAGCCCACGTCCGAGGCGGCCCAGAAGCGGTCGCCGGCGGCGATGTTGTAGATGTTGGTCATCGACCATTGCAGCGCCACCAGATGGCCGGCGGTATGGCGCACCACGCCCTTGGGCTGGCCGGTGGTGCCCGAGGTATAGAGGATATAAGCCGGGTGGTTGCCCTCGACCGGCACGCATTCGGCGGGCTTCACGCCGTATTGGAAGCCGTGCCAGTTGAAGTCGCGGCCCTCGACCAGCTTGGCCACCTCCTGCTCGCGCTGGAAGATGACGCAGAATTCCGGCTTGTGCTGGGCCATGTCGATGGCGGCGTCCAAGAGCGGCTTGTAATGCACCACCCGGTTCGGCTCGAGCCCGCAGGAGGCGGCGATGATCGCCTTGGGCTGGCAATCGTCGATGCGCACGGCGAGTTCGTTTGCCGCGAAGCCGCCGAAGACGACCGAATGGATGGCGCCAAGGCGGGCGCAGGCCAGCATCGCCTCCAGCGCCTCGGGGATCATCGGCATGTAGATGATGACCCGGTCGCCCTTTTCGACGCCGCGCATCCGCAGCGCCCCGGCCAGCGAGGCGACGCGCTCCTGCAACTGCCTGTAGGTGATGCCCTTGGTCGAAAGCGTGATCGGGCTTTCATGCTGGATGGCGATCTGGTCGCCGCGCCCGGCCAGCACATGGCGGTCGACCGCGTTCCAGCAGGTGTTCACCATCCCGTCCGAGAACCATTCGTAGATCGGGGCCTTGTCGTCGAACAGCGCCTTCGAGGGCTTGCGCTCCCAGTCGATCGCCCCGGCGGCCTGCATCCAGAAACCCTCGGGATCCGCCTGCCACGCGGAATAGACCTCACGATATCCCATGAAACAACTCCTCCCCGGATGAATGGGGCGGAGTTATGCGCGCCGGACGGCGAGGCGCAAGGATGTTATCGCCCACAGCCGGGGGGTGCGACAGAAAGTTTTGCAGAATGGCGCCGCGCGGCGCGGATTAATTTGCAAACGGCGCGGGACTTTGCTGCGGGCTGAAAAAACCGCGCGGTTTTGCAAAGCTGCGCGGACAGGCCGGGCCGCGGCAGAATCACCGCGGCCCCGCTGCTTGCGCCTAGCGATAGTGATCGACCGGGGTGCCGGCGATCGCGCTCATGTTCAGCAGCCCGCGGGTGGTGATCGAAGGGGTGACGATATGGGCGCGGTTGCCCATGCCCATCAGGATCGGCCCGACCTCGAGCCCGTTGGCCTTGAGCTTGAGCGCGTTGCGCACCCCCGAAGCCGAATCGGTGCCCGAGAACACCAGCGTATTCGCCGCGCCCTCGATGCGCGAGCGCGGCAGCAGGCGTTCGCGGATCGCGGGGTCGAGCGCGGAATCGACATGCATCTCGCCGTCGAAGATGAAATCGACGCCGCGCGCCTCGAGGATCGCCATCGCCGCGCGCATCTTGCGCCCCGACTCGGTGTCGAGGTTGCCGAACTGCGAATGGCTGCACAGCGCCACCTTGGGCGTCACGCCGAAGCGGCGCACATGGCGGGCGGCGCCGATGGCGGCCTCGGCGACCTGTTCGGGGGTGGGGGCGTGGTTGACCTGGGTGTCGGCGATGAACAGCGGCCCGTCCTCCAGGATCATCAGCGACAGCGCGCCATGCGGGCGCAGCCCGTCGCGGGCCAGGATCTGGGTGATATAGTTCAGGTGCCAGCTGTATTGGCCGAAAGTGCCGCAGATCAGGCTGTCGGCCTCGCCGCGATGCACCATGACCGCGCCGATGGCGGTGGTGTTGGTGCGCATGATGGCGCGGGCGATGTCCGGCGTCACGCCGCGCCGCGCCATCAGTTCGTGATAGGTGCCCCAGTAGTCGCGATAGCGCGGGTCGTTTTCCGGGTTCACGATCTCGAAATCGCGGCCGGGGCGGATCGGCAGGCCGGCGCGCTCGGCGCGCATCTCGATCACCTCGGGCCGGCCGATCAGGATCGGCGCGTCGGTGGTTTCCTCGAGCATGGCATTGGCTGCGCGCAGCACCCGCTCGTCCTCGCCCTCGGCAAAGACGATGCGGCGATTGGCGGTCGCCGCCGCCTCGAAGACCGGCCGCATGATCAGGGCCGAGCGGAAGACCGAACCGTCCAGCTTGCGCTTGTAGGCGGCGACGTCCTCCAGCGGCCGGGTGGCGACGCCGGTTTCCATCGCGGCCTTGGCCACGGCGGTCGAGACCACGCCGATCAGCCGTGGATCGAAGGGCTTGGGGATCAGGTAGTCGGCGCCGAAGCTCAGCTTTTCGCCGCGATAGGCCATCGCCGCCTCGGCGCTGGTGGTGGCGCGGGCCAGCGCGGCGATGCCCTCGATGCAGGCCAGCTGCATCTCGTCGTTGATCGTGGTCGCCCCCACGTCCAGCGCGCCGCGGAAGATGAAGGGGAAGCACAGGACGTTGTTGACCTGGTTCGGATAGTCGCTGCGCCCGGTGGCGATGATCGCGTCGGGGGCGACGGCGCGGGCATCCTCGGGCAGGATCTCGGGCGTGGGGTTGGCCAGCGCGAAGATGATCGGCCGCTTGGCCATCCGGGCCACCATCTCGGGCTTCAGCACGCCGGGTCCGGACAGGCCCAGGAACAGGTCCGCGCCCTCGATCACCTGATCCAGCGTGCGCAGGTCGGTCTTTTGCGCATATTCCGCCTTTTGCGGCGTCATCTCCTCGGTCCGGCCTTCATGGACCAGGCCGGCGAT
The DNA here is from genome assembly GCF_048270675.1 of Paracoccus sp. TD-10. Lineage (NCBI taxonomy): Bacteria > Pseudomonadati > Pseudomonadota > Alphaproteobacteria > Rhodobacterales > Paracoccaceae > Paracoccus > Paracoccus sp. TD-10. Next base: position 1,762,787 of record NZ_CP182418.1, on the reverse strand, counting down.
GTCGCAAAGCCAGACGTTCTCGCGCTTCACGCCCAGCTTCAGCAGCATGTTGAGGCAGGCGATGCCGGCCGCGCCGCCGCCGGTCGATACCACCTTGATGTCCTCGAAACGCTTGTGGGCGATGTGCAGGGCGTTGGTCGCGGCGGCGCCGACGACGATGGCGGTGCCGTGCTGGTCGTCATGGAAGACCGGGATGTTCATGCGCTCGCGGCACAGCTTCTCGACGATGAAGCAGTCGGGGGCCTTGATGTCTTCCAGGTTGATGGCGCCGAAGGTCGGCTCCAGCGCGCAGACGATCTCGGCCAGCTTCTCGGGGTCGGGCTCGTTCAGCTCCAGGTCGAAGCAGTCGATATTGGCGAATTTCTTGAACAGGACGGCCTTGCCCTCCATCACCGGCTTCGAGGCCAGCGCGCCGATATTGCCCAGCCCCAGCACGGCGGTGCCGTTCGAGACCACGGCGACAAGGTTGCCGCGCGCGGTATAGCGGGCGGCGGTGGCGGGGTCGGCCTTGATCTCCAGGCAGGCTTCTGCCACGCCGGGCGAATAGGCGCGGCTCAGGTCGCGGCCATTGGCAAGGGGCTTGGTCGCGCGCACCTCGAGCTTACCGGGGCGCGGGAATTCGTGATAATCCAGTGCTGCCTGCCGGGCGTTGTCCTGCCTGCGTTCTTCCATCGCCAGACCCTCTCCTCTCAAGATGGTTCAGCGTTAAACTATTTTTTCGGCGGGGAACAGGGGGCAATGCGGAGGCGGGCGGGGATGCGCCGGACTTGCATCGTGCGGGGCGCGGGCGCAAACTCCTGATCCGGTCGGACGGGCAGGCGAAAGGTGGGGTCTATGGCGCTTCTGGATGCGGCGCGCGAGGTGCGCGAAAGGGCCTATGCGCCCTATTCCAACTTCAAGGTCGGCGCGGCGGTGCGCGGCGTCTCGGGGCGGATCTATGCCGGCTGCAATGTCGAGAACGTGGCCTATCCCGAGGGCACCTGCGCCGAGGCCGGCGCCATCGCCGCCATGGTGGCGGCGGGCGAGACCGAGATCGTCGAGGTCGCCGTCATCGCCGACTCGCAGGGTCCGGTGCCGCCCTGCGGCGGCTGCCGGCAGAAGCTGGCCGAGTTCGGCCGACCCGAGACCCCGGTGCTGCTGGCCACCACCCGCGGCCACGAGCTGGCCACCACCATCGGCGAGCTGCTGCCCGGACGTTTCGGCATCAGCCACATGTCGGGCACCGAATGAGCCCTGCCGATCCGCGTCCGGTGATCGCCGCGGTCCGCGACGGGCGCGGGCTGGACGCGGCCGGCGCGGCGCTGGTCGCGCGCGGCCTGGCCGATGGTTCGGTCAGCGATGCGCAGGCCGCGGCCTTCGCCATGGCGGTGCTATTGCGCGGGCTGGACGAGGTCGGCCGGGTGGCGCTGACCCGCGCCATGCGCGATTCCGGCCATGTCCTGGCCTGGGATCTGCCGGGGCCGGTGGTGGACAAGCATTCGACCGGCGGCATCGGCGATACGGTCAGCCTGATCCTGGCCCCGCTGGTGGCCAGCTGCGGTGCCTATGTGCCGATGATCTCGGGGCGCGGGCTGGGCCATACCGGCGGCACGCTGGACAAGCTGGAGGCCATTCCCGGTTTCCGCACTGCGCTGCCCGAGGCCGAGTTCCGCCGCGTGGTGGCCGGGGTCGGCTGCGCCATCGTCGCGGCCGGGCCCGACCTTGCGCCGGCCGATGCGCGGCTTTACGCGATCCGCGACGAAAGCGCGACGGTGGGTTCGATCGACCTCATCACCGCCTCGATCCTGTCGAAGAAGCTGGCGGCGGGGCTCGATGCGCTGGTGCTGGACGTCAAGCAGGGCAGCGGCGCCTTTCTGCGCGGCCCGGATGCGGCGCTGGGGCTGGCCCGCGCGCTGGTCGATGCCGCGAAGGGTGCCGGCTGCCGCACCCGCGCCTATGTCACCGACATGGACCAGCCGCTGGCCCGCGCCGCCGGCAATGCGCTGGAACTGCGCGAGGCCATCGCCGTGCTGACGGGCGGGCAGGGGGCGCTGCGCGACCTGTCGCTGGCGCTGTCCTCGGCCTGCCTCGACCTTGGGGGCCTGTCCGATGGCGCCTTGCAGGCGCTGGACAGCGGCGCCGCGGCCGAACGTTTCGCCCGCATGGTCGCGGCGCAGGGAGGGCCCGCCGACCTGCTGGAGCATCCCGACCGCCACCTGCCCGCCGCGCCGGTGGTGCGCGCCGTGCCCGGCCATGGCCGCGTCGCCGCCATCGACACCGAGGCGCTGGGTCATGCCGTGGTGGCGCTGGGCGGCGGGCGGCTGCATGCCGGCGACCGGATCGACCCGCGGGTGGGGCTTGCGCAGATGCTTCGCATCGGCGAGGAGGCGGGCGAAGGGCGCCCGCTGGCGCTGGTCCATGCCGCCTCCGAGGCGGCGGCCGAGGCGGCGGTCGCCACCGTCGCGGCCGCCTATCTCATGGGTGATGGCCCCGAGCCCGGCCCGGTGATCCGCAGCGAGGTAACATGACCGACAGACGCGCCTTCCTGATCGTGATGGATTCGGTGGGCATCGGCGGGGCGCCCGATGCGGGCGCCTATTTCAACGACGGCCGGCCCGATACCGGCGCCAATACCGTCGCCCATATCGCCCGGGCGCACCCGCTGCACATGCCGCATCTGGACGCGCTGGGCCTGGGTGCCGCGATCCGGCTGGCCAGCGGCGAGGCGGCCCCGGGCCTGGGTGCCCGGCCGCTGGGGCTCTGGGGCGCCGCGACCGAGATCTCGCGCGGCAAGGACACCCCGTCCGGCCATTGGGAGATCGCGGGCGTTCCCGTGCCCTGGGACTGGCATTATTTCCCCAACATCCGCCCGGCCTTTCCGGCCGATCTGACCCGGCGCATTGCGCAGGCGGCGGGGACCGAGGGCATCCTTGGCAACGAACATGCCTCGGGGACCGAGATCATTGCCCGGCTGGGGGCCGAACATCTGCGCAGCGGCTGGCCGATCTGCTATACCTCGGCCGACAGCGTGCTGCAGATCGCCGCGCATGAGGAAGGCTTCGGCCTCGACCGGCTTTTCCGGCTCTGCGAGCAGGTGGCCGCCCTGGTCCACCCGATGCGCGTGGGCCGCGTCATCGCCCGGCCCTTCCTGGGCACCGAGGGCAGTTTCGTCCGCACCCCGAACCGCCGCGACTATGCCATCGCCCCGCCGGCGCCGACGCTTCTGGACGTGGCGCAAGAGGCAGGGCGGGCGACCCATGCGGTCGGCAAGATCGGCGACATCTTCTCGCATCGCGGCATCGACCGACTGTACAAGGGCCGCTCCGATGCCGAACTGGCCGATCATCTGCTGGCGCTGGCCGATCAGGCCGAAGCGGGCAGCCTGACCTTTGCCAATTTCGTCGAGTTCGACAGCCTTTACGGCCATCGCCGCGACGTGGCGGGCTATGCGGCGGCGCTGGAATGGTTCGACGGGGTGGCCGGCGCGCTGATGGCGCGGCTGCGGCCGGGGGATCTGGCGATCTTCACCGCCGACCATGGCAACGACCCGACCTGGCACGGCACCGACCACACGCGCGAGCGCGTGCCGGTGCTGGGCTGGGGCCATGGCGCGCGGGGCATCGGCCAGGTCGGTTTCGCCGATATCGCCGCCTCGGTCGCCACGCATCTCGGTCTGCCACCGGTCGGGCCGGGGAGGTCGTTCCTGTGAAATCGCTGAAGAAGATCGAACTGCACCTGCATCTGGAGGGCGCGGCGCCGCCCGGTTTCATCCGGGCGCTCGCGGCCGAGAAACATCGCGACATCGGCGGCATCTTCGACGGGAAGGGCGCCTATGCCTATCGCGATTTCAAGGACTTCCTGCGCGTCTATGAGGCAGCGACCTCGGTTCTGACCACGCCGCGCGACTATGCCCGGCTGCTGTCCGAGGTGCTGGCGGAATGCGCCGAGCAGGGCGCGATCTATGCCGAGCTTTTCGTTTCGCCCGAGTTCTGCGGCGGCGCGGACCTGCCGGCCTGGCGCGACTATCTTGCCGCCATGGAGGAGGCCGCGGCCGAGGCCGAGCGCGGCGGCATCGCCAGCCGCGCCGTGCTGACCTGCATCCGCCATTTCGGCCCGGACCGCGCCAAGCGCACCGCGATCTGTGCCGCCGAGACCTCGGGCGGCTGGGTCGCGGGCCTTGGCATCGGCGGCGCCGAGGATGCGGGCGAGCTTGGCGATTTCGCCTGGGCCTTCGACTGCGCGCGCGAGGCCGGGCTGGGCCTGACCGCCCATGCTGGCGAGTGGCGTGGGCCGCAGTCGATCCGCGACGCGCTGGCGCTTGGCGCGACCCGCGTCGGCCATGGCATCCGCGCCGTCGAGGACGCGGCGCTGCTGCGCGACCTGGCCGAGCGCGGGATCACGCTGGAGGTCTGCCCCGGCTCGAACGTCGCGCTGGGGCTGGTGCGGGACTGGGCCGCCCATCCCATTGCCCGGCTGGCCGATGCCGGGGTGCGCGTCACCGTCTCGACCGACGATCCGCCCTTCTTTCACACCACGCTGTCGCAGGAATATCAGCGGCTTGCCGATGCTTTCGGCTGGGCCGAGGCCGAGTTTCGGCAGATGAACCTCTGGGCCGTCGACGCGGCCTTTTGCGACCAGACCACCCGAACCCGCCTGCGAAAGGAACTGACATGACCCAAGCGCATCTGACCGTCGTCGATCACCCGCTGGTGCAGCACAAGCTGACGCTCATGCGCGACAAGACCACCTCGACCGCCGGCTTCCGCCGGCTCCTGCGCGAGATCAGCCTGCTTTTGGCCTATGAGGTCACGCGCGAGCTGGAGATGACCACCATCCGCATCGAGACCCCGCTTTGCGAGATGGAGGCGCCGACGCTGGAAGGCAAGAAGCTGGCGCTGATCTCGATCCTGCGGGCCGGCAACGGGCTGATGGACGGCATCCTGGAGCTGATCCCGGCCGCGCGCGTGGGCTTCATCGGGCTTTACCGCGACCCCGAGACGCTGCAGCCGGTGCAGTATTACTCCAAGGTTCCCAAGGAGTTGGACGCGCGGATGACCATCGTCGTCGATCCGATGCTGGCCACTGGCAATTCCTCGGTCGCGGCCATCGACCTGCTCAAGGCGGCGGGGGCGCGCAACCTGCGCTTCTTGTGCCTGCTCGCCTCGCCCGAGGGGGTGGCGCGGATGCGCGAGGCCCATCCCGACGTGCCGATCGTGACCGCCGCGCTGGACGAGCGGCTGGACGAGCACGGCTATATCGTGCCGGGCCTGGGCGATGCCGGCGACCGCATGTTCGGCACGAAATGAGCCGGCGTTAACCGGGCCTTCAGGGCTTTCGGCCTATCACCGGGTCAGGCGTGATTCGAGGATGGGGCGATGCGGGTTGTTCTGTGGCTGATGCTGGCGCTGCTGCCGGGGCTTGCGCTGGCGCAAGCGCCGCGCCCGGCCGAGGAGCCGCCGGCGGATTTCACATCGCGGCAATATATCGACAGCCGCGGCTGCGTCTTCCTGCGCGACGAGCTGGGCGGCTGGGCGGCGCGGCTGGCGCGCGACGGCACGCCGATCTGCGGCTATCCGCCGACGCTTTCCGCCCGCGGCGCCCAGGGCGAGCCGAAGCTGCGGGCGCTCGCCCCGGCGGCCGGACGCGGCCGGGCCGAACTGCTGGAAGAGGCGCTGTCGCAGCAGGTCATCACCAACCTGCGCCCCGGCGAACTGGCCAGCGACCCCCGGCCGATGGAGCGCCTGCCGGACCTGGGCCCCGAGCCGCATCCTCCGGCCCCGGCCGATGCGCTGCGGGCGGCGCTGACGGCCGCGCCTGCGCTGCGCCAGGGCATGGGCGCCGCCCTGCATCCGAACCGCCGGCTGTGCGAGCTGCTGGGCTATGACGGCGGGCCGGGCGCGGCCGGGCTGGACGATCCGACGCAGGGCTATTGCGGGGGATTGCCGAAGTCCGAACTGTCGCGGCTCAGCTTCATGCGCCCGGTGGGCAGCGCGGCGGGGGCGGGGATGATTGCCCCGCCCGACCGCGAAACCGCCGTGCCGCCGCCGCCCGCAGCGGTCCGGCCCGCGCCGCCCCCCGCCGCAAGGCCGGCGCCGGAAAAGCCGCTTCCCGCCGGGTCTGCATCCGCATCCGCACCGACGGCCAAGGCATCCGCCCCGGCCCGCGGCAAGGCGCCGGCCGCTGCCCCCGCCGCGCCGTCATCGGCCGGGATGATCCCGGCCGGGGCGCGCTATGTCCAGGTCGGCACCTTTGCCGATCCGGGCAATGCCGAACGCGCGGCCGCGCGCATCGCGCAGATGGGTTATCCGCTGCTGCGCGGCAGGGACCAGGCCGGCGGGCGCGAGGTGCAATTCCTGGTCGCCGGCCCCTTCCCGGATCGCGAAAGCATCGTCCGGGCGCTCGACGCCATCCGCAAGGCGGGATTCCGCGATGCCTTCCCGCGCTGACCGGCGGCTACTGGTCGCAGATCTCTTGCAGCGCGACCCATTCGCGGTCGGCAAGCACCGGGCGCGGCTCGGCCGTGCGAAAGGGATCTGCCTCGATCAGGCCCAGCACCGCCTCTCCGGTCGGATCCAGCGAGCGGGCATAGGGTTCGCTCGAGATGCCGGCGCGGGTGAAATAGGCCAGCAGCGGCTCGTCCTCGGGGCGGGGCGGCGGGCCGGCCAGCAGCTTCTCGCCATAGCCCGACAGCGATTTCTCCGGCAGCGTCCCGGCGGTCAGAAGGTGAAAGGTCGCGCGCGGCCCGGCATGGCGCAGCGCGGCCAGCAGCGGGTCGTCCCGGACCGCCGCCGCCTGCGCGGCCAGGATATGGCCGGCCGCGACCTCGGGCGTGATCTCGCCCGCGATCAGGTCTTCGCCGATGACGGTGATCGGGCCGGGCAGGCGCAGGGCGCCGCGCAGGCTGGCCGGCACCACGACGATCTGCGCATCCGGGCCGATCAGCCGCATCGCCAGCTTCTGGCGCACCATGTCGCCGGCCGGGCGCGAACAGGGGCTGCCGGTGGTCTTGGCGATCTCGGCCAGCACCATGCGCCCGATCTCGGCCCGCTGCGCCGGGGGGGCGATGTCGGCGGCGTGGCGCACCAGCGCCGGCGGCACCCAGAACACGGCCAGCAACGCCATGACCGCGGCCGCGCTCAGCATCAGCCCGCCGCGCAGCCGGCCGGGATGCGGCTTGCTGGCCTCGATCACCTGGTGCACCTTGGAAATGGCCGAGATCATCAGTTCGTCGTCGATCTCCAGCTCCTCGCCGGCGTCAAGGCCGCCCGGCGCATAGCGCGCCGGCAGCTTGCCGGGGTTGAGCCGGGTGACGGCGGGCAGCGACCAATGCGCCAGCGGCACCTCGGAACGCGGATCGGTCAGCACCAGGGTCGCATCCCCGAAGGAAACGATGACGTCGCGCAGCTGCGATCTGGGCGATTCGCGCCAGATCCCTGCGGCTTCCAGCCGTTGATATTGATTCAGCGCCGTCATGTCCGCGCCATCGGCCCTTGCTGTCCTGTTTTGACCATAAGCCAAGCCGGGCGCCGGTCAACTCTGCCCGCTGTCACGATAATTTCCGCATCGGCGCCATGGTCTGCAAGGGGCGTCGCGCCGGAAAATCGCCTGCCCTGCGCAGGGATCGCCCGCCCGGCGCCGCCTGACCTTTCTGGCCGGACTCCCGAAGCCCTTTCGGTCCCTGCCGCCGGGAAGGAAGGCGGCGCGGGCAAGGTGGAGGTTCGCGCCGAAATCCCGACGCCCCCTCTGCGCAAGGGGGCGCCAGCGGCTCCGGGGATGGAACGGGCGGGCCGGCGCCAAGACCAAGTCAGGCGGTTTCGGGCACGGTCATGCCTCGCTCGCGCGCCAGTTCGCGGATGCGGTTCTGCAGTTTCTCGAAGGCGCGGACCTCGATCTGGCGGATCCGTTCGCGCGAGACCTCGTAGCGCGTCGACAAATCCTCCAGCGTCATCGGGTCGTCGCGCAGCCGGCGCTCCATCAGGATGTCCTTCTCGCGGTCGTTCAGCACGTCCATGGCGGCGATCAGCATCTCGCGCCGCGCCGAAAGCTCGTCGGCTTCGGCAAAGGCCTGGGCCTGGTCGGCATCCTCGTCCTCCAGCCAGTCCTGCCATTGCGCGGTCGATTCCCCGTCGCCCGACCCGACCGTGGCGTTCAGCGAGGCATCGCCCCCCGAAAGCCGGCGGTTCATGTCGATGACCTCTTGCTCGGTCACGTTCAGGTCATGCGCGATCTGGGCGACGTTTTCGGGGCGCAGGTCGCCTTCCTCCAGCGCGCCCAGGCGCGACTTGGCCTTGCGCAGGTTGAAGAACAGCTTCTTCTGCGCCGAGGTGGTGCCCATCTTGACCAGGGACCAGGACCGCAGGATGTATTCCTGGATCGAGGCGCGGATCCACCACATCGCATAGGTGGCCAGGCGAAAGCCCTTTTCCGGGTCGAAGCGCTTGACTGCCTGCATCAGGCCCACATTCGCCTCGGAGATGACCTCGGCCTGCGGCAGGCCGTAGCCGCGATAGCCCATGGCGATCTTGGCGGCCAGCCGCAGGTGGCTCGTCACCAGCTTCTGCGCGGCCTCGGCGTCCTGGTGATCAACCCAGGCCTTGGCCAGCATGTATTCCTCTTCCGGCTCCAGCAGGGGGAACTTGCGGATCTCCTGCAAATAGCGGTTGAGGCCCTGTTCGGGGCTGGGTGCCGGAAGGTTGGTGTAGTTCGCCATCTGAAAATTCCCTGTCCCGCGCTTGGGCGGGTAATTGTGAACGCTGTCGGCGCGGTCCGGGTTCCGTCAGCCCGGCGCGCGGCGCAAGGTCGCCAGCAAGCCGGCCATGTCGGGCGGCAGCGAGCTGGCAAAGGTCAGCGCCTGGCCGCTGACCGGATGTTCGAAGCCCAGCTCGGCCGCGTGCAGCGCCTGGCGGGGAAAGGCGGCGACGGCCGCGGCACCCTCCGGCCCCAGCGCCCGGACCGAGGCCCGCCTGTTGCCACCATAGACCGGGTCGCCGACCAGGCCCAATCCCGCATGGGCCATATGCACGCGGATTTGATGCGTGCGCCCGGTCTCCAGCCGGCATTCGACCAGCATGGCGGCGGGAGGGGCGCCGAAGGTCTCGATCACGCGGGCGCGGGTCACGGCATGGCGGCCGTTCTGGAAGCTGACGGCCTGGCGCTGCCGGTCGCCGGGATGGCGGCCGATCAGCGTGGCGATGCGCAGCACGCCGCCCGGCTCGAACCCCACGCCCGGCAGGCCGCGCAGCCGCGCATCGGCCGGGTCGATCATGCCATGCGCGACGGCCAGGTAGCGCCGCCGCGCCGTGTGATCGGCGAATTGCCGCGCCAGGCCCTGATGCGCGCGGTCGGTCTTGGCCACCACCAAAAGGCCCGAGGTTTCCTTGTCGATGCGATGCACGATGCCGGGCCGCGCCGCGCCGCCGATGCCCGACAGGCTGCCCGCGCAATGCGCCAGCAGCGCATTGACCAGCGTCCCCGAGGGGGCGCCGGGCGCGGGATGGACCACCATGCCGGCGGGCTTGTCCACCACGATCAGGTCGGTATCCTCATAGGCGATGGTCAGCGGGATCGGCTCGGGCTGCGCGTCCAGGGGCTCGGGCGCGCCGATCTCGACCAGGTAGACGCCGGTTTCCGCCCGTGCCTTGCCGTCCGTGACCGGGCCCGAGGGGCCCCGGACCGCACCCTCGGCGATCAGCCGCGCCAGGCGCGAGCGCGACAGCGCCGCCTGCTCTGGCGCGGCAAGGGCAAGCGCCTTATCAAGGCGCTCGGACAGTCCTTCGGGGATGGTGATGAGGATTTCGGCCATGGCACGGGATGATAGGCTGGATGCGGGGCCAGAGGAAGCGTTGCCGATGCTGCGCTGGCTGCGCATCCTGGTGACGGCCCTGGCGGCGGTGATGGGCATCGGCATGCTGGTGATCGCGGCGCTTTTGTGGCTGCGCCTGTCGCAGCCGCCGCTGCCCGAACTGCCCGAGCAGGTCGCCCTGCCCGAGGGCGCGGTGCCCGCCGCCGTCACCTTCGCCCGCGACTGGCTGGTGGTGGTGACCGAGGCGGGCGAGGTGCTGCTTTATGATCGTCAGGGCCGGCTGCGCGAGCGGGTTCAGCCCTGAGCGTCGCCGGTGCCGAGCGGGCCGGTCGCATTGACCGAGGCCACGCCCTTGCCCTCCAGCGCGTCCAGGCGGGCGCGCAGCTCGGCGTTTTCGGACCGGGCCTTGATCGCCATCTCGCGCACCGCCTCGAACTCCTCGCGGGTGACGAAATCGCGCTCGGCCAGCCAGCGGTCGATCCAGCCGTTGAAGGCGGTCTGCGCCTCGTCCTTGGCGCCCTGGGCCACGCCCATGGCATTGGTCATCAATTTCGAGAGATCGTCGAGAAAGCGGTTGTTCGCGGTCATGGCGGGCCTTTCGGTTCAGCGAGACCCCCTATATGGCCCTGCGGGCGCGGCTGTTCAATTGCCTGACAGCGCCGGTTGACACCCGGCTGCCCCCGCGTAGCCTGCCCGCGCCGAAACGAGGAGCCCATGATCCCCTTTCCCGACATCTCGCCCGAGATCTTCACCATCCATGTTTTCGGCATGGCCTTTTCGCTGCGCTGGTATGCGCTGGCCTATCTGGCCGGGCTGCTGATCGGCTGGCGCATCATCGTGGCGCTGATGCGGCGGCCGCGGCTTTGGGGCGACGCGGCGCCCATGCGGCCCGAGCGGGTCGAGGAATTGCTGACCTGGGTGATCGTCGGCGTGGTGCTGGGTGGGCGGCTGGGCTTCGTGCTGTTCTACGAGCCGGCCTATTACCTGGCCAATCCGGGGCAGATCCCGGTGATCTGGCAGGGCGGCATGTCCTTTCACGGCGGTTTCCTGGGCGTGGTCTTGGCCTCCTGGTGGTATTGCCGGCGCCACGGCATCCCGGCGCTGCGGCTGGCCGATGCGTTGTCGATGGCGACGCCCATCGGGCTCGGCCTCGGCCGGGTGGCGAATTTCATCAATGCCGAGCTGTGGGGCCGGCCGACCGATATGCCCTGGGGCGTGATCTTCCCGGGCGAGGCGGCGCAGAACTGTCCCGGCATCGCCGGCCCCTGCGCCCGCCACCCGAGCCAGCTCTACGAGGCGGGGCTGGAGGGCGTGCTGCTGGCCGCGGCGCTGTTCCTGCTGGTTCGCATGGGCGGGCTGCGCCGGCCAGGGCAGGCGCTGGGGCTGTTCCTGATCGGCTATGGCCTGTCGCGTTTCGTCGTCGAGTTCTTCCGCCAGGCCGATGCGCAATTCATCACCCCCGACAATCCGCTGGGCCATGTGCTGGGCGGGCCGCTCTGGGGCGTGACCATGGGCCAGCTTCTGTCGCTGCCCATGGTGCTGGTCGGGCTGGCCTTCCTGATTCGCGCGCGCATGCGGCCGGCCCTGCCGCAGACGGACGCATGACGCCGCTGGCCCGCCTGATCGCGGCGCGCATCCGGCTGTCGGGGCCGATGGGCCTGGACGAATACATGCGGCTTTGCCTGCTGCATCCCGAGCATGGCTATTACGCCACCCGCGACCCGTTCGGCGCGGGCGGCGATTTCACCACCGCGCCCGAGATCAGCCAGATCTTCGGCGAGATGGTCGGCCTGGCGCTGGCGCAGGCCTGGCTGGACCAGGGCGCGCCCAGCCCCTTTACCCTGGCCGAGATCGGACCGGGGCGCGGCACGCTGATGGCCGACATCCTGCGCGCCATCCGCATCGTGCCCGGCATGGCCGAGGCGGCGCGGGTGGCGCTGGTCGAGGCCTCGCCGCATCTGCGCCGGATCCAGCGCGACCGGCTGGGCGCGGTCGCGCATCTGGACGACGTGTCGCAACTGCCGCAGGCGCCGCTGTTCCTGGTCGCCAACGAGTTCTTCGACGCCCTGCCGATCCGGCAGTTCCGGCGCGGCGCCCGAGGCTGGGCCGAGCGGGTCGTGGCGCTGGACGGGCAGGGCGGGCTGGAGATGGGGCTGGTCCCGGCCTCCGATGCCGCGCTGCCCCCGGCGCCACAGGGGGTGATCCGCGAAACCTGCCCCGAGGCGTTGCCGATCGTCGCGCAGCTCGCCGCGCGGATCGCGGCGCATGGCGGCTGCGCCATCCTCATCGACTATGGCGGCTGGGACGGGCAGGGCGATACCTTCCAGGCCCTGCGCCGCCACCGGCCCGAGGATCCGCTGGCCAATCCGGGCCAGGCCGACCTGACCGCGCATGTCGATTTCGCGCCCCTGGCCGCGGCGGCGCGGGCGGCGGGGGCGCGCGTCTCGCGCATGGTCGCGCAGGGCGACTGGCTGAAGCGGCTGGGGATCGAGGCGCGGGCGCGGCGACTGGAACGCGCGGGCGACGGGGGGGCGATGGCCGCGCTTCATCGCTTGACCGCACCCGATGAAATGGGACAGTTGTTCAAGGTGCTGGCCTTCTGGGCTCGCCATGCGCCCGTCCCCGCCGGATTCGAGCCCCTGGACGACGATGCAGACGACGCTTGAGATCCTGACCCATCCGCTGCTCGCCTCGGTGCGGCATGGCTTCTTCACCCGCCGCGGCGGCGCCTCCTCGGGGCTGTTCTCGGGGCTGAACTGCGGCTACGGCTCCAGCGACCAGGCCGAGATCGTCAGCATCAACCGCACCCGCGTCGCCGAGGCGATGGGCGTGCCGCCCGCCGGCCTCGCCACCGTGCACCAGGTGCATTCCCCCGACATCGCGGTGCTGCGCGCGGGCGACGATCCCGCCGGTCTTGCGGGGATTCGCGCCGACGGCATCGTCACCGACCGGCCCGGCGTGGCGCTGGCGGTGCTGACCGCCGATTGCCAGCCGATCCTGCTGGCCGATCCCGAGGCCGGGGTGATCGGCGCCGTCCATGCCGGCTGGCGCGGCGCGCTGTCCGGCGTGATCGAGGCGGCGGTGGGCGCGATGAACGACCTGGGTGCCAGCCGCATCCGCGCGGCGATCGGCCCCACGATCAGCCAGCGCGCCTATGAGGTCGGCGAGGATTTCATGGACGAATTCCTGGCCGAGGATCCGGATTACCACCGTTTCTTCGCCGGCGGGCCGAACGGGCGGCCGATGTTCGACCTGCCCTCCTTTGGCCTGATGCGGCTGCGCGAGGCCGGGGTTGAGGCGGAATGGACCGGGCATTGCACCTATTCCGATCCGGAGCGGTTCTTCTCCTATCGCCGCAGCACGCATCAGAACCAGGCCGATTACGGCCGGCTGATCTCGGCGATTGCGTTGTAGGTCGGGGGGATGGCGCGCGGGCTACGGCATTCGATGCCGGGGCGGGTGGCCGCGGGATGTCTGGCCGGTTTCCGCGATGCGGGACGAAGCTGTCAGTCACCCAGATATTGCGATGAAGATACCGCGTTGCGGATCGAAAACGGCGACATTCCCGCTGTGGTCAGACGAGATCATTGGCTGTACGGCTTTGGTATAGTGCCAGGGGTCAGGCGAACCACTCGCTTTGCGGATTTCCGCATCCCAACATTCGCCAGCATTGTTTAGGGCTCGCAGTTCAACCGCTGTTTCGTTCACCCGATCAGACAATGGAGTCACGCTCCATGGCTCGAAGCCGTTAGCCAATTCGGGTGGTTTTATGCTGGGCGAGGCACGATAGATGGCAACCACGCATACAAAAGACTGCGCTTCGCTGGCCAAGAGAGACAAAGGTTTCGCGTTTCCTTTGGCCACAAATCGGTAAGCAATGTCCTCCTCTACGCACCCAGACAACACGGCGAGCGCGATAAGTGACAGGAGCTTCAAGTGGGCCTCCAAGACATAGCCGCTGTCGGCAGAGTATGCGTATCATGACCGTCGGCTAAGAACTCAAAAGCTCTCGCCGTCACCGCATCCCCTCACCCCAGCGCCGCCGCCCGCTCCTCGACCACGCTGAAGGGCACGCCCGGCTCGTCCTTGGCGCAGCGGATCACCAGCGAGGTCTTGACCGAGGCCACGTTCGGCGCCGCCGTCAGCTTCTCGGTCAGGAAGCGCTGGAAGCTGGTCAGGTCGGGCGAGACGCATTTCAGGATGAAGTCGATCTCGCCGTTCAGCATGTGGCACTCGCGCACCAGCGGCCATTCGCAGGCCAGGGCCTCGAAGGCCGACAGGTCGCGCTCGGACTGGCTCAGCAGCCGGACCATGGCAAAGACCTGCACCTCGAAGCCCAGCTCGCGCGCATCGATGTCGGCATGGTAGCCGCGGATATAGCCCATCTCCTCCAGCGCGCGGACGCGGCGCAGGCAGGGCGGGGCGGAAATGCCGACGCGGCGGGCCAGTTCGACATTGGTCATGCGGCCGTCGGCCTGCAACTCTGCCAGAATTTTGCGGTCGATTTCGTCAAGTCTGGCGGCGGTCATCGCATCCCCTGGCTTGCCTTGCGGGCAAAAAACATGCCGGAAACTATCCCGCGGGGCCGGGTTGCGCAACATTCTTTCCACCGATGCGGGAACGGGCCTTATGGATTGCATGCGGGGCCGGCGGTGATTAGCTAAGGCTGCGCCAAGCGAAAGGTTCCCTGCCATGTCCCATGTTCCCGCCGAGATCGCCGCCGATACCAGCCTGCCCGCCCACAGCCGCGTGCTGATCGTGGGCTCGGGCCCGGCCGGCTATACCGCCGCCGTCTATGCCGCGCGCGCGATGCTTTCGCCGGTGCTGATCCAGGGCATGCAGCCGGGCGGCCAGCTGACCATCACCACCGAGGTCGAGAACTGGCCCGGCGAGACCGAGATCCAGGGCCCCGACCTGATGGTCAGGATGGAGGCCCATGCCCGCGCCATGGGCGCGCGCATCTTTACCGATACGGTGACGCGGCTGGACCTGGGCCAGCGCCCCTTCCTGGCCGAGCTTGATTCGGGCGCGCGCATCACCGCGGATGCGGTGATCCTGGCCACCGGCGCCCAGGCGCGCTGGCTGGGCCTGCCCAGCGAGGAAAGGTTCAAGGGATTCGGCGTCTCGGCCTGCGCCACCTGCGACGGCTTCTTCTATCGCGGCCGCGAGGTCGTGGTGGTGGGCGGCGGCAATACCGCGGTCGAGGAGGCGCTGTTTTTGACCAATTTCGCCAGCAAGGTGACGCTGATCCATCGCCGCGACAGCCTGCGCTCCGAAAAGATCCTGCAGGAGCGGCTGTTCCGCAATCCCAAGGTCTCGATCCTGTGGGATCACGAGCTGGTCGAGGTGCAGGGCGAGGACCAGCCGCCGGGCGTGACCGGCGTGCGCGTGCGCCATGTCCGCCAGGGGACCGAGCAGGTGGTGCCCGCGGACGGTGTCTTCATCGCCATCGGCCATGCGCCGGCCTCGGAACTGGTCAAGGACCAGCTGGAGCTGCATCACGGCGGCTATGTCAAGGTCGAGCCGGGCACGACCCGGACCTCGATCCCCGGCGTCTTCGCGGCGGGCGACCTGACCGACCACGTCTATCGCCAGGCGGTGACCAGCGCCGGCATGGGCTGCATGGCGGCGCTGGATGCCGAGCGTTACCTGGCCGAGCATGACATGGCCGGCGCGCCGAACCCGCATGCGGCCGAGATCCTGGCCTGAGATGGCCGGTTCTTTGCCGGGGCCCGGCCGATGAGCTTGCCGCATCACCAGCCGATCCGTGCGCTTCTGGTCAGCCCCGAGGCCGGCCAGAAACTGCGGGCCGAGGCGGCGCGCATGGCCGCCTGGGATCTGACGCCCCGGCAGTCGGCGGACCTGGACCTGCTGGTCGGCGGCGGCTTCTTGCCCTTGCGGGGCTTTCTGACCCAGGCGGATCACGATTCGGTGCTGGCGGGGATGCGGCTGGCCTCGGGCGCGCTCTGGCCCATGCCGCTGGCGCTGGAGGTCGATGCGGATTTCGCGGCCAGGGTCGAGCCGGGCGAGGACATTGCCCTGCGCGGCCCCGATGGCATGATCATGGCCATCCTGTCGGTCACGGACAAATGGAGCCCCGAGAGGGCGGAAGGCGCGGAGATGCCGGGCGTGGCCGGGCCGGTCTGCCTGGGCGGGCCGGTCAAGGGGCTGCCCGGCGCGGATGAGGTCCGCCTGGGTCCGAATGCCTGGCGGGCGCGCTTCCGTGCGCGGGGCTGCGAACGGGTTCTGGCCTGCGATCCCGCCGATGCGGCCGTCGGGGCGCGGTTGGCCGCCGAGCTTGGCGCCGAACTGCTGACGGCCGGGGCCGAGCCGCGCCATGCCGGCCCGCGCGAGGCGTTGTGGCAGGCGCTGGTCCGGCGCAACCATGGCGCCACGCATCTGCTGCTGCCCGCCGATCCCGCCGCGCAGGCGCTGCTGCGGCAATACCGGGCCGAGATCGGGCTGGAACTGGTCGAGGCCGGGATCACCCAGGCGCACGGCATGTGACGGCCCTTGCCGCGCGCCGTCCCGGCATTTGCTGATGGTGTTGGAAGGGTGGACGGCCGCCCCGCGGACGGCGCGAATGTCGCCATCGCCGCCGCCTTGCCCGGCGGCGGCATCGGCATCCTGCGGCTTAGTGGACGCTGACCGGGGTCAGTTCGTTCTGGCGGGCCAGCATGAAGGCCAGGCTGCGGTCCTTGACCAGGGCCAGCCGCTCTCCGTCGGGGCCATGCACGGCGTAAAGCGCGTCGGCTCCGGGCACCTGGCGGCGCACCTCGTCGGGCAGGCTGTCCATCGCGACGCGGCGGATATAGACGATGTTGCCCGCGTTTTCCGGGCCGAAATCGAATTTCTCGTTCATTTGCGATCCCCTTTCACTTGCGGCTGATCGGTATGGTCTGCACGATGCTGTCAGGCACCGAGCGGCGCAGGTCGATGTTCAGAAGCCCGTTTTCCAGTCCCGCCGACACCACCTCGACCCCGTCCGCCAGCACGAAGCTGCGCTGGAAGGCGCGGGACGCGATGCCGCGGTGCAGGAAGACGCGGCCTTCCTCGGCCTCGGCCTGGCGGCCGCGAACCACCAGCTGACGGTCCTCCAGCGTGATCGACAGGTCGTCCTCGGAAAAACCGGCCACGGCCAGCGTGATGCGAAAGCCGTTGGGCCCCTGGTGTTCGATGTTGTAGGGCGGATAGCCCTCGGCGCCCTTGGCGGCCCTTTCGGCCAGGCGTTCCAACTGGTCGAACCCCAGCAGGAACGGATGAGCGGCCAGACTGATCTTGGTCATTCCCAAGCCCTTTGCATCAAAGCGACTGTCGGCCGGACCCCGGAACGGCGATCCGGCAAGACCAATATGTGGATGGATGCCGCCGGAAACAAGGGCTTGCCGCATCGCGGCGGCGCGATCTCAGGGCCGCAGGCCGCAGGCGGCCATCGCGGCCCGGATCGCCCGGCCCGAGCCGGCCAGCGGCAGGCTGCCCCGGCCGCGATCATCCGCAAGCTCGACCCCGCTGCCGCCCAGCAGCCCCGCCAGCAGCGCCGAGCCGCGCGCCGCCTGCGCCGCGCGCATGCCGCCGCTGGCGGCAAAGGGCTGGGCCACCCGCCGGCCGTCGATGCGCAGCACCAGCGAGCCGGGCGATCCGGCCATGCCCTCGACGGCGACCAGCCCCTCGCGGCCGCGCTGGCACATGTAGCTCAGCGCCAGCCGTCCGGATTGCACGCGGGCGTAATGCGTCCTGCCGCCATCTGCGGCGCCGTTGCTCCAGCCCGCGCCCTGTCGCGGCGGCTGGGCGGGCTTTCGGCCGGGCGCCGCCCCCTCGCATTGCTCGGCCACGCAGGCGTGATAGCGCGGGTTCGAGGCGGGACCGAAGTGATACAGGCACTGGTTGACGCAAAGCTGCATTTGCTCGCCCCCGGCCTGCGCAGATGCGGGGCCAGGCGGCAACAGCAGGGCAAGCGCAAGGGCGCAGGGCCTGAGAGGGGCGGTGCGGGGCATCGGCTGCTCCTGCATGGGTTCGGATGCAAGTTTCGGGCCGAAAGCCGCTTCGTGGCAAGCGTTTTCCACACCGGCTGCCTTGCGTTAACGCGTTCCCGCAAAACCATTAACAACGCCCGGAGGCCGCGCTATAACCAAGGCGATCCAGCCCGAGGCCCGAGATGAACGCCCAGCACGAGATGTCCCATGAAGAGATCGCCCGCGCCAAGCTGGAGGTGCTGCGGCGCGAACATCGGGATCTGGACGAGGCGATCGCCGCGCTGTCGAGCCAGAGCCTGACCCATTCGCTGACCCTGCAACGGCTGAAAAAGCAGAAGCTGGCGCTGAAGGACCGCATCGCCCGGCTCGAGGACGAGCTGACCCCCGACATCATCGCCTGATTGCATGATCCCGCCCGGCGCTGTAGGGCGGGGCGCAAAAGGGGGTCGAGCCATGGAAAAAGCCGCCGAAAAACCCGTCGGAATCATCATGGGCAGCCAGTCCGACTGGCCGACCATGCGCGAGGCCGCCGCCATCCTGGACGAATTGGGCATCGGCTACGAGGCCCGGATCGTTTCCGCCCATCGCACGCCGGACCGGCTGTGGGACTATGGCAAGACGGCGGTGGCGCGCGGGCTGAAGGTGATCATCGCCGGCGCCGGCGGGGCCGCGCATCTGCCGGGCATGATGGCCAGCAAGACCCGGGTGCCGGTGATCGGCGTGCCGGTGCAGACCAGGGCGCTGTCTGGCGTCGATTCGCTTTATTCCATCTTGCAGATGCCCAGGGGCTACCCGGTCGCCACCATGGCCATCGGCGCGGCGGGTGCCGCCAATGCCGGGCTGATGGCGGCGGGGATCCTGGCGATCTCGGACCCCGGACTGGCGGCGCGGCTGGAGGCCTGGCGCCAGGCGCTCAGCGATTCCATCCCCGAGGAGCCCAAGGATGAGTGAACTGGAACCCGGCGCCACCATCGGCATCCTGGGCGGCGGACAGCTGGGCCGCATGCTCTCGGTCGCGGCCAGCCGGCTGGGCTATCGCTGCCATGTCTATGAGCCGGGCGCCGCGCCGGCGGGCGATGTGGCGCATCGGCTGACCACCGCGCCCTATGAGGACCAGGCGGCGCTGCGCGCCTTTGCCGAATCGGTCGATGTCATCACCTATGAATTCGAGAACGTGCCGACGGCGGCGCTGGACCTGCTGGAATCGATCCGCCCGATCCGGCCGAACCGCCATGCCCTGGCGATCTCGCAGGACCGGCTGAGCGAAAAGGATTTCCTGGCCGGCATCGGCTTGCGCACCGCGCCCTATCGCAATGTCGAAACCGAATCCGACCTGCCCGAGGCGCTGGCGACGCTGGGCGCGCCCGCGATCCTCAAGACCCGGCGGCTGGGCTATGACGGCAAGGGGCAGATCCGTTTTTCCGATGCCGGGCAGCGGGACTGGACCGGCGCCCCCTCGGTGCTGGAAGGGTTCGTGGAATTCTCGGCCGAGATCAGCGTCATTGTGGCGCGCGGCGCGGACGGGCAGGTCGCGGCCTATGATCCGGGCCTGAACGTGCATCGCGAGGGCATCCTGCGCACCACCACCGTGCCCTGCGGCCTGCCGGCCAGCCTGCTGACCGATGCGGTGCTGATCGCGGCGCGCATCGTCAACGCGCTGGACTATATCGGCGTCATGGGGGTCGAGCTGTTCGTGACCGCGGACGGGCTGGTGGTGAACGAGATCGCGCCGCGCGTGCATAATTCCGGCCACTGGACGCAGGCCGGCTGCGCCGTGGACCAGTTCGAGCAGCATATCCGCGCCGTGGCCGGCCTGCCGCTGGGCGACGGCCAGCGTTACGCCGATGTCGAGATGGAGAACCTGATCGGCGACGACGTGCTGCGCCTGCCCGAGCTGCTGAAGCAGCCGCGCTGCCAGGTCCATCTTTACGGCAAGGGCGAGGCGCGCCCGGGCCGCAAGATGGGCCATGTCAACCGGGTGCGGTAAAGGCGCCCGCCACGCGGTCGAATTCCGCGCGATTGCCGGGAATGCCCAGGCGAATCCAGCGCGGATGCCAGGGAAAGATGCGGCTCCAGATGCCGGCGCGGGCCAGCCGCTCATGCGCGGCCTGCGCGTCGGGCGTATCGTAGAGTCGGAACAGATGCGTGCCGCCCACCAGCGGCCAATGCGGGGTGACGATCTGGTCGAGATGCAGCGCCGCCTCGGACAGCCAGACCACGGTGTCGTCGATCCATTGCGCGTCGGCCAGCGCCTGCGCGCCGATCTCCAGCGCCGGGCCGCTGACCGACCAGGGGCCGGTGCGCTCGGCAAGGCGCGCCAGCAGATCAGGGGCGGCGATGGCGAAGCCCAGCCGCAGCCCGGCCAAGCCCCAGAACTTGCCAAAGCTGCGTAGCGCCGTCACGTTATCGGGCCGCGCGCCCGCCGCCGACAGGTCGGGGCGCGGATCGGCGAAGCTCTCGTCGACGACCAGATGCCCGACCGTGGCGGCGATGGCGGCGATCTGTGCGGGCGGGAACTCGCGCCCGTCCGGGTTGTTCGGGTTCACGATCACCGCCAGGTCGGCGCCCTCCAGCGCGGCCGGGTCGGTGGGCTCTGCCACCTCCCAGCCGGCGGCGCGCAGGCTGGCGGCGTGTTCGTTATAGGTCGGGGACAGCACCGCCGCGCGCCGGCCCGCCAGCACCTGCGGCAAAAGCTGGATCGCCGCCGAGGCGCCGGCCAGCGGCAGCACCTGGTCCTGCGGGCAGCCGAATCGGGCCGCGGCCGCGGCGCAGAGCCGGGCGGCATCGGCCCGCGTCGGCAGCGCGGTCAGGGCGTGGGGCGAAAGCGGCCCGACAGGCCAGGGCCGGCGGTTGATTCCCGTGGACAGGTCGATCCAGTCCGCCCGGCCGAAGCGGCTGGCCGCCTTGTCGATGTCGCCGCCGTGGTCGCGCATGGGCAGGTTCCTCCTTGGCCGCCGTTGAACCTGCATGAAGGCCGGCGGTCAAGCGGCGGAGGCTGGCCGTCGTGATCCGGTAACGGAATTTTCGCTTTACACCCTCGTGGAACCGGCACACGATATGTTGTAGGCACATCCCGGATACTACGCCGGGTGTAGTCTGGGCCACCAAGGGTTGGGGTTTTGACCTTGCCCCGCTCTCAGACAGGCAGGGGGACAGGATATGGCACAGCTGGACTTCATCCATAGCGATGACATCCATCCCATCGACATCGTGGAAACCGTCGCGGCGCATCACGAATGGGATTTCGACCGCCTGGCCGAGGACCAGATCGCCATGGCGGTCGAGGGCCAATGGCGCACCTATTCCATCACGCTGGCCTGGTCGCCGCGCGAGGAGGTGCTGCGGCTGATCTGCACCTTCGACATGGATCCGCCGGCCGAGAAGCTGCCGGCGCTCTACGAAGTCCTGAACCTGGCCAACGATCAGGTCTGGGACGGCGGCTTCACCTTCTGGGGCCCGCAGAAGCTGATGGTCTGGCGCTACGGGCTGGTGCTTGCGGGCGATGCCATCGCTGCGCCCTCGCAGATCGACCAGATGATCGGCAATGCCATCCTGGCCTGCGAGCGGTTCTATCCCTGTTTCCAGTTGGCCTGCTGGGGCGATGCGACGCCGGATGCCGCCATGGACATCGCCCTGTCCGAGGCCTACGGTCGCGCCTGAAATTTCCGCGGCAGCGCGGACAAGATCAGGGGGCAGGACATGGATTTTTCGGATCTGAATGCGCGCGGGCTGGTGCTGGTCGGCTGCGGCCGCATGGGCGGCGCGCTGCTGGACGGCTGGCTGAAGAACGGGCTGGCGGCGCGGGCGGTGCATGTGGTGGACCCCAATCCGCGGGCGGAACTGTCGGATCTGGGTATTTCGGTAAACGGAAAGCTGCCCGCGGCGCCCGCCGTGCTGGTAATTGCCGTCAAGCCGCAGATGATGGCGGATGTGCTGCCGCGGCTTTCGGTCGGGGCGGGGACGCTGGTCATCTCGGTCGCGGCAGGGGTGACGCTGGCGGCCTATGAGGCGGCGTTTCCGGCCGCGCCCATCGTGCGCGCCATGCCGAACACGCCGGCGGCCATCGGCCAGGGCATCACCGCCGTCATCGGCAATGCCAGGGCCGGTGAGGCCGAGATGGCGCTGGCCGAGGCGCTGCTTTCCGCCGTCGGCCGCGTCGTGCGGCTGGAGGGCGAGGACCAGATGGATGCGGTGACGGCGCTTTCTGGTTCGGGTCCGGCCTATGTCTTTCACATGATCGAGGCCATGGCGGCGGCCGGCGAGGCCGAGGGGCTTTCCGCCGCGCTGGCGCTGGACCTGGCGCGGGCCACCGTGGCCGGGGCCGGCGCGCTGGCCGTGCATGAGGACGCGGATCCGGCCAGGCTGCGCGAGGCCGTGACCTCGCCCGGCGGCACCACGGCGGCCGGTCTGAAGGAGCTGATGGACCCCAAGGCCGGCCTGCCGCCGCTGATGCGCCGCACCATAGCCGCCGCCGCCGCGCGGGGGCGGGAGCTGGGGAAATGAGCGAGCCGATCGCCTGGGCGGATTTCGAGAAGGTCGAGATCCGCGTCGGCCGCATCACCCGTGCCGAGCCTTTCCCCGAGGCGCGGCGCCCGGCCTTCAAGCTGTGGCTGGATTTCGGACCCGAGATCGGCGAGCGGAAAAGCTCGGCCCAGATCACCCGGCATTACGCGCCGGACGGGCTGGTCGGCCGGCAGGTGCTGGCGGTGGTGAATTTCCCGCCGCGCCAGATCGGCCCCTTCATGTCCGAGGTTCTGGTGCTGGGCCTGCCGGACGAAGATGGCGAGGTGGTGCTGATCGGTCCCGAGCGCGAGGTGCCGGTCGGGGGGAGGATGTATTGATGAAGCTTCTGGTGACGCGCCGCATGACACAGGCGGCGGAACATGCGCTGTCGACCCGGTTCGAGACCGAGATCCTGGATCGTCAGGACGGGCTCAGCGTCGACGAGGCGGCGCGGGCGCTGGCCGATTACGACGCGATCCTGCCGACGCTGGGCGACCGCTTCACGGCCGAGGCCTTTCAGGGCCGGCCGCGCTGCCGCCTGCTGGCGAATTTCGGGGCCGGCTACAACCATATCGACGTGGCGGCGGCGGCGGCGGCCGGCGTCGCCGTGACCAACACCCCCGACGCCGTGACCGAGGCCACTGCCGACATCGCCCTGACCCTGATCCTGATGACCGCGCGCCGGGCGGGCGAGGGCGAGCGGCTGCTGCGCCGCGGCGCCTGGACCGGCTGGCAGCCGACGCAACTGCTGGGCCGCCATGTCACCGGCTGCACCGTCGGCATCATCGGCATGGGGCGCATCGGCAAGGCCATCGCCCGGCGCTGCCATTTCGGCTTCGGCATGGACGTGATCTTTCACAACCGCTCGGTGGTCTCGTCGCTGGATTTCCCGGCCCGGCAGGTGGCCAGCCTGGACGATCTGCTGGCGCAGTCGGATTTCGCCGTCATCGCCGTGCCCGGCGGGGCCGAGACCCGGCACATGATCGGCGCGCATGAGCTGGAGCGGCTGGGGCCGCGCTCCTACCTGATCAACATCGCCCGCGGCGACGTGGTCGAGGAGGCGGCGCTGGTCGAGGCGCTGGCGCAGGGCCGGATCGCCGGGGCGGGGCTGGATGTCTACGAGTTCGAGCCCCGTGTCTCGCCCGCGCTTTGCGCCATGGAGAACGTGACCCTGCTGCCGCATCTGGGCACCGCGGCCGAGGAGGTGCGCACCGCCATGGCCATGCGGGCGATGAACAACCTGGTCGCCTTTGCCGAGGGGCAGGCGCTGCCCGACCGGGTGAACTGATGGCGCCCGGCGACCGCGCCATGGCGCTGATCCGCGCGGGCATCGCCGCCGCCGATCCTGCTGCCGCGGTGGCGCGCGGCATGGCCGAGGTGCTGGCCGATCCGCCGGGGCCGGGCGGGCGCTGGCTGGTGATCGCCGTCGGCAAGGCCGCCCGCGCCATGGCCGCGGCGGCGCTGGAGGCGCTGCCGGGGGCCGAGGCGCTGGTAGTGACCAATGCCGGCAATGACGCGGCGCTGGCCGGGGCGCGGGTCATGCGCGCCGGCCATCCGCAGCCCGACGCCAATGGCGCGGCGGCGGCCGAGGCGGTGATCGCCAGGCTTGCCTCTGCGGGGCCGCAGGACCGGGTGCTGGCGCTGATCTCGGGCGGCGGCTCGGCCATGCTGCCGGCGCCGGCCGAGGGCATGGCGCTGGCCGACAAGCAGGCGGTGAACCGGCTTTTGCTGGCCTCGGGTGCGGATATTGCACAGGTGAACCTGATCCGGCAGGGCCTGTCGCGGCTCAAGGGCGGCGGCTGGCTGCGGCTGTCGCGGGCGCCGCTGACGGCGCTGATCCTGTCGGATGTGCCGGGGGACGACCTGCGGGTCATCGCCTCGGGACCGACGGTGGCGCCGGTCGGCACGCGGGCGCAGGCGGCCGATCTGGCGCGTGCGCTGGGCATCTGGGAGCATATGCCCGAGGCGGCCCGCGCGGCGCTCAAGCGCCCCGAGGACCGCGGCGCCCTGCCGCAGGCCAGGAACATCCTCGTCGGCTCGAACGCGCTTTCCGTCGCGGCCATGGTCGCGGCCGGGGCCGATCCCGCGCCGATCCCGCTTTCGGGCGACGTGCAGGATTGCGCGCAGGCGATCTGGGCCTTGGCACCGGGGTTGCGGCCCGGCCAGGCGCTGGCCTTCGGCGGCGAGACCACGGTGAAACTGGTCGGCGATGGCATGGGCGGGCGCAACCAGGAACTGGCGCTGCGCCTGGCGCTGCTGGCCGAGGCGCAGCCGGTGGATTTCGACTGGGCCTTTGCCGCGGTCGGCAGCGACGGGCGCGACGGGCCCGGCGAGGCCGCGGGCGGGCTGGTCGGCCCCGCCACGCCGGCGGCGATCCGGGCGGGCGGCATCGATCCCGCCACGGCGCTGGCAAGGAACGATTCGACCCCGGCGCTGGCGGCGGGCGATGCGCTGGTGGTGACGGGCGCGACCGGCACCAATGTCGCCGACCTGGCGGTGCTGGTGCGCGGCTGAGCGGCGCGCGGTCCCGGGTTCGCCTGTCTGCAAGGCTGCCCTGCACCCGTCCGCCTTGCCCGTCCTTCCGGCAGGGCCTAAGACCGAAAGGCACGAGCCGCATGACGGGGAACCCGATGAGATCCACCCTGAGCTACATGACCTGGCCCTTCGTCGTCACCGGTGCGGGCCTGGCGCTGGCCGCCTTCCTTGGCTGGGAATATCACGGCACCGGCTCGGGGGCCTTCGCATTCTTCCTGATCGCCGGCATCCTGGCGGTGCTGGAAATCTCGCTCAGCTTCGACAATGCGATCGTCAATGCCAACAAGCTCAAGCAGATGGTGCCGAAATGGCAGCGCCGCTTCCTGACCTGGGGCATCCTGATCGCGGTCTTCGGCATGCGGGTGATCTTTCCGCTGCTGGTGGTGGTCATCGCCGCCCATCTCGCACCATGGGAGGCCATTCGTCTGGCCGCCACCCAGCCGCAGGAATATTCCCGCATCATCCACGAGGCGCATCTGCCCATCGCGGCCTTTGGCGGCTCGTTCCTGATGCTGGTGGCGCTGAACTATTTCTTCGACGAGGCCAAGGACGTGGACTGGATCAAGGGCGTCGAGGCCGCGCTGCGCAAGCTGGGCGAGATCCGCGGCATGGAGGTCGGCTTCGTGCTGGTCTGCATGCTGGTGATCGTCGGCCAGCTGCCGGCGGAAAAGGAGCATGCCTTCATCATCGCCGCGATCTGGGGGGTGATCACCTATCTGCTGGTGGACATGCTGGGCCATGTTCTGGACCGCTGGGGCGGCGGGCCGCAGCCGGTCGACATGGCGCGCGGCGGTTTCGGCGCCTTCCTCTATCTCGAGGTGCTGGACGCCTCTTTCAGCTTCGACGGGGTGATCGGCGCCTTCGCGCTGACCCAGAACCTGTTCCTGATCGCCATCGGGCTTGGCATCGGTGCGATGTATGTGCGCTCGATGACGGTGATGCTGGTCGAACGCGGCACGCTCGCCGCCTTCCGCTATCTCGAACATGGTGCCTTCTGGTCGATCTTCGTGCTGTCCATCCTGATGTTCGTCCAGACCCTGCGGCCGATCCCCGAAGTAGTCACCGGCCTTCTGGGCGCCTGTTTCATCGGCATGGCCTTCCTCAGCTCGCTGGCCTGGCGCCGCCGTCACCCGCACGGCTGAGATTGCCGCTCTTTCCGTTTTCCAAATACCCATGCTACGGCGCCCAGGGGCGCGGTTGCCGGGGTATTTGGGGAACAGAGAAGGCGCGCCGGGATGTCCCACCGGGTCGCGCCTTGCTGGTTGCGCCGTTCGGATGAGTATTTGGGAAACGGTGATAGCGCCGGTCTTCAGGCCCTGCCGTCCAGCGGCCGGGTCGCGCGATGGAGCCAGTCGCGCACCTCGCCCTCGACCAGGGGCGAGATCTTCTCCCAGACCTGCGCGTGATAGGCGTCGAGCCAGGCGATCTCGGCCGGGGCGAGCAGTCCGGGCTCGATGAGGCGACGGTCGATCGGGGCAAAGGTCAGGGTCTCGAAGCCCAGCATCTCGCGGCCATCCGGGCTTTCGCGCTTCTCGACCACGATCAGGTTCTCGATGCGGATGCCGAAGGCGCCCTCGCGGTAATAGCCCGGCTCGTTCGACAGGATCATGCCGGGCTGCAGAGGAATCTCCGAGATGCGCGAGATCCGGACCGGCCCTTCATGCACGGACAGGCCGGCGCCGACGCCATGGCCGGTGCCGTGGTCGTAATCCATGCCCTCGGACCAGAGCGGTGCACGGGCCAGCGCGTCGATATGGCAGCCGGCGACGCCCTTGGGGAACTGCACCTGCGAGATGGCGATCATGCCCTGAAGCACGCGGGTATAGGGCCGCCGCGCCGCCGGATCGGCTGGGCCCATCGGCAGGGTGCGGGTGATGTCGGTGGTGCCGTTGGCATATTGCCCGCCGGAATCGACCAGCAGCACATGGCCGGGCAGGATGCGCAGGTTGCTTTGCCGGTCGACATGGTAATGCGGGATCGCGGCATGCGGGCCTGTGGCTGCGATCGTGTCGAAGCTGATGTCGAGGATGCCGCGCGCCACGCGCAATTCCTCAAGCCTTTGCGCCACGTCGATCTCGGTCAGCGGCTCGGCGTCCAGATGCGCGGCGCGGGCGTCGAGCCAGCACAAGAGTTCCGCCACCGCCGCGCCGTCCTGCAGATGCGCGGCGCGCATGCCGGCGATCTCGGCCGGGTTCTTGCAGGCTTTCGGCAGGATCACCGGGTCCGGGCCCTCGGCAATGGGGGTCTTCATGCTTTCGATCAGCGCGAAGACCCGGTCGGGCGCGCTGGCCGGATCGACCCGCACCGGGCCGGCAAGGTTGGTCAGCGCCGGGGTCAGCGCATCGAGCGGCAGCACCGAGACCGCGTTGCCAAGCGCCGCCCGCACCTCCGCGCCGAACTTGGCCGGGTTGGTGAAGACGGCGACATGGCCGTTCTCCTCGATGATGGCGAAGCATTGCACCACCGGGTTCTTCGGCACGTCCGCCCCGCGGATGTTCAGAAGCCACGAGACCGAATCGGGCAGCGTCAGCACCGCCGCCTGCTGCCCGGCCTCGCGCAGCGCCTGGGCGATGCGGGCGCGCTTCTCGGCCGCGGTCTCGCCGGCGATCGCGTCGGGCCAGAGCCGCACCGCGCCCACCGGCGCCTCGGGCTGGTCGGGCCAGATCGCATCGACCGGGTTCGTGTCGAGCGCGATCAGGGCGATGCCCGAACCGGCCAGGCCCTTTTCCATCTCGCGGATCTCGCGCCGCGTGTGCAGCCAGGGGTCGTAGCCGATGCGCCCGCCCTCGGGCAGCGCCTCGCGCAGCCAGTCGGCGGGCCTGGTTTCCGGCCAGGGCACCGGGGTGAAATGCGCGGGGTCGACCTCGGCCTTGACCTGCACGCGATAGCGGCCGTCGATGAACACCCCGGCGCGGTCGGGGGTGACGATGCAGAAACCGGCGCTGCCGGTGAAGCCGGTCAGCCAGGCCAGCCGTGCGTCGCGCGCCGCGACATATTCGCCCTGATGCGCATCGGCGCGCGGCACCAGGAAGCCGTCGAGCCCGCGCGCCGCCAGTTCGCGGCGCAGCGCGGCCAGCCGGGGCGGATGTGCGGCGGGGTCGGAATGGCTGTCGTAATTCTGGAACATGCTTGCCTCTGGGTCTTGTTCTGGGTGTCAGGCGCGGGCCAGCGCCGCGCCCGCGCCGGGCAGGGTGCGCGCGAGGCCGTCGGCCAGGGCCTGGGCGCTGCGGCGGTGGTGGAAATCGGCGGCGACGCGGGCGCGGGACGCCTGCGCCAGCCGCCGCGCTTCCGCGGGATCGGCGTGCAGCCGGGCGATCTCCTCGGCCATGATCTCGGGGCGTTCGGGCGGCACCAGGATCGCGTCGCGGCCCGAGGTGATCAGCTCGTGATTGCCGCCGACATCGGTGACGACCACCGGCATCTCCATCGCCATCGCCTCCATGATCGCGACCGAGATGCCCTCGTTCAGGCTGGCCAGCGCAAAGACATGCGCGCGCTCCAGCCCCTCGCGCACCCGATCCTCGCTGATCGCGCCCAAAAGCGTGACCGCATCGCCGAGGCCCTTCCCGGCGATCAGCGCGTCGAGCTGGCGGTGATGGCCCGAGCCGCCCTGCTCGTCCTCGCCGGCGATTTCCAGCCGGGCGTCGATGCCCTGGGCGCGCAGCAGGGCGACGGTCTCGATCAGGTGGTCGTGGCCCTTGACCGCGTTCAGCCGGCCGCAGCTGAAAATGCGCAGCGCCTCGCCGGGGGCAGGAGGCTGCCAGGGCGTCCGGCGTCGGATCTGGTCGAGGTCCACGCCCATCGGCGCGACATTGATGACGGCGGGGCGGTCGGTGCCGATCTCGCGCTCGGCCACCCGCGTCAGCAATTGCGAGATGATGGTGGCGAAGCGCGCATGGCGCCATTTCTGCCGCTGGTTCGGCCCGTAGCCCTCCAGCGTCGGCCCGTGCAGGGTCAGGCTGTAGCCGGGCCCGCCCAGGCGTTCCGCGAACATGGCGATATTGGCGCTATCGGCGCAGCTGTGGACATGGACATGGTTCCAGCCCTGCTGGCGGGCGATACGCTTCAGCCGCGCGCCCATGGCCAGCAGCGCCAGCATGCGCAGACGGCCCTTGACGCCCTGCGCCTCGGCGGTCAGCGCCGCGCCCAAGCCGCGCGCCCAGCCGGCGGGCCCCGAGCGCAGGAATTCCGCAAGGATGCCCAGGCCCTCGCCGCCCAGCGGCATCAGGTAGCGGGTCCGGGCCTGTGCCTCGGCCGCCCAGGCATGCGAGGCGACGGCGCGCGGCGGCGGCCGGGTCGAGATCAGCTCGGCCTCGATCCCCAGTTCCGCCAGCGCCTGCCGCTCGCGCCACAGGAAGATATGGGTCTGGCCCGGAAATTCGGGAATGAAGAAGCCGATCTTCAGCACGTCAAATCCTTTGGCCTGTCAGGCGGAAAGCGGCCCCGGTCCGACGAAATTGGTCGCATGGGACGCCGGGCAGATCAACCAGCCCGAAAGAACAGGTTCAGCCGGCGCGGCGCAGGTTCATGGCGCGGGCGCGTTTCCTGGGATCGGCCTCGAACAGGGCGGCAAGCTGCTCGGTCATGGCGCCGGCCAACTGTTCGGCATCGGTGATCGTCACCGCGCGCTGGTAATAGCGGGTCACGTCATGGCCGATGCCGATGGCCAGCAGTTCCACCTGCTTCTTGCGCTCGATCATCGCGATCACGTCGCGCAGGTGCTTTTCCAGGAAATTCGCCGGGTTGACCGAAAGGGTCGAATCGTCCACCGGCGCCCCGTCCGAGATCACCATCAGGATGCGCCGCGCCTCGGGCCGCCGGGCCAGCCGCCGATGCGCCCATTCCAGCGCCTCGCCGTCGATATTTTCCTTGAGGAGCCCCTCTTTCATCATCAGGCCCAGGTTCGGCCGCACCCGCCGCCAGGGTGCATCGGCACCCTTGTAGATGATATGGCGCAGGTCGTTCAGCCGCCCCGGCTGCGCCGGCCGGCCGGCGGTCAGCCATTTCTCGCGGCTCTGGCCGCCCTTCCAGGCGCGGGTGGTGAAGCCCAGGATCTCGACCTTGACCTGGCTGCGTTCCAGCGTCCGGGCCAGCACATCGGCGCAGATCGCGGCGATCGAGATCGGCCGGCCCCGCATCGAGCCGGAATTGTCCAGCAGCAGCGTGACCACGGTGTCGCGGAACTCGGTGTCCTTTTCGACCTTGAAGGACAGGGGCGTCGTCGGGTTCGCCACCACGCGGGCCAGGCGGCCGGCGTCCAAGACCCCCTCCTCCTTGTCGAATTCCCAGCTGCGGTTCTGCTGCGCCTGCAGGCGGCGTTGCAGCTTGTTGGCCAGCCGCGAAACCGCGCCGCGCAGGGGCTCCAGCTGCTTGTCCAGATAGGCGCGCAGCCGCTCCAGCTCGGCCGGATCGGCCAGATCCTCGGCGCGGATCTCCTCGTCGAATTCCTGGGCATAGACGCGGTAGTCCGGGCTCGCCTCGCTGACCTGCGGCGGCAGGTCGGGCGGCGTCTCGGCCTCGGACATCTCGGCCTCGTCCACCAGCTCCTCGTCGGACTGGTCGTCCATGCTGACCTGGGCCTGGCGTTCGTCCTGGGTCTGGTCCTGCGTGCGCTCGGGGCTGGCCTCGGCCTCCTCGTCCTGGTTCTGGTCGCGGGACTGGTTATCGCCGGCCTCCTCGTCCTGCTCGGCGTTTTCCTCGGCCTCGTCTTCCTGCGGCTCGTCGGGGTCTTCGCCCAGCTGGTCGCCATAGCCCAGGTCGGCGATCACCTTGCGGGCGAGCCGGGCGAAGGCCGCCTGGTCGGCCAGCACCTCGCCCACATGATCGAGATCGGCGCCGGCCTGTTCCTCGACGAAGGGGCGCCACAGGTCCGCGACATGCTGCGCGGCCGGGGGCAGGGCGCGGCCCGTCGCCGCCTGCCGCACGATATAGCCCGCCGCGACGGCCAGCGGCGCATCGGCCGGGGCCTTGATCTGGCCATAGCCCTTGCGCTCGGCCTCCTGGCCCAGCTTGGCGTCGATGTTGCTGAGCGCGCCGGGCATGTCGCGCGCGCCCAATGCCTCGCAGCGCGCGGTCTCCATCGCCTCGTAGAGGTCGCGCGCCATCGGCCCGGCGGGGGCGTATTTCGCATGGGTCGCGGCGTCGTGGTGGCGCAGCTTCATCGCCAGGGCGTCGGCGGTGCCGCGCGCCAGCAGCACCTCGTCGCGGGTCATGCGGCGGCTGACCTGCGGCAGGCGCATGGTGTCGCCCGCCACGCCGGACGGGTCGGCGGTGAAGGTCACGTTCAGCTCGTGATCCTCGGCCAGCGCGCGGGTGGCCTCGGTCAGGGCCTTCTTGAACGGATCGGCGGGGTTGTCGGATTTTTTCATGGGCTGTTCCAGAAATCGCCTTTGTCCGCCATTGCACTACATTCGCAGCAAAAGGCCAAGAAACGAGCGTAGCGAGGTTGCTCTTCCATCATTCGTAAAACCTCAGCAGCGGTGCGCAGGAGGCTTTGTCTTGTGCGTAGATTGTCGCCGTGGGTTCGGGTTGATGGACGTCGAAGCCGCCGAATGCGTCAAGATAGGCTTTCGTAAAGCTGGTCTCCGTCATCGGCGAGGCCAGCGGGAAGCTCTTGACCGTATCGACCTCCAGAGCCCAACGAACGGAATCCCCGCGCTTTTCGTCGCGCCCGGTCACCGGATTGCTGCGCAGAACCATCCCGACTGCAATTGTAGCTTGCACGAAGTCCCGGCAACGGGTCTGCACATAGGCCGCGTCGTCAGCGTTCGGGTCGGCCGAGAGGGGTATCAGCGTTGCAGCCTTATCCTCGTTCGGCATGCCCGCGGTCAGGGCTGCGGCCATCGCCGGCAGGGCCATGGCCATCGCGCAAATGCTGACCGCCCCCCGCATCACCCCGCCTTGACCGCCGCGCTTTCCGGCAGTTCCTCGTCGAAGAGCCGCTGATAGAACTCGGCCACCGTCTGCCGCTCCAGCTCGTCGCATTTGTTCAGGAAGGTCAGGCGGAAGGCATAGCCCACGTTATCGCCGAAGATCCGCGCGTTTTGCGCCCAGGCGATCACCGTCCGGGGCGACATCACCGTCGAAAGATCCCCCTGCATGAAGGCCGTGCGCGTCAGGTCGGCCAGCGTCACCATCTGGTTGATGATCTTGCGGCCCTTCTCGGTGTTGTAGGTCGGGTTCTTGGCCAGCACGATGGCGGCCTCGGCGTCGTGGCTCAGGTAATTCAGCGTCGAGACCAGCGACCAGCGGTCCATCTGGCCCTGGTTGATCTGCTGCGTGCCGTGATAGAGGCCCGTGGTGTCGCCCAGGCCCACGGTGTTCGCCGTCGCGAACAGGCGGAAATAGGGATTGGGCGTGATGACCTCGTTCTGGTCCAGCAGCGTCAGCTTGCCATCGGCCTCCAGCACGCGCTGGATCACGAACATCACGTCGGCGCGGCCGGCGTCGTATTCGTCGAAGACGATGGCGGTCGGGTTGCGCAGCGCCCAGGGCAGAATGCCCTCGTGGAACACCGTGACCTGCTTGCCGTCCACCAGCTTGATCGCGTCCTTGCCGATCAGGTCGATGCGGCTGACATGGCTGTCCAGGTTCACCCGCACGCAGGGCCAGTTCAGCCGCGCCGCCACCTGCTCGATATGCGTCGATTTGCCGGTGCCGTGATAGCCCTGGATCATCACCCGGCGGTTATAGGCAAAGCCCGCCAGGATCGCCAAGGTGGTATCGGGATCGAACTTGTAGGTCGTGTCGATGTCGGGCACCCGGTCCGAGCGTTCGGCAAAGCCCTTGACCTTCATGTCGCTGTCTAGGCCGAAGACCTCGCGCAGGTCGATTTCCTCGGTCGGTTTCGCGTTCTGATCCAGCATGGGCGGCCCTTTCGATTGTCCCATGCTTGATGAATGATTCCCCGCGCGGGTGCAAGCCGGGCAAGGGGCGGGAACCATCGCCGGGGCCGCGAATTGCGCATGGGCGCGCCGCCGCCTAGAGTGCGGCGCGGGAAACCAGGGACGGGAAACGGGCATGAGCGGATTGCTGGCGCTGCTGGATGACGTGGCGGGGATCGCCAAGATCGCGGCGGCGTCGATCGACGACGTGGCGGGGCAGGCGGTCAAGGCCGGCAGCAAGGCCGCCGGCGCGGTGATCGACGACGCGGCGGTGACGCCGAAATACGTGCACGGCTTTTCCGCCGCGCGCGAGGTGCCGATCGTGATGAAGATCGCCCGCGGCTCGCTTTACAACAAGCTGGTGATCCTGCTGCCCATCGCGCTGCTGCTCTCGGCCTTTGCGCCCTGGGCGATCACGCCCCTGTTGATGCTGGGCGGCTCCTACCTGTGTTTCGAGGGCGCCGAGAAGGTCCTGCATGCGCTCAGCTACCACAAGGTCAACGAGCCGCATCTGAAGACGACCGCCGAGGGCGCCGCCGGGCTGGAAGAGGAACGGGTGCGCGGCGCGATCAAGACCGACTTCATCCTCTCGGCCGAGATCATGACCATCGCGCTGGCCACGATCCCGAACGGCGATGCGATCTGGATGAAGGCGCTGATCCTGGCCGTGGTGGCCCTGGGCATCACCGTCGCGGTCTACGGCTTCGTGGCGCTGATCGTGAAGGCGGACGATTTCGGCCTGCACCTGCATGAGCGCGGCGGCCCCGGCGCGGCGCTGGGCCGCGGCATCGTCCATGTCATGCCGGGCTTCATGAAGGTGCTGACCGTGGTCGGCACCGCGGCGATGATCTGGGTCGGCGGCCAGATCGTCATCCACGGGCTGCACGAACTGGGCCAGCACCAGCCCTATGAATGGATCCATGGCATGGCCGCGGCCGCGGCCCGGGCCCTGCCCGCTGCGCCCGGCTTCGCCGCCTGGGCCGCCACCGCCTTCTTCGACGGCATCTTCGGGGTGATCTGGGGCATGATCCTGATCCCGGTGGCGCATTACGCCGTCACCCCCGCCATCGAGGCGGTGAAGGGCGCGGTGGGCGCCAAGTCCTGACCCCGGCTTGCCCTTGGCCGGCTGCCGGGACTATCAACTGCCATACCAATGCCGCAGGAGATCTCCATGCCGATTCCCGCCCCGGCCCTCGACGCGCTTTCCGCGCTTCTGGGCGCGCGCCTGTCCACCAGCGGCGCCGACCGCGAGTTGCACGCCCAGTCCGAGACCTTCCACCGCGCCCCGCCGCCCGATGCCGTGGCCTGGCCGGTCTCGACCGAGGAGGTCTCGCGCATCGCCGCCATCTGCCACGCGCATCGCGTGCCGATGATCGGCTGGGGCACCGGCACCTCGCTGGAGGGGCAGGCCCTGGCGCCGCAGGGCGGGCTGGTCATCGACCTGTCGAAGATGGACCGGGTGCTGGAGATCCGGGCCGAGGACATGCAGGCCAGCGTCCAGCCCGGCTGCACGCGCGAGGCGCTGAATACCGAATTGCGGGCGACCGGGCTGTTCTTCCCGGTCGATCCCGGCGCCAATGCCTCGCTGGGCGGCATGGCGGCGACGCGCGCCTCGGGCACTACGGCGGTGCGCTACGGCACCATGCGCGACAATGTGCTGGCGCTGGAGGTGGTGCTGGCCGACGGGCAGGTGATCCGCACCGGCACGCGGGCGGCGAAATCCAGCGCCGGCTATGACCTGACCGGGCTTTTCGTCGGCTCCGAGGGCACGCTGGGCATCATCACCGAGCTGACCCTGAAGCTGCACGGCCAGCCCGAGGAGGTCGCCGCGGCGGTCTGCGGCTTTCCGACGCTGGAGCAGGCGGTGGAATGCGTCACCGCGACGATCCAGTCGGGCATCCCCATGGCGCGGATCGAGTTCATCGACGCCGACGTGGTGCGTGCCTTCAACCGCGCCTCGGGCACGCAGATGCACGAGGGCCCGCACCTGATGGTCGAGTTCCACGGCGGACCCGCCTCGGTCAAGGGCGATGCCGAGGCCTTCGGCGCGCTGGCGGGCGAGTTCGGCGGCACCGGCTTCGACTGGGCGACCACGCCCGAGGCGCGGGCGGCGCTGTGGAAGATGCGGCACAATGCCTATCGCTCGTGCCTGGCCTTGCGGCCGGGGGCGACGGCGGTGGTGACGGATGTCTGCGTGCCGATGTCGCACCTGCCCGCCGCCGTGGCCGCGGCGGCCGAGGACATCCGCGCCGAGGGCCTGCTGGGCCCCATCGTCGGCCATGTCGGCGACGGCAACTTCCACGCCCAGATCCTGGTGATGCCCGGAGACGAGGCCGAGCTGGCCGCCGCCAAGCGCGTCGCGCTGCGCATGGCCGAGCGCGCCATCGCGGTGGGCGGCACCATCACCGGCGAGCATGGCGTGGGCATCGGCAAGAAGCCCCTGATGCCCGCCCAGCACGGCGCTGCCATCGGCGTGATGGCGGCGATCAAGCAGGCACTGGACCCCCAGGGGGTGCTGAATCCCGGCAAGCTGGTGCCGGAGGTGGGCTGAGGCGCAAGGCGCGCCGGCACAGTCCGGCCCAAGGCGCCGCCCGGCCGCAGCGGCAGCGCATCCCGGCAAGGAGGAGCGGGAAATGCCAATGCCATGGACCTATCGCCATGCGTCCAAGGAATGGCGCGCGATTCTCGACGATCTCAAGGACCGCATGGACCTAGTCTCGGACAACAGCGCCTATACCGCCCTGGACGGCGTACTCCAGGCCTTTCGGCGCCGACTCACGGCGCAGCAGGGGCTGGACTTCGCATCTGTCCTGCCAGCGATTCCCAGGGCGATCTTCGTCGCCGGCTGGAAACCCGACGAGAAGCCGGTGCCCTTTGCCGACCGCCGGACCATGACCCGAGAGGCGCAACAGCTCCGGCCGCATCACAGCCTGACCCCGGACAACGCCATCGAGGCCGTGGCCTGGACCATCCGCCGCTATGTGAACAAGGCGGATTTTCAGCGCGTCCTGGAATGCCTGCCGCCGGGCGCAGTCCAGTTCTGGCATGTCGATGTGGCCGACCCCAGGGAGATCGGGCCGCGGATCTTCTGAAACGTGCCGCACAACCTGCGGTGGAGATGCGCGCCGGCCGGGGTGTCCCTGACAAACTCGTGACTGTCACGCCATCGTGACAGAGCGTCGCACCTTTGCGATAAGGACACGAAGCGCCGAGTACAGGCGCAGGGGCAGAGCGCGCGACATGCGCGCAGGCAGAGGGCAGAGATGACATTCCTGGGCAAGATTTTCACGGCGTTGGCGCTGGTCGCGCTGGCCTCCTGCGGGGGGCCTTCCAGCGGGCCGGCGGTGATGGCGGGGCAGGGCAGCGGCCCGCAATTCGGCGACAGCGCGCCCCATCCCTGGATCGGCGGGCATCCCTATGACCACCCGATCCACGGCATCGACATCTCGCGCTGGCAGGGCGACATCGACTGGCACCGGGTGCGCGGCTCGGGCATCAGCTTCGCCTTCATCAAGGCGACCGAGGGCGGCGACCATGCCGACCCGAACTTCCGCCGCTACTGGCGCGAGGCGGCGCAGGCGCGCATCCCGCGCGGCGCCTATCACTATTTCTATTTCTGCCGCTCGGGCTCGGAGCAGGCGGCCTGGTTCATCGCCAACGTGCCCAGGGAGCGCGGCGCCATGCCGCCGGTGCTGGACCTGGAATGGACCGCCTCCAAGACCTGCCCGCATCGCCCGGCCAGCCATGAGGTGCTGCGCGAGGCCAAGATCTTCAAGGACATCCTGCACCGGCATTACGGCCAGCGCCCGATCATCTACACCACGGTCGATTTCTACCGCGACAACAACCTCGGCTCCTGGCCCGAGGAGTTCTGGCTGCGCTCGGTCGCGGGCCATCCGCGCATCGTCTATCCCGGCCAGCGCTACACGTTCTGGCAATATACCGGCACCGGCATCGTGCCGGGGATCCGCGGCAACGTGGACCTG
The DNA here is from genome assembly GCF_048270675.1 of Paracoccus sp. TD-10. Lineage (NCBI taxonomy): Bacteria > Pseudomonadati > Pseudomonadota > Alphaproteobacteria > Rhodobacterales > Paracoccaceae > Paracoccus > Paracoccus sp. TD-10. The sequence continues at coordinate 1,726,126 of NZ_CP182418.1, read as the reverse complement.
AACGTCTTTGCGGGCTCGCCCGCGCAGTGGCGGGCATGGCTGAACCAGCGCCTGCAATAAGGCGCGGCCTGCTCTGGGCCGAGTTCGCGGCGCTCTATGTCGGGACGCCGCTGGTGATCGCGCTGTTCCTGCCCGGCCATATGCTGTTCGAGGCGCTGGCGGTGTTCAGCCTGGCGGGGCTGGGCCTCTTGTGGCGCACCGGCGGCTTTCACTGGCACAGCCTGGTGCGCGGCTGGAGCCGGCTGCCCTGGCGCGAGATCCTGGCCGTGGCGCTGGCCACCCTGCTGGTGGGGCTGGCGATCCTGGCGCTCGACCGCCCGAACTCGATCTTCCAGATCGTGCGGCAGCGGCCCGAGTTCCTGCCGGTGATCTGGACCTTCTATCCGATCCTCTCGGCCCTGCCGCAGGAACTGATCTTTCGCCCGCTGTTCTTTCACCGCTACGCCGCACTGCTGCCGGCGGGGCAGGGGGCGATCGCGCTGAACGCGGCGGTGTTTTCCTTTGCCCACCTGATGTATTGGTCCTGGGTGGTGGCGGTGCTGACCTTCGTCGGCGGCTGGGTCTTTGCCCGCGCCTATCTGGAGCGCGGCTTTCCCTCGGCCTGGGTGCTGCATGCGGTGGCGGGGAACGTCCTCTTCGCTGTCGGCATGGGCGCCTATTTCTACACTGGCAACGTGGTGAGGCCGTTCTGATTGCTTGACTTCGCCGGCGCGGCGCGGTTCATGCGGGGCCGATACGCAAGGGGAAAAACGATGAGCGCCTATCGCAGCCATACCTGCGGCGAGCTGACCGCCGCTGCCGCCGGGTCCGAAGTCCGTCTGTCCGGCTGGGTCCACCGGGTCCGCGACCATGGCGGGGTGCTGTTCATCGACCTGCGCGACCATTACGGGATCACACAGGTGATCGCCGACAGCGACTCGCCCGCCTTCCCGGCGCTGGAAAAGCTGCGGGCCGAGACGGTGATCCGCATCGACGGCCGCGTCAAGCTGCGCGACCCGAGCCTGGTCAACCCCAAGCTGCCCACCGGCGAGATCGAGGTCTATGCCACCGCCATGGAGGTGCTGGGCGCCTCGGACGACCTGCCGCTGCCGGTTTTCGGCGATCAGGACTATCCCGAGGAGACGCGGCTGACCTATCGCTTCCTCGACCTGCGCCGCGAAAGCCTGCACAACAACATCATGCTGCGCTCGCGCGTGGTGAAATGGCTGCGCGACGCGATGTGGGATCAGGGCTTCACCGAGTTCCAGACCCCGATCATCACCGCCTCCTCGCCCGAAGGGGCGCGCGACTTCCTGGTGCCCTCGCGCCTGCATCCGGGCAAGTTCTACGCCCTGCCGCAGGCGCCGCAGCAGTTCAAGCAGCTGATCATGGTTGCGGGCTTTGACAAGTATTTCCAGATCGCGCCCTGCTTCCGCGACGAGGATCCGCGCGCCGACCGCTCGCCCACCGATTTCTACCAGCTCGACATGGAGATGTCCTTCGTCGAGCAGGAAGACGTGTTCCGCGCCATCCAGCCGGTGATCCAGGGCCTGTTCGAGACCTTCGGCGGCGGCCGCCGCGTCGATGCGACCTGGCCGCGCATCCCCTATGCCGAGGCGATGCTGAAATACGGCTCGGACAAGCCCGACCTGCGCAACCCCATCGAGATGCAGGTGGTTTCGGATCATTTCCGCGGCTCGGGCTTCGCGATCTTCGCGAAGCTGCTGGAACAGGAGGGCACCGAGGTCCGCGCCATTCCCGCGCCCACCGGCGGCTCGCGCAAGTTCGCCGACCGCATGAACGCCTTTGCGCAGAGCCAGGGCCTGCCCGGCATGGGCTATATCTTCTGGCGCAAGGCCGAGGACGGCACGACCGAGGCCGCCGGCCCCATCGCCAAGGCGCTGGGTGCCGAGAAGACCGAGGCGATCCGCATCCAACTGGGCCTGGGCGAGGGCGATGCGGCCTTCTTCCTGGGCGGCAAGCCCGAGACCTTCGAGGCCGTCGCCGGCCGCGCCCGCAACGAGATCGGCCGCGAGCTGGGCCTGATCGACGAGAACCAGTTCAAGTTCGCCTGGATCGTCGATTTCCCGATGTATGAAAAGGGCGAGGACGGGCGCATCGACTTCAGCCACAACCCGTTCTCGATGCCGCAGGGCGGGCTGGATGCGCTGGAGGGCGACCCGCTGGCGGTCAAGGGCTATCAATACGACCTGGCCTGCAACGGCTATGAACTGGTCTCGGGCGCGATCCGCAACCACCGCCCCGAGATCATGTTCCGGGCCTTCGAACTGGCCGGCTATGGCCGCGACGAGGTGGAAAAGCGGTTCGGCGGCATGGTCAAGGCCTTTCGCTATGGCGCGCCGCCGCATGGCGGCTGCGCGGCGGGGATCGACCGCATCGTCATGCTGCTGGCCGACGAGGTGAACATCCGCGAGGTCATCATGTTCCCGATGAACCAGCGCGCCGAAGACCTGATGATGGGCGCCCCCAGCGAGCCGACGAACGAGCAGCTGCGCGAATTGCGCCTGCGGGTGCTGCCGCGCGAGTAAGCGTGGCGGCGCTGCGTCGGCAGTCTGTTGCCGCATCGCCGCATGCTGAAGAAAGCGTGAACTGACCTTGGGCCGAGGCCGTGCCATAACCCTGTGCATGGGGGCGATTTCCCCTGCAAGGATGATTGCATGAGCTTTGGATTTCCCGAACTGGCGGCGATCCGGCTGGGCTTTGGTCTGTCGCCGCTGATGCCGCCGCCCGCCGATGTCGAGGCGGTTCTGGCCGGTCCCGCAAGCGCCGGTCCTGGCCCCGAGGCGATGACCACCGAAAAGGCCAGCGCCTTCGCGACGCGGTTTCGCGAACTCCGCCTGGCCCGGCGCGAGGAGCGGCCCGAGCCGCCCGAGGGGCAGGAGGCCGAGCGCCGGCTCGGCGAACTGCCGGTCGAGGGCCTGCGCCTCCGGGTGATCCGCGCCCTGGACGACCCGATCGGCTTCGGCGAAAGGCTGGTGCAGTTCTGGGCCGACCATTTCACCGTCCGCGCGGCCGACAAGATGAACAATGCGCTGGCGCTGGCCTTCGTGGACGAGGCGATCCGCCCGCATGTGAACGGCCGGTTCGAGGACATGTTCCTTGCCGCCGACACCCATCCGATGATGCTGGTCTATCTGGACCAGATCTCCAGCCGCGGACCGGGCTCGCCCGTCGCCCGGCGCCGCCCGGATCGCCATTTCGGGCTGAACGAGAACCTGGCCCGCGAGGCGCTGGAGCTGCATTCGCTGGGCGTGGGCGCCGGCTACGACCAAAAGGACGTGCGCGAACTGGCCAAGCTGCTGACCGGGCTCAGCTTCTCGCATCAGGCGGGCTTCGCCTTTCGCCCGCTCTGGGCCGAGCCGGGCGCCGAGACGGTGTTGGGCCGGGCCTATGGCGGCGGCCGGCGCGACGGGCTCGACGCCATCCGCGACGCCTTTCGCGACATCGCCCGCCGGCCCGAGACCGCGCGGCATCTGTCGCGCAAGCTGGCGGTGCATTTCGTCTCGGACGACCCGTCCGAGGATCTGGTCGAGGCCATGGCGGCCACCTGGCGCGACACGGGCGGCGACCTGCCGCAGGTCTATCGCGTGCTGGCCAGCCATCCCGACCTGGCGTCCGGCCTGCGGCAGAAGGTGCGCCAGCCCTTCGATTTCTGCGTGGCCGGGCTCAGGGCGCTGGGCATCCGCGGCGAAGGGATCGCCCGGCTGGAACTGTCCGCGTTCCGCCGCATCGCCTGGGGCCCGCTCGAGGCCATGGGCCAGCCCTGGGGCCGGCCCAAGGGCCCCGACGGCTGGCCCGAGGCGGCCGATGCCTGGATCGCGGCGCAGACCCTGGCCGCGCGGATCAACTGGTCGCTGCGCATTCCCCGCCTGCTGCTGGACGAATTGCCCGACCCGCGCGAGATGCTGGTCTCGGCCTTCGGCGGCACGCAATCGGCGGAACTGGCCTGGGCCGTACCCAAGGCGGAATCGGCGGCCGAGGGCGTGGCGCTGATCCTCGCCTCGGGCGATTTCAACCGGCGATAGGAGGATGGGCAGATGCTGACACTGGACCGGCGCCTGTTTCTGAAGGGGGCGGCGCTGATCGGCTGCTCGGCCGCGGCGCATCCGCTGATGAGTTCGATGACCTTCGCGGCGCTGCCGGGCGAGAACCGGCTGGTCGTCATCATCCTGCGCGGGGCCATGGACGGGCTGGACGCGATCCAGCCCTATGGCGACCCGATGCTGCGCAAGCTGCGCCGCAGCCTGTCGGTCGGGCCGGAAAACGGTGCGCTGGACCTCGATGGCTTCTATGCGCTGCATCCGCGGCTGGAGCCGCTCTTGCCGCTGTGGCAAAAGGGCGAGCTGGCCTGCGCCCATGCCGTCTCGACCCCCTATCGCGACAAGCGCAGCCATTTCGACGGCCAGGATCTGCTGGAGGCGGGCACCGGCAACGACCTGCCGGTGGACCGGCGGGTGGGTGGCTGGCTGAACCGGCTGCTGCAGGCGATGCCGGACGCCACGGCCGAGACCGCCTATTCCGTCGGCGTCGAGCAGATGAAGATCCTGACCGGCAAGGCCGCGCATCTCAGCTGGGCGCCGCGGGCCTGGCTGAAGCTGTCGCCGCAGGCGCAGATGCTGCTGGAGCATGTCTATCACGACGACCCGCTGTTTCGCGACGCGGCGCAGGATGCGACGCAGATCAGCGCCGAGACCTCGGACCTGGGCAAGATGCCGGGGCCGACCGCCGATGCGCAGGCGCTGGCCGCCTTTGCCGCCAGCCGGCTGAATGCCGCAAGCCGCATCGCCGCCTTTTCGCTGGCCGGCTGGGACAGCCATGCCAACCAGGCCGCCGTGCTGGGCCGGGGGTTGGACCGGCTGGCGGCGGCGATCCTGAAGCTGCGCGAAGGCCTGGGGCCGAACTGGGATCGCACCACGGTTCTGGCCATGACCGAGTTCGGCCGCACCGTGCGCGAGAACGGCTCGGGCGGGACAGATCACGGCACCGGCGGCGCGCTGTTGATGGCAGGCGGCGCGATCCGGGGCGGTCGCGCCTTCGGCGACTGGCCGGGCCTGGGCGAGGGCCAGCTTTATGCCGGCCGCGACCTGATGCCCACGCGCGACATCCGCGCCTATGCCGCCTGGGCCATGCATGGGCTGTTCGGGATCGCGCGCGACAGGCTGGAGCGCGAGATCTTTCCCGGCCTTGACCTTGGCGGCGATCCGCGGATGCTGGCCTGAGCCTTCGCCGGAGCTCTGCCCATGTCCCAGGATCATCTCGACCGCGCGCCCGCGCCTTCGGCCCAGGGCGGCGGCTTGCGGCCGACCGGCCCGCTGGTCGCGGGCTTCGCTCCGCCGTCCCCGCCCGGTCCTGACCGGATCGAGGGCCGCCATGTGCTGCTGGAGCGCCTGGACCCCGACCGCCATGCCGAGGATCTGTTTGCGGCCAACCAGGGGCAGGATTGGGTCTGGGACTACCTGGGCTATGGCCCCTTTGCCGATCTGCCGGCCTATCGCGCCTGGCAGGCCGGGATGGCGGCCAAGGCGGACCCGTATTTCTATGCCCTGCGCGACCGCGCGACCGGCAAGGTCGGCGGGCTTGCCTCGTTCCTGCGCATCGACCCGGCCAATGGGGTGATCGAGATCGGCCATATCGAGATCGCGCCGCCGATGCAGCGCAGCCCGGCCGCGACCGAGGCCATCTCGCTGATGATCGGCTGGGCCTTCGATGCGGGCTATCGTCGGGTCGAATGGAAATGCGACGCGCTGAACGCCCCGTCCCGCCGGGCGGCACTGCGCTATGGCTTCGCCTTCGAGGGCGTTTTCCGCCAGCACATGATCTACAAGGGCCGCAACCGCGACACGGCCTGGTATGCGATCATCGACCGCGACTGGCCTGCCCTGGCGCGTGCGCACCAGGCATGGCTCGCGCCCGGCAATTTCGATGCCGAGGGGCGCCAGCGGCAAAGCCTGTCGGCGCTGACCGCGGGCTAGGCTTATGCGTTCCGCGCGCTTGCCAGCCGGTCCTGCACCAGCCCGCTGATCCGCGCCAGGCCGGTGGCGAGCGCCCGGCCCTGTGCATGGTCGCGCGCCAGCGTGGCCGCCGCATCCTCCAGCATCCGGTCATGGGCCGAGCGCGCAACCCCGGCCAGGAAGCGCGCGATATAGTCGATGGCCGCGGTGTCCTCGGCCTCTGCCAGCACGTCGGCGACATGCGCCAGATCGTCGCGCAGCGCCTCGGGATCGGCGGGGATCGTCTCGTCGGGCAGGATGCGCAGTCCTTGCGGCCGCGCATCGGGCGGCAGGGCGGCCAGGATCGCCTCCTGGAACAGCGCCAGGCTTTCGACGGGTTTCGCCAGGAAACCGTCCGCGCCGGCCGCGATCGCCGCCTCGCGCCTGGCCGGGTCGCCCGAGATGCCCAGGATTACCGGCACCCGCGGCATGGCGCGGGCGATGGTGGCGATCATGTCGGCACCGTCGCCGTCGGGCAGGCCCATGTCCACGATCACCGCCCCCGGCCGGTAGGTCTTTAGATGCCGCAGGGCCGAGCGGATGCTGTCGGCCCGCCGGATGCGCGCGCCCGAGCGCAGGCACAGCAGCCGCACCGCCTCCGAGGCGACGCGCGAATCCTCGACCACCAGCACCGTCAGCCCGGTCAGCGGCCGGTTCGGCAGGGTGGCCCGCCAGGTGGGAAAGTCTTCCGCACCGATGTTTTCCTGTTCCATCTCGTAAAATCCTAACTGGGAATCACATTCTGTCCCAAGGATTGCGCGTTTTCCCTAAGAAGCGGTTAACGGCGGCTTCTTTTCCTTTCCCCCGCGGGGCTCTGGCCTTAGAAGGGCGCAAATGACGGAGGAAGTGATGATCGGACGCCTGAACCATGTCGCCATCGCCGTGCCCGACCTGAAGGCGGCGGCAGCGCAATATGAAAACAGCCTTGGCGCCAGGGTGGGCGCGCCGCAGGACGAGCCCGATCACGGCGTCACCGTCGTCTTCATCGAATTGCCGAACACCAAGATCGAATTGCTCTATCCGCTGGGCGACGAAAGCCCGATCAAGGGCTTCCTGGAAAAGAACCCCTCGGGCGGCATCCATCACATGTGCTTCGAGGTCGACGACATCCTGGCCGCCCGCGACAAGCTGAAGGCCGAGGGCGCGCGCGTGCTGGGCAATGGCGAGCCGAAGATCGGCGCGCATGGCAAGCCGGTGCTGTTCTTGCATCCCAAGGATTTCAACGGCTGCCTGATCGAGCTGGAGCAGGTCTGATGAGCCTGACCGGGGGCATCGTCCTTTACGCCGTGCTGTGGTTTCTGGTGCTGTTCGTGCTGCTGCCGATCGGCCAGCAAAGCCAGGCCGATGTCGGGCAGGTGACGCCCGGCACCCCGGCCGGCGCCCCGCATGAGCCCAAGCTGAAGAAGAAGGCGCTGTGGGCGACGCTGATCGCCGCCCTGGTCTGGGGCGTGATCGCCTATGTCATCATCGCCGGGGTCATCACCCGCGCCGACCTCGAGGCCTGGACGCGCTGAGATGGTAGAGGTGGGTGAAGCCCGCCGCCGCCAGCACCGGGACGACCACGTTCAGGACCGGCACCGTCAGCAGGGCCGCGATCAGCACCCCCAGCGCCGTGGCCTGCACCGCCAGGCCGCGGCGCAGCGCGGTCGCCTGCGGCTCGTGCAGGTGGCGCCGCGCCGCCATCTGGAAGAACTCGCGCCCCAGCAGCCAGCCGTTGCCGCCATAGAACAGCAGCGAGGCCAGCGGGCCCAGGAAGGGCGCCAGCGCCAGCGTGACCAGCGTGACCAGGATCACCGCGCCCATGACCGCCAGCGATTCCCAAAGCCCGTCCCAGAAATCGATGGGCAGGCCCTTGTTGCCGGGATAATGCGTCTCTTCGATCGCTTCCGAAACCCGCTCGGCGAACAGCCCCGAAAAGCTCGCGGCGACCGGGATCATCAGGAAGATGCTCATCAGCGGGAACAGCAGCGGCGAGCCCCAGGACAGCGCCGGCGCCAACGGCACCGGGCCGATCCAGGGCAGGGCCAAGGTCTCGGGCGCAAAGGCGCGGATCGCCCAGAACGCCCCGACCTGCAGCGCCACCAGCAGGGCCAGCGTCAGCGCCACGCCAAGCGCGACCACGCCGAAGATGCGCGGCCGCAGCAGGTCGCCCCAGGCCAGAATCAGCGCCCGCAGCACCATCACAGGAAGGTCGTCTTGGCCGCGACATCCGGGCGCGGACGCTCGGGCGGGGTCGGGCCGCGCCGGCCGATATGGATCAGCCCGACGATGCGCTCGCCCGCGCCCAGGCCCAGATGGGCGCGGGCGAAATCCGGCTCGGCCGCCGGGCCGGTCAGCCAAGCCGCGCCATAGCCCGCCGCCAGCGCCGCGTTCACCAGCTCCAGGCAAACCGCGCCCGCGGACAGGAACTGCTCCCATTCCGGCACCTTGGGGCTTTCGACCGGGGTCGAGACCACCGCCACGATCACCGGCGAGCCAAAGGCGGAGCGCGCCTTTTCCGCCGCCGCCTCGTCCCCGCCCTTGGCCAGCACATGCTGGGCCAAGACGGGCGCCAGCCGGTCCAGCGTCGCGCGCTCCAGCACCGTGAAGCGCCAGGGTTCCAGCTTGCCGTGGTCGGGCACGCGGGCGGCCAGTTCCAGCAGTTCCATCAACGCCTCGCGCGAGGGGGGCGGGCCGGTCAGCAGTTTCGGCGGGTGCGAGCGTCGGCGTGCCAGGAAGGCCAGGGTGGCGGGATCGGCATATTCCATTCGGTCCTCGTCGGGTTCGCGCATGTCCTGCCCTTCAGATAGCCGCGCCGGCCCGCCGGCACCAGCCGGCATTGCCTTTTTCGCCGCGCCCGGCTTGAAAGGGGCATGACCGACCTTAGCCATCTTGCCCGGCCCGGCGCCGAAATCGCCGTCCGCGTCACCCCGCGCGCCTCGCGCAACGCGGTGATCCTGGACGGCGAGGCGATCCGCGTCACCGTCACCGTGGTCCCCGAGGACGGCAAGGCCAATGCCGCGGTGGTCAAGCTGCTGGCCAAGGCGCTGGGGGTGGCCAAGTCGCGGCTGGTGCTGGTCCGCGGCGCCACGGCGCGCGACAAGCTGTTCCGCATCGACTAGCCGGCCCGACTGGCTGGACCGACGAGCTAGCCGCGTTGCAGCCGATAGTTGCCCTCGGGCAGGTTCAGCGCGGCGCGCAGCTCTTCCAGCTGCTCGATGGTCAGGACGATCTGCGCCAGCTCGCCGGTATCGGGGTCGAATTGCTCGACCACGACGCGGTCGTCGAAGCTGTGGATGACCACATCCTCGTTCAGCGGGCGCGAACCGATCTCGCCCTGCGGCAATTCGTCGATCAGGGTGATGACGGTCGCGTCGAAATCATGCTCGATGGTGAACATCGGGGATCCTTCCCGTTCGGCTTTCCCCGACAATCGCGTGATATTGCGGCCGGGGCAAGTCCGGGGCTTGGCGCGGGGCGGCCGCCACGGCTAAAGTGGCGCAAACACCGGGCAGGCGAGGGCGGCAGATGATCAGGACATGGCAGGCGGTGGCGGCGGTCGTGCTGGTGCTTGCGGGCTGTGTCGCCGCGCCCGTGCCGCAGCCGGGCGGGCCCGATGTCGTCATCACTCCCGCCCCGGACACGCCGGCCAATGCCTCGGCCTCGGCGCGCACCTTCGTCTCGGTCGTCAGCCGCATGGAGCCGGCGGTTGAGCGCGAATGCCTGCAGCGGCGCACCCAGCCGATCAACTGCGATTTCCAGTTCGTCGTCGATGACCGCGCGGGGCTCGAGCCGAATGCCTTCCAGACCGTCGATCCCAGCGGCCGGCCGATCATCGGCTTTACCCTGTCGCTGATCGGCGAGGCGCGCAATGCCGACGAGCTGGCCTTCGTCATCGGGCACGAGGCGAGCCATCACATCCTGGGCCATATCAGCCGCAAGACCGGCGCCGCGACCGTGGGCGCGGTGATCCTGGGCGGGCTGGCCAGCGCCTATGGCGGCGATCCCGAGACGATTCGCACCGCGCAGGATTTCGGCGCCCAGTTCGGCGCCCGCTACTACTCGAAGGATTGGGAGCTTGAGGCCGATTACCTGGGCGCGATCATCACGCTGAATGCCGGTTTCGATCCCGAGCACGGCGCGCTGTTTTTCGCCCGCATCCCCGATCCGGGTGATAAAATTCTGGGCACCCACCCGTCGCGCAGCGCGCGGATGGGGCAGGTCGCGCGGGCGGTGGCCGATTACCGGGCGGGCCGGGTGCGCTAGCGTGGCCGCCGCGGCATTGCCGCAAGGGCTACGATCCGAACGGAACGGTTTGTTTTTGCGAAGGAAAGTTGCGATCCTGGCAATCTGCGGACGTAAAAGATCAATTTGCTTGCCGATTCTGCCCCGAACTAAACTGTTCCGCCAAAAATTGCTTTCATAGGCGAGAAATTGCCGATAGTTTCCCGCTTGGGTTGGGTCACGTCCTCGTTTGCCGGGCGGCTTTGTGTTTAGGAGCTTTCATGATCGGGGTTATTTTATGGAGCAGTCCGGCCAAGGAAAAGGCCGTGATCTGGTGCGAGGATCATGGCGCCCTGGCCTATTTGCAGGGCAGGGAGAACCTGTTCGTCCCGACGGAATGGCCCGAGGCCGGCGATCTGGTCGAGCTTGAGTTCGAAATGCAGGCCGACCTGCGCCATGCCCGCCTTGTCAGCATCGTCGGGGGCGACAAGCGGTCGCAACTGCCCGGCCTGCTGCGGGACATGGGCGAAAGGAACAGGGACGGAAAGGCCGCACCGGCCCGTCCTGTGTTGCGGGTGATCTCGAACGCCGAAGGCGAGGCGCAAGAGCGGCCACTGAAACTGGTGGCCGCCCGCTGATTCGTTCAGGCGCCGCGCGCCAGCGCGGCGACGCCGGTCCGGGCCTGGTCCGACAGGCCCAGCGGCCGCATCAGCTCGGCGAAGGCGTCCAGCTTTTCGGGCGTGCCGGTGATCTCGAAGACAAAGCTTTCCAGGGTCGAATCGACCACGCTGGCGCGGAAGATCTCGGCGATCCGCAGCGCCTCGACCCGCTTGTCGCCCTTGCTCGTGACCTTGAACAGGCCCAGTTCGCGCTCGACGCAGGGGCCCTCGACGGTCAGGTCGTGGACATCATGCACCGGCACGATGCGGCCAAGCTGCGCCTTGATCTGCTCGATCACCGCGGGCGTGCCGCGGGTGACGATGGTGATGCGCGAACGGTGGCCCAGGTGGTCCACCTCGGCCACGGTCAGGCTGTCGATATTGTAGCCGCGCCCGGAAAACAGGCCGATGACCCGCGCCAGCACGCCCGGCTCGTTCTCGACCAGCACGGCAAGCGTGTGGCTTTCGATGATCTGGGCGTTCGGGTCGCGCAGGTCATAGGCCGAATGGCTGGATGCGCCTTTCTGGATGTTCAGTGCCGCCATGTTCTTCTCCTAACCTCAGACCAGGGCCGCGCCGGCGCCGGTGATGGCGCCTTCGGTCGATGCCTCGCCCAAGAGCATCTCGTTATGCGGCTTGCCCGAGGGGATCATCGGGAAGCAGTTCTCGTGCTTTTCGACCAGCACGTCCAGGATGAACGGGCCGTCATGGTCGATCATCTCCTGGATGGCCGCGTCCAGGTCGGCCGGATCCGAGACCGTGCGCCCGCCGCAGCCAAAGGCCTCGGCCAGCTTGACGAAATCGGGCAGGCTTTCCGACCAGCTCTGGCTGTAGCGTTCGCCATGCAGCAACTGCTGCCATTGCCGGACCATGCCCAGGCGCTCGTTGTTCAGGATGAACTGCTTGACCGGGGCGCGGAACTGCACCGCCGTCGCCATTTCCTGCATGTTCATCAGCCAGGACGCCTCGCCGGCGACGTTGATCACCAGCGCCTCGGGATGCGCGACCTGCACCCCGATCGAGGCGGGCAGGCCATAGCCCATGGTGCCCAGCCCGCCCGAGGTCATCCAGTGGTTCGGATCCTCGAAATGCAGGAACTGCGCCGCCCACATCTGATGCTGGCCGACCTCGGTGGTGAAATAGGGCTTGCGCGCAGCGGTCAGCGCCTGCAGGCGCTGCAAGGCGTGCTGCGGCTTGATGACCTTGTCCGAGTTGCGATAGGCAAGGCAGTTGCGCGCCTTCCATTGCTCGATCTGCGCCCACCATGCCCGCAGCGGCTCGGCATTGGTCTTGCGGCCGCGGGCCTTCCAGACCTTCAGCATGTCTTCCAGCACATGGCCGACATCGCCGACGATGGGCAGGTCGACATGGATCACCTTGTTGATCGAGCTGGGGTCGATGTCGATCTGCGCCTTGACCGAGCCGGGGCTGAAATCCGCGACCCGCCCGGTGATGCGGTCGTCGAAGCGCGCGCCGACCGCGATCATCAGGTCGCAATCGTGCATGGCCATGTTGGCCTCGTAAAGCCCGTGCATGCCCAGCATGCCGATCCAGCCCTTGCCCGAAGCCGGATAGGCCCCCAGCCCCATCAGCGTCGAGGTGACGGGAAAGCCCGTCGCATCCGCCAGTTCGCGCAGCAGCTGGCTGGCGCCGGGGCCGGAATTGATGACGCCGCCGCCGGTATAGAAAATCGGCCGCTCGGCCGTCTCCATCAGCTCGACCAGCCGGGTGATGGTGGCCAGGTCGCCCTTTTTCGCCGGCTGGTAGCTGGGCGTCTCGATCTGCTTGGGGCCGACATATTCGCCGGTGGCGAATTGCACGTCCTTTGGGATGTCGATCAGCACCGGCCCCGGCCGGCCCGAGGTGGCAATGTGGAAGGCCTTGTGGATCGTCGCCGCCAGCTCGTCCGTTTCCTTCACCAGCCAGTTGTGCTTGGTGCAGGGTCGGGTGATGCCGATTGTGTCGGCCTCCTGAAAGCCGTCGGTGCCGATCAGGAAGGTCGGAACCTGGCCGGTCAGCACGACGATGGGGATCGAATCCATCAGCGCGTCGGTCAGCCCGGTGACGGCATTGGTCGCGCCGGGACCGGACGTGACCAGCACCACCCCCGGCTTGCCGGTCGAGCGGGCATAGCCCTCGGCCATGTGGACGGCGCCCTGTTCGTGGCGCACCAGGATGTGCTTGATGTCGTTCTGCTGGAAGATCTCGTCATAGATGGGAAGTACCGCCCCGCCCGGATAGCCGAATACCGTATCGACGCCCTGATCGCGCAGAGCCTCGATAACCATCCTTGCACCCGTCATCTGTCGGGACATGCCCATTCTCCATCTCTGAACAAAAACGCGGCGGGGATGCCGCCCCGCTGCGACGCGGAAAACTATGGGTCTGGCGCGGTGCGGTCAATGGCGATTGTCCAAGAAAATGACCCGCTGCCGCAAAATCTTGAAATATTCTTACCGAAGCCGCGCTTTTTCGGTAATCATTTCCGGCTCGCGGGCAGGTTGATGCGCGCCACCTGCTCGACGATGGGGTCGATGGACAGCGGGTGAATGTCGGAGGTGTGCTGCGCCGGGTCGCCGATCGGCTGCCAGACGCCGCCCTTGTAGATCTCCAGCGCCGAGAACTTGGCCTTGTAATCCATCTTGCGGCTGCCCGGCACCCAATAGCCCAGATAGACGAAAGGCAGGCCGGCGCTGCGCGCCAGCTCGATATGGTCCAGGATGATGTGGGTGCCCAGGCTCATGCCCTCCAGCGCCGGGTCGTAGAAGCTGTAGACCAGGCTCAGCCCGTCATCCAGCACATCGGTCAGGCAGACCGCGACCAGCCGGTCGCTGCCGGGCGGGGGCGGAGTTTCGCTGCTGTCGCACTGGTGCGTGCGATATTCGATGACGCGGGTGCGCACCGGCGTCTCCTCGATCATCGCGGCGAATTCGAAGATGTCCATGTCGGCCATGCCGCCATCGGCGTGGCGTTCGTCCAGATAGGCGCGAAACAGCTCATATTGCTCCTCGGTCGCCCAGGCGCTGGTGGCGAGGCGGCGCAGATGCGCGTTCCTGCGCAAAACCCGGCGCTGCGTGCGCGAGGGATGGAACTCGGACACCCGGATGCGCGCCGACATGCAGGCGACGCAGCTTTCGCAACTGGGCCGGTAAAGCACGTTCTGCGAGCGGCGGAAGCCCTGGCGCGACAGGGCGTTGTTCAGCTCATTGGCCGAATCGCCGGTCAGCGCGGTGAACAGCTTGCGCTCGGCCCGGCCATGCAGATAGGGGCAGGGCTGCGGCGCCGTCACATAGAATTGCGGCGCATGAGGCAGGCTGTGCCGCATCAGCCGCGCCCCCGGCGTCTGGGGCGCGCCGCGCCTGGCGGCGCATGCTGCGGTCGGGTCATTCTCATCTCGGCGCGCATTGGCGGCGGTCGGGGCTGCGTTGTCGATTGCTCTCAGGCCGAGCCTAGCAACAGTTGCACCTCGCGCCAAGCAGGGAAAGCCGCAAGCATTGAACCTCTCGGTCCATTCGCGCGGCATTGACGCGGCCTTGGCTGCGGCTAGGCTGCGGCCATGGATTTCGTCGCCCGCATCACCCGCCTGCCCATCCCTGCCGACCCTGCCCGCGGCCTCTCTGCGCTGCAAGCGACCGGGATCGCCGATCCCCGCCTGGGCGAGCTGATCCGGGGCGCCGCCGGGTGCAGCCCCTATCTGGCCGGGCTGATCGAGCGCGAGGCCGACTGGCTGACCGGCGCGCTGGCGCATGAGGATGTCGTCACCCGCGAGACGGCGGGGTTCGAGACGCTTTCCGCCGATGCGCTGGGCCCGGCGCTGCGCCGCGCCAAGCGGCGGGTGGCGCTGTGGACGGCGCTGGCCGATCTGGGCGGGGTCTGGCGGCTGGAACAGGTGACCGGGGCGCTGACCGACCTGGCCGACCGGGCCACCGACCTGGCCCTGCGCGCCCATGTCGCAGCCGAGCAGGCGCGCGGCAAGCTGCCCCCGACCGGGGCCGAGGCCGGCGGCATCGTCGCGCTGGCCATGGGCAAGATGGGCGCGGGAGAGCTGAACTATTCCTCGGATATCGACCTGATCGTGCTTTACGACGACGGCGCCTATGACCCCGACGACCAGTATGATGCCCGCGCCGCCCTGATCCGCGCCACCCGCAAGGCGGCGGCGACGATCTCGGATAATACCGACCAGGGCTATGTCTTCCGCACCGACCTGCGGCTGCGGCCGGATGCGGCGGTGACGCCGGTCTGCATCTCGATCTCGGCGGCGCTGGCCTATTACGAGGCCGAGGGCCGCACCTGGGAACGCAGCGCCTATATCAAGGCGCGGCCCTGCGGCGGCGATCTGGCGGCGGGCGCGCGCTTCCTGCGCGAGCTGCGCCCCTTCGTCTGGCGGCGGCACCTGGACTTCGCCGCCATCCAGGACGCCCACGACATGCGGCTGCGCATCCGCGACCACAAGGGGCTGCACGGCCGCATCGAGGTGCCAGGCCACAACATGAAGCTGGGCCAGGGCGGCATCCGCGAGATCGAGTTCTTCACGCAGACCCGCCAGCTGATCGCCGGTGGCCGCGACCCCGACCTGCGCGCGCGCGGCACGGTCGAGGGGCTGGCGCGGCTGGCCGAAAAGGGCTGGGTGCCGCCCGAGGTCGCCGATGAGCTGACCGCGCATTACCGCGAGCATCGCGAGATCGAGCACCGCATCCAGATGGTGAACGACGCCCAGACCCATTCGCTGCCCGCCTCGGCCGAGGGGCTGGACACCATTGCCCGCATGATGGGCGAGGCCGACACCGCCGCCTGGTCGGCGCGCCTGGCCGGACGGCTGGCGCGGGTCGAGGCGCTGACCGGCGATTTCTTCGCCCCCGGCGAGCAGCGGGCGCGCCCGAAGCTCTCGGCCGAGGCCGAGGCGATGGTGGAACGCTGGCGCAGCTATCCCGCGCTGCGCTCGGCCCGCGGCCGCGAGGTCTTTGCCCGGATCGAGCCGGACCTCCTGACCCGCCTGACCGCCGCCGCCCATGCCGAGGAGGCGCTGGCGCGGTTCGACGCCTTCCTGGCCGGGCTGCCGGCGGGGGTGCAGCTCTTCTCGCTTTTCGAGGCCAATCCGCAGCTGATCGAGTTGATCGCCGACATCTGCGGCACGGCGCCGGGGCTGGCGGCCTATCTGGCGCGCCACCCCGAGGTGCTGGACGGGGTGCTGGCCGGCAGCTTCTTTTCCGCCTGGCCCGGCGCGTCCGCCCTGCGCCGCCAGCTCGACCAGGTGCTGGATGCGGCGCTGGCCGCGCCGGACGGCGGCTATGAACAGGCGCTGGACGCGGCGCGGCGCTGGGCGCATGAGGGGCAGTTCCGCATCGGCGTGCATCACCTGCGCAGCCTGATCGGCGCCGAGGAGGCGGGCGGGCAATATGCCGATGTCGCCGATGCCGCCGTGGCCGCGCTGTTTCCGGTCGTCGCGGCCGAGCTTGCCCGTCGCCACGGGCCGCTGCCGGGCCGGGGGGCGGTGGTGCTGGGCATGGGCTCGCTGGGCGCGCGGCAGCTGAACGCCGCGTCGGACCTGGACCTGATCGTGATCTACGACGCCGCCGGACAGGACAGTTCGGACGGGCCGAAGCCGCTGGCGACGCGGGCCTATTACGCGCGGCTGACCCAGGCGATGATCACCGCGATCTCGGCGCCGACCTCGGCCGGGCGGCTTTACGAGGTGGACATGCGGCTGCGCCCCTCGGGGCGGCAGGGGCCGGTGGCGACCTCGGTGCAAAGCTTCCGCGACTACCAGATGACCGAAGCCTGGACCTGGGAGCATCTGGCCCTGACCCGCGCCCGGGTGATCGGCGTCTGCGGCGCCGATGCCGCCGCGCTGGCCGAGGAGGTCGAGGCGCTGCGCGTCGAGGTGCTGCAAAGCCGCGGCACCGACCCGCGGGTGATGCCGGACCTGTCCGGGATGCGGGCCCGCATCTTTGCCGCCAAGGCCCCGGACGGCGCCTGGGAGGCCAAGATCGGCCGCGGCCGGTTGCAGGACATCGAGCTGCTGGCGCAATGTTTCGCGCTGCGGGCCGGTTCGGCGGCGCGGGCGGTGCAGGCGCAGTTGCGCACCGGTCCGCGGACCGGGCTGATCGGCGGCGCGGAGGGCGAGACGCTGGCCTCGGCCCGGCGTTTCCTGTGGAGCCTGCAATGTGCCGGCCGGCTGCTGACGGAAAAGCCCTTGGACATGGACAACCTGGGCAAGGGCGGTCAGGCCTTCCTGTTGCGCGAGACCGGCACGGCCTCGCTGGAGGAACTGGCCGCGCGGCTGGCCGCGACGGTCGAGACCGCGGGCGCGATCATCGACGGCGTCCTGGCCGGGGTCGAGGCGCAGGCCGGATAGGCGCCGGGGGGATCCGGCGTCGCCGGTTCGCGACCGGTCGAGCCAGGCAGGAAGCCCGCGGTGGGTCAAGCGCCCGCCTTAGTCGCCCATGCCCGCAGGGCGCTGCGACAGGCATTGCGCCATGCGCTGCGAGCGGGAACCGGGCGGCAGAAGCATCTGGCCCCGGCCGGTTCTGTCTGGTGCCAAGAAGCCGTTGCAGGCTCCGCCACCCGCGCTGCAGCCGATGCCGAGCCCGGCTTGGCCGCTCCTGCCTGCCGGGTCTGTGACGGGCTTTGCTTCGCATGCTGCAAGTGAAAACAAGGCGGCAGCAGACGCGCCCGGTCCGGCGGCGCCTGCTCGCATCCGGAAGCCGCGGCGGGGAGGCGCCCGCCCGTGGTTCAGTCTGCACCGAGCGCCCGGCTTGGCCGCTCCTGTCCGCAGGCGGTCGCGACGGGCATCGCTTGGCGCGCGGCAAGCGAAAACCGGGTAGGAAACGCACCCGGCTTGGCTGAACTGCGCGACGACCTGGTCCGCCTGATGCAGGACTTGGTCCGCATTCTGACCCTGAATTCGCCGGGCCGCAGGCCCGCGAAGACCTGCAGGCGCGGCTGGCGCCCCCCAGGGCTGGGCCTGTACACTGGTTCGCGCCCATCGCGCGCCCGGCGGCAGCCAGAGCTTTCCGCGTCGGAACCTGGTCGCTGGCCACCGGGCGCATGCCCGCCAGGGCTTTGCTCCGCGCCAAGGGGCCCCCGCAACCCGCGGTTCGCGCGGCCGGCGTCGCCAAGCAGCAGCATCGGCTCAGTCGATCTTGCCCAGCAGGGGGACCAGCAACGGGTCCGCTGTGGCGGCGATGGCGCGCGCGGGCTGCCCGGCGGCGGTTTCGCGCAGGGGGATCAGCCGGCCGGCGGGCGGCGGGGCGGGCTCGGGCGGCTCGTCCAGACTGGCCTCGAAGATGCCGTGCTGGGTCTTGTCCCAGTAGAAGGGCTTGACCACAACCTCGTAGATCGCCTTCCAGGCCGCCAGGCAGCCGAGCGGGAAATATAGGTGCAGCGTCGGCACCCAGGGCAGCAGGTGGCGATGCGCCCGCCCGCGCACCGCCCAGAGGCCGATGGCGATGTTGAGCAGTTCCGAAGCCACGAACAGCGCGAACAGCAGGGCGATGGCATGGCCGCCCAGCAGGCCCGACAGCATGTCCCGCATCGGATGCGGCAGGCCCAGGCTGAGCAGCCAGAAGCTCCACAGCACCGGCGCCAGCAGGTATTGCGAGACCGAGGCGAAAAGCTGCACCTGCAAGCCGACGAAGCGCCGCGTTCCCAGGTCGCGCCACAGCGCCGCCGGGTCGCGCATATGCACGCCCCAGGTCATCGCGAAGCCCTTGAGCCAGCGCGAGCGCTGCTTGACCCAGGGGATCAGGCGGCAGTTCGCCTCTTCATGGGTCACGGTGTCCAGCATCTGCGTGCGATAGCCGCGCCGGGTCAGGCGCACGCCCAGGTCGGCGTCCTCGGTCACGTTCCAGGCGTCCCAAGCACCGATCTCCTCCAGCGCCTCGCGGCGAAAGAACAGCGTCGTCCCGCCAAGCGGGACCACCAGGTCCAGCGCCGCAGCCCCGGCCAGCGTGGCGCGGAACCATGATGCGTATTCGATGGTGAAGGCGCGGGCCAGCCAGTTGGTGCGCGG
Organism: Paracoccus sp. TD-10; assembly: GCF_048270675.1. Taxonomy (NCBI): domain Bacteria; kingdom Pseudomonadati; phylum Pseudomonadota; class Alphaproteobacteria; order Rhodobacterales; family Paracoccaceae; genus Paracoccus; species Paracoccus sp. TD-10. The sequence continues at coordinate 1,707,260 of NZ_CP182418.1, read as the reverse complement.
GTTGTAATAGTCCAGCACGCCTTGCAGGCAGGCCACTTCGGGCGGGGCGAAATGAAAGCCGCGCGCGACCTTGTGCAACTGGCCGGGCTCGGGGCGGTCCTCGGCGTCCCAGACGCCGATGATCGAGCCGCGGCAGAAGTTCAGCGCATAGTTCAGCGCCCGCGGCTTGGTGCGCACCGGCCCGTCGGGCACCTCGACCACGCGCAGCCAGCGCGGCAGCCGGACGCCACGCAGCGCCTCGCAGGTGACGCGGTCGGTCTCCTCGACCACGATCAGGATGTCCATCAACTCGCGCGGGTAGTCCAGCCGCGACAGCCGGCCGATCAGCTTTTCGGCGATATCGGCCTCGGCGAACAGCGGCACCATGACCGAGATCACCGGCAGCGGCGCCGTCATCTCGGGCTGCGGCCGGGCGCCGCGCGCCGGCTTTTGCAGGCGGTCCTGCCGGTGCCGGCGCAGGATGGCGGCAAAGGAGAACAGCTTCAGCGTGGCCGAGGCGACCAGCGTCAGCACCGCCCAGGCCGTCAGCAGCGCGATCACCGCAGCAGGCGCCAGCACCAGCCCCAGCGCCGCCGCCGCCATCAGGCCCAGGGCGATGCGGCCCAGGCGGCGCTCGTTGCGGGTGCGGCAACTTTCCTGGGCGGGCACGCGGGTTTCGGCCTGGCGGATCAGCGCGGTGCGGCGCAGGGCCAGGATCGCCTCGCGCGCGTCGTTTTCCGAACACAGCAGCATGCGCACCGCGCCGAAGCCCCTGGGCAGGCGGTCCTGCAATGCTTCGAAGCCTTCGGGCCGGGCGGTGGCGATGAAGGTGACACCGCCGACCCGGCGCCAGGGCACCGCGCCCTCGGCCAGGCAAAGCTGGGCGCCCATCGCGTCGACCAGCCGCGGATCGGGCGGCAGCGCCTTGAGGTCCAGCACGCTGGCGCGCCATTGCCGGGACAGGGCGCGCAGCAGCGCCTCTTCCCGCACCCAGCCGTTCGCCAGGAGGATCTCGCCCAGCCGCGCGGATTGGCGCTGGCGCATGACCAGGGCCTTGAGCAGGTCGCGCGGCTCGACCGCGCCGTCCTCGATCAGTATCTGGCCCAGCGGGCGCAGGTCGCGGGTCGCGATTACCGTGCCGGTCGTGGCGGGCGCGGCGTCCTCGGCCGGGGCGCCGGCAAGGGGCCAGATGAGGGCGGTGCGGGCCATAGGCGATTCCCGGTCTGGGTCGTTCCGACCCCCTCTCTGGCATGCAGAGGGTTAAGAACCGGTTAACCGCGGTCTGGCCCGTCCTTAGCCGGCGTTTCGATCAGCCGCGCCGGCTGCGCATCGCCTCGGTGAAACGCTCGAACAGATAGGCGCTGTCTTGGGGACCGGGGCTGGCCTCGGGATGGTATTGCACCGAGAAGACCGGCTTGTCGGCCACGCGCAGCCCGCAGTTCGAGCCGTCGAACAGGCTGACATGGGTCTCGATCACGCCTGCGGGCAGGGTCTGGGCATCGACGGCGAAGCCGTGGTTCATCGAGGTGATCTCGACCTTGCCGGTTTCCACGTCCTTGACCGGGTGGTTCGCGCCGTGATGGCCGTGGTTCATCTTCACGGTATGGGCGCCAAGCGCCAGCGCCAGCATCTGGTGGCCCAGGCAGATACCAAAGATCGGCAGGTCGCGGTCCAGCAGTTCCCGGATCATCGGCACGGCATATTCGCCGGTTGCGGCCGGGTCGCCCGGACCGTTGGACAGGAACACGCCCTCGGGGTCATGCGCCAGCACCTCCTCGGCGGTGGCGGTGGCGGGCAGCACCGTCACCTCGGCGCCGCTTTGCGCCAGCGAGCGCAGGATATTGCGTTTCGCACCGTAATCGACGGCAACGACGCGGAAGGGCTTCTTTTCCTCGGACTGGCCGAAGCTGCCGGGCCAGGACCACAGCCCCTCGCTCCAGCGATAGCTTTGCCGGCAGCTGACCTCCTTGGCGAGGTCCAGGCCGACGATGCCCTTCCAGCCGCGCGCCTTGGCGACCATGGCGGCGATGTCGAAATTGCCCTCGGGGTCATGGGCCAGCACGACATGGGGCGAGCCCTGCTGGCGGATCGCGCGGGTCAGGCGGCGGGTATCGACGCCGCCGATACCGATGCGGCCGCGCCGGGTCATCCAGTCGATCAGGTCGGCGCTGGCGCGCCAGTTCGAGGGCTCGGTCGGATCCCATTTCACCACGATGCCCGAGGCAACGGGCTCGGGCGCCTCGTCGTCCTGTTCGGTCACGCCGGTATTGCCGATATGGGGGAAGGTGAAGGTCACGACCTGGCTGGCATAGGAGGGATCGGTCATGATCTCCTGATAGCCGGTCATCGCGGTATTGAAGACCAGTTCGGCCACCACTTCCCCGACCGCGCCGAAGCCCTGGCCGTGGAACACGGTGCCGTCGGCAAGCGCAAGACATGCGGTCGGTTTCTGGGGCATCGTCACTCTCCGGGTAAATCGGCGGGAACCTAGGTAAAGGGCGCAGGCGCGTCAAGGCGGGAACGGGCGGCATGCGGAACTTTGCGGCCGGGGCGGGGTTGAGCGCACGGCTTGACGGCGGGGGCGAAGCCGGGCACCACCCGGCGGAATACATTCAGCGAGGATCACATGGGACTGCGCGAACGCATTCTGGCCGATACGAAAGAGGCGATGAAAGCCAAGGACTCGGCGCGGCTCTCGACGCTGCGGCTGATCTCGGCCGCGATCAAGGACCGCGAGATCGCCGCCCGCGGCGAAGGCGGCGACGAGGCCGGGCTGGCCGAGGCCGACCTGACCGCCATCCTGTCCAAGATGGTCAAGCAGCGCCAGGAATCGGCCAAGGCCTATGAGGAGGGCGGCCGGCTGGAACTGGCCGAGCGCGAGCTGGAGGAGATCAAGGTGATCCAGTCCTACCTGCCGCGCCAGCTGGACGCCGAGGAAACCCGCGCCGCCATCGACAAGGCCATCGCCGAGCTGGGGGCCGAGTCGATCCGCGACATGGGCCGGGTCATGGCCGAGCTGCGCGCCCGCCATGCCGGCCAGATGGATTTCGGCGCCGTCGGGCCGATGGTCAAGGACCGGCTGATGAAGTGAGCTGATTCTCGGGCCTCACCGGGTCCGAGCATCGCCGCAGCTCCGCCGCGCATAGCTTTCGCGGCTCAAGGCTGATACAATTATTCTTCTGATGGGCAAAAGCTCGCGCGGCGCGCGGGTTTTTGTTTACAGTGGCCCCGACTCGCCGCCAAAGACGCGAGTCGAGGGCGCCCGAAGCGCGGCGCGGCCATCAGGAGGACGGGCGATGAAGGCATTGGTGCTGGAAGAAAAGGGCAAGCTGTCGCTGCGGGATTTCGACATCCCCGCCACGCTGGGGCCCAGGGACGTGCGGATCAGGACGCATACGGTCGGGATCTGCGGCTCGGACGTGCATTATTACACCCATGGCAAGATCGGGCATTTCGTGGTCCGCGACCCGATGGTGCTGGGGCATGAGGCTTCCGGCACGGTGATCGAGGCCGGGGCCGAGGTCACGAACCTGAAGCCCGGCGACCGCGTCTGCATGGAGCCGGGGATTCCCGACCCGACCTCGCGCGCCGCGAAGCTGGGGATCTACAACGTCGATCCCGCCGTGACCTTCTGGGCGACGCCGCCGGTGCATGGCTGCCTGACGCCCGAGGTGATCCATCCCGCCGCCTTCACCTACAAGCTGCCCGACAACGTGAGCTTTGCCGAGGGCGCGATGGTCGAGCCCTTTGCCATCGGCATGCAGGCCGCGCTGCGGGCGCGCATCCAGCCGGGCGACGTGGCGGTGGTGACGGGCGCCGGCCCTATCGGCATGATGGTGGCGCTGGCGGCGCTGGCCGGTGGCTGCGCGCGGGTGATCGTGGCCGATCTCGCCCAGCCCAAGCTGGACATCATCGGCGCCTATGACGGCATCGAGACCGTCAACATCCGCAACCGCCCGCTGGCCGAGGCGGTGGCCGAGGCGACCGAGGGCTGGGGCGCGGACCTGGTCTTCGAATGCTCGGGCGCCGCGCCGGCGATCCTGTCGATGCACCAGCTTGCGCGGCCGGGGGGCGCCATCGTGCTGGTCGGCATGCCGGTCGATCCGGTGCCGGTGGACATCGTCGGGCTGCAGGCCAAGGAACTGCGGGTCGAGACCGTATTCCGCTATGCCAATGTCTACGACCGCGCCATCGCGCTGATCGCCTCGGGCAAGGTGGACCTGAAGCCGCTGATCTCGGCCTCGATTCCCTTTGCGGACAGCATCGCCGGTTTCGACCGCGCCGTCGAGGCGCGCGAGACCGATGTGAAATTGCAGATCGTCATGCCGGAGTGAACGCCATGTATCTGGGGATCGACCTTGGCACCTCGGGCATCAAGGCGATGCTGGTGGACGAGACCTTCGCGACCGTCGGTGTCGCCCATGCGGGCCTGACCGTCAGCCGCCCGCATCCCGGCTGGTCCGAACAGGCGCCGGCCGACTGGATCGCCGGGGCCGAGGCCGCCATCGCCACGCTGCTGCGCGAGCATCCCGAGGCCATGGCGCGGCTGCAGGCCATCGGCCTGTCGGGGCACATGCACGGGGCGACGCTGCTGGACGCTTCGGACCGGGTGCTGCGGCCCTGCATCCTGTGGAACGACGGCCGTTCGGGGCCGCAATGCGCCGAGCTGACGGCGCGGGCGGATTTCCACGGCATCGCCGGCAACCTGGTGATGGCCGGGTTCACCGCGCCGAAGCTGCTGTGGGTGGCGCAGAACGAGCCCAAGAACTTCGAGCGGACCGCCAAGGTGCTGCTGCCCAAGGATTACCTGCGGCTGTGGCTGACCGGCGAGCATGTGGCCGAGATGTCGGATGCCGCGGGGACGCTGTGGCTGGACGTGGGCCGCCGCGACTGGTCGGATGTGCTGCTGGCCGCGACCGGGCTGACGCGCGCCCAGATGCCGCATCTGGTCGAGGGCAGCGACGTGTCCGGCCATCTGCGCGCCGATCTGGCGGACCGCTGGGGCATCCCGCGCGTGCCGGTGGCGGGCGGCGGCGGCGACAATGCCGCCACGGCCTGCGGCATGGGGGTGATGGTGCCGGGCACCGGCTTCCTGTCGCTGGGCACCTCGGGCGTGCTGTTTGCCGCGACCGAATCCTACGCGCCGAATACCGGAGACGCGGTACATACCTTCTGCCATGCCGTGCCGGACACCTGGCACCAGATGGGGGTGATCCTGTCTGCGACCGACAGCCTGACCTGGCTGTCCGAGATCACCGGCAAGGCGGTGCCCGACCTTGCCGCGCTGGTCGGCGAGGTGACGGCGCCCTCGCCGGTGCTGTTCCTGCCTTACCTGTCGGGCGAGCGCACGCCGCTGAACGATCCGGGCGCCACCGGCGCCTTTCTGGGCCTGCGCCGCGCCACCGGGCTGGCCGACCTGGCGCAGGCGGCGATGGAGGGCGTGGCCATGGCCTTTGCCGATTGCGTCCATGCGCTGCGCAAGGCCGGCACCCCGATCGAGGCCGCCTATGCGGTCGGCGGCGGTGCGCGCTCGCGCGCCTGGCTGCGGATCATGGCCTCGGCCACCGGGCTGACGCTGCTGGAGCCCGAGGATGGCGATTTCGGTGCCGCCTTCGGGGCGGCCAAGCTGGCGGCGGCCTGCGCCACCGGCGACAGGTCCGAGCGCGTCTTCGCCAAGCCGGCTGTTCGCGCCGAGGTTGTGCCAGATGCCGGATTGGCGGATGCCTATGCGAAAAAGTATGAGGCCCATCACGCGGCTTATCCGCGGCTGCGGGATCTGGCTGCGCCACACGCGCGATAGCGTTAACAGCGGGTTTTTCCGAAAAAGCAGGCCCATGACGCTGCGGTGCGGCATAAATTTTCTGCCGTGCAGAAAGATCTTGCCGCGCCGATTTCCTTGGGCCTCTTCAATTCCCGCGCGATTTTGGTCAAAAAAGTATCGGTATTTTTTTCGCCCTGATGTGGATCGCCGCCGGGCATGAAGCCTATGGTTCCTGAACGTCCGCGGCAGGTCCGGCAGGGCCCGCGACGTGCAGGGAGGAAGGCGAATGCAACCCGATCTGGAACTGGTCCACATCCGCAAGGGCGAATCCTTCGCCGCGTGGATGCACGGCTATCCGTTCCGCACGGTGCGCTGGCACTACCATCCCGAATACGAAATCCACCTGGTCGTCGCCACCTCGGGCACATTCTACATCGGCGACCATGTCGGCAGCTTCCAGCCCGGCCAGCTGATCATGACCGGGCCGAACCTGCCGCAGAACTGGATCAGCGACATCCCGCCCGGCGAGGCGGTGCCGCTGCGCTCGCTGGTGATCCAGTTCCCCGAAGCCTTCATCGAGGAGGCCAGCGCCGCCATGCCCGAGATGGAGGCGCTGCGCCCGCTGCTGGACCGCTCGCGCCGCGGCTTGCTGTTCGACGGCGCGACCAGCGCCCGCGTCCGCCCGCTGATGGAACGGCTGGTCGAGGCGCAGGGCCTGCGCCGCCTGGCGCTGTTCTGGGAGATCCTGGACCTGCTGGCCCATGCGCCGGAATACGAGGTGCTGGCCAGTCTCAGCTTCGAGCTGGACCTGACGCGCACCCATGACGGCGGCATCAACCGCGCGCTGGCCTATCTGCGCGAACACCTGACCGAGCAGGTCGAGGAGGGCGAGCTGGCCGAGATGGTCGGGCAAAGCCAAAGCGCCTTTTCCCGCGCCTTCAAGCGCCATACCGGCACGACGCTGGTGCGCTATCGCAACCAGCTGCGCGTCGACCTGGCCTGCCAGATGCTGCTGACTGATCCCGACATCAAGGTAGCCGAGATCTGCTATGAGGTCGGATTCTCGAACCTGTCGAACTTCAACCGGCATTTCCTGAAGCTCAAGGGAATGTCCCCCTCGCAGTTCCGCGCGACATTCGCGGCCCAGAAGGCGCTGGTCATGGCGGACTGACAAGAACCGACATTGCGAATTTCACCAATTCGGGCGGCGCGGCGCCGCCCGGAGACGCGCAGGCTTTGCCTGCTTTCATCCAGATGGGAGGGAACCCAGATGAAATCGAAACTGCTTACCGCCTCGGCCGCGCTGGCGCTCATGGCGGCCCCGACGCTCGCGCAGGACAAGCTGAAAATCGGCATGACCTTCCAGGAGCTGAACAACCCCTATTTCGTGTCCATGCAGGAGGCGCTGAACGAGGCCGCCGCCAGCCTGGGCGCGGATGTGGTCGTCACCGATGCCGGTCATGACGTGGCCAAGCAGATCTCGGATGTCGAGGACATGCTGCAGCAGAACATCGACATCCTGCTGCTGAACCCGACCGACAGCGCCGGGATCGAGGCCGCCGTCCACGCCGCCAAGGCCGCGGGCGTCACCGTGGTCGCGGTCGATGCGAACGCGAACGGCCCGGTCGATACCTTCGTCGGCTCGAAGAACCGCGATGCCGGCTACATGTCCTGCAAGTATCTGGGTGAGGCGCTGGAGGGCAAGGGCGAGGTCGCGATCCTCGACGGCATCCCGGTGGTGCCGATCCTGCAGCGCGTCGAGGGCTGCAAGGCCGCGCTGGAAGAGTTCCCGGATATCACCCTGGTCACCACTCAGAACGGCCGCCAGGACCGCTCGGTCGCCCTGGGCGTGGTCGAGAACATGATCCAGTCGCATCCGAACCTGGCCGGCATCTTCTCGGTCAATGACGGCGGCGCCATGGGGGCGCTGGCGGCGATCCAGGGCGCGGGCAAGGACATCAAGCTGACCTCGGTGGACGGCGCGCCCGAGGCGGTCCAGGCCATCGCCGCGGGCGGCCCCTTCATCGAGACCACCGCGCAATTCCCGCGCGACCAGGTCCGCGTCGGCCTGGCCATGGCGCTGGCGCAGAAATGGGGCGCCCGCGTGGTGCCGAAGGAAGTGCCGATCGACGTGATGATCGTCGACGCCGAGAACGCTGCCGAGTTCAGCTGGTAAGGGTTCCTCCCCGCTCCCGTCCCCGCATGTCGCGGGGGCGGGACATTTCCCAGCCATTCAGGAGGGCATCATGCTGGAACTGAAGGGAATCCGAAAAAGCTTCGGCAAGATCGAGGTGCTGCACGGCGTCGACATGCAGGTCCGCGCCGGCGAGGTCCATGCGCTTCTGGGCGAGAACGGCGCGGGCAAGTCCACGCTGATGAAGATCCTCTGCGGCATCGTCCAGCCCAGCGAGGGCACGATCCGCATCGAGGGGACCGAGCGCCATTTCGCCGATTACGACCAGGCCATCGCGGCGGGCGTCGGCATCGTGTTCCAGGAGTTCAGCCTGATCCCCTATCTCGACGCGGTCGAGAACATGTTCCTGGCGCGCGAGATGCGCGGACCGCTGGGCATGCTGGACCGCAAGGCGATGCGCGCCCGCGCCGCCCAGATCATGCGCCAGCTTGCGGTGGACGTGGCCCTGGACGTGCCGGTGCATCGCCTGTCGGTGGCCGAGCAGCAATTCGTCGAGATCGCCAAGGCGCTGTCGCTGAATGCCCGCATCCTGGTGCTGGACGAACCGACCGCGACCCTGACCCCCTCCGAGGTCGAGCACCTGTTCAAGGTCATGCGCGAGCTGCGCAAGCAGGGCGTGGCGATCATCTTCATCTCGCATCACCTCGAAGAGATCTTCGAGATCTGCGACCGCATCACAGTCCTGCGCGACGGCGAGTTCATCGGCTCTTGCGCGGTTTCCGAGGTCGATAACGACCGGCTGGTCGAGATGATGGTCGGCCGCCGGATCGAGAGCAACTTTCCGCCCAAGCCCGCCACCGCCCCCGCCGCCCCGCTGGCGGTCGAGGTCGAGGAGGTGCAGTTGAAGAAGGGCGGCCCCGTCTCGCGCTTTGCCCTGCGCAAGGGCGAGATCCTGGGCTTTGCCGGGCTTGTCGGCTCGGGCCGCACGGAAACCGTGCTGGCCATGCTGGGCGCATACCCGGCCCAACGCTGCAAGGTCAGGGTGGACGGGGTCGAGACGCGCTTTTCCGGCCCCGATCAGGGGCTGGCGCATGGCATCGGCCTTCTGCCCGAAAGCCGCAAGGAACAGGGGCTGATCACCAGCTTCTCGATCCTGCAGAACGTGTCGCTGAACAATTACGGCAAGTATCGCAAGAACCGCTGGTTCATCGACCTCAAGAAGGAACTGGCCGCGACCGAAACCGCCATGGCGCAGGTCCGCGTCAAGGCGCAGGGGCCGCATGCCCGCGTCGACACGCTGTCGGGCGGCAACCAGCAAAAGGTCGTCATCGCCCGCTGGCTGAACCACGACATGAATGTGCTGATCTTCGACGAGCCGACGCGCGGCATCGATGTCGGCGCCAAGGCGGAAATCTATGCGCTGATGCGCGCCTTCACCGAGAAGGGCGGCGCCATCATCATGATCTCGTCCGAACTGCCCGAGGTGATCGGCATGTCCGACCGGGTCTGCGTGTTCCGCTCGGGCGGGATCGTGGCCACGGTCGAGGGCGCCGAGATCGATTCCGAAACCATCATGACCCATGCCACGACCGGGAGAGTTGAACATGTCGCATGACGCAAACACCGGCGCGGCCGGGAAAACCGGCGGCTTCTCGTTTGGCCGCCTGCTGCATTCGCCCCTGGCGCTGCCGTTGATCGGGCTGATCGTCGTCTCGATCCTGATGGGGCTGGCCAGCGAAAATTTCTTCAGCCTGAACAACATCATGAATGTGCTGCGGCAGGTGTCGGTCGTCGGCATCCTCGCGGTCGGCATGACCTTCGTGATCCTGACCGGCGGCATCGACCTGTCGGTCGGCGCGGTCATGGCGCTGGTCGGCACGCTAAGCGCAGGGTTGATGGTCAACATGGGCCTGCCCGCGCCGGTGGCGCTGCTTGTCGGGCTGCTGATCGGGCTGGGCATCGGGCTGGCGAACGGCGTGCTGGTCGCCTGGGGCCGGATGCCGGCGATCATCGTGACGCTGGCCACCATGGGCATGGCGCGCGGCCTGGGCCTGATCTATTCCGGCGGCTATCCGATCAGCGGCATCCCCAGCTGGATTTCCTGGTTCGGGGTGGGGCGCATCGGCGTGGTGCCGGTGCCGGTCATCATCATGGTGGTGATCTATGCCCTGGCCTGGGTGCTCTTGCAGCGCACCGCCTTCGGCCGCCATGTCTATGCGCTGGGCGGCAACGAGACCGCGGCGCGGCTTTCCGGCGTCAAGACCCAGCGCGTCAAGCTGGTTGTCTACGGCATCTCGGGCCTGACCTCGGCGCTTGCCGCGGTGATCCTGACCGGGCGGCTGATGAGCGGCCAGCCCAATGCCGGCGTGGGCTTCGAGCTTGACGCCATCGCCGCCGTGGTTCTGGGCGGCACCGCCATATCGGGCGGGCGCGGGCTGATCCTGGGCACGCTGATCGGCGCGGTGCTGCTGGGCATCCTGAACAACGGCCTGAACCTGATGGGCATCAACCCCTATCTGCAGGACGTCATCAAGGGCGCGATCATCCTGCTGGCCATCTATATCGGGCGCGAATGGCGCTGAGCCCCGCCCAACCCATTAGAAAGACAGGAGAACGGAATGTCTGAATCGCTGGACGGCAAGGTCGCCGTCATCACCGGCGCGGCCTCGGGGATCGGGCTGGCCACCACCGAGCGGCTGCTCGCGCGCGGCGCCACCGTGGTCATGGTGGACTGGAACGAGGCGGCGCTGGCCGAGCTGGCCGGCAAGCTGGGCGACAAGGCGATCCCGCAGGTGACGAACCTGCTCGACCCCGAAAGCTGCAACGCCATGATCCCCGAGATCCTGGCCAAGGTCGATCATATCGACATCCTCTATTGCAACGCCGGCACCTATATCGGCGGCGAGCTGACCGAGACGACGCCCGAGGCCATCGACCGGATGCTGAACCTCAACGTCAACGCGGTGATGAAGAACGTCCGCGCCGTGGTGCCACACATGAGCGAGCGCAAGACCGGCGACATCGTCGTCACCTGCTCGATCGCCGGCCATTTCCCGACCTATTGGGAGCCGGTCTATTCCGGCTCGAAATGGGCGATCACCAGCTTTGTCCAGGGCATGCGCCGGCAGATGATCCCGCATGGCGTGCGGGTGATGCAGGTCTCGCCCGGCCCGGTCGTCTCGGCGCTTCTGGCCGACTGGCCCGAGGAGAACCTGCGCAAGGCCAGGGAATCCGGCAGCCTGATCGACGCGGAGGAGGTCGCGGATGCGGTCGAATACATGCTGACCCGCAAGCGCACCGTCACCATCCGCGACATGCTGGTGCTGCCGACCAATTTCGACCGCGTCTGACGCCCGGCACCCGGAACGGAGTAGCGCCATGGACCAGTATCTGATCGGCATCGACGTGGGCACCGGCTCGGCGCGGGCCGGGGTCTTCGACCGCGCAGGCCGCCTGCTTGCCACCGCCAAGCGCCCCATCGAGATGCATCGCGAGCGCGGCGTGATCGCCGAGCAGTCGAGCGAGCAGGTCTGGCGCGCGGTCTGCGACTCCGTCCGGGACAGCGTGGCCCGCGCCGGGATCGACCCGGCGCAGGTCGCGGGCATCGGCTTCGACGCCACCTGCTCGCTGGTCGTGCGCGGGGCGGGGGATGCGACGCTGCCGGTGGGCGATCCCGCCCATCCCGAGCGCGACATCATCGTCTGGATGGACCATCGCGCCGTCGAGCAGGCCGAGCGCATCAATGCGCAGGGCCATGACGTGCTGAACTATGTCGGTACCCGCATCTCGCCCGAGATGGAGACGCCGAAGCTCTTGTGGCTCAGCGAGAACCGGCCCGAGGTCTATGCCGCGGCGGCGCATTTCTTCGACCTGACCGATTTCCTGACCTGGAAGGCAACCGGCGCGCTGGAGCGGTCCGCCTGCACCGTCACCTGCAAATGGACCTATCTGGCGCATGAAGGGCGCTGGGACGCGGATTATTTCCGCCAGATCGGGCTGGGCGATCTGGCCGATGACGGTTTCGCCCGCATCGGCGCCCGCGTCGTCGATCCCGGCACGCCGCTGGGGCAGGGGCTGACCAAGGCCGCGGCCGGGGCCATGGGGCTGCGCCCCGGCATCGCCGTGGCGGCGGGGCTGATCGACGCCCATGCCGGCGGCGTCGGCACGGTCGCGGCCGGCGGCGATGCGACGAAATGCCTGGGCTATGTCTTCGGCACCTCCTCCTGCACCATGACCACGACGCGCGAGCCGGCCTTCGTGCCGGGCGTCTGGGGGCCCTATTACTCGGCCATGGTGCCCGGCATGTGGCTGAACGAGGGCGGCCAGTCTGCCGCCGGCGCCGCCATCGACCAACTGGTGCAGCTGCATCCCGCCACGGCCGAGGCGACGGCGCTGGCCGTGGCGGCGGGCAAGTCCCTGCCGCAATGGCTGGCCGACCGGGCGCTGGAACTGGCGGGCGAGGCCAGCGCCGCCGTGCGGCTGGCGGATGAGCTGCATGTGGTGCCCGAATTCCTGGGCAACCGCGCGCCCTTTGCCGATCCCCATGCCCGCGCCGTCATCATGGGGCAGGGGATGGAGACCGGGCCGGATTCGCTGGTCGCGCTTTACGTCGCCGGGATCTGCGGCCTCGGCTACGGGCTGCGGCAGATCATCGAGACCCAGGCCCAGAACGGCGCCCCGGTCGAGACGATCAGCGTCAGCGGTGGCGCCGGCGCGCATCCGCTGACCCGGCAGCTGCTGGCGGATGCCACCGGGCTGCCGGTCGAGGTGACGGAATGCCCCGAGCCGGTGCTGCTCGGCTCGGCCATGCTGGGCGCGGTGGCGGCGGGGCTGTTTCCCGACCTGCACAGCGCCATGCCCGCCATGTCGCGCATCGCCACGCGCTGCGCCCCCGATCCTGCCAGCCGCGCGCGGCAGGACGCGCGCCATGCCGCCTTCCTGGCGCTGCAATCCACGGCGCGGCAGATCCGCACCGCCATGGCGGCGCTGTCGCCGAACTGAACATGGCGGCGCTGCCGCCGAACCGAACATGCGAGGAACCATGCAATTCTCGGGCAAGACCGTCATCATCACCGGCGCGGGCAAAGGGATCGGCCGCGCCTGCGCGCGCCTGATGGCCGAGCGCGGCGCGAAGGTCGTGGCGCTGTCGCGCACGCAATCCGACCTCGACAGCCTCGCGGTCGAGATCGGCGCGCGCGGCATCCGTGTCGACCTGGCCGACCCGGCCGCCACCCGCGCCGCCATGGCCGAGGCGGGGGCCGCCGACTACCTGATCAACAGCGCCGGCATCAACGTGCTGGAAAGCGTGCTCGACATGACCGAGGCCGGCTATGAGGCGGTGCTGGGCATCAACCTGCGCGCGGCGCTGATCTGCTGCCAGGCATTCGCCCGCGCCCGCGTGGCGGCGGGCGGCGGCGGCGCCATCGTCAACATCACCTCGATCGCCGGCCATCGCGGCTTCCAGGATCACCTGTGCTATGCCGCCTCCAAGGCGGGTCTGGAGGGCGCGACCCGCGTGCTGGCCAAAGAGCTTGGCCCGCACGGCATCCGCGTCAACGCGGTCGCGCCCACCATCACCCTGACCGAACTGGCGGCCGAGGCCTGGTCGAACCCGGCGAAAAGCCAGCCGATGATGGTGCGCCACCCGCTCAATCGCTTCGCCGAGGCCGAGGAGGTCGCGCAAGGCATCGCGCTGCTGCTCTCGGACGACAGCCGCATGGTCACGGGCGCGGTGCTGCCGCTGGATGGCGGTTTCCTGGCCGTCTGACCGCTTCAGGCCGGGGCGTGGAACCGGCGCCGCACGTCGCGGCTTGTCTCTCGGCGCCAGAACCGGCGCGGGCCGGGGGGACAGCCATGCTCGAAGACCTTCACCGCATCTTCCTGGGCGATCAGCAGCTGGGCTTCGCCTGGGAGGTCTTTTTCCGCACCGTCATCATTTATTTCTACACGCTGGCCCTGATGCGCTGGCTGGGCGGGCGCACGGTGGCGCAGCTTTCCATCGTCGAGTTCCTGCTGGTCATCGCCATCGGCTCGGCGGTGGGCGATTCGCTGTTCTATCCCGACGTGCCCCTGCTGCCGGCGATGTTCGCGATCTTTCTGGTCGCGGCCTTCAACAAGCTGGTGGACGAGGCGATCCTGTCCTCGGACCGGCTGTCGCGGATCTTCGAGGGCCGGCCGCGCATCGTCGTCACCGAGGGCCGCGTCCACCACGACCGCCTGCGCCGGCAGGGCATCGGCATCGGCGAGCTTCACGCCAAGCTGCGCGAGAAGGGCGTGGCCGACCTTGCCGATGTCAAGTTCGCCATTCTCGAGGCGGACGGCACGCTTTCGGTGCTGAAGCGGGACCGGGACGGCGCGGCCGGGCTTTACCAGCCCCCTGCCATCCCGCAGCACGAAATGGCCTGGTCAGGCAAGGCATGACCGCGCCGCGCCGTACCCGCCGGCGCCAGTTGCGCACCGCGCAACCCTTCTGGGCCGAGACGCCGCATATCGCCGTCGCGCATCGGGCGGCGCCCTCGCAGCGGCGCTGGGACGTGGTGATCATCGGCACCGGCATTTCCGCGGCGCTGCTGGCCGAGCGGCTGACGCGGCGCAAGCGGCGGGTGCTGCTGGTGGATCGCCGCCAGCCGGTGCGGGGCTCGTCGCTCGCCTCGACGGCAATGATCCAGCACGAGATCGACGTGCCGCTCAGCCGGCTCATGCGCCAGATCGGCCCCGACAAGGCAGCGCGGGCCTGGCGACGCTCGGTCAAGGCGGTCGAGGAACTGCTGCGCCTGTCGCGTCGCCTGGGCCTCGATTGCCAGATGCAGCGCAAGCGGGCGCTCTATCTTGCCGGGGACGAGATGGGCTTTCGCGCGCTGCGGGCCGAGGCGGCGCTGCGCCGCGAGACCGGCATCGCCGCCGAGTTCATCCCCCGCCAGCGCCTGCTTGCGGAATACGGCATCGACCGCACCGGGGCCATCCTGTCCACCGATTCGGCCTCGGCCAATCCGGCGCAGCTGACGGCCGGGCTGCTGCGGCTGGCGCAGGAGCGCGGGGCCGAGATCGTCTCGCCCTTCGAGGTCACGGATTTCGCGGAACTGGCGGACGGGGTGGCGCTGGCCTCGGCCGGCGGGCGCGTGGTGGCGGCGGGGCATGCGGTGTTCTGCACCGGTTACGAATTCCTGCCGCAGCTTGCCTCGGCGCATCACCGGATCATCTCGACCTGGGCCATCGCCTCGGCCGAGGGGGTGCGCCGGCCGGACTGGCTGGCCGAGCTGCTGGTCTGGGAGGCGGCCGATCCCTACCTGTATTTCCGCGCCACGCCCACCGGCCGGATCATCGCCGGCGGCGAGGACGAGGCCGGCGCCCATGCCCATGAGGATGCCGGCAAGCTGCGCCGCAATGCCGCCGGGATCGCGCGCAAGCTGGCCGAGACCGCCGGCATCCGCATCGGCCGGCCCGCCTATGCCTGGGCGGCCGCCTTTGGCGACAGCGACGACGGGCTGCCCATCATCGACCTGGTGCCGGGCTGCCGGCGCTGCCATGCGGTGATGGGCTTTGGCGGCAACGGCATCACCTATTCCGCCATCGCCGCCGAACTGACCGCGCGGCGCATCGACGGGCGCAGCGATCCCGACGCCGACCTCTATCGCTTTCGCTGAGCGGGGCGGCATCCCTGGCCTGCGCAGCCGGAATTTGCCGGGCGAAAGGGCAATGACGCAAGGCCGCACCGGCTTCGTCGTCTGCGTCTTGGCCGGCGCTCTACAAGTGAGTTGCATTCCCTGACGGGCGCTGCTTACTGTTGGCGGGCGGAACGAAGAACCAATAGAAACAGGGAGCCCGCATCGTGACAGCAGACCCCGGCAACGACGCTTTCGTTGTCTTCGATCACGTCCAAAAAAGCTATGACGGGCAAACGCTTGTCGTCAAAGACCTGAACCTGACCATAGGCAAGGGCGAGTTCCTGACCATGCTTGGCCCGTCCGGTTCGGGCAAGACCACCTGCCTGATGATGCTGGCCGGATTCGAGACGGCCACGCATGGCGAGATCAGGCTGGACGGGCGCAACATCAACGACGTGCCGCCCCATCGGCGCGGCATCGGCATGGTGTTCCAGAACTACGCGCTTTTCCCGCATATGAGCGTGGGCGAGAACCTGTCCTTTCCGCTGGAAGTGCGCGGCATGGGCAAGGACGAGCGCGAAAGCCGCATCGCCCGCGCGCTCGACATGGTGCAGATGGGCCAGTTCAAGAACCGCCGCCCGGCCCAGCTGTCGGGCGGCCAGCAGCAGCGCATCGCGCTGGCCCGCGCGCTGGTCTTCGACCCCAAGCTGGTCCTGATGGACGAGCCGCTGGGCGCGCTCGACAAGCAGCTGCGCGAACACATGCAGTTCGAGATCAAGGCGCTGCACGACCGGCTGGGCATCACCGTGGTCTATGTCACCCACGACCAGGGCGAGGCGCTGACCATGTCCGACCGCATCGCCGTGTTCAACGACGGCCGCATCCAGCAGCTTGCGCCGCCGCCGGTGCTGTACGAGCAGCCCGAGAACAGCTTCGTCGCCGGCTTCATCGGCGAGAACAACGCCCTGCGCGGCACCATCGAGCAGCTCCAGGGCGACAAGGCGCTGGTCCGGCTGGGCAATGGCGAGCTGATCGACGCCACCGCCGTCAATATCCGCGAGACGGGCCAGGTCACCACGGTCTCGATCCGGCCCGAGCGGGTCGAGTTCAAGCCCGAGCTGATGCCGGCCGGCGCCCATACCATCGAGGCGCAGGTGCGCGACGTGATCTACATGGGCGACATCCTGCGGGCGCGGCTGCATGTCGCCGGCCAGGACGATTTCGTGATGAAATACCGCAATACGCTGGGCCAGGTGAAGCTGTCGCCCGGCCAGACGATACGGATCGGCTGGCATCCCGAGGATGCCCGCGCCCTCGATCCGGTGTGACCGTGCATTATCCAAGGAACCAGGGAGTTATGATGAAACGCACGCTGATACTGTCCTCTGCGCTGGTCGTCGTCGCGGCTGCGGCCCAGGCGCAGGACAAGCAGGTGAACCTGCTGTCCTGGGGCGGCGCTTATGGCATGAGCCATGTCGAGGCCTATGCCAAGCCCTTCGAGGCCCAGACCGGCATCAAGGTCGTGGTCTCGGATGCCGACAACCCGGCGACCCCGGTCAAGGCCCAGGTCGAGGCGGGCAATGTCTCGATCGACCTGGCTTCGGTCGAATATGCCGATGCCGTGCGGCTTTGCGACGAGGGGCTGCTGGAGGAAATCGACCCGGCGATCCTGACCCCCGCCGCCGACGGCACCGCCGCCGCCGATGACTTCATCGAGGGCGCGATCACCGAATGCTTCGTGGGCACGGATGTCTATTCGATGATCCTGGCCTATGACGACAGCAAGTTCCCCGATGCCAAGCCCGCCGGTGCGGCCGATTTCTTCGACACGGCCAAGTTCCCCGGCAAGCGCACCATGCGCAAGGGCGCCAAGTTCAACCTGGAATTCGCGCTGATGGCCGATGGCGTGGCGCCCGACCAGGTCTACGAGGTGCTGGGCACCCCCGAGGGCGTGGACCGGGCCTTCGCCAAGCTCGACACCATCAAGAACGACGTGATCTGGTGGGAAGCCGGCGCGCAGCCGCCGCAGCTGCTGGCCGATGGCGAGGTCTCGATGGCCTTTGCCTTCAATGGCCGGATCTTCAACGCCGCCCAGCAGGAGGGCAAGCCCTTCAAGATCGTCTGGGACGGCCAGATCTACGAGATGGAGGGCTGGGTCATGCCGAAGGGCGCCCCCAACCCCGAGGCCGCGAGGGAGTTCATCGCCTTCTCGACGGCGCCCGAGCAGCAGGCCCGCGCCGCCGAGTTCATCAGCTACGGTCCGCCGCGCACCTCTGCCGCCGCCCTGGTCGGCAATATCGAGGGCACCGACGTGCCGATGGGCCCGAACCTGCCCACCTATGCCGAGAACCTGGAAAACGCGCTGGCCTCGAACCTGGATTTCTGGGTCGATCACGACGCCGAGCTGCAGGAACGCTTCAACGCTTGGCTGGCAAACTGACGCATGCGGTCCGCGGCGGGCAGACCGCCGCGGCCATCCCCAAGCCCGAAACGGGCAGGAAGCGGCCAAAGAGCCGCAAACACCAACGGGAGTAGAACATGAAAACCACATTGATCCTGACCTCGGCGCTATGCAGCCTTGGCCTGGCGGCGCAGGCCCAGAACAAGGAGGTCAACGTCGTCTCCTGGGGCGGCGCCTATGAGCGTTCGCAGGTCGAGGCCTATAACATCCCCTTCGCCGAGCAGACCGGCATCAAGGTGAACATGCTGGCCGCCGACAACCCGGCCACGCCGCTGAAGGCGCAGGTCGAGGCGGGCAATATCACCGGCGACGTGTTCGACATCGAGGTCTCGGACGCGATCCGGCTTTGCGACGAGGGCGCGCTGGTCGAGATCGACCCCGCCATCTTGCCGCCCGCCCCCGACGGCACCCCGGCGACCGAGGATTTCATCCCCGGCGCGCTGCAGGAATGCGCGGTCGCGAACATCTTCTGGGGCACGGTCATCGCCTTCGACACCACGAAGTTCGACGGCGAGAAGCCCTCGACCGCGGCGGATTTCTTCGACACCGCCAAGTTCCCCGGCAAGCGCGGCCTGCCCAAGAACCCCAAGCGCACCCTGTATCTGGCGCTGATCGCCGACGGCGTGGCGCCCGACCAGATCTACGAGGTGCTGGCCACCCCCGAGGGCGTGGACCGCGCTTTTGCCAAGCTCGACACCATCAAGCGCGACGTGGTTTGGTGGGAGGCCGGCGCCCAGCCGGTGCAGCTGCTGGCCGATGGCGAGGTGGTGATGGCCACCGGCTATAACGGCCGCTTCTTCGACGCCATGGTCGGCGAGGGCAAGCCCTTCGAGATCATCTGGGATGGGCAATACATGGACATGGACATGTTCGCCATTCCCAAGGGTTCGCCCAATCCCGAGGCGGCGCTGGAATACCTGAAATTCGCCACCGCCACCGAACAGCTGGCCAACCAGGCGAAATACATCGCCTATGGCCCGGCGCGCAAAAGCTCGGCGGCGCTGGTCGGGCTGTTCCAGGACGGCAAGACCGAGATGGGGCCGCATATGCCCACCAGCGAGGAGCATATGAAGACCGCCGTCATGGACGACCCGGAGTTCTGGGCCGATCATTCCGCCGAACTGGCCGAGCGTTTCAACGGCTGGCTTGCCAACTGACCTGCGCAATGCCGCGGCCCGGACCGTCCGGGCCGCGGCCTCGACCCCGGATTGCCCGACAAAGGACCAAGATGGCCAAAGCCCTCGACCCCCATGCCGCCATCGTCACCGAGGCCGGCGGCCTTGACCAAGGCGGAACGCTGAAAACCGCGGACGGCCGCCCGTTGAAGGCAGCCTTGGCGCGCAGCTCGCGCCGGGCGCGGCGGCGCGCCTTCCTGCTGGTGCTTCCGCTTCTGCTGTTCGTCCTGATCACCTTCGTGGTGCCGATCGGGCAGATGCTGCAGCGTTCGGTCAAGAACGACGGCTTCTCGGCCAACATGCCGCAGCTCAGCGCCTGGTTCCACGACAACCCCCGCGGCACCGAGCCCGACGATGCGGCCTGGGCGGCGCTGGCCGCCGACCTGACCGCCGCCGCCCAGGCCCGCACCGTCGGCGTGGTCGGCACCCGCATCAACTACGACATGCCGGGCACGCGCTCGCTGTTCACCTCGGCCGGCCGCCAGGCGCGCGGCGGCATCGAGCCGCCCTATCGCGAGGCGATCCTCGAGATGGACGCGAAATGGGGCGACCCGCGGCTGTGGTCGGTGATGCGCGAGGCCTCCTCGCCCTATACCACCAACTTCTACCTCGCGGCGGTGGACCGCACCCGCGACGAGCAGGGCGAGGTGGTCGCCGCCCCGGCGCAGCAGCAGATCTACGGCAAGCTGTTCCTGCGCACCTTCTGGCTGTCGCTGGCCATTACCGCCACCACCTTCCTGCTGGGCTTTCCCGTCGCGCATCTGCTGGCCACCCTGCCGATGCGGCAGTCGAACCTGCTGATGATCCTGGTGCTGCTGCCGTTCTGGACCTCGCTTCTGGTCAGGACCACGGCCTGGATCGTGCTGTTGCAGCAGCAGGGCGTGGTCAACGACGTGCTGGTCTGGCTGGGGGTGATCGGCAACAACCAGCGGCTGCAGATGATCTTCAACCAGACCGGCACGATCATCGCCATGACCCATATCCTGCTGCCCTTCATGATCCTGCCGCTCTATTCGGTGATGCGCACCATCAATCCCAGCTATGTGCGCGCCGCGCGCAGCCTGGGCGCGACCAGCTGGACCGCCTTCCGCCGCATCTATTTCCCGCAGACCCTGCCGGGGCTGGGGGCGGGGGCGCTTCTGGTCTTCATCCTGGCGGTGGGCTATTACATCACCCCCGCGCTGGTCGGCGGCTCGTCGGGGCAGCTGATCTCGAACATGATCGCGATGCACATGACGCAGACGCTGAACTGGTCCATGGCGGCGGCGCTGGCGGCGCTGCTGCTGGGCGGGGTCTTGATCCTCTACTGGGTCTATGACCGGCTCGTCGGCATCGACAACCTGAAACTGGGATAACGGCCATGGCGCTTCCAACCTACGCATCGCCGCTGGAGAAGGTCTGGCACTACACCTATCTGGCGATCTGCGGCGCGATCTTCTTCTTCCTGATCGCGCCCATCGTGGTGATCATCCCGCTGAGCTTCAACGTCGAGCCCTATTTCACCTTCACCGACCGGATGCTGTCCTTCGACCCCGACGGCTATTCGCTGCGCTGGTACGACAGCCTGCTGACCTTCGGCATGGCGCGGCCGGACGCGCCGCGCGACCTCAGCTGGTGGGCGGATGCCTGGCGGAACGCGAAATGGGTGAACGCGGCGAAAAGCTCGATCATCATCGGCTTCTTCTCGACCATCCTCGCCACCGTGCTGGGCACGCTGGCGGCGCTGGGGCTGTCGCGGCCCGAGATGCCCTATCGCCGCGCGATCATGGCGATGCTGATCTCGCCCATGATCGTGCCGATCATCATCACCGCGACGGGGATGTTCTTCTTCTACTCGAACCCCTGCGAGCCCCTGACCTGGATTGGCCTGAACCCGGAATGCGGCCGGCTGGCCGGTACCTATCTGGGGGTGATCCTGGCCCATGCCACGCTGGGCATTCCCTTCGTGATCATCACGGTGACGGCGACGCTGATCGGCTTCGACCAGTCGCTGAACCGTGCGGCGGCCAGCCTGGGGGCGAACCCGCGCACCACCTTCTTCCGCATCACCATGCCGTTGATCCTGCCTGGCGTGATCTCGGGGGCGCTGTTCGCCTTCGTGACCTCCTTCGACGAGGTGGTGGCGGTGCTGTTCATCGCCGGGCCGGACCAGCAGACCATCCCGCGCCAGATGTGGAACGGCATCCGCGAGCAGATCTCGCCCGCCATCCTTGCCGTGGCGACGCTGCTGGTGATCTTTTCCATCGCGCTGCTCACAACCGTCGAGTTGCTGCGGCGAAGATCCGAACGGCTGCGCGGCCTGACGCCGAGGTGAGGGCGGACGCCGCCCTTGGGGGCGGCGTTTGCGCATCAGGGCAGGGCGGCAAGCCAGAACCAGACCGTCAGCATCGACAGCCCCGTCGCCACCAGCACCGCCGAGGCCGAGACGCGCTTGGCCACCCCGTAAAGCGCGGCGAAGAGATAGGCATTGACCCCCGGCGGCATGGCGGCCGTCACCACGGCCGAGCGCATTTCGGCCAGGTTCAGCGCGAAGATCCGGCCCAGGCCGAAGGTCACGGCCGGATGCAGCAGCAGCGAGATGCAGCAGCACATCGCGATGGCCCGCGCCTCGCCCTCGGGGCGGTAGCGATAGAGCACGCCGCCCAGCCCGAACAGCGCCGCCGGCAGCGCGGCGCTGGACATCATCCGGACAGCGGCCCAGAAGCCCTCGGGCATGACCAGCCCGGCCTGGGTCAGCAGATTCATGGCAAAGCCGCCGAGGATGCCGATGACCAGCGGCGTGTGCAGCACGCCCGACAGCGCCCGCAGCGCCACCCCGCCCACGGACAGGTTCTGGCCCCGCGCCCGGGCGAATTCCATCGCGGTGATGCCGAAGGTGTAAAGCAGCGGCGAATGCACCGAGATGATGGTAAAGTTGCCCAGCATCGCCTCGGGGCCATAGGCGCGTTCGGTGATCGGCACGCCCAGCAGCAGCGAGTTCGAGAACAGGCAGACGAAGCCGATGGCGATGGCGTCCTCGATCGGCCGCCTCAGCCAGTAAAAGGACAGGCCGGTTCCCAGCGCAAAGGACAAAAGCGCGCCGCTGTAAAAGGCCAAGAGCAACAGTGGGTTGTAATTCGCCCCCAGGTCCAGCCGGGCGATGGCGCCGAACAGCAGTACTGGCAATGCGAAGTTCTGCGCAAAGCGCATGACACCATCGACCGCCACCTCGGTCAGCCATCTGCGCCAGCAGACCAGGTAGCCGAAGCCAACCACCAGGAACACCGGCAGGATGACGTCGAAAAGCGCGGTCATATCAGCTCGATCCGCATGCCGTCATGGGCGGGCACGACGTTTTCGGGCGTCTCGCGCATGACGGCGTCGTAATCCAGGTCGACATGCATGTTGGTCAGAACGCCGCGCGCGCAGCCCGAGCGGGCGATCCATTCCAGCGTCAGCGCCAGATGGGCGTGGCTGGGATGCGGGATGCGTCGCAGCGCGTCGCAGATGAACACCTCGCAACCCGTGATCACCGGCCAGGCTTCCTCGGGAATCGCCAGCACGTCGGGCAGGTAGACCAGGCTCTGCTCGACCCCGCCGATGCGGAAGCCGAGCGCGTTCATGTCGCCGTGGTTGACCTCGAAAGGCGCCAGCTCGATGCTGCCCCCCGCGCCCTCGATGGCGAAGGGGCCGCGGATCGGCTGCAAATCGCAGATTGGTGGATAGGAGGAACCCGGCGGCGTTTCGAAGATATAGCCGAAGCGGGTCTTCAGCGCCGCCGCGGTCGGCTGGTCGGCCCAGACCGGCATCCGGCGGCGCATGTTGAAGACGATCTGCCGCAGGTCGTCGATGCCGTGGATATGGTCGGCATGGGCATGGGTATAGGCGACCGCATCCAGCTCGGCGACATCGGCATCCAGCAGCTGCGGCACCAGGTCGGGCCCGGTGTCGATCAGCAGCCGCGTCACCCCGTCATGGCCATGGCGCTCGACCAGAAGCGCGCAGCGGCGGCGGCGGTTGCGCGGATTGGCCGGATCGCATTCGCCCCAGCGATTGCCCAGCCGAGGCACGCCGCCCGAAGAGCCGCAGCCCAGGACGGTGGCGCGGATCATGCCGCGGCCTTGCGAAACAGCCGCTCGAAGTTCAGCGTGGTGAGGCTGGCGAATTCATGCTCGGTCATGCCCAGCAGCTCGGCGCCGACCTTGGCGGTATGGGCGACGAAGGCCGGCTCGTTGCGCTTGCCGCGATGCGGCGGCGGGGCGAGATAGGGCGCATCGGTCTCGACCAGGATGCGGTCGGCGGGCGCGGCGGCAAAGATCTCGCGGATCGAGGTGCTGCGCGGGAAGGCCGCGATGCCGGACATGGACAGGTAGAAGCCCAGGTCCAGCGCCGCCCGCGCCAGGTCCCGCCCGCTGGTATAGCAATGCATGACGCCGGTGAAGGCGCCGGCCCGATGTTCCTCGGTCAGGATGCGGGCCATGTCCTCGTCCGCGTCGCGCGAATGGACGATCAGCGGCAGGCCGGTGCGGCGCGCGGCCTCGATATGGATGCGGAGGCTTTCGGCCTGCACCGCGGCGCTGTCGGCGGTGTAGTGATAGTCGAGCCCGGTCTCGCCGATGCCGACGAAACGCGGATGGCGCGACAGGGCGACCAGCTCCTCGACCGTGGCCAGCGGCTCTTCGGCGGCATGCATCGGATGGGTGCCGGCGGCATAGAACACGCCGGGATGGGTTTCGGCGATGGCGCGCACGGCGGGTTCGTTGCGCAGCCGGGTGCAGATGGTCACCATGCGGGTCACGCCCGCCGCATGGGCGCGCGCGACCAGTTCGGTCTGTTCGCCCTCGAAATCGGGGAAGTCCAGGTGGCAATGGCTGTCCACCAGGATGGGAAGATCGGGTTCGGGCATGGTTGGTTTCCGTCAGACGGCGGGCTGGTTCGCAAGCCCGACCAGCATATCCAACACCAGCGCGGAAGGGTCAAGGTTGACCGCCCGCCCGGCGCGGGCCCGCGCTGACAGCTCGGCCTGGGCGGCCGCCCAAAGCCGTGCCACCGCCGGATCGGGGGCGATGCGGCTCAGCACCTCGGCCTCGCCCTCGGCCGCCTCGGGCAGGGGGGCGCCCAAGAGGCCGGTGCGCGCGGCGCGAGTCAGAAAACGGTCGAGAAGGGTTACGACCAGGTCGAAGGGATCGCCCTCGGCCCCCGCGCGTCCCGCCGCCAGTTCGGCCAGGGCGGCGGCGGCGCGGCGGTCCATGCGCGGATAATCGGCGAACAGCCCGGCGATGCGCTGGTAAAGCGCCAGCCCGTCCTGCCCGGCCAGCCGCAGCGCCTCGCCGATCGAGCCGCCGGACAGCGCCGCCAGCCGGGCCGCGTCATGGTCAAGGCCGAGGTCGTGCAGAACCCGGCCCATGTCCTCGGGGCTCAGCGGCTGCAGCCGCAACTCGCGGCAGCGCGAGCGGATGGTCGGCAAAAGCCGCGCCGGCTGATGCGCGACCAGCAGCAGCGTCGCTTCCTGCGGCGGTTCTTCCAGCAGCTTCAGCAGCGCATTGGCGGCGGCCTGGTTCATTTCGTCCGCGGCGTCGATGATGGCGATGCGCCGCCCGCCCTCGGCCGCGCTCATGTGGAAGAAGCCCTGCAGGCGGCGGACCTCGTCCACGGTGATCTCGGCGCGCAGGCGCAGGGTCTTTTCATCCACCGGGCGCCGGACCAGGTGCAGCCGCGGCTCGGACAGCGCGCGGATGCGGCGGACGGTGGGATCGTCCTGCGGCGTGGTCAGGTCGGGCGACGCGGCACCGCTCAGCAGCCATTTGGCGATGGTCCAGGCCAGCGTCGCCTTGCCGGTGCCGCGTGGCCCCGAGATCAGCCAGGCATGGTGCAGCCG
Source organism: Paracoccus sp. TD-10 (assembly GCF_048270675.1). Lineage (NCBI taxonomy): Bacteria > Pseudomonadati > Pseudomonadota > Alphaproteobacteria > Rhodobacterales > Paracoccaceae > Paracoccus > Paracoccus sp. TD-10. Next base: position 1,682,289 of record NZ_CP182418.1, on the reverse strand, counting down.
ATGCGCCTGGGCGGCGGCCAGGAAATCCGCGACCGCGGCGTCCTGGCCGATGATGCGCGCCGCCTCGCGGGGATGGGGCGCGCCCGGCACGCGGTCGGGTTCGGGCAGCGGCTCGTCGCTGATGCCGGGCCGGCTCATGTCAGGGCGGCCAGTACGCGGGCGGCGACCTCGTCCTCGCTGCCGCGGCCGTCGATCACCCGGATGCGTTCGGGCGCCTCGGCAGCCAGCGCCAGGAAGCCCGCGCGCAGCTTCTGCTGGAAGCCCAGGCCCAGCGTCTCGAACCGGTCCTCGGCCCCGCCGCGGGCCTGGCCGCGGGCCAGCGCCACCGCCGGGTCGATGTCGATGATGAAGGTGCGGTCGGGCTCGATGCCGATGGTCAGCCGGTGCAACTCTTCGACCAGCTGGCGCAGCTCGGCGCGGGCGAGGCCCTGGTAGACTCGGCTGGAATCGGCGAAACGGTCGGTCACGATCCAGGCGCCGCGGTCCAGCGCCGGTCGGATCAGCCGCTCAACATGGTCGCGGCGGGCGGCGGTGAACAGCAGCAGCTCGGTTTCGGGGGACCAGCGTTCGCCCGCGCCCTCGACCAGCAGGCGGCGGATCTCCTCGGCGCCCAGGCTGCCGCCGGGTTCGCGCGTCAGCAGCGTCTCGGTGCCGCGCGCGTTCAGCGCCTGTGCCAGCCGCCGCGCCTGGGTGGATTTTCCCGATCCGTCGATGCCCTCGAAACTGATGAACATGGGTGGCTGCGGCGTCAGTTGCGCATCGCCTGGACGGCCCTTTCGCCCAGGCGGAAGGCTGCGCTTTGCATGCGGCCCAGCACGCCGGTCCGGGCGACGTTGCTGGCTGCGAACAGCGGCAGGCGCGATTGTCCGGCGCCGGGAATGTCCACGATCAGTTCGCCCAGCCGGTCGCCTTGGGCGATGGGGGCTTCGATGGGGCCGTTGAAGACAGCTTCGGCCTTGACGCCCGCATGCGAGCCGGCGGGGATCAGCACCCGGACCCCGTCCTTGGTGGTCAGTCCGACGCGGCTCTTGTCGCCCAGCCAGACCGGGGCCTGGACCACGATCTCGTCCTTGGGGATGATGGTGCGCATGGTGAACTGGCGATAGGCCCAGTTCACGATCTGCTCGGATTCCTCGGCGCGGGCCTTTTCACTGGGCAGGCCGGTGATGACGAAGACGATGCGCCGGTCGCCCTGTACGGCCGAGCCGACAAGCCCGTAGCCCGCCTCCTGCGTGTGCCCGGTCTTCAGCCCGTCGGCCTTCCAGTCGCCGGTTCCAAGCCGCAGCAAGGGGTTGCGGTTGCCCGCATTCGAGGGCACCCGCCCCTTGTAGTTGTATTCGGTAAGGGCGAAGTTCTTGTAGAGTTCCGGGAACTCGGTGATCAGCCGGGTGGCGAGCAGGCCCAGGTCGTGCATCGACATCCGGTGCTGGGGATCCGGCCAGCCCGAGGCGTTGACGAAATGCGAGTTCGTCATGCCCAGCTGCCGGGCGCGCTCGTTCATCAGCCGGGCAAAGGCTTCTTCGGTCCCGGCCAGCCCCTCGGCCACGACGACGCAGGCATCATTGCCCGAATTGATGATGATGCCGTGGATCAGATCCTCGACCGTCGGCCGATCTGCCGGTTCGACGAACATCTTCGACCCACCCATCTGCCAGGCCTTGGTCGAGACGGGAAAGGTCGTGTCCATCGCCACCCGACCGTCGTGCAGTGCCTCGAACAGCATGTTCAGGGTCATCAGCTTGGACATGGAGGCCGGCGGCAACGGCTCGTCGGCGTTCTTTTCCATCAGCACGGTGCCGGTCGCCACGTCATAGACCCAGGCTGCACGGGCCGTGGTGTCGAAGGCCTGCGCCGGCAGCGCAAGCAGCATGGCCAGAGCGAAGATGCGGAACGTCAGTGCGCGCATGGATTATCCTTGACCTGTCGCCTTTGGCCCATGGTTATCCCAGCCGGCCGAGACCCGCAACGCCGCCCGGCGATCTGTGCCGCGCAAGTGAACGGTGGTCGCCGCCTAATAGCTGCGGATCAGCCCCACCAGCCGGCCCTGGATCCGGACCTTGTCCTCGGGCAGCATGCGGGTTTCGTAAGCCGGGTTTGCGGCTTCCAGCGCGATCATGCCCCCCTTGCGGCGATAACGTTTCAGCGTGGCTTCGAAACCCTCGATCAGCGCCACCACGATATCGCCGTTTTCGGCCGCGTCCTGTTCGCGGATCACCACCACGTCGCCGTCGTTGATCCCGGCCTCGATCATCGAATCGCCGCGCACCTCAAGCGCGTAATGACGATCCTGGCCCGAGAGCATCGAGCCGGGCACGGCGATGTGATGTGAGATTTCCGAGATCGCCTCGATCGGGACGCCGGCGGCGATGCGGCCCATCACCGGCAATTCGATGGCCGAGACGGAGACGTCCATGGCGCCGCGCGGCAGGGGAGCGGGACGGTCGGGAACCACCCCTTCGATCACGCGGGGCTGGAAGCCCGGACCCTTGCTGAGGCTGTCGGGCAGGCGGACGATTTCCAGCGCGCGGGCGCGATGCGGCAGGCGGCGGATGAACCCGCGTTCTTCAAGGGCGGTCACGAGGCGATGTATTCCCGATTTCGAGCGCAGGTCCAGCGCGAGCTTCATTTCGTCGAAGGACGGCGGCACCCCGTCGCGAGCCATCCGCGCCTGAATGAATTCAAGAAGCTGGATCTGTTTCTTCGTCAGCATGCTCTGCCCCCGATCTGCTGCGGCCGCCATCATGTTCATCGAATGTTCTAGCGCGCCCCGTCCCATGCGTCAATCGTTATGGCGATTCGGGTAAATTTCCGGTTAACCGGGCTAGAGCGGCAGGTAGCCCATGCGCTCGCCGGCCCGGCGTGCCGGGTCGTGTGCGGGACGGATCAGCAGCGCGTCGGCCTCGGCCAGAAGCCAGAGCCGGGCGGAATCCTGGTCGCCGAAGGGCTCGATCCGGGGCAGTGTCTCGCCGGGGGCGAGGCGGGCGCGCAGATAGTGCTGCCGGTCGCCCTCGGGCGGCAGGTCGCGGGCGAGCGTCGCCTGCAAGGGCTCGGGCCCCGCCGGCAGGCCCTGCATGGCCCGGATCAGCGGCTGCATGAAGAGTTTCGCGCAAACCACGGCAGAAACGGGGTTTCCGGGCAGGCCCAGCATGGCGGCGAGGCCGATCCGCCCGGCCATCAGCGGCTTGCCCGGCCGCATGGCCAGCTTGTAGAAGGCCCGCTCCATGCCGAGATCGGCCGCCACCTTGCCGATCAGGTCGTGATCGCCCACCGAGGCGCCGCCGATGGTTACGATCAGGTCGCACCCTTGGGCCTGGGCAAAGCGGTCGCGCAGGCTTTGTTCGGTGTCGCGGGCGAGCGGCAGGATGACGGGATCGGCCCCGGCTTCGCGCGCCAATGCCGCGATGGCGAGGTCGTTCGAGCTGATGATCTGGCCCGGCGCAGGCTCGGAGCCGGGGGGAACCAGTTCGTCGCCGCCGGCCAGGACGGCGACGCGCGGGCGGCGCGCGACCGTCACCTGCGGCACGTTCATTGCCGCGATGAGTGCCAGATCGGCGGGGCGCAAGGGGCGCCGCGGCAGAAACTCGGAGCCTTGTGCGAAATCATTGCCCTTGGCGCGGATATTACGACCGTGGCCGGGCTCGGCCACCGTGATGTGGTCGCCTTCGCGCACCACCAGCTCCTGCATGACCACGCGGTCGTAGCCTCCGGGAACCGGCGCGCCGGTGAAGATGCGGATGGCGCTGCCGGGGTGCGTTTCGCCGGCATAGGGCTGGCCGGCGGCGGCGGTGCCGATTACCGGCAAGGGGCCGGGCAGGTCGGCCGAGCGCAGCGCATAGCCGTCCATGGCCGAGGCGTCGAAGGGCGGCTGCGTCAGCCGGGCCACGGCGGGCGCCAGCAGCGCGCGGCCAAGCGCCTCGGCCAGCGCCACCTGCTCTGGCTCGGGGGCGGGTGCAAGGGCCAGGACGCGGGCGCGGGCTTCTTCGACGCTGATCATGGGTTCCCCCTTCAGGGTGCGGCGCGGAACGGGCCGGATTTGCCGCCGGTCTTGGACAGCAGGCGGATGCCTTCGATCCGCATGTCCTTCTGCGCGGCCTTGAGCATGTCATAGACGGTCAGGCAGGCGGTCGAGACGGCGGTCAGCGCCTCCATCTCGACCCCGGTCTTGCCGGCGGTGCGAACGGTGGCGGTGACGCGGATGCCGGGCAGGGCGGGGTCGGCCGCCAGATCGACCGAGACCTTGGTGATCGGCAGCGGGTGGCACAGCGGGATCAGCTCGGCGGTGCGCTTGGCGCCCATGATGCCGGCCAGCCGCGCCACGCCCATCACGTCGCCCTTGGCCGCGCCGCCCTGCGCCAGCACCAGCGTTTCGGGGGCCATGATCACCATGCCCTCGGCCACCGCCTCGCGCGCGGTCTCGGGCTTGTCCGAGACATCGACCATATGCGCCTGGCCCTGGGCGTCGAAATGCGTCAGGCTCATGCGGCAAGACCCAGGATCTGGCGGGTGGCGCCGGTCACGTCCGGCTGGCGCATCAGGCTTTCGCCGATCAGGAAGCGCCTGACCCCGGCCCCGGCCATGCGGTTCAGGTCGGCAGGCGTGAACAGCCCGCTCTCGCAGACCAGGTCGCGATCCGCGGGCACATGCGGCGCCAGGTCCAGCGTCACCTCCAGGCTGACCTCGAAGGTCTTCAGGTTGCGGTTGTTCACCCCGATCAGCGGCGACTTCAGGCGTAGCGCGCGGTCGAGTTCGGCGCGGTCATGCACCTCGACCAGCGCGTCCATGCCCCAGTGGAAGGCCGCATCCTCAAGCTCGGCGGCCAAGGTGTCGTCGACCGAGGCCATGATGATCAGGATGCAATCGGCACCCCAGGCGCGGGCCTCGGCCACCTGATAGGTGTCGTAGAGGAAGTCCTTGCGCAGCGCCGGCAGGGCGCAGGCATCGCGCGCGGCGGTGAGGAATTCGGGCGCGCCCTGGAAGCTGGGGGCGTCGGTCAGCACCGAAAGGCAGGCCGCCCCCCCGGCCTCATAGGCGCGGGCCAGCGAGGGCGGGTCGAAATCCGGTCGGATCAACCCCTTGGAGGGGCTGGCCTTCTTGATCTCGGCGATCAGCGCATGGCCTTGCCCGGCCTTGTCGGCCAGCGCGCGGGCAAAGCCGCGGGGGGGCGAGGCTTCGCGGGCCGCGGCCTCGATGCCCGACAGCGGCCGGGCGGCCTTGGCGGCGGCGATTTCTTCCAGCTTGTAGGCCTTGATGCGGTCGAGAATATCCATGACGTCGGTTTACCCCGCGGCGGCGGTTTCGGAAAGGGCCCAGTCGATCACCGGCTCGCCCCGCGACCGCAGCCAGTCGTTGACCCGGCCGAAGGGGCGCGAGCCGAAGAAGCCGCGCCGCGCCGATAGCGGTGAGGGATGGGCGCTTTCGATCACCAGATCCTGCGGACGCGGCAGCCCGGCCAGCGCCTTTTGCGCGTGGCCGCCCCAGAGGATGAAGGTCAGCGGGCGCTCGGCCTGCGCGCGGGCGACGGCCTGCCGCGCCAGCTTCTCCCAGCCCCATTTCGCATGGGCGCCGGCTTGGCCGGGCAGCACGGACAGCGCGGTGTTCAGAAGCAGCACCCCCTGCCGCGCCCAATGGCTCAGGTCGCCGTTCGGGGGGGCGGCGCCGATATCCTCGCGCATCTCGGCATAGATGTTTCGCAGCGAACGCGGCAGCGCGGTTTCCGGCGTGACCGAAAAGGCCAGCCCGTTGGCATGGCCCGGCGTGGGATAGGGGTCTTGCCCCAGGATCACCACCCGGACCTGCTCCGGCGGCGTCAGCTCCAGCGCGGCGAAGACGCGGGCGGGGCCGGGCAGCCAGTCGCGGTCCCGCAACCGGGCCGCGATGGCCGGCCAGTCCTGGCGAAAGAACGGCAGGCCGGCCCAGGCGCCGGGAACGGGGATGGGCTCAGCCATGGGGCTCGGCCGGCGCGCCGACCTGGGCGGCCAGCGCGGCCAGCTTGGCCCTGGCCTTGCCGCTGTCGATGGAATCGCGGGCGATCTCGGCCCCTTCGCGCAGCGATGCGGCCTTGCCGGCGATCAACAGCGCGGCGGCGGCATTCAGCAGCACGGCATCGCGATAGGCGCCCGGCGCGCCGTCCAGCAGCGCCCGCAGCGCCGCGGCGTTCTGCGCCGGATCGCCGCCCAGGATCGCCTCGAACGGATGCACCGGCAGGCCGGCATCCTCGGGCGAGACCTGGAACTCGGTGATCTCGCCGTCCTTGAGCTGCGCCACCCAGGTCGGCTCGGCGATCGAGATCTCGTCGGTGCCGTCGCCGCCATGCACCAGCCAGGCGCATTCCGAGCCCAGTTCGCGCAGCGTCTCGGCCATCGGCCGGTTCCAGACCTTGTCGAAAGTGCCCGTCAGCTGCCGCTTGACCGAGCCGGGATTGGTCATCGGCCCCAGCAGGTTGAAGATGGTGCGGGTGCCCAGTTCAGCCCGCGCCGGACCGACATGGCGCATGGCGGGGTGATGCACCGGCGCCATCATGAAGCAGATGCCGGTTGCGGCCAGCGCGGCCTCGGCGATCTCGGGGGTGCCCATCACGTTCAGCCCCAGATGGGTGATGGCATCGGCCGAGCCGGATTTCGAGGACAGGTTGCGGTTGCCATGCTTGGCGACCGGCACGCCGGCGCCCGCGACCACGAAGGCGGTGGCGGTCGAGATGTTCAGCGTGCCCTTGCCGTCGCCGCCGGTGCCGACGATGTCCATGGCGCCCTCGGGGGCCTTGATGCGGTTCATCCGCGCGCGCATGGCGCGGGTGGCGGCAGCCATTTCCTCGACCGTCTCGCCGCGCACGCGCATGGCCATCAGCAGGCCGCCGATCTGGGCGGGGGTGGCGGCGCCCTCGAACAGGGCGGAAAAGGCTGCCTCGGCCTCGGTCCCGGTCAGCGGCCGGCTGGCGGCCAGGCCGATCAGCGGGCGGATATCGGTCGGCGCGCTCATGCGGCGCGGTCCAGGTTCGAGCAGCGGCGCAGGAAGTTGCGGATCATGTCGTGGCCATATTCCGAGGCGATGCTTTCGGGATGGAACTGCACGCCCTCGACCGGCAGGGTCCGGTGCATCAGCCCCATGATGGTGCCGTCGGCGGCGGTGGCGGTGACGCGCAGGCAATCGGGCAGGCTTTCCGGTTCCACGGTCAGCGAATGGTAGCGCGTCGCGGTCAGCGGCGAGGGCAGGCCGGCGAACACGCCGGTTCCGTCATGGGTGATGGCGTCGGTCTTGCCATGCACGATGCGGCTGGCGCGCACCACCTTGCCGCCGAAGGCCTCGCCGATGGCCTGGTGGCCCAGGCAGACCCCGAACAGCGGCACGCCCTTTTCCGCCGCCGCGCGGATCAGCGGCACGATGATCCCGGCATGGGCCGGATCGCAGGGGCCGGGCGAGATCACGATGCCCTGCGCGCCCATCCCCAGCGCCTCGTCGACGGACAGGGCGTCGTTGCGGCGCACGACGACCTCGGCCCCGGCCTCGCCCATGTAATGCACGAGGTTCCAGGTGAAGCTGTCGTAATTGTCGATGAGCAGGATCATGGTCTGGGCCTTCCGGCTGGGGCGCCTTGCATTGGGGGGTGAACCCCGGAAATTCTGCGGCTATAGATGGGCTAAAGCCTTGCCGCGGGTCAAGAGCGCAGGGCAAGAAAAACCGCGTTGGGGCGCATGTGGCGCGGCATGTGGGGCAGGGGCTGGGCAAGGGCATGGCAAGAGGGTTCGCGACGGGTCTGGTTCATGGCGCGCTGGTCTGCGGCGCGGCGCTGGTCGGGCTGTCGCTGGCGCTGCCGCAGCCGCCGCGCCCCGAGGCACCCGCCGCCGGCCAGGGCCCGGCGGCCGAGACGCTGTCCGTCCCGGCGGGTTCCGGGTTCTCGAACACCAGCGATATGCAGCCGCAGGCCCCCGCGCCGCTTGCCGCCGGGGCGCCGCGCCCCGCCGCGGCCCCGCTGGCGCCGCGCCCGGCCGACGAGCCTGCGCCGGCGCCCGCCGATCCGGCCGGGCTGCGCCCGCTTGCACCCGCCGAAAGCCCCGTCGCGCCCGAGATCGCCTTGCCCGAGGCCGATCCGGTCGACCTGCCCGATCCGGCAGCCGAGGCGCCGGTCCCCGTGCCGCCGCCCGGCCAGGTGGTGGTGCCGGCGCTGGACCGCGCCCCTGAACGCGCCCCTGAACGTACCATGCCGGCCCCCGCGCCCGGGCCGGACGCGGCATCCGCCGACGCGCTGTCCCAACCGGCCGCAGAGGCCCCCGCCGCGCCCGCCGTTTCCGCAGGGTCGGAACCGGCCGCAACTGCGCCCCCACCGCTGCCCGCCGCCCCGCCGCCCGAGCCAGCGCCAGAGGCGCGGCGCCAAGCGGCGCCCGAGGCCCCTGCCGTTTCCGCCGGGACGCAGCCGGCCGGAAGCGCGCATCCGTCGCCGGCCGTCGCCCCAGGGCCCGAGGCATCGGCCGGTCCCGAAGCGGCGCCCGGAACCGGGGCGGCGATGTCCGGTGCCGCGGTGCCGGACCCGCGGGCGTCGTCGCGATCGCCGGAAGCCTCCGGGTCCGGCCAGGAGGAGGGCCCGGCCCGGTCCGCACCCGGCGCCGGACCCGACCTGTCCACCCCGCCCGATTTCGGCGCCTTGCGCCTGACCGACTGAGGCCCGTCCCATGCTGCCGCTGAACCCCGCCCTTGCCGCGACCTTTCGCCCGCCCGTCATGGAGGCGCGGCGCTGGCTTGCCGGCCTGACCTTTCCGCCCGAGCGGCCGTTGATCAATCTCAGCCAGGCCGCGCCGGTCGAGCCGCCGCCCGAGCCCCTGCGCCGTGCCATGGCCGAGGCGGCGCTGGAGCGGGCCGATGCGCATCTCTATGGCCCGGTGCTGGGCCGTCCCGAGTTGCGCGAAGCGGTGGCCCGCGACTGGTCGCGCGCCTATGCCGGCACCATCCGCCCCGAAGAGGTGGCGATCACCCAAGGCTGCAACCAGGCTTTCTGCGCCGCGATCCAGAGCCTCGCCGGGCCGGGGGATGAGGTGATCCTGCCTGCGCCCTGGTATTTCAACCACAAGATGTGGCTCGACATGCAGGGCATCCGCACTGCCCCCCTGCGCTGCGGCGCGGAGATGGTGCCGGACGCGGCCGAGGCGGCCAGGCTGGTCACCGAGCGCAGCCGGGCCATCGTGCTGGTCAGCCCCAACAACCCCTCGGGGGCGGAATACCCGGCCGAGACCCTGCGCGCCTTTGCCGAGCTGGCGCGGTCGCGCAGCCTGGCGCTGGTTCTGGACGAGACCTATCGCGACTTCGACGCCCGCGAGGGCGCGCCGCACGACCTGTTCGCCGATCCCGACTGGGGCGAGGTGCTGATCCATCTCTACAGCTTCTCGAAAGCCTACCGGCTGACCGGGCATCGCGTTGGCGCGGTCATCGCCAGCCCCGCCCGCATGGCCGAGATCGAAAAATTCCTCGACACCGTCGCGATCTGTGCCGGTCAGATCGGCCAGATCGGCGCGGCCTGGGGCATGGCGAACCTGCGCGATTGGCTGGCGGGCGAGCGGGCCGAGATCCTTGCCCGCCGGGCCGCCATGGCCGAGGGCATGGCGCAGCTTCCCGGCTGGCGCGTCAAGGGCTGCGGCGCCTATTTCACCTGGGCCGAACATCCGTTCGACATGCCTGCGCCGGACCTTGCGCAGCGCCTGCTGCGCGAGGCGGGGGTGCTGCTGCTGCCCGGCACCATGTTCATGCCCGAGGGCGACGCGCAGGGCGCGCGCCATGTCCGGATCGCCTTTGCCAATGCCGACCGGGACGGCATCGCGGCGCTGATGCAGCGGCTCGAGGCGTTCCGGCCCTGACCGGCCGACCGGATTGTGACCGGCGGGCAAGGCGGCGCGGCGTCGCGGCTCTTGCCGCCGGGCCCTTGGCACCCTAAAGACTTGCGCTGACTGGCAAGAACAACGGCGGGGCACGGCGACAAGATGCGAGGCAAGGGCAAATCGACGATCGTCTGGTTGCTGATGGGCATGCTGGTCCTGGGGCTGGGCGGCTTCGGCGTCACCAATTTCTCGGGCGGCACGGCCGATATCGGCGCGGTGGGCGATGTCGAGATCTCGGCCCAGGACTATGCCCGCACCCTGCGCGCCGAGATGCAGGATTTCTCTGCCCGCACCGGCCGGCAGATCAGTGCCGCCGAGGCCAAGGCCATCGGCGTGGACCAGGCGGCGCTGGCGCGGCTTTACACCGCCGCGGCGCTGGAGGCCGAGGCGAACCGGCTGGGCGTCTCGGTCGGCGACCAGGCGGTGGCCGAGCAGATCACCGGCATCGCCGCCTTCCGCGGCCTGAACGGCCAGTTCGACCGCGCCATCTATGCCGACGCGCTGCGCCGCGAGGGCATGCGCGAGGCCGAGTTCGAACATGACCTGCGCATGGACATGGCCCGGCTGATCCTGCAGGACGCGGCGCTGGCCGGTGTCAGCGCGCCCGAGCCGGTGGTGGCGCAGACCCAGGGCTGGCTGCTGGAGACGCGCGACATCCATTGGCGCGAACTGACCGCCGAGGATCTGCCCGCGCCGGTTTCCACCCCCGACGAGGCGACGCTGCAAGCCTGGCACAAGGCCAATGCCGACCGCTTCACCGCGCCCGAGATCCGCCAGATCACCTATGTCTGGCTGACCCCCGAGATGCTGGAGGGCGAGGTCGAGGTCGACGAGGCGGCGCTGCGCGAGCTTTACCAGGACCGGATCGAGGAGTTCCAGCAGCCCGAGCGCCGCATGGTCGAGCGGCTGGTCTTCCCCACCATGGCCGCCGCCGAGGAGGCCAAGGCCCGCATCGAGCGCGGCGAGATCACCTTCGAGCAGCTGGCCGCCGAGCGCGGGCTGACGCTGGCCGATATCGACTTGGGCGAGGTGAGCCAGGCCGAGCTGGGTGCTGCGGGCGAGGCGGTGTTTGCGCTGGAGGAGCCCGGCGTCGCCGGCCCGGCCGGTTCCGACCTGGGGCCGGCGCTGTTTTCGATGAATGCGATCCTGGAACCGCTGGACATTCCCTTCGAGGAGGCGCGCGACGACCTGCGGCTCGAGGCCGCGGTGGACCGCGCGCGGCGCCAGATCGAGGAGCGTTCGGACGAGTTCGCCGACCTGCTGGCCGGGGGCGCGGCGCTGGAGGACATGGTCGAGGACACGCCGATGAAGCTCGGCCGCATCGATTGGAGTCCCGGCGCCGAGGCCCACCCGAACGGCATCGACGCCTATCCCGAGTTCCGCCAGCGCGCGGCGCAGCTGAGCGAGAAGGATTTCCCCGAACTGTTCGAGACCGGGGACGGCGGCGTCTTCGCCCTGCGGCTGGACAAGATCGAGCCGCCGGCGCTGATCCCCTTCGAGGAGGTGCGCGAGCGCGTGGCCGAGGATTGGGCGCGCAACGAGACGCATCGCCTGCTGCTCGCCCTGGCCGAGGAGCGCCGCGTCGAGGCCGAGGCGGCCGCCGAGACCGGCATCGAGCCGGCCCCGGCGGCGGCGACCGCGCCGGTCGCCCAGGCCCTCGGCGCCGCCGCGACCGCGCCGGGGACCGAGGCCCCCGCTCCGGCTGACCAGAAGCCCGCCCCCGATCCCGGCACGCCGGCGACCGGCCTTGCCCGCGGCGGTTTCATTAACGGTGTGCCGCAGGACGTGGTGACCCAGGCCTTCGAGATCGCCGAGGAGGGCGCGACCGAGGTGGTCGATGCCGAGAACCGGGTGTTCCTGGTCACGCTGGACAAGATCCACCCGGCCGAGACCAGGGGCGACGAGGCCGCGCAGATCCGCGAGGGCATCTCGGCCCGGCTGGCGGATTCGCTGCGCCAGGACGTCTTCGACTATTACACCCGCGCGCTGCAGTCCCAGGCCGGCATGACGCTGAACCAGACCGCGGTGGATGCGGTGAACGCGCAGGTCCAATGATGGAGATCACCCCGGATTTCGCGTCATTCGAGCGGGGCTGGGCCGAGGGGCGCAACCAGCTTCTGACCATCCGGCTGGCGGCCGACCTGGACACGCCGGTCAGCCTGATGCTGAAGCTGGCCGAGGCCGCGCCCAATTCCTTCATGCTGGAAAGCGTCACCGGCGGCGAGCTGCGCGGCCGCTATTCCTTCGTCGGCATGAAGCCCGACCTGATCTGGGAATGCCGCGACGGCAAGGCCCGCATCAACCGCAACGCCCGCTATTCGGACGAGTTCGCGGGTGACGACCGGCCGGCGCTGGACAGCCTGCGTGCCCTGATCGCGGAAAGCCGCATCGACATGCCGGACGGCGTGCCGGCGGGTGCGGCGGGGCTTTTCGGCTATCTGGGCTATGACATGATCCGCCTGGTCGAGCGCCTGCCCGACGTGAACCCCGATCCGCTGGGCCTGCCGGATGCGATGATGATGCGCCCCTCGGTCGTTGCGGTTCTGGACGGGGTCAAGGGCGAAGTCCTGCTCTGCGCCCCGGCCTGGCACGATGGGGAAACCCCCGCCCGCGCCGCCTATGCCCAGGCTGCCGAGCGGGTGATGGAGGCGCTGCGCGCGCTGGACCGCCAGCCCAGCGAGCCGCGCGCCCTGGGCCACGATCTGAAAATCGGCGAATTGCGCAGCAATTTCAGCAAGGAAGCCTATCTGGCGGCGGTCGAGAAGGCCAAGGAATACATCCGCGCCGGCGACATCTTCCAGGTGGTGCCCTCGCAACGCTGGGCGATGGATTTCCCGCTGCCGCCCTTTGCGCTTTACCGCGCGTTGCGGCGCACCAACCCATCGCCCTTCATGTTCTTCCTGAATTTCGGCGGCTTCCAGATCGTCGGCGCCTCGCCCGAGATCCTGGTGCGGCTGCGCGAAGGCGAGGTGACGATCCGCCCCATCGCCGGCACCCGCCCGCGCGGCGCCACTCCCGAGGAGGATCGCGCGCTGGAGGCCGATCTGCTGGCCGACCAGAAGGAACTGGCCGAGCATCTGATGCTGCTGGACCTCGGCCGCAACGACGTGGGCCGGGTGGCGCGCATCGGCACGGTGACCCCCACCGAACGGTTCATCGTCGAGCGTTATTCCCACGTCATGCATATCGTCTCGAACGTGGTGGGCGAGCTCAACGAAGGCGAGGACGCGCTGTCGGCGCTGCTGGCGGGGATGCCGGCGGGCACGGTCTCGGGCGCGCCCAAGGTCCGGGCGATGGAGATCATCGACGAGCTGGAGCCGGAAAAGCGCGGCGTCTATGCCGGCGGCGTCGGCTATTTCGCCGCCAATGGCGAGATGGACATGTGCATCGCCCTGCGCACCGGGGTGATCAAGGACGGCACGCTTTACATCCAGGCCGGCGGCGGCGTGGTCTATGACAGTGACCCCGAGGCCGAGTTCATGGAGACGGTGAACAAGAGCCGCGCCCTGCGCCGCGCGGCCGAGGAAGCGGCGCGTTTCGTGCGCGGAAACGGATAGGAGAGGGCCGGGCCGGCCCCGGCGATTATGCGTAGCGCGCCCTGGGCCGGCCCGGCGATCCCCGGCCCGGCAAGGCGGCTAGCGGATTGGCGGGGGGCGGTGGTTCCGGCCGGGCAAGTTGCCAGCATCGCTGCGCCCGAATGCGGCAGCAGAAGTCAGTCCCGCCAAAAGGGAATGTCTCTGCGACAGTAATTTCCCACCGCCATCCCCAGCGGCAGCGAGCCGTCGCGCGGTCCCGAACCGAATTCGGACAACCCGGCCCCTTCGGCCTTGCGTGCGGGATCGAGCGTGAAGACGATCCCTTGGCCCGCCTTGCGCGGCTTGGGCGTGGCGCGCCAGATCCGGGCCTTGCCAGGCTGGCCCAGGGCGCGCTGCGCAAAATCGCCCGCGGCGCACCAATAATCGGTGTCCTCGCGCCGAGCCTGGTAGGCGACCGCGATCTCGGTCGGGCCGGCCTGGGTGACGGTCATGCCGTTGCGGGCCATGAAGGCGGCCGCCGGCATCGGCAGCAACAGCGCAACAATGAGGATCGGACGCATCACCGTTTTCCCTCGCAGGACAGGGGCCGCTTCCGGCCCGCCATCCGATGATGCGCCACGACGATCTGCGGGGCAATCCTGAAGCGCCGCGCGCCCGCGACATGCCGCGCGGGATCAATCCTCGCCGCGATAGGGCTGGACGTATTGCAGCGCCATGTCCCAGGGGAAGAATATCCAGGTGTCCTGGCTGACTTCGGTCACATAGGTCTCGACCATGGGCCGGCCCTTGGGCTTGGCATAGACGGTGGCGAAATGCGCCTTGGGATACATGGTGCGCACATGTTCCAGCGTGCGCCCCGAATCGACCAGGTCGTCGACCACCAGGATGCCGTCGCCGTCCTGCATCACCGCCGGGTCCGGAGCCTTCAGCACCGTGACCTCGCCGCGCTCCTGCCCGCCCTTGCCGCGATAGGACTTGACGGAAATCGTGTCGATCACCCGCACGTCAAGTTCGCGCGCGACGATCATCGCCGGTACCAGCCCGCCGCGGGTGATGGCCAGGATCGCGCGCCAGGGGCGATCCTCGAGCCGCCAGGCCAGGGCACGGGCGTCGCGGTGCAGCTGGTCCCAGCTGATATGGAATCCGCGTTCATGGGGCAGGCGATCGTTCATGCTGGCTCCTTAGTGGTTGACGATCAGAAGCAGGCCCAGCAGCGCGATGGCGATGCCGGCGGCCCGGTCGATCCAGAACTTTGCCGCAAAATAGCGCGCGCGCATGAGGGCTGTCGACATCAGAACGGCGACCAGCGCATACCAGAACAGCTCGGTCCCCAGGCAGATGCCATAGATCAGCGCCTGCCGCGCGATCCCCATCGGCTCGGGAAAGACCGACAGGATCAACGCGGCATAGAACAGCGCCGGCTTGGGATTGGAGAGGTTCAGCGCGATCCCGCCCCAGAACCCCTTGCTGGCGCCGCCGGCCGCCGGCGGCAGGGGCAGGGTCGAGGCGCGCCACAGCGTCCAGGCGAACCACAGCAGGTAGAAGCCGCCAAAGACCTTGAGCGCGACGAACAGCGCCGGGTGCAGCCGGAACAGCACCGCCAGCCCGGCCAGCGCGAACAGGCACCACAGCGAGGCGCCCGTGGCCAGTCCAAGCGCATAGGGCAGGGCGCGGGCGCGACCATGCAGGAAGGCGGTCTGCACCGTGGCGATGATCGCCGGCCCCGGCGTCAGGATCGCCAGCGTCAGCGCCGAGACAAGCGCGATGACCTGTTCGGCGCTCATCGCGGAGGATCAGTCCTTTTTCGTCGTGGCGATGTCGGGGGCGTCCACGGCCTTCATGCCGACGATGTGATAGCCGGAATCGACGTGATGGGTTTCGCCCGTCACGCCCGAGCCCAGGTCGGACAAGAGATAGACCGCCGACTTGCCGACATCGTCGATGGTGACGTTGCGGCGCAGCGGCGAGTTCAGCTCGTTCCATTTCAGGATATAGCGGAAATCACCGATGCCGCTGGCCGCCAGCGTCTTGATCGGCCCGGCCGAGATGGCGTTGACGCGGATGCCGTCCTTGCCGAAATCCTCGGCCAGGTAGCGCACCGACGCCTCCAGCGCGGCCTTGGCGACGCCCATGACGTTGTAATGCGGCATCACCCGCTCGGCGCCGTAATAGGTCAGGGTCAGCATCGAGCCGCCGTTCGGCATCATCGCGGCGGCGCGGCGCGCCACGGCGGTAAAGGAATAGACCGAGATGTCCATGGTCATCAGGAAATTGTCGCGCGTGGTGTCGGCATAGCGGCCGCGCAGCTGCTCCTTGTCGGAAAAGCCGATGGCATGGACGATGAAGTCCAGGCTGTCCCAGCGTTCCGCAATGGTCGCGAACAGCCCGTCGACCGAGGCCTCGTCGGCCACGTCGCATTCGGCCAGCAGGTCCGAGCCGATCTGCGCGGCCAGCGGCTCGACCCGGCGCTTGAGCGCCTCGCCCTGATAGGAAAAGGCCAGCTCGGCACCCTGTTCGGCCAGCGCCCTGGCGATGCCCCAGGCGATGGACTTGTCGTTCGCCAGGCCCATGATGAGGCCGCGGCGACCCTTCATCAGCCCATTCCCGCCGTCACTTGACATGATGCTGCCCCTCGCGCTTCTTCGGTTTGCAGCAGGATTAGGCGAACTGCATGGAGGCATCAAGTGTCGGTAAGCAGGCAGACATGAGCGACCGCAGCGGAATTTTCGCCGGCGACGACCCCTTTGCCATCGCCCGCAGCTGGCTGGCCGAGGCCGAAAGGACCGAGCCGAACGACCCCAGCGCCATGGCGCTGGCCACCGTCGATGCCGCGGGCATGCCCGACGTGCGCATGGTGCTTTTGAAGGGGATCGAGGGGGCGGGGGCCGAGGGCTCCTTCGTCTTCTATACCAATTACGAAAGCGCCAAGGGCAGCCAGATCGAGGCGACCGGGGTCGCGGCCTTCGTCATGCACTGGAAGTCGCTGCGCCGGCAACTGCGCGTACGCGGCCATGTCACCCGTGTCGAATCCGACCTGGCCGATGCCTATTACGCCTCGCGTCCCTTGCAGTCGCGGATCGGCGCCTGGGCCTCGCGCCAAAGCCGGCCGCTGGCCAGCCGCGGTGCGCTGATGGGTGATGTGGCGCGGCTTGGGATCAATCTTGGGTTGAATCCCCCGCGCCCGCCGCATTGGGGCGGCTATCGAATCCGCCCGGTCCAGATCGAATTCTGGGCCGATGGCGCCTTCCGCCTGCATGACCGTTTTCGCTGGACAAAACGAGGTTTTCCCGACGAAAGCGGCGACGGACAGGACAATAGTCAAGAAATAATTCAAAGTTTATGGCAAGTCTGCCGTCTTAGCCCTTGATGCGGGTTCGCGATTTATCCATGGTATGGAAAACCTGACCAATCCGGCTCCACCTTCGTTCAGCCTAGACCGAAGGGCGCGGGACCGGAGTTTCGGGTTGTTTCTGGTTTTCTAACGGGTGACAGGACGACATGGAAGAAGACGACGAGCAACAGCGCAAGATCGCGGGCGTCGTGAAATGGTTCGATGGCAGCAAGGGCTTCGGTTTCCTGACCGATCCCGAGGGTGGCGCCGACATTCTTCTGCACGCCAACGTACTGAGGAATTTCGGCCAGAGCTCGGTTGCCGAGGGCTCTCATGTGGTTGCCATCATCCAGAAGACGCCGCGCGGCATGCAGGCGGTCGAGGTGCTGGAGATCACGCCGCCTGCCAGCGAGCCGATGCCCGCCATCGCCGATCTGTGTTCGGCCACGCCGGAAGAGATCGCGCAGCTGCCGCTGCTGCCGGCGCGGGTGAAATGGTTCGACAAGGCCAAGGGCTTCGGCTTTGCCAATATCTTCGCCGAAAAAGCCGACGTGTTCCTGCATGTCGAGGTGTTGCGCCATTCCGGCTTTGCCGATCTGGCCGTGGGCGAGGCGATCGCGCTGCGCGTGGTCGATGGCCGGCGGGGGATGATGGCCGCGCAAATCCTGTCCTGGGAGAAAGCCGCGATCGAGGCGCGGCAGACACAGCCGGGGGGAGCGGCCGCGCTCGCTAAATTGCGGCTGGTCGCGGGCGCGGTATGAAGTTGAGGGCCGTTACGGTTGTTCTTGCTTTTCTTGTCATAAATCAATCCTCGGCCCTTGCGGCCCCGTGTCATCCCGACCGGGCGTTGTTCCAGGGTCGGGGCAAGCCGGTCGAGGTGGCGGTCGAGATCGCGGACAGCGACGAGGAACGCGCGCGGGGCCTGATGTTCCGCCGCGACCTGCCGGCGGGGCAGGGCATGCTGTTCATCTACGAATCGCCGCAGCCGGTCAGCTTCTGGATGCGCAACACGCTGATTGCGCTGGACATGATTTTCATCGACGCACGGGGCGAGGTGCGCCACGTTCATCCGATGGCCAAGCCGCTGGACGAGACGGCGATCGCGGGCGCGGCGCCCGGCGATCCCGCGCCCGAGCGGCTGATGGTGCTGGAGGTGCCGGGCGGCGACGCGGCGCGGCTGGGCATCCATCCCGGCATGGTGCTGTCGCATCCGCGCCTGCCGCAGCAGGATGCGCTGGCGCCCTGCGACTGAAGGTGCTGCGGCCTCTCAGTTTTCCCTTTCCCCCAGCGCGGTCAGCCGCTAGACAGCGCGACAGGTCCGGGGCGTAGCGCAGCCTGGTAGCGCGACGGTTTTGGGTACCGTAGGCCGGAGGTTCGAATCCTCTCGCCCCGACCACCACTCAGTCACCACTCAGTTCCTTCCGACCCTCACCGGTTTGCAGCGCGGTTTGCGGCCTTGTTCCGGATGCCGCCCGCGCCGCTTTCCCGCAGGGATCCGGCGGCGAGCCCGGCGGTTTCCTGCCGAAAAAGCCAGCGTGACTTTGCTGCATCAGCGCCGCTTCATGAAGCTGGGGGCGCCCCCGGTTGTTTTCGGGGTGTCACATTCGTCTGATCGAAGGTGTTTTGATGAGTATGCGAGGTTCTCATGAACGCTTGGTGGAGCGCGTCCGTCTGCATCAACCGGACCCTTGGGGGACAGCAATCAGAGCCGCTTTGCTCGCGCGTCTATCGTCAGCCGCCGTCGCCCTGGCGCAGCGCCTTCATGGCGCTGATGGACCGCGTCTTTGCCGAGACGGCCCATTGCGAGAATATCCATAGCCGCTGGCGCGACCGCAGCGACGCCTAGCGTTTCGCGGCCAGGCTCCGCTCCAGCTGCTCCAGCGCGGCGATGGTGGCGTCATAGCTGTTGCCGGCCTTGGGAAAGCGTGCCTTGCGGCCGCGATAGAAGGCCAGCCATTTCGGCAGCTCCTCCAGGGGATAGGTCGCCGACCAGATCTTGCCGGTCAGGGTGAAGGTGGATTCGTCATGCGTCACTTTCATGCCCGCCCTTTTGCGGTCCTGCGCCGGCGGCATCAAGATGCCGAGCGCGTCGGCGGCCGGGCTGGCAAAATAATGCACCGGAAGGTTCGGGAAATGCCTGCCGCCCCTTGTTCTTTTCCCGTCCCGACCCTAGAAGGCCCCCCTGAAAACTGGTGATGCTGGGGGCAAGGGAATGCCGCTTCTGGTGATGAAATTCGGCGGCACCTCGGTTGCCGACCTGGACCGCATCAAGAACGCCGCGCTGAAGGTTCAGCGCGAGGTCGAGCGCGGCTATGACGTGATCGTCATCGTCAGCGCCATGTCGGGCAAGACCAACGAACTGGTCGGCTGGGTCGAGGCGACCTCGCCGCTGTTCGATGCGCGCGAATACGACGCCGTGGTCGCCTCGGGCGAGAACGTCACCGCCGGGCTGATGGCGCTGACCCTGCAGGAACTGGGCGTGCCCGCGCGCAGCTGGCAGGGCTGGCAGGTGCCGATCAACACCACCTCGCAGCACTCCTCGGCGCGCTTCGTCTCCATCCCTCGCGACAATATCGACCAGAAATTCGCCGAGGGCATGCGGGTCGCCGTGGTCGCGGGTTTCCAGGGGCTCGGCTCGGACAACCGCATCACCACGCTGGGCCGCGGCGGCTCGGATACCACGGCGGTCGCCTTTGCCGCCGCCTTCGGGGCCGAGCGTTGCGACATCTATACCGATGTGGACGGGGTCTATACCACCGATCCGCGCATCACCTCGAAAGCGCGCAAGCTCAAGAAGATCGCCTTCGAGGAGATGCTGGAACTGGCCAGCCTGGGGGCCAAGGTTCTGCAAACCCGCTCGGTCGAGCTGGCGATGCGCTACAAGGTCCGCCTGCGGGTACTGTCCTCGTTCGAGGAAACCGACGAGAACAGCGGCACCCTGGTCTGCGATGAGGATGAAATCATGGAATCGAAAGTCGTCAACGGCGTCGCCTATTCCCGCGAAGAGGCCAAGATCACCTTGGTCACGGTCGAGGACCGCCCCGGCATCTCGGCCGCGATCTTTGCGCCCCTGGCCGAGGCCGGCGTGAACGTGGACATGATTGTCCAGAACATCTCGGAAAAGGATTACGAGGATCACCCCGGTTCGGTGACCGACATGACTTTCTCCTGCCCGGTGAATCAGGTCGCCCGCGCCCGCAAGGCCATGGAGGATGCCAAGGCCGCCGGCCATATCGCCTATGACGACCTGGTCGTGGATACCGAGGTCGCCAAGGTCTCGGTCGTGGGCATCGGCATGCGCAGCCATGCCGGCGTCGCCGCGCGCATGTTCAAGGCGCTGGCCGATGAAAACATCAACATCAAGGTGATCTCCACCAGCGAGATCAAGATTTCGGTGCTTATCGACCGCAAGTATATGGAACTGGCGGTTCAGGCGCTGCATGATGCCTTCGAACTGGAAAAGCCCTGAATCCGGGCCGATAGGCTGAAGCGGGAGGATTATGCCCGAACGCAAGGACAGCGACTCGCGCAAGCTGCTGCGGCGGCTGCGCGAAACCTTGGCCGCCCCTGGGGGCGGCCAGGACCGTCTCGATCAGATCACCCATCACATCGCCGATTCGATGGGAACCGAGGTCTGTTCGATCTATCTTTTCCGCGATCCCGCCACGCTGGAGCTGTGCGCCACCGAGGGGCTGAAGCCCGAATCGGTGCATAAGACCCGGCTGCGCCTGGGCGAGGGGCTGGTCGGCCGCGTCGCCCGCTCGGGCCGGCACGTGAACACCGCCAATGCCCCGGCCGAGCCCGGTTTCCGCTACATGCCCGAGACCGGCGAAGAGGTCTATTCCAGCTTCCTGGGCGTGCCGATCCAGCGCGTCGGCGAAAAGCTGGGCGTGCTGGTGGTGCAGTCCCGCGATGCCCGCCAGTTCAACGAGGACGAGGTCTATGGGCTGGAGGTGGTCGCCATGGTCCTGGCCGAGATGGCCGAGCTGGGCGCCTTCCTGGGCTCGCAGGCGGACAGCCTGCCGCTCCAGCACCGCTTTCCGGTCATGTTCCGCGGCTCGACCGCGCAGGAGGGCGCGGCCGAGGGCCGGGTCTGGCTGCACGAGCCCCGCGTGGTGGTCACCAATCCGGTCGCCGACGATCCGCTGAAGGAAAAGGCCCGGCTGACCGAGGCCGTGGCCATGCTGCGCACCACGGTCGATTCCATGCTGGCCGCCACCGACATGGGTTCGGGCGATTCGGCCGAGGTCATGGAGACCTATCGCATGTTCGCCCATTCCCGCAGCTGGCTGCGCCGGATGGAAGAGGCGATCGACCTGGGCCTTTCGGCCGAGGCCGCGGTCGAGAAAGAACAAAGCCAGGCCCGCGCCCGGCTGGAAAGCGCCGCCGATCCCTATCTGCGCGACCGGCTGCACGATCTGGACGACCTGTCGAACCGGCTCTTGCGCATCCTGACCGGGCAGGGGCGCGACACCGGCGCCGAGATGCCCGACGACCCGATCCTGGTCGCACGCAACATCGGCCCGGCCGAGTTGCTGGATTATGGCCGGCGCCTCAGGGGCGTGGTGCTGGAGGAGGGCTCGGTCGGCAGCCATGCCGCCATCGTCGCCCGCGCGCTGGCCATCCCGCTGGTGATCCATGCCGAGCGCGTCACCTCCGAGGCGCTGAACGGCGACCTGATCCTGGTGGATGGCGACATGGGCACCGTGCATCTGCGCCCCGAGGAATCGGTCGCCAAGGCCTTTCGCGACAAGATGGCGATGCAGGCCGAGGCGCAAAAGCGTTATGCCGGGTTGCGCGACCTGCCCGCCACCGCGAAATGCGGCACGACGATCCAGCTTTACATGAATGCCGGGCTGATGGCCGACCTGCCCAGCCTGGAAAGCTCGGGCGCCGAGGGGGTGGGGCTGTTCCGCACCGAGTTGCAGTTCCTGACCCGCACCCGCGTGCCGCGCCGGGGCGAGCTGGCGGCGCTTTACGCGCATGTGCTGGACAATGCCCATGGCAAACCGGTGATGTTCCGCACGCTGGACATCGGCTCGGACAAGGTGCTGCCCTACATGAAGCCGCAGGACGAGCCGAACCCGGCCATGGGCTGGCGGGCGATCCGGGTGGGGCTGGACAAGCGCGGCGTCTTGCGGATGCAGTTGCAGGCGCTGATCCGCGCCGCGGTGGGGCGGCCGCTCTATGTCATGTTCCCCTTCATCACCGAGATGCACGAGTTCGAAGAGGCGCATAAGCTGCTGATGGAGCAACTGGCGCGCGAACAGCGGCTGGGCCATGCCATGCCCTCGGACATTCGCGTCGGCGCCATGCTCGAGACGCCCTCGTTGGCCTTCGCGCCGAAGAAGTTCTTCGAGATGTGCGATTTCATCTCGGTGGGCGGCAATGACCTGAAGCAGTTCTTCTTTGCCGCCGACCGCGAGAACGAGCGCGTGCGGCGGCGCTATGACACGCTGAACACCTCCTTCATCTCGCTGCTCGACCAGATCGTGCGGCGCTGCGACGAGGCGCGGGTGCCGGTGTCGTTCTGCGGCGAGGATGCCGGCCGTCCGATCGAGGCGGTAACGCTGGCGGCGCTGGGGTTCCGGCGGCTGTCGATGCGCCCGGCCTCGATCGGGCCGGTGAAGCACCTGATCCGGCGCGTGGACCTGAGCGAACTGAAGCGGCTGATCGACGACGCGCGCACTCTGGGCGAGACGAATCTGCGCCGCTGCATCACCGACTGGCTGGCGCGGCAGTAGCGGCCCGGCGTGCCGTGCCCTTTGCGCGCCGTATCGCGCGCCGCAGGGCCGGGCCTGCCGTCGATCATGATGTCCCGCGTCGGCGCGCAGGCCGGCCGCCGGGCAGTAGCGCACTTGCAGGCGTCTGTGGCCGCCGCGGTGAATGGGCATCGTTCCGCACCTGTTTTGACCGCAGGCACCAGCCGGCTTTGTGCCGGCTCCGGCGGCCGAAGCGCGGGACGCCGGGCTGCCGCCACGCACCTTGCCTGCGCAGGCCAGGCGTCGAAAGGTAGCGGTCAGACCGGACGGTTACGATCATGGGTTATGAAATCCATGAGGTCGCGGCTGCGGCGATGTTTGACTTTATGCGGCAGATAGAGTTGCAGAGCACTCATCCTGCCCGTCCCCGAGGCTACTTTAAGCGGAGCTGCGAATCTTGGTCTCGCATGGCCGTAGAGGAAGGGATACCCAGTTCAGCCGACGGCCTTGGTCAGCGCACACCATAAACAAAAAGGTTTACGGTGTGCGCGAAGCCGCGCACATATTTTCATCTAACATATTGATTTTTTGGCGATAGAATTTCTGACATTTCGGAAAAATGGCAGGTTTCGAGCTCAAAAGCTCAAACCTTTTGCCACCCGTCATCGCGCCGGGGGCAGCGCCCCCATCCCGCCCGCATGCGTCCCCGGTTGACCGGCAGGCTGGCGCGGCATATCTGCCCCCTCATGGCACGCGCTCCGCTTCTGCAACTCACCGATATTTCCCTGACCTTCGGCGGCAATCCCGTCTTTGAAGGGCTGAGCCTGACCGTTCAGCAGGGCGACCGGCTGGCGCTGGTCGGCCGCAACGGCTCGGGCAAGTCCACGCTGATGAAGGTCATGGCCGGGCTGGTCGAGCCCGATGCCGGCCAGGTCATCACCTCCGCCGGCACCCGCGTGGGCTATATGGAGCAGGACCCGGACCTGTCGGCTTTCGCCACCCTGGGCGATTTCGCGCGCGCCGGTCTGGGCGATGCCGAGGGCTACCGCGTCGAGATGGCGGCCGAGGGGCTGAAATTCGACCCCGACCGCCCCACAGCCACCGCCTCGGGCGGCGAGCGGCGGCGGGCGGCGCTGGCGCGGCTGCTGGCCGAGGCGCCGGAACTGATGCTGCTCGACGAGCCGACCAACCATCTCGACATCGAGGCGATCGGCTGGCTCGAGGAGCAGCTTTCCGCGACCAGGGCGGCTTTCGTGCTGATCTCGCACGACCGTGCCTTCCTGCGGGCGCTGACCCGGGCGACGCTGTGGATCGACCGCGGCGAGGTCCGCCGCCAGGACAAGGGCTTCGAACATTTCGAGGATTGGCGCGAAACCGTCTGGACCGCCGAGGACGAGGCGCGCCACAAGCTCGACCGCAAGATCAAGGCCGAAGCCCGCTGGGCGGTCGAGGGCATATCCGCCCGGCGCAAGCGCAACCAGGGCCGCGTCCGTGCGCTGGCCGCGCTGCGCGAGGAGCGCGCCGGCCAGATCCGCCGCCAGGGCACGGCGGCGATGGAACTGGACGCGGGGCCGCAATCGGGCAAGCGGGTGATCGACGCCAAGGGCATTTCCAAGTCCTTCGGCGATCGGGTGATCCTGAAGCCCTTCGACCTGCGGGTGCTGCGCGGCGACCGGGTGGCCTTTGTCGGCCCGAACGGCGCCGGCAAGACCACGCTGATCAAGATGCTGACCGGCGAGATCGCCCCCGATACCGGCACGGTCAGGCACGGCACCAACCTGGAAATCGCGGTCTTCGACCAGGCGCGCTCGGCCATCGACGAGACGGTGACACTGTGGGACGCGCTGGCGGGCGATCCCTCCATGCGGGTCTCGGGGCGCTCGGACCAGGTGATGGTGCGCGGCAACCCGCGCCATGTCGTGGCCTATCTCAAGGATTTCCTGTTCGACGAGGCGCAGGCGCGGGCGCCGGTCGGCAGCCTGTCGGGCGGGGAAAAGGCGCGGCTTTTGCTGGCGCGGATCATGGCCCGGCCCTCGAACCTCTTGGTGCTGGACGAGCCGACCAACGATCTGGACGTCGAGACGCTGGACCTCTTGCAGGACATCCTGGGCGATTACGACGGCACGGTGCTGCTGGTCAGCCACGACCGCGACTTCATCGACCGCGTGGCCACGACCACCGTGGCGATGGAGGGCGACGGTCGGGCCACGATCTATCCCGGCGGCTGGTCCGACTACCGCGCGCAACGCCAACAGGCGGCCCCCGTGCCCGAGCCGACCCGGCCGGCCCCCGCCAGGCCCGCGCCGGCCGCGCCCGCGCCCCAGCCCAAGGCCACGGCACCGCGCACGGGGCTCAATTTCTCGGAACGCAAGCGGCTGGAGGCGCTGCCGGCCGTCATCGAGCGGCTGGAGGCCGAGATCGGCAAGCTGACCGAGTTCCTGGCCCAGCCCGACCTGTTCCAGACCGCCCCGGTCAAGTTCGCCAAGGCCAGCGAGGGCCTGGCCGAGCGCCAGCAGGCGCTGGCCGCCGCCGAAGAGGAATGGCTGCAACTGGCCGAGCGCGACCAGGGCTGAGGCGGCCCTGTCATCCGCCCGGCGCAGACAGCCCTTGCATTCCTGCCCATTGCACCCCATGTTCAGCGGGCTAGGTTATTTCTTCTGCATCCTGTCTCCTTTCCGGCTTCAGACTATGCTTCGATCTGACTGAGCCGGGCCGTCGCATGTCGCGGACGGTATAAATGAAGGAGACATCACGATGGCCACTGGCACCGTGAAATGGTTCAACGCCACCAAAGGCTTCGGCTTCATCGCTCCCGCGGAAGGCGGCAAGGATGTGTTCGTGCATATCTCGGCCCTCGAGCGGGCGAATATCCGTCAACTCGATGACGGCCAGGCCGTGACTTTCGAAATCGAGACCGGCCGCGACGGCCGCCAATCGGCGCGCGACCTGGCCCTGGCCTGATCCTGCACGATGGCAAGACAGATGGTCCGACCGATCCTGGTCGGACCAACATCCCGGAGGCTCGCATGGCACCCAAGGACAGACTGAAGGGGCTTTTCCGCGAGCCGACGCCGCTGACAGCGATGGATCGGACGACCTCGGAAGCCAAGCTGATCATCAGCGAGCAGACCGAACGCCGCCAGGAACTGACCGCAAGCCTGCGCGCGGCGAGGCTGGCCAAGGAAGCGTCCGAGGGCGGCACCCCCGCCAAGAAACGCAAGAAAAAATAGGCGCCTGGCGCCCAGGGCGTTGCGCAGTTCCATCTGCCCGCCCGACGATATTCCCCCTATAGCGGCTGGTTCTGTCGGACCTCTCTCGGCGCAGCCGGGCGGGGCGGCGGAGACTGCCCAATAATTTCAAGAAAACGAGGCAAGAAATGGCAAGAACACCGAACAGGCGCGCCAATCGCCGGAAGACCGCGCAACGACAGCAGGACCGCCGCCGGTTGGCGATCATGTTCCTGAACAAGCAAACCGAGGCCGCAGCCGTTGCCGCGCGCGACTGCAAGGAGGCCTCCGCCTCCTGAACGAGGCGCGGCTGGCCGCTCTTCCCCGGACATCCGGGCGGAAAGGCAGCCGGTCAGCGTTCGAGGATCAGCCGGTTGCCCTCGATGCTGACGCGGGCAAAGCGCGACAGGTAGGACATGCCCATCAGCGATTGCTCGAGTTCGGCGCGCAGCACCACCGCGGGGACGCGGCTGTCGCGGATATCGCCGATCGCGACTGAATCAAGCAGCACGGCCGCGGTCTGGACGATGCCGTTCGCGGTGCGGGCCTGGCCGGCATAGGCCAGCGTCTCGGGGTCGATGCCGACGCGCGCGGCGTCCCGTGGTCCCAGGGCGATGCTGGTGGCGCCGGTGTCGATGACGAAGCGCACCGGGGTGCCGTTCACCTGCGCGGTCAGGTGGTAATGGCCGTCATTGCCGACCGGCACCTCGATCCGGCCGCCTTCGAGCATCCGGGCCTGGGGCGAGATCGTGCCGCGGATGTCGTCCCAAAGCCCGGCCAGCGCCACCACGCCCAGGAAGATCAGCCCCCAGGCCGCCGCCTGCCGCAGGGCCTGGCCCGGCCGGGCGCGCAGCTCGACCAGCAGAAAGCCGCCGACGGCGATCAGCAGCAGCACCAGATAGGCAAGGCGGCCGAATTCTTCGCCCATCAGACCAGCCCCGATCCCTTGAGCCCGTCGATCACGAACTGGATCGACAGCGCCGCCAGCAGCATGCCGAAAAGCCGCGTGACCACCATGGTCCCGGTGCGGCCCAGCACATGCGCGATGGGCCCGGCCATGGCGAAAAGCGCGGCGGCGATGCCCAGCACCGCCAGCATGACCAGATGGATCATCAGCGTATGGGCGGGGCCGGGGTTCTGCCCGACCAGCAGGATCATCGAGGCCAGCGCCCCAGGACCGGCCAGCAGCGGCGTGGCCAGCGGAAAGACCGAGGGGTCGTCGTCATCGTCCCTGGCCTGGCCCTCGCGCCGCTCGGTGCGGCGTTCGAAAAGCATGTCGAGCGCGGTCAGGAACAACAGCAGCCCGCCGGCGATGCGGAAGGCGGACAGCGAGATGCCGATACCGGCCAGGATCGCCTCGCCCGCCAGGCCGAAAAGCGTCATCAGCGCCGCCGCGATGCCGAGCGCGCGCCAGCCGATTCGCCGCCGCCGCTGCGGTGTCATGCCGCGGGTCAGGGCGATGAACAGCGGCGCAAGCCCCACCGGGTCGATCACGACGAACAGCGTGACGAAGGCGCTGATGATCTGGGTTATCTCCATATCGTTACCTTATTCTCCGGATTGCATGCGATGGAAAGCATGGCGGATTTTCCGCCGCGCTGCCATGGTTGGAAGGAGAGGGCGCGTTTGGGCTTTGCATTGCAATGGTCGAGGACTACATATGACCCGTCAACGCCGGCACGGCCGGCAAGGAGTGGAAACGACATGCTGAACAACATCGGCCTTCCGGGGCTTTTGCTCATCGCGGTGGTGGTGCTGGTGCTTTTCGGGCGCGGCAAGGTTTCGTCCCTGATGGGCGAGGTGGGCAAGGGCATCACCGCATTCAAGAAGGGCGTCAAGGACGGTGCCGAGGAATATGACCGCGCCGCCGAGGACGCCAAGAAACCCATCGGCCAGAGCCCGGCCGAGGACGCAGCCCGTGCCCAGGCCCAGACCAACGAGGCCATGCGCGACGTCACGCCGCACGGCACCGACCGTTCGTAACCGTCGCGGGACATCGCAATGCTGGATATCGGCTGGAGCGAACTGCTGCTGATCGGCATCGTCGCGCTGATCGTGATCGGGCCGAAGGATCTGCCGCATCTGTTTCATTCGCTGGGACGGATCACGGCCCGCGCCCGCTCCATGGCGCGCGAGTTTTCCAGCGCGATGGAGGATGCCGCCAAGAGCACCGGCCTGGACGAGGCCGGCAACGCCTTGCGCGACGTCAAGTCTCTGACCTCGAAGAAGGCGCTGGGTCTGGATGCCCTGGAGCGCGCCGCCGACCGGTTCGAGAAATGGGAGCCCAAGGCCCCCTCGGCCAGCACGCGGGCCGTGCCGGATCCGGGCGCGGCCGGGCTTGCGGCTGGTCCCGCGGCTGGCCCCGCGGCTGGAGACGGCCCGAGCCCGGCCAGCGCCCCTTCCGACAGCCCTGCCGCGGCCGGGTCGGGGCAGGGGGCCGCGCCGGCGGCGCCGGTCACGGCCGCCGACCCTGAACCCGGCCAGCGCCGCCTGCATGCGGTGCGCCGCTCCGATACGAAAGATCGCTGAGTGTCCGCGAAATCCGACAAGAACCCCGATAGCATCGACGACAGCTCGGCGCCGCTGATCGAACACCTGGCCGAGTTGCGGACCCGGCTGATCTGGTCGGTCCTGGCCTTCGTCGTGGCGATGGTGCTGTGCTATACGGTCTGGAACCCGATCTACAACTTCCTGACGCGGCCGATCTGCCATGCGCTTGAGACGCGCGGGCAGGAATGCGGGCTGATCCTGCTGAAGCTTCAGGAAGGCTTCTTCGTCGCCATCCAGATCTCTTTCCTGGGCGGCTTCGTGCTGGCCTTCCCGGTTATCGCCTACCAGCTTTGGCGCTTTGTCGCGCCGGGCCTCTATCGCAGCGAAAAGGCGGCCTTCCTGCCGTTCCTGGTCGCGTCGCCGGTGATGTTCATGATCGGCGCGGCCTTCGCTTATTACATCATCCTGCCCATGGCCTATGATTTCTTCCTGGGCTTCCAGCAGGGGCCGCTGGCCCTGCCCGACGACCCGGCGGCGGCCGAGCAGAACCCGCATCTGGCCGGGATCGTCTTCCAGGGCTCGGTCAGCGAATACCTGGCGCTGACCACCAAGTTCATCCTGGCCTTCGGCCTGTCCTTCCAGCTGCCGGTGGCGCTGACGCTGATGGGCAAGGCCGGGCTGGTGTCCTCCGAGGGGCTGGGCAGCGTGCGCCGCTATGCCATCGTGGTGATCCTGGTGCTGGCCGCCATCGTCACCCCGCCCGATGTCATCAGTCAGGTCGTGCTGTTCACGGTGATCTATGGGCTTTACGAGGTCTCGATCTTCTTGGTGCGGCGGATGGAAAAGAAGCGCGAACTGGAAGAACGGGAAGCCGATGCCTGACGAAGCCTTGCTGCGCATCGCCGCGGCGCTGGAACGCATGTCGCCGCCGCCCGCGCCCGAGCCGAGTTTCACCGAGGCGACCGCCTATGTCTGGCAGCCCGATCCCGACCGGCTGGAGCCGGTGGCCGAGGTCAACCGCGTCGATCTGGTGCAGCTGATCGGCATCGACCGGGCGCGCGACACGCTGCTGGCGAATACGCTGCAATTCGCCCGCGGCCATGCGGCGAACAACGCGCTGCTCTGGGGTTCGCGCGGCATGGGCAAAAGCTCGCTGGTCAAGGCCGTGCATGCCGAGGCCGTGCGCCAGGGCCTGCCGCTGGTGCTGGTCGAGATCGCGCGCGAGGATCTGGGCTCGGTCGGGCGGCTCTTGGCGATCCTGGGCCGGGCGCGCGAGCGCCGCTTCGTGCTGTTTTCCGACGACCTGTCCTTTAGCCATGACGATACGCAATACAAGTCGCTCAAGGCGGTGCTGGACGGCGGCATCTCGGGGCGGCCGGCCAATGTGATCCTTTATGCCACCTCGAACCGGCGCCACCTGATGCCGCGCGACATGATCGACAACGAGCGGTCGACCGCCATCCATCCCGGCGAGGCGGTCGAGGAGAAGGTCTCGCTCTCGGATCGGTTCGGGCTGTGGCTGGGCTTCCACCCCTGTTCGCAGGACGAATACCTGGCCATGGTGCGCGGCTATTGCGGCGCCTATGGCTTGCAGATCCCCGAGGATCGGCTGCGCGCCGAGGCGATCGAGTGGCAGGCGACGCGCGGCTCGCGCTCGGGCCGGGTGGCCTGGCAGTTCTTTACCGACCTGGCGGGGCGCAGCGGGATTTCCGTCTGATGCTTTCCATCGAGGGCGGCGGCGCTGGCGCCGTCGCTTTTTGGGTATTTGGGGAACGAAGAAGCCGGGCGTCGGGCCGGGCTGGCGAGCGGGCCAAAAACTTTGAAAAACCTGCTTTCGGCCCCTTGACGCCCCCAGCTGCTCACCGTAAATCGCACGCACCCGTGGCGGAGTAGCTCAGCTGGTTAGAGCAGAGGAATCATAATCCTTGTGTCGGGGGTTCAAATCCCTCCTCCGCTACCATTTCACCCTTGCAGATGAACCGCTCCGCGGCTGCCGGCGCCGCCGGTTTGGCCCATGCGCCGATGCCTGTCCGCAGCGGTCGGTTCGTTGCCGTCGCCCTGGTGCGTGGCGGGAGAGGGGCGCGTCGCGACCGCTGGCGGCCTTTTTTGCGATGATCGACGGGCGGTTGCGGCAGGAAAGCCGCAGGCCGGGCCGGCCGGCTTTTCCTTGACAGCAGCGGGCGCGCGCACCTTACTATCCGTCAGCCTTAACGCGGGGCGCAGAGACATGCCGGAAAGCATCCAGAAGGAGGACTGGGAGCGATTCCGCGCGCTGGGGAGCGTGCCCCCCAGCATACGGGAGGTCGTGCTCAGATCCTGGGTCAGGTCCAGGGGGCGGAAAGAGATCGAGACCCTCAAGCGCGCGCCCAGCGTCGCCCAGGACGAGTTGCGCGTGATCCGCCACCGCAACCAGCGCCTGCGCTCGGCCGCGCAGACGGCGATCCGCCGCGCCGGCTACATGCTGAACGATGCCGGGATGATGCTGCTGCTTTGCGACCGCAGCGGCGTGGTGATGGAGGCCGAGGGCGATGCCCGCATCCTGTCGCGCGGCCAGGAAAACCACCTGCATCCCGGCGGCCATTGGGACGAGGACGCCATCGGCACCAATGCGATCGGAACCGCGCTGCACCTGGCCAAGCCGGTCACCATCTCGGGCGTTGAGCATTTCTGCGAGGCGATCCAGCGCTGGTCCTGCGCCGCCGCGCCGATCCGCGATCCGTTCAACGGCGCGCTTCTGGGCGCCATCGACATCTCGGGGCCCTCGGGGCAGCCCTTTGGCCAGGTCGCGGCCTTTTCCGTGACCCTGGCCATGCAGATCGAGGAGGCGATGCGCAATGCCGGGCTGCAGGAGCATCGCCGCCTGGTCGAGCGGCTGCTGGCCGAGCGCCGCGAGCGCGCCGGCGATGCGATCATGGTGCTGGACCGTTTCGGCCAGCCGGTCTGGTCCAGCGCCGGTTTCGACGCGGCGGCGGGCCGGGCCTGGGACGGCGAGGGCAGGGCGCTGCACCTGCCGGCCGAAGCGCGCGACGGCGATCCGGGCCATCTGGCCGCCCGGCTGCGGCAGGTTCTGCCCCATGCCGACGTGGACGTGCTGGCGGATCGCGGCGACATGCTGGGCGTCATGCTGACCCTGCCGCGGCCCGGCTTGCGCAGCCGATGCCCGGCTGATCCGGCCGTCGGCCTGGCGCAGATCGCCCAGAGCGGCGCCTGCCTGGGCCCGATCTGCGCCGCCGCGGCGAAATATGTCGAGGGTGGCGTGCCCCTGCTGATCGAGGGACCGGTGGGAGCGGGAAAGGAGACCCTGGCCCGCGCGCTGCACGGTGCCGGTCCGCAGGCCGGCCAGCCCTTCGAATTCGTCGATTGCAGCCTCTTGGACGCCGATGCGCTGCGCGACGACCTGGTCGACGCGGGTGCGCTGACACGGCTGGCCGAAAGCGGCGGGACGCTGTGCCTGGACGAGCCGGGCCAGGCGCCGCCGCCGGTGCAGGCGCTGCTGGCGCAGGTGCTGGCCCATCTGCGCCGCGCGGCCGGGGCGCCGCTGCAGTTTCTGTCGCTGTCCTCGGTCGGCCTGGCCGAGCGGATGGCCCAGGGCGAGCTGCGCAGCGACCTGTATTTCCGCCTGGCCGCCGCCACGCTGCGCCTGCCCGCGCTGGCCGAGCGGCGCGACGACCTGCCCGGCCTGATTCGCCGCTTTGCCGCGGCCTATCCGCAGCAGCGCCATGGCCGGGCGCTGCGCTTTACTCCGGCGGCGATGCTGCATCTTCAGGCGCATGACTGGCCGGGCAACCTGCGCGAGTTGCGCAATCTCATGGAATCGCTGGGCGCGACCTCGCTGAGCGGGCTGATCGACGTGGCGGACCTGCCGCGGCACCTGACCCGGCCCGCCGGGCCGCGGGCCGAAAGCACCCTGCGCGACCGCGAGCGGGCCGAGATCGCCGCCGCCCTGGCCGAGGCGGGCGGCAACATGACCGAGGTCGCCCGGCGGCTGGGGATCGCGCGCTCGACGCTGTATCTGAAGCTGGACCAATACGGCATCCCGCGCCCCCGCCGCGACTGACTGACGCCCGCGACTGGCGCCCCGGCATCTGTCCGCCCGCTGTCCGCCTATTGTCCGATGCATCGTCCGAAAACCGGACAACACGGGGCCGCCCCCCGGTTCCATCCTGTCATCACGCCACGGGAGGGTGGCGCAATGGGAGGAGAAAACCGTGCCATTGGACAAATCCAACAATCGCAAGGTGCAGGTGCTGGGCATCGATGCCGGCGGCACCATGACCGATACGTTCTTTGTCGACAGCGAGGGCGATTTCGTCGTCGGCAAGGCGCAATCGACGCCGCAGAACGAGGCGCTCGGCCTGATCGCCAGTTCCAAGGAGGGGCTGGAACATTGGGGCCTGACGCTGGAGGAGGCGCTGTCCGAAATCCAGACCGGCGTCTATTCCGGCACCGCCATGCTGAACCGCGTGGTGCAGCGCAAGGGCTTGCGCTGCGGGCTGATCGTCAATGCGGGGATGGAGGATTTCCACCGCATGGGCCGCGCCATCCAGGCCTATCTGGGCTTCGCCTACGAGGACCGCATCCACCTGAACACGCATTACTACGACGAGCCGCTGGTGCCGCGCCACCTGACGCGCGGCGTGATGGAGCGGGTGGACATGTCCGGCACCGTGGTGATCCCGCTGCGCGAGGACACCGCCCGCCAGGCCGCCCGCGACCTGATCGCCCAGGATGTCGAGGGCATCGTGATCTCGCTGCTGCACAGCTATCGCAATCCCGGCCATGAACGCCGGGTGCGCGACATCGTGCTGGAGGAGATCCAGAAATCCGGCAAGGCGATCCCGGTCTTCGCCTCGACCGACTATTACCCGGTGCGCAAGGAAACCCACCGCACCAACACCACGATTCTGGAAGCCTATGCCGCCGAGCCCTCGCGCCAGACGCTGAACAAGATCACCAGCGCCTTCAAGGAGAACGGCTCGAAATTCGACTTCCGGGTCATGGCGACGCATGGCGGCACCATCAGCTGGAAGGCCAAGGAACTGGCGCGCACCATCGTCTCGGGCCCCATCGGCGGGGTGATCGGGGCGAAATATCTGGGCGAGGTGCTGGGCTATTCCAACATCGCCTGTTCGGATATCGGCGGCACCTCCTTCGACGTGGCGCTGATCACCCAGAACGAACTAACGATCCGCAACGACCCGGACATGGCGCGGCTGGTGCTGTCGCTGCCCTTGGTCGCCATGGATTCGGTCGGCGCGGGGGCGGGCAGCTTCATCCGGCTGGACCCCTATACCAAGGCGATCAAGCTGGGGCCGGACAGCGCCGGCTATCGCGTCGGCGTCTGCTGGGCCGAGTCGGGGATCGAGACCGTGACCATCTCGGACTGCCATGTCATCCTGGGCTATCTGAACCCCGACAACTTCCTGGGCGGGCAGGTCAAGCTGGACCGCGAACGCGCCTGGAACGCCATGAAGGAGCAGATCGCCGACCCGCTGGGCCTGACGGTCGAGGATGCGGCGGCGGGCGTGATCGAGCTTCTGGACAGCGACCTGCGCGACTACCTGCGCTCGATGATCTCGGGCAAGGGCTCGACGCCGGGCAACTTCGTCTGCTTCAGCTATGGCGGCGCCGGTCCGGTCCATACCTACGGCTATACCGAGGGGCTGGGCTTCGAGGACGTGATCGTGCCGGCCTGGGCCGCGGGCTTTTCCGCCTTCGGCTGCGCGGCGGCGGATTTCGAATACCGCTATGACAAGTCGCTGGACATCAACATCGCCAGCGACGCAAGCGCCGATCTGAAGGCCAACCAGGCCAAGACCCTGCAAGCCGCCTGGGAGGAGCTGCGCGAGCGGGTGCTGGAGGAGTTCGAGATCAACGGCTACAGCCCCGACCGGGTCAAGCTGCAACCGGGCTTCCGCATGCAGTATCGCGGCCAGCTGAACGACCTCGAGATCGAAAGCCCGATCATGCAGGCGCATTCCGCCGAGGACTGGGACAAGCTGGTCGAGGCCTTCAACGACACCTATGGCCGGGTCTATGCCGCCTCGGCGCGTTCGCCCGAACTGGGCTATTCGGTGACCGGCGCGATCATGCGCGGCACGGTGCCGATCCCGAAGCCGAAGATTCCGAAAGAGCCCGAGGCCGGCCCGACCCCGCCCGAGGAGGCCAAGCTCGGCACGCGCAAGTTCTACCGGCACAAGCAATGGGTCGATGCCCAGCTTTACCGGATGGAGGCGCTGCAGCCCGGCAACCGCATCACCGGCCCCGCCGTGATCGAATCCGACGCGACGACCTTCGTGGTGCCGGGCGGGTTCGAGACCTGGCTGGACGGTCACCGCCTGTTCCACCTGAAAGAAGTCTGATTTCCCGGGGAGGAAACATCATGAACATGCAATCCAAAGTCGAGACGCGCGGCATCGTCCGCGGCGGCGAGACGCTGAAGCAGCATCGCGACCGGTTGATGGAGGCCACCAAGCGCACGAAACATTACGCCGGCCTCGACCGGCTGGAGCTGCGCGACAGCGACCCGATCAAATACAACAAGCTGTTCTCGCGGCTTCGCGCCGGGGTGGTCGACGCCCGCGAGACCGCCAAGAAGATCGCCGCCTCGCCCATCGTCGAGCAGGAGGGCGAGCTGTGCTTCACCCTCTACAACGCGGCGGGCGATTCGATCCTGACCTCGACCGGCATCATCATCCATGTCGGCACCATGGGCGCGGCGATCAAATACATGATCGAGAACGGCTGGGAGCATAACCCCGGCATCCGCGACAAGGACATCTTCTGCAACAACGACAGCCTGATCGGCAATGTCCATCCCTGCGACATCCACACCATCGTGCCAATCTTTCACGAGGGCGAGCTGATCGGCTGGGTCGGCGGCGTGACCCATGTGATCGACACCGGCTCGGTCGGGCCGGGCTCGATGTCCACGGGGCAGGTGCAGCGTTTCGGCGACGGCTATTCCATCACCTGCCGCAAGATCGGCGAGAATGACGAGCTGAAGCGCGACTGGCTGCATGAAAGCCAGCGCATGGTGCGCACCACCCGCTACTGGATGCTGGACGAGCGCACCCGCGTCGCCGGCTGCCACATGATCCGCGACCTGGTGCAGGAGGTGATCGCCGACGAGGGCATCGAGGCCTATTGGAAATTCGCCTATGAATCGGTCGAACACGGCCGCATCGGCCTGCAGGCCCGCATCAAGGCGATGACCATCCCCGGCAAGTATCGCCAGGTCGGATTCGTGGACGTGCCCTATGCGCATGACGACGTGCGGGTGCCCTCCGACTTCGCCAAGGTCGATACGATCATGCACACGCCCTCCGAGATCACCATCCGCGGCGACGGCACCTGGCGGCTGGATTTCGAGGGATCAAGCCGCTGGGGCTGGCACACCTACAACGCCCATCAGGTCAGCTTCACCAGCGGCATCTGGGTGATGATGACGCAATCGCTGATCCCGACCGAGATGATCAACGACGGCGCCGCCTACGGGACCGAGTTCCGCCTGCCCAAGGGCACCTGGATGAACCCGGACGACCGGCGCGTCGCCTTCAGCTATTCCTGGCACTTCCTGGTCAGCTCCTGGACGGCGCTGTGGCGGGGTCTCAGCCGCGCCTATTTCGGCCGCGGCTATCTGGAAGAAGTGAACGCCGGCAACGCCAATACCTCGAATTGGCTGCAGGGAGGCGGCTTCAACCAGTATGACGAGATCCATGCCGTGAACTCGTTCGAATGCGCCGCGAACGGCGTGGGCGCCAGCGCGCATATGGACGGCATCAGCCATGCCGCCGCGGTCTGGAACCCGGAAGGCGACATGGGCGACATGGAGATCTGGGAACTGGCCGAGCCGCTGGTCTATCTGGGCCGGCAGATCAAGGCCAGCTCCGGCGGCGCCGGCAAGTATCGCGGCGGCTGCGGCTTCGAAAGCCTGCGCATGGTCTGGAACGCCAAGGACTGGACGATGTTCTTCATGGGCAACGGTCATATCAGCTCGGACTGGGGGCTGATGGGCGGCTATCCGGCGGCCTCGGGCTATCGCTTCGAGGCGCATGACACCCGGCTTCAGGAGATCATCGCCCAGGGCGGCGCCATCCCGCATGGCGGCGACACCGACCCCGAGAACCCGAGCTGGGAGGCGATGCTGCCCGATGCGCGGATCAAGCGCGACAAGCAGGCCATCACCACCGAGGCGATGTTCAAGGATTACGACCTCTATCTGAACTACATGCGCGGCGGGCCGGGCTTCGGCGATCCCCTGGACCGCGAGCCGCAGAAGGTGGCCGACGACGTGAACGGCGGCTATCTGCTGCCCCGCTTTGCCGACAGCGTCTATGGCGTGGTGCTGAAGGGTGCCGGCGACGGCATGAAGGGCGTGGACGCCGCCGCGACCGAGGCCCGGCGCCGCGCCATCCGCAAGCAGCGGCTGGAGGAATCGGTGCCGACGCAGGAATGGATGGCGGGCGAGCGCCAGCGCATCCTGGCCAAGGAGGCCGGCGTGCATGTCCAGCAGATGTATGCCGCCTCGTTCAAGCTGGGCCCGCGCTTCGAGCAGCAGTTCCGCAGCTTCTGGAACCTGCCGGCGGACTGGAAGCTGATGGAGGCCGACCTGCCGATCCCGTCCTACGGGCGCGAATACTCGATGGACATCTCGGAACTGCCGGACGTCCGGACCGTGCAATTCGTCGAGGAATGACGCCCGGGGCTGCGCCCGTCCCCCTCGGGCGCAGCCGTTCTTTCAGGCCCATCCAATGGAGGAAAAGATGGCCTATACCAAAGCCAAGATCAAAGACCTGGTGGACGGCAAGATCGACCGCGACACGCTGCACACCATGCTGTCCACGCCCAAGGACCGCGAACGCTTCCAGATCTACCTGGAGATCCTGCAGGAACAGGTGGACTGGGACGACCCGATCATCCTGCCGCTGGGGCCCAAGCTTTACATCGTGCAGCGCCAGTCGGACCGGAAATGGATGATCCGCAGCCAGGCCGGCCATGATTTCTGCGAATGGGACCAGAACTGGAAGCTGCACGCCCGCATCCGCGTGCGCGAGACCGCCGAAAGGATGGAGGAGCTTTATCCCCGCCTGATGGCGCCCTCGCCGGAATGGCAGGTGATCCGCGAATATTTCTGCCCGCTTTCCGGCGATCTGCTGGATGTCGAGGCGCCGACGCCCTGGTATCCGGTGATCCACGACTTCGAGCCGGATATCGAGACCTTCTACAAGGACTGGCTCGACCTGCCCGTCCCCGAACGCGCCTGACCGCCGGCCCGAACCATGCCTGATGCCGCGACTGCCCCGATGCGGGCGGCCGCGGTTTTCCATGCGCTTCGCGCGGGCCGCCTATTTCCCCGTCGGGACTCGCGGCGCGGTGGCCTTCCGGGTTAGGATCGCCCGGCAGGCGGCAGCAGGAGGGCCTGGCCATGCATATCGATCCGACGGCGGATCTGGGCACGCATGAGGTGCTGAACCAGCCGGCCGCGCCCGGCGACCGCGACCTGTGGCGCGACGATCCGGCCCTGCGCGCCATGCTGGAGGCCGGCGGCGGGCAGGCCGAGGGGCCGGCCCGTTACGGCGCGCTTTTGGGCCGGGCCGAGATGGCGGGGGCGGCGCGCGATGCCAACCGCCACCCGCCCGAGCTTGTGCTGTTCGACAGCGGCGGCAGGCGGCTGGACGAGCTGCGCTTTCACCCCGCCTGGCACCGTTTCATGCGCGATTCCATCGCCGCCGGCTATCATTCGGTCGCCTGGGAGGGCCGGCCGGCCGGTCACCTGACCCATGCCGCCATGGTCTATCTGGCCAGCCAGGTCGAGCCGGGGCATTGCTGCCCGCTGACCATGACCTATGCCGCCATCCCGGTCGTTTCGGGCGCCGGCGATCTGCCGGGCGACTGGCGGGCGGCGCTGCTCTCGCGGCGCTACGACCCGGCGGTGCTGCCGCTTTCCGCCAAGCAGGGCGCGACGCTGGGCATGGCGATGACGGAAAAGCAGGGCGGCTCGGACCTGCGCGCCAATACCACGCGGGCCGAGCCGGACGGGGGCGCCTGGCGGCTGACCGGGCATAAATGGTTCTGCTCGGCGCCGATGTCGGACGGGTTCCTGACCCTGGCGCGGACCGGGCGCGGGCTGACCTGCTTTCTGGTGCCGCGCTGGCTGGAGGGCGGGCGCAACGCCATCCGCATCCAGCGGCTCAAGGACAAGCTCGGCAACCGCTCGAACGGCTCGGCCGAGATCGAATATCAGCGCGCCCTGGCCTGGCGGATCGGCGAGGAGGGCGCCGGCATCCGCACCATCCTTGCCATGGTGCATCACACCCGGCTCGACACCGCCATGGCGCCGGCCGGGCTGATGCGGGCGGCGCTGCGCGAGGCGCATCACTGGACCGCCCATCGCAGCGCCTTCCAGCGCCGGCTGATCGACCAGCCGCTGATGCGCTCGGTGCTGGCCGATCTGATGCTGGACTGGCTGGGCTGCCTGGCGCTTGGCCTGCATGTCGCCGCCAGCTTCGACGGCCAGGCGGCCGAGGATCGCGCCTTTGCCCGCATCGGCGTGGCGCTGGCGAAATACCTGTCGAACAAGCTGTGTCCCATGGTCGTGGCCGAGGCGATGGAGGTGCTGGGCGGCATGGGCTATGTCGAGGACACGCCCCTGCCGCTGCTGTACCGCGAGGCGCCGCTGAACGGCATCTGGGAAGGATCGGGCAATGTGATCTGCCTCGACGTGCTGCGCACGCTGGCGCGCGAACCCCTGGCGGCCGAGACGCTGGCGGCGCGGCTGGATGGCGCGCGGGGGTTGGACCCGGCCTTTGACGCGGCGCTGGCCGCGCATCGCGAGTGCTGGGGCGGCGGCGTGCCCGAGGCCGAGGCGCGCTGGTTCACCGAGCGCAGCGCCCTGCTGCTGGCCGGTGCCGTGCTGCTGCTCCAGGGCGATGCCGACCTGGCCGGGGCTTTCGTGCGCACCCGCCTGGGCGCCGAGCGCGGCCGCACCCCCGGCGCCATCCCCGCCGTCCTGGCCGAGCGCATCCTGGCCCAGGGCTTTCCGGTCGGGGCGGAAGCGGCGGATCAGCGCGACAGGTAGAAATCGGTGGCGCGGGCGACAGCGATTTCCATCTCGGGCGAAGCACCGGCCATCACGTCCAGCGCGGCATAGGCGGCAAGCTCCAGCCCGCTTTCCTGCGCGATGGCGCGGATCGGCACCTGGCTGTCGCGGAAATCGCCGAAGACGAAGCGCCCGCCCGCCGGCCGGGGCAGGTAGTCCATCTGCGAACGGCGATAGCCGATGGTCGTAAGCTCGCCGGTTTCGGCATGGACGAAGGCCAGGATCTTCCAGAAGGCGGTGGGGATCTGGCGGTTGTAATAGACCGGATCCCCGGCCGAGAGCATGGGGCCGGTGATCACCGTCACCTTCAGGTTGGCGCGGTCGGCATTGTCCAGCACGTAATCCTCGAGTGCCAGCCAGATGCCGCCGTTGAAGCCCTGGCGCTGCGGGGCGGCATTGGTGATGTGGAAGGTGTCGGCATCGGCCTGCCGCGCGATCTCGGGCGCACCCCAGTTCGGATCCTCGCGCCGGGTCAGGTGGCCGCGGCTGAACAGGCCCTGGTGGTCTTGGCCATAGCCTTCGCGCAGGTTCTGCACCTGCGGGTCGATGCGCGGATCGCGCCGCCAGACGTCGCTGCGCGGCAGGCCGCGCCGGGACCGGCTGCCGTCGATGTTGCAGGCGCTGTAAAGCGGCAGGCCGCGCGAACGCGACATGCGGACCGAAAAATGGGTATAGCGGATCTCGGTCCCGTCCCCGCCGGGATCGCGCGCCTCGGGAACCAGGTCCACCAGATCGTCCGCCCAGCGGCCCGGTCCGGGCAGGGGCAGGGGCTGGTCGGGCAGGATGAAGCGGGGGTCATAGCCCTGCCGGTCGCCATAGCTTTCCAGCGGCAGCGGCGTCTCGGCCACCCGCAGCGGGTCCGGCCCGGCGGGCGGGCCGAAGCCGCGCCGCATCAGCGCAGCTGTGCCTTGTGCGGGGGATTGAGCCGGAAGATCCTTTCCTGCGCCAATCGCCAATGCGCAAGATCGCCCAGGCATTTGCGCACGTCCTGCACGCTGCCCTTGACCCGGATCGTGCCCGGCACGACCTCCTCGGCGGGAAACGGCTTCAGCTGGTCCAGCACCTCGGCGGTTTCCTCGCGGCTGGGGTCGCGGTCATCGGAATAGACGAGCATGCAGCTCGGGGTCTTCTTGCGTTCGGCCTTCATGGTCATACCTCTGCGCCGTCATTTCTGGTCGATCAGGCCGGCACCTTCGTAGCGGGGGCCGAAACCGATCGGAACAGCATGGCTGTTCGCCAGCTTGATAATATCGTCAGAGCGCTGCTGGTTGCGCTCTGCCGAAAGGATTTCGGGGGTGCGGGACAGCAATCGCGCCATCAGCCCGGCCACGGCGGGACAGGCCATCGAGGTGCCGTCCATCACCCCTTTCGAGGTCTTGTCGACCCAAGATATAATACCGACCCCCGGTCCGATAAAGTCCACTTCCGGTCCGATATTGCTGAATCGGGCGAAAAAGCGGTCCTGGACGGGGGCCGGGTCGGCTGCGACATTTCGTCCGGTGATCGCGCCCTTTGGCCAGGCGTCCAGCACGCCCCCGGCCGAGACCGCCGCCACCACGCCCGAGCGCGCCGGATACGAGACGGGCGACATGTAGTCGTTGCCCGCCGCCGCGACGCAGACCACGCCCAGGGCGCGGGCGCGGCGAACCTCGCGCGAGATCGCGATGGGCTCCGAGGATTGGCCCAGGCTCAGGTTGACGATGTCGCAGCCGTCCTCGACCGCCTGGCGGATGGCGCGGGCGATGGCAAATTCGCTGGCCCCGCCCGCGCCCTTTTCGAAGACGCGATAGGAATGCAGCACCACGTCGGGCGCGACCCGCGCCACGATGCCGGCGACATGGGTGCCGTGGCCGGTGCCGTTGTCGAACCATTCGTCGGCGGGCTCGGTCCCGGTGGTGTTCAGCCCGCGCTCAAGGTTCAGCCCTCTGGCGGGATCGACGCCGGTGTCCACGATGGCGACGCGGACGCCGCGCCCGTCGGCCTTTTTCGCCGGCGCCAGCATCCGCTCCAGCCCGTCCGGGAAATCCGCCGCGATGGGCACCAGCGGCAGTTCCAACTCCGTCACGCCCTCTGCCTTGACGGGGATGTCCTCGGTACCGCCGGGCCAGTATCCGGCCAGCGGCTGGCAGATCACTGCGTCGATCCGGGTCTGGCCGGCGGGCAGGGGCGTGCGGAACCGCCCGTCCTTGTCCGTCACCGCATCCGAGATGCCGAAGCTACGCCGCCTGTCCAGCACCACCACCACCGAGGCCCCGGCGACCGGCTTGCCGCTGGCCGCATCGACGCAGCGCAGCTCAAGCGCCTTGGCCGAGCGGAAGGCGGCGGGCTTGGCTTCCTTGCGGATGATGTTGAGCCGGCCGTAGCGCAGCGGGTAAAGCCGCAATTCGCGCCGCACGCGCAGGCCGGGATAGGCGCGCTGCAATTCGCGGGCCTGCTCGGGGGTCATGCTGACCAGCGAGGCCTCGTTCTCGCCGATGGAATCGAGCAGCCGGATGCGGCCGACCTCGGTCTCCAGCATCCGCAGGCGTGGCCTTGTCGCCGGCGCCGAGCCTTCGCAGGCGCCCTGCACCATGCTGTCCGCGGGTCTTGCCCCGGAGGCGCGAAACAGCCGCCGGTGCATGGCGCGAAACAGCTGGAAGCTGGTGGTCTCCATGCTGTCGTTGAAGACGTTGTCGTCGGGAACGATCACATAGCGGGCGGTCTTTCGGGACATGCGCATCGGCTCCTTGCTGCAAGAACAAGGCTACACCTTTGACGCGATTTCGCCAGATGCGGTTTTGCGGCCCGGCTGGCAGATGCGCTGTTCTGCGAAGCGTGAAATGACCTTTCCCAACCTGACTGCTCTGGCAGGGCATTGAAAATTATGAGAGATTTTTTCCGGCTCCTGCCGGGTGTTCAGGTCTTTGCCCTTGACCTGCACATTTGGCAGCAGGCCACGCATGCTGCAGCAAGACCGTTTCCAGGCCGGCTGCGCGCGCAATAAGGGACAGGCAAGGGACAGATTCCCTTGCCTGTCGGAACGGTGGATCATGCCGCCGCGAGCTTCCTGAACAACGGTGAGGCTTCCGTCATCAGCAGCTTGTAGTCGGAAAGCATTCTCTCATAGAGCGCCCGATGCGATGTGTCCGGGCTATATTCCAGGTCATATTCAGCCAATCGCATTGCCGTCTCTTCGACGGATCTCCATATTCCGGCACCGACACCCGCCAGAATGGCTGCGCCGAGACAGGCAGCGGCTTCGGTGGTTTTCATGGTGTGAACCGGCAGGCCGGAGGCATTTGCCTTGATCTGGCACCAGGCACGGCTCTTGGCCCCTCCGCTGAGAGAGCGGATTTCCTTCACATCCACACCCAGGATCCGGGTTGACTCGATCATCCGCAGAAGCACCATGGTGACCCCCTCCATGATCCCGCGTGCGAAATGAGATTTGGAGTGCGCAAGAGTCACGTTCAGGAAAACGCCTTTCGCTTCGTCATCGGTATCCGGCGGCCCCGAGCCCTGGAGATGGGGCAGAACCCGCAAACCATCCGCGCCCGGTGGGATGGACTCCACCGCTGCGTCGATTGCCTGATAGGCGTTGATCCCGCCCGCATGTTCAGACGCCAATTCGCCGGCGCAGAAGGTGTCGCGATACCAGCGGATCGCCATGCCACCGGTGGAATAGGAATGCACCATATACATTCCCGGAATTCCGCTGGCAAAACAAGGCATTTCCCCGGCGGGATCAATGACCGGTTCGGTCGCCATGGCGACCGAGGCAAGTGCCGCCCCCGTGCTTTCTGAAAAGATACCGGGTTTGACATTTCCCACGCCGACGGCGCCGCAAGCCTGATCCAGCGCGCCAAGGCAGATCAGTGTATCAGTGGATAAACCGAACTCCGATGCCGCCTCGGGGGTCACATTGCCGATGGGCGTGCCGGGGTGGTGGATCTGCGGCAGCTGCGCTTCCTGAATGCCCAGCAACCTCAGCATATCAGGCCAGTATCCGCGCGTATTGATATCCCAATACATCGTGGAGCAGAGAAGCGAATCCTCCGATGCGTATTGGCCCGTCAGAAGCAGGATGAAGAAATCCTCGATCAGCAGGAACTTCGCAGTCTTCGCAAAGGTCTCGGGTTCGTTGTTCCTGAGCCACAGGATCTTGGAGGCGGGCCAGATGGCGGACATGCCGACCTGACCCGTCGTGCTGTGAATGGTCCTCCTCCCAAGCTGTTCTTCGATCCAGTCGGCTTCCTTGTTGGCGCGATTGTCCATCCAGACGATGGCCGGCCGAAGCGGTTGGTCATTTCCGTCCAGGCAGAACAGCGTCTCACCCTGGGCCGAGATTCCCAGGGAGGCGATCTCCGCCCTGGAAACCCCGGAAACCTCGATCGCCTTCGTGACGGCGCGCTTGAAAGCGTCGATATAGGCCTGTGCGTCAAGCTCGACCCAACCCGAGGCCGGGGTCTGGAGCTTGTACTCGCAAGTATAACTTCCCTTGATCGAGCCGTCCTCGGCGAACAGCGCCGCCTTGATCGCTGTCGTCCCGACGTCTACTCCCATGACGTATTTCATATTACTCTCTCTCCCTGCATCAGAGCGCCGAGCGGCGATCAGTTCTCACTCGGCGCCAGGCTCCAGGTAACCAGCGCAATTTCGGAGCCGATGTTCGTCAGCTGATGAGGTTCGGACGGCGGGACCAGAACCGCATCGCCCTCGTGCATCTCGTAATATTTGTCGCCGCACATCAGCAGGACCGTGCCACGGGCGCAGAAGAATACTTCATGCGAATTCGGATGGCCCTTGTCGACCGCGCCGGTCTGGCCGGGGCTCAGTTGCGACGAGCCGAAGGTCAGCTTGTCGGTCTTGTAGTAAAGGCGGCACATTTCGGCGCCTTCCATGAAGATCGTGGTCTCGGATTGCTTCTTGATTTCGCTATTCATGACTCACCTCGTTGGTTTGGGGTTTCAGATCGAAGCCATGACGTCGACAACGGCTTCGAGGTTTTCGCGAAAATCGCCATCGGGCGCGAATTTCCCGTCGAAAAGGGCGCCCCCCATGGTGAAGGCAAAGGGATTGATGTTATCGACAACGCGCAGCCTTTCGACACTCGAAATGCTGCCGGCGATGATCACGTCCGCAGAGGCAGCCGCGACCAGCTTTTTGGCAAGCTCGACCGGGTCGCCATCCGCATAGCGATAGGCAACCAGATCCAGGCCACTCACTCCGGCTTTCTCCAGGCGCTTTGCATCCGCCAGGATTTCTTCGAGCGCTCCTTTCAGGGTTACGGGGCTGCCGCCGACATCACCGACGAACGGATAATATTTGATACCCGTTCCTTTCAGAAGTTCGACCACGGAAGGGTAAAACAGCGTTCCGGTCAGATATTCGAACCCTGCATCGATGGCGAGCTGGGCGCTTTCCAGGCATTCCTCTTCGCTATAGGTAACGACCTCCAGGAAGGTCACCTTGCCGTTCTTCTTCATCAGATCGACGAGGGCGATGGTTTCTTCCCTCGATATCCCGACATCCTTGAAGCCCCAGAACCTGACGGGAAGATCCTTGCAGGATTCAAAGAGTTCTTTCGCATTATCGACGGTGATGTCGTTATGCGTCAGCATGACGATAAGTTC
The DNA here is from genome assembly GCF_048270675.1 of Paracoccus sp. TD-10. Lineage (NCBI taxonomy): Bacteria > Pseudomonadati > Pseudomonadota > Alphaproteobacteria > Rhodobacterales > Paracoccaceae > Paracoccus > Paracoccus sp. TD-10. Next base: position 1,637,430 of record NZ_CP182418.1, on the reverse strand, counting down.
GGCCTGCATGTGTTTCTCCGATATTGGCAAAAATTCTGAATTGGGAGCGGCACTCGCCTAGGGTCAGGATGCATTGATTTTCAGTGTGCTACGTGATTCACGGCTCGGAAAACGGAGCGGTGACATGAGCGACCTGTACTGGCTGACCGACGAGCAGATGACCAAGCTTGCCCCTTTCTTCCCGAAGTCGCACGGCAAGCCACGCGTCGATGACAAGCGTGTTCTAAGCGGGATTATCTTCATCAATCGCAATGGTTTGCGCTGGCGAGATGCCCCCAGGGAGTATGGGCCGCACAAGACGCTCTACAGCCGGTGGAAGCGTTGGAGCGAGAAAGGCATTTTCGCCAGGATGATGATCGGGCTGGCCGCCGACCACGGCGAGGAAAAGACCGTGATGATCGACGCGACCTATCTGAAAGCGCACCGCACCGCGACCAGCTTGGCCGTGAAAAAGGGGGGCGTGGACGCCTCGTCGGCCGGACCAAGGGCGGCATGAACACGAAGCTGCATGCCATCTGTGACAGCCAGGGCCGACCGCTCGACCTGTTCGTCACCGCAGGGCAGGTCAGCGACTACATCGGGGCGCGGGCGTTGCTCAGCAGCCTCCCAAAGGTCGATTGGCTGCTCGGGGATCGCGGCTATGACGCCGACTGGTTCCGGGAAGCCTTGCAGGACAAGGGGATACGAGCCTGCATCCCCGGCCGAAAGCAGCGCAAGACACCGGTCAAATACGACAAGCGCCGATACAAGCGGCGCAACCGCATCGAGATCATGTTTGGCAGGCTCAAGGACTGGCGGCGCGTGGCAACCCGATACGACAGATGCCCGAAGGTCTTCCTCTCGGCCATCGCGCTCGCGGCAACCGTCATTTATTGGTTATGAATCCTGACCCTAGGGCGTGTTGACAAAAGGGATTCACCGGGCGCGGTGATCGTGATTCAAGCTGGTATCTGCAATGGAGACCAGCGTGGCACGAAACCTGATGTCGAACGACGAGTGGGCGTTCTTTGAACGCTTCATCCTGGCTGTCCGTTCTCCGAACGGCCGCAAGCCCACGAACCATCGGCTTGTTCTGGATGGGATTTTCTGGATCGCCCGAACGGGGTCGCCCTGGCGCGACCTGCCGGAAGAGTTCGGCAAATGGTCGTCTGTCTATCGGCAGTTCCGGCGCTGGACGTTGGCGGGGCTGTGGGAACAGATCCTGGAGGCGCTGAACGAGAGCCGGATCGTGCCGGATGCGCTGCAGATGATCGACAGCACCGTGGTTCGCGCTCATCATCAGGCAGCGGGCGCAAAAGGGGGACTCCGCGCCAAGGTTTCGGCCGCTCGCGAGGTGGCTTCACGACCAAGATCCATCTGCGGGTCAATGCGGCAGGCCTGCCCATGAGAACCGAGATCACGGCCGGGCAGACATCGGACTACCTCGGCTTCGATCTGGTCATGGCTGACAACCTGCCCGAGCCAAGCGTTCTGCTCGCAGACCGCGGCTACGACTCCGACAACATCCGCAAGACCATGGAGGTGCGCGACGTGGTGCCGGTCATCCCCATGCGCAAAACCCGGAAGCTACGGGTCGCCGTTGACCGCAGGCTCTACCGCCTGCGCAATCTCGTTGAGCGGTGCTTCAACAAGCTCAAGAATGCCCGTCGCGTCGCCACCCGCTACGACAAGACCGCCGAAAGCTTCCTGGGCTTCATCGACATCACGTCGATCCGCCTCTGGCTCCGCCATTTGTCAACATGACCTAGCCCCCATTTTTCCTCAAGCTCCACGATCATCCCGCTCTTGTGCCATTCGATGATTGCATCGGACACCGCTGCGGCGATCGGCGATTCGAGATTCTGTTTCCGAACCCCGACCCCCCAAGGCGCATCGGCGACGACCGGCGTGGCAATCGTGTAGTTTTCCCATTTCTCAGGATTGCTCTGAAGGCGCGCCCGGAACGATGCGTCGTCATAAGGATCGTCTGAACTACCGCTTCGGCTTCGCGGATTTTCGGGCAGAGGCGGTCTGACGAGGGCACGTCGACCGGGTATGCCGACGATTTCCGGGTATCGGCCCGTTCGAAGGGCCGGGATCGGCACCTGTGGGCAGACTCCACCTCATGCCAGCAGCCTTCGTCGGACGAGGAACAGGTTGCCGAGGGCGAACAGGGTGAAGAGCTGAGCACGGTTCTTTGCAAGCCCGCGGTAGCGGGTCTTGAGATACCCGAACTGCTGCTTGATTACCCGGAAGGGATGCTCGACCCGAGCGCGCACCCTGGCGATGACCCGGTTGATGTCCGCGTCGACGGGATGCAGCGCACCGCCCCTTGGCGCCTTGCGCATGACGCCCCAGAACTTGCCCGGCCCGGAGAACGCGGCCTCCCGCGCCGCGCTGACATAGCCCCTGTCCGCCCAGACTGATGTCTCCCCGCCGTGCAGGAGCGCGTCCCAGACCTGGCTGTCATGGACCTTCGCCGTCGTCGTCTCGAGGCTGTGCACGATGCCGCTGTCAGCATCGACGCCCACATGCGCCTTCATGCCGAAGTACCAGGTATTGCCCTTCTTCGTGGATGACATCTCGGGGTCGCGGGCCTTTGCCTCGTTCTTGGTCGACGAGGGCGCGTCGATGATGGTTGCGTCCACCAGTGTCCCGGAGCGCAGCGTGATCCCCTGATCGGCCAAATGGCTGTTCACCTCGGCGAACAGCTGCTCGGTCAGTCGGTGCTTCTCCAGCAGGTGGCGGAAGTTCAGGATCGTGGTCTCGTCGGGGATCCGATCGTCGCCAAGCTCGATGCCCGCGAACTGCCGCATGGCGTCGCTGTCATACAGTATCTCCTCGGCCAGCGGATCGCTCAGGGCGTACCACTGCTGCAGGAAGTAGACCCGCAGCATCGTCTCCAGCGGCATCGGGGGTCGCCCGCCCTTCGGCCCAGCCTTGGGGTAGTGCGGCTCGATCAGTGAAAGGAGGCGGCTCCACGGCACCACAGCCTCCATCTCGGCGAGGAACTTCTCCCGCCGCGTCTGCTTCTTCTTCATCGATTGGCGGAGGCCGGGAAAGGCAGGCTGCTTGGGCATCGGGGCGCATCCTCTGATGTCCCGCCCAGTCTACCTCAAGGCGCGCGAGGCGCGAGGTTTTTCAGACCTTCCATAAAGCCAGCCTTCGCAACGTCCGGCGAGCAGCGCGGCTTCCGCTTCCGCATTGCCTGCGAAGACAACCATTTCGGCGCCGTTTTTCAGGCCGTAATCCTTGTTGAACCATGACCCCTGAATTCCGCAGAGGGTTTTCCCATCGAGGCTTTCCCAGCCGTCAATCCCGCTGTCCTTTTTCGCAAGGACAGCGATGCCGGACGAGTAATAGCTGGGCTGCAGGATGCCGACGACCTTTCTGCGCTCGGGTGTATCTGCCATGGTTGCAAGAAGGACGTCGATCCGGCCCTGCTCCAGGAACTCCATCCGGTTGGACGTCGTGACCACGACGGTTCTTGCGGTAATCTCTTTTCCCGCCTGCTCGCTCAGCTTGCGGGCAAGATCGTTGGCCAGGTCGATTTCAAGGCCGACGACGTTGCCGTTCGTGTCGCGCATCCCCCATGGGGCAAAGTCGGCCTTGACGCCGATCGCGACTTCGCCCTTGTCGATGATGTTCTGGAGGGTATCCGCATGGGCGGCTGAGGACATCGCCATGACGAGGCCCAGGCCGATGGTGGTCGCTTTACCAGATTTCAATTCGTCGTCTCCCTGTTGTTGCGTCCCTTTGCCGGGATCTGGCGGCGTATGCGTCCCTTACGGGTCACGCGTCATGTGCAGGTCCAAGACTGGTGTCTGGCTGGGGCTGGATTGCCGCCTGCATCGTCCGGACCATGGCACCGACGCAATTTCGTATTGGTTTAGATGTTTTTGTATACGATAAAGTAAACATGGAATGAGATTCGTGTCAATCGCCAATGCCGCGTGCGAGAGCATCATTTCCGCGCGTCCCATGTTCTTGCACTGCCATGAACAGTCCGAGATGAAACGGCGTTTGCGCGGGGAGCGGAACCGCGAACGCGATGCCCTGCGCGGCCGCATCGGCGCCGGCCGGTTTCGCGCCATGGTCAAGGATCTGGCCGGGCTGGTGCGCCTGGCTTTCGAGACGGGCGAGACGGCATCGATCTTCGGTCTTGAGGGGCCGCTACGAGCCGCGCTCCGCGCCGATTCCTGCCGCCAAGGCTGGGGCTGGACCTCGGCCGACCTGATGGTGCGCGACCTGATGGCTGAGGTTTTTCAACTCGTCGGGGCCGAGCGCCCGGATTGGCATGAGGGGCAACCGGAATGGACGATCAACGCAGGAACCCTGACCGAGCGGACGCGCTGCGTTCGCTGCTACAAGCCCTTGCCGGAAGGGCACTACAAGTTTTGCAGCCGGTTCTGCAACACGAGCCATGCGCACCTGGGCAGACTGCCAGGGCGAAACGATCAGTCTGCGCCAGAACAAGACCAAGGCGCGCGTGACGATCCATGTCTCGCAAGCCCTGCGGCGGATGCTGGACGGCATGAGCCGGGCAGGGCCTTATATCCTGACCCGCCCCGATGGCCGTCCCTGGTTCACCGAGGGCAACGACAAGGAACCGGGCAAGCAATGGTCGGCGCACATGGTCGCCTGCGGTTTGCGTCCGGAAGGCTATGCCGAGCTGCCGAAGGCGCAGAAAGCCGAGTATCTGCGCTTCAATGATGTGCGCGGCACGGCTGTCACGTTGCTGCCCGAGGCCGGGAACGCCATCCCGCAGATTTGCGCCGTCACCGGCCGCACGCTGCAATCGGCCACCCGGATCTTGGAGAAGTATCTGGCCATGACCCCGGCGCTATCCAAGGCGGCGATCCTGGCATTTGAGAACAGCCCGGCAACAGCTTTTGCAAACCGGCTGCAAGCCACCACATCCCCAGTAAGGAGGCGCTTTAATTGTCTAGCATCTTCAATGGGAGAAATGGCGGACCCGGAGCGATTCGAACGCCCGACCCCCAGATTCGTAGTCTGGTGCTCTATCCAGCTGAGCTACGGGTCCGCTGTGAGCCGGTGATTTAGAGTGAGCGCCGGGGGGGTGCAAGGCCAAAACGACCTTCATCGCAAACTTTTTCTGAAAATCCGCGCGAACAGCCTAACCCGCCGTGGTCTCGGCCTGCGAGGCCAGCCCGGCCAGCTCGCGCGGCAGGTGCAGGATGAACTGCGTGCCCTCTTCGTCGCTGCGCAAAAGCTCCAGCCGGCCGCCATGGTTGCGCACCAGGTCGGCGGCGATGGCCAGGCCAAGCCCGGTGCCGCCCTTGCGCGATCCGCCCGAGAAGGGCTGGAACAGGAAGTCCCGCGCCTTTTTCGGCAGGCCGGGGCCGGTGTCGCCGATGCGGATCCACCATTCCTGCTCGTCCTCGCCGGCGCCGATCTCGATGGTGCCGGGCCGGCGCGTGGCCTCGATGGCCTGGCGGGCATTGCGCACCAGGTTCGACAGCACCCGGAACAGCTGGTCGCGGTCGGCGCGGATCGTCAGGCTGGCGGGCACGTCGGTCAGGAACTCGATCGGCTCGGCGCCCTCGGGATGGTCCGAGGCCAGCGCCTCGCCCTCGGTCACCTCGCTCACCAGCGCCGAAAGGTTGAAGCGCGACAGCGCCGGTGCCGGCTCCTCGGCCTTGCCGAAGGCCAGCGTCGTCTCGCACAGATTCACTGCCCGGCTGATCGAGTTCACCAGCTTGGGCGCGGCGCGGCGCACCGCCGGGTCGGCGCTGGTCTCCAGCCGGTCGGCGAAGATCTGCGCCGTGGTCAGGATGTTGCGCAGGTCGTGGCTGATGCGGGCCACCGCCTGGCCCAGTTGCGCCAGCCGGTCCTTTTGCTTGAGCGCCGAGGTCACGGTACGCTGCATGGCGGCAAGCGCCGTCTCGGCCTCGTTCAGTTCGGTTAGCCGGGCGTTGGGGGTGATGATCGAGCGCGCGTCCTCGGGGGCGCTGGCATAGGCGGTCATGTGGCTGATGACGCGCCGGATCGGCACCAGCAGCAGCCGCTGCGCCGCCAGGTTCAGAAGCAGTGCGGTCAGGACCGAGAAGGCGGCCGAGATCAGCAAGAGCCGCAGGCCGTAATCGATCATCTCGGTGCGCAGCCGCTGGGTGTCGGTGGTGATCTCGATCAGCTGCCCGGCCTGGTTCACCGGCGCGCCGATGACCCGGATCACCCGGTTCTGCGGGTCGGCCAACTGCGCCAGCCCGTCGCGGATCGAGGTCCAGAACGGCTGGTCGCGCAGGTCGTAGGTGGCCGCGATCGGTCCCGGAATCGGCGAGGACAGCACCAACTGGCGCACGTCGTTGCGCCGCAGCACGACGTTGAAGACGCCGGCATTCTCCAGCAGTTCCGATTCCAGGTCCGCGGCCAGCGATTCGTCGGTCGCCAGCAGCGCCAGGCTGGCGATCTGCGCCCGCTCCAGCCGCGATTCCAGGAAATCCAGCCGGTAATTCGCGATCGAGGGCAGCAGGATCAGCAATTCGGCCAGAAGCACGAAAATGCCGGTGATCACCGCGAATCGGCCCGATAAGCTATTCAGGGACATGGTCGGTTCTGCTATTCCCCTCGTCGCGGCGCCGTTGCATCACATAATGGTTGGTATTGTGCAGTTCAAACCTGCGTGACACGGTCCCGGTTCCCCTCGAACCTGCCGCAGCCGCGAAATCCTTTCAACGTGGTTGACTTGGCCCGCGGGGGCGACTATCCAGCGGGCCTCGAATGACCGGCGCGTCCTGCGTGGGCCGATGGCCCATACCCTGACCCGCCCCGACCCGGAGTTGAAAGATGTCGAAACGCACCTACCAGCCGTCGAACCTGGTTCGCGCCCGCCGCCACGGCTTTCGCGCGCGCATGGCGACCAAGGGCGGCCGCCGCGTGATCAACGCCCGCCGCGCCAAGGGCCGCAAGACCCTCAGCGCGTAAGCCCGCGCGCCGCAGGGCGTGGGCTTGCCGTGATGGACAGCACCCCCAAAGCCGCCGCCGCTGACCGGACCCGCGCAGATGCGATGCCGGACAGGGCGGCTTCTGCCGTTTCGGGCGTGCGGCTGGAAACCCTGTGCAAGCGGGCGGATTTCCTGCGTGCCGCCTCTGCCCGGCGGCAGGGCACGGCCGGCTTTCTGCTTCAGGCCCGCCGCCGCCCCGAGGACGAGGCGGGGCAGGCGATCCGGGTCGGCTTCACCTGTTCGAAAAAGCTGGGCAATGCCGTGACGCGCAACCGTGCCAAGCGCCGGCTGCGCGCGCTGGCGCGCGAGGTCATGCCGGGCGCGGCGCGGCCGGGTTGGGATTACGTGCTGGTCGGGCGTCCCGGCGCCACGGTCGAGCGCGGCTTTGCCGAATTGCGCGCCGATCTGGCGGCGGCGCTGTCTCGGGTGCATGGCGCGCGGGGCGAGGGGAAGTGACCCCGCTGGCGCAACTTCTGGCGCTGCCGGTACGGGCCTATCGGCTGGTGGCCAGCCCCTGGGTCGGGCATGGCTGCCGCTTCCAGCCGACCTGCTCGGCCTATGCGCTGGAGGCGCTGGAGCGGCATGGCGCGGCCAAGGGCGGCTGGCTGGCGGCGCGGCGGGTCTGTCGCTGCCATCCCTGGGGCGGGCATGGCTTCGACCCCGTGCCGGGCAGCGAGACGCCGCCGCAGGACTGAGGCGCAAGGCGCAGGACCAAGGCGGCGCTTTCATCAGGGCGCAAAGGCGACAAGGATCGACAGATGCGGGACGAGACCGGCGAAACCCAGGACCATGAGGCGGAGGAAATCCATCCGCTGTTTTCCGGCGCGCCCGGCTCGACCGAGTTCCGCAAGCTGCGCAAGCGCCTGGTGCGCGAAACCCGCGCCGCGATCGAGACCTATGACATGGTTCGCCCCGGCGACCGCTGGCTGGTCTGCCTGTCGGGCGGCAAGGACAGCTATACGCTGCTGGCCGTGCTGCACGAGCTGAAATGGCGCGGCCTGCTGCCGGTGGAACTGCTGGCCTGCAATCTCGACCAGGGCCAGCCGGGCTTTCCGGCGACGGTGCTGCCGCAATTCCTGACCGAGCGCGGCGTGCCGCATCGCATCGAATACCAGGACACCTATTCCATCGTGAAGGAAAAGGTGCCCGCGGGCCGGACCTATTGCAGCCTGTGTTCGCGGCTGCGGCGCGGCAATCTCTACCGCATCGCCCGCGAAGAGGGCTGCCAGGCCGTGGTGCTGGGCCATCACCGCGACGACATCCTGGAGACCTTCTTCATGAACCTGTTCCACGGCGGCAGGCTGGCCTCGATGCCGCCCAAGCTGCTGAACGAGGAAGGCGACCTGAACGTGTTGCGCCCGCTGGCTTTCGTGGCCGAGGCCGATTGCGACCGCTTCGCCCGAGCGATGAACTATCCGGTGATTCCCTGCGACCTTTGCGGCAGCCAGGAGGGCTTGCAGCGCATGCAGGTCAAGAAGCTGCTGGACGAATGGGAAACGCGCGCGCCCGGCCGGCGCCAGGTGATGTTCCGGGCGCTGATGAACGTGCGCCCCTCGCATCTGCCGGATCCCAAGCTGTTCGATTTCACCGCGCTGATGCCGGATATGTCGGATTTTAGCGAAAAAGACGTGCCGATCCTGCGCGAACATTAACGGAGCGAAAAGCGTCCTCGGCCTAGGCTGCGATCCGTGGAACAAGATTCGGATCAGGCAATGGCTTACGGAATCGCTGGGGCCGCCTCGGGGCTGGCAAGGCTGGTCAGGGGGCAGGGTGCGGCGCAGGGCAGAACCCGGCTGGCGCTGGTGCTGCGGGTCGAGAATGTCGAGATGCTGCGCGCCAGCATCGGCCCCGCGGTGCTGGAGCGGATGCTGGACAGGCTCATGCTGCGGCTGGTGGGGGAACTGCGGCTTTTGCCGCAGGGCCGCAGCCCTGGCTGTGGCGAAATCCTGGGGCTGATCGCCATCGGGCGCCAGCAGGCGGTGCCGGGCTTGCTGGCGCGATTGCAGGCCATCTGTTCGGAGGGGATCGATCTGCCGGACCTGCGCATCTGCCCGGTGGTGAACGCCGCCATCGTCAGCGACGAAACCGGCCGACAAGAGGCGGCGGCGCTTTACGTCCATGGCCGCATGGCCCTGCAGGGGCTGAGCCCGTTCTCGGCCGCGGGCCAGATCCGCTTCGTCGAGACGGGGCCGCAGGCCGAAACCGGCGGGCTGGCGGGCTCGGCGCTCGACCGGGTGGGGGTACTGTTCCGGCCACAGCTTTGCTGCGACACCGGGCAGGTGCGGGCGCTGCGGGCCTTGCCGCGGATGCGGATGGACGGCGGCGACGATTGCGACCTGGCCGAATTGGCGCCGCGGCTGGACGACGCGGTGCTGGGACAGGTCGTGGCCGAACTGCTGCGCCAGGCTTTCACCGGCCTGCGCGGCTGGGATCGCCTGGGCCGGCCGGTGCCGCTGCTGTCCTTGCCGCTGTCCGACCGCATGCTGGGCGATCCTGTCCTCGCCGACATGATCCTGTGGGAGCTGGAGCGCAACGACCTGGCCCCGCAGCGCCTGGAAATCGAGGTGAGCGAGCCGATCGGCCGCGGCGGCGGGCGCCGGCCGGTCACCGCCAGCTTGCAGCGCCTGACCGCCGCGGGCTGCTCGCTGGCCCTGGGGGAGTTCGGCACCGGCAGCGCCAGCCTTGATGATCTGCGCCGCTTCGGCATCGGGCGGGTGCGGATCGGGCGCGAATTCATCGCCGGCTGCGACCTGCGCGCCGACCAGCGGCGCATGATCCTGGCCATCCTGGCGCTGGCGGAACACCTGGGCCTGGCGACCGTGGCCGACGGGGTCGCCACGCCGGAGGAGAACGCCTTCCTGGCGCAGATCGGATTCGACGCGGTGCAGGGACCGGCGGTGGCCCTGCCGTTGGACGCCGGGGCGGTCGATGAATTCCTGCTGGACCACGACCATGCGCTGCCCGCACCGTTCGACCTGCGCCGCAAGGCGTGACGGCCGGGGCCGGTTGCGACGTCGGGGTAAAGTCTCGCGTCCGCGCCGCATGGGGTTTGGCGGCTGCGCCCGGCCGGGGCCGGTCGCGCCGTGAAACGATGCGCCCGCGGCGCCCGCGCCTTGGTGCCGGGCCGCGCCGCGCGCGGCCCCTGCCGAGGCCGCGACCCGGGCCGGCGGGACGGGGCTGGGCGCAGGAGGGCCGCGCCGCCTGTCCGGCAGGCCCCGGACGATTGGGGGCCCGGCCGAGCGAAGGCCCGGACGGGTGGGGCCAGGATGAGCCGAGGAACCGCGTCGGACGCACCGGGTCGGAGGGCGGGACATCCGATCGGCGCGGAAACTGAGCCGGTTTTCCGGCAAATTCCCTTGACCTTTGCCGGTCGCTTCTGTTGAAGCGGCCCGAACCCTCAGACTGGGTGACGACGAAGGGCTGGTCCGGCATGCAAGACAACAACCGCAACCTCATCCTGGCGATGGTGCTTTCCGCCCTCGTCATGCTCGTCTGGTCGATTTTCTTCGCCCCCGAGCCGGTGCCGCCCGCGCAGGATACGGTGCCGGCCAGCAGCCAGGGCGTCCCCCAGCCCGAAACCGGCGCCCCGGCGACGCCCGGCGCGGTGCCGCAGGGCGCGGCGCCGGAGCTGGAGCCCGCGGCGGCAAGCAACGATCCTTCCGCCAATGCCGGGCGGGTCAGGATCGAATCTCCCTCGCTCGCCGGCACGATCTCGCTGGCCGGCGGCCGCATCGACGACCTGGAGCTGACCGGCTATCACGAGACGCTGGATTCCCGCTCGCCCTATGTCCGCCTGCTGTCGCCGACCGCCCAGACCACCGTGCAGGCCGAAGGCAGCCCGGTCGCGCCGGGCGGCAATGCCGAGGTCGCGGTGCAGAAACCCTATTACGCGGTCTATGGCTGGATGCCGGCCGCCGGCACCGATCCGGCCCTGGTTCCCGGCCCGGCCACCATGTGGGAGGTCGAATCCGGCTCGACCCTCGCGCCCGGCCAGCCGGTCACGCTGCGCTGGGACAACGGCGCCGGCCAGATCTTCCGCCGCACCTATGAGCTGGACGACAAGTTCCTGTTCACCGTGACCCAGTCGCTTGAAAACACCGGGGCCGCGCCCTTCGCGGCGGCGCCCTATGGCATCCTGGCGCGGCACGGCAAGCCCGATACCCAGAATTTCTTCGTCCTGCACGAGGGCGCGGTCGGCATGACCGATGGCAAGCTGCTGGAAGAAAAATACAAGGACATGGCCAAGCTCGACCCGCTGCCGGGCGAGGGGCCGGCCCAGCTGATCGAGGTGCAGGAAAACGGCTGGATCGGCTTTACCGACAAGTACTGGATGACCACGCTGGCGCCCGCGCCCGGCCAGTCCTTTACCGCGGTGGTGAAATACGCCCCCGGCGCCGACATCTACCAGACCGAGGCGCGGATGCCGGTGCAGACCGTCGCCCCCGGCGCGACCGGCACCAGCTCGAGCTATCTCTTCGCCGGCGCCAAGGTCTGGGAGGTCATCAACGGCTACCAGGAAGCCCCCGGCATCGACCGTTTCGTCGATTCCATCGACTGGGGCTGGTTCTATTTCCTGACCAAGCCGATCTTCCGCCTGCTGCACTGGCTGCACGGTATGATCGGCAACATGGGCTGGGCGATCATCGCGCTGACCTTCGTGCTGAAGCTGCTGGTCTTCCCGCTGGCGCGCAAATCCTACATCTCGATGGCCAAGATGAAGGAGCTGCAGCCCGAGATGGAGGCGATCAAGCAGCGCACCGGCGACGACCGGATGAAGTTCCAGAAAGAGGTGATGGAGCTTTACAAGCGCGAGAAGGTGAACCCCGCCGCGGGCTGCCTGCCGGTGCTGCTGCAGATCCCGATCTTCTTCGCGCTCTACAAGGTGATCTTCGTCACCATCGAGCTGCGCCATGCGCCCTGGATCGGCTGGATCCGCGACCTTGCCGCGCCCGACCCGTCCAGCCTGTGGAACCTGTTCGGCCTCTTGCCCTGGGCGGCGCCGGGCCAGGGCAGCTTCCTGCACAGCTTCACCCTGCCGGTGCTGGCGATCCTGCTGGGCATCTCGATGTGGATGCAGCAGAAACTGAACCCGGCCCCGACCGATCCGGCGCAGAAGATGATCTTCGCCTGGATGCCTTGGGTGTTCATGCTGATGCTGGGCGGCTTCGCCTCGGGTCTGGTGCTGTACTGGATCACCAACAACACCATCACCATCATCCAGCAATACACGATCATGTCGATGCACGGCCACCGGCCCGACTTCTTCGGCAATATCCGCTCCAGCCTGCCGTCACGCGCCAAGACCGAGGCCAAGGCGGGCGAAAAGGGCGGGGACAAGGGCGGCAAATGACCGCCCGCATTGCCCGGATCCGCCGGCACCCGATCAAGGCGATCGGCGGCGAGGATCTGCGCCGCACCCGGCTGGATGCGGCGCGGCGCCTGCCGGGCGACCGGCTCTGGGCGCTGCTCACCGCAGCGGGCGAGCGCCACGCCGGCGAGGTGCCGGGGCGCTGGCTGCCGAAATCCTGCTTTCTGCGCGGCGCGGCCTCGGCCGGGCTGCAGGCGGTGCGCGGCGGCTGGGGCGAGGGCGCGGAAGGGGGCCGCATCCGCCTGACCCATCCCGACCTGCCCGAGCTGGAGTTCGACCCCGAGACCGAGGGGTCGCGCCTCGTCGAATGGGTGCGCCCGCTCTGGCCTGCGGACAAGCCGGCGCCGACGCGGCTGGTGCGCGGCCCGACAGGCTGGACCGATGCGAACCAGCCCTGGATCTCGATCCTGTCGCTGTCCAGCCTGGCCGATCTGGAAGGGCGGCTGGGCCAGCCGCTCGGTATCGAACGCTGGCGCGGAAACCTGTGGCTTGAGGGCTGGCAGCCCTATGCCGAGCGCGAACTGATCGGCCATGTCCTGACCCTGGGCGAGGTCGAGTTGCGCGTGACCGAGACCATCGGCCGCTGCCCCGCGACCAGCGCCGATCCGGCCACCGGCCGCATCGACATCGACATGCCCGAGACGCTGGAGGCGCAGTTCGGCCATCGCGATTTCGGCATCTATGCCGAAGTGGTGAGTGGCGGCGAGATCGCGCTGGGTGACGAGGTGCGGGCATGAAGGTCGCCTTTCCCGTCGCCCCCGAGCCGGATGCCGAGACCGCCGAGGCGGCGCGCAAGCTGTTCGCCGGCCCGGTCGATTTCCTCAAGGGCGTGGTCGCCATGGATGGGCTGCCGCCCGCCGACCGGCCCGAGGTCTGTTTTGCCGGCCGCTCGAATGTCGGCAAGTCCAGCCTGATCAACGCGCTGACCGGCCGGAACGGGCTGGCGCGGGCGTCGAACACGCCCGGCCGCACGCAGGAGATCAACTATTTCACCCTGGGCGAGCAGGCCTATCTGGTCGACCTGCCGGGCTATGGCTTTGCCAAGGCGCCGGTGGCGGTGGTGGCGAAATGGCAGGCGCTGCTGAAGAACTACCTGGCTGGCCGGGCGACCTTGCGCCGCGCCTTCACGCTAATCGATTCGCGCCATGGCGTGAAGGATGTCGATCACGAGATCATGAAGCTGCTCGACCGCTCCGCCGTGCCCTTCCAGGTGGTGCTGACCAAGGCCGACAAGATCGGCAGAGAGGCGATGGAGGCCACCGTCGCGCAGGTGCAGGAGGCGCTGCAAAAGCATCCTGCCGCCTATCCCGAGCTTGTGATCACAAGCTCGGACAAGGGGCAGGGCATTGCCACGCTGCGCGCCATCATAGCCGCTCTGGACTGATCGGCGCCCGCGTCCTAGGGTCGGGTGCGACGAACAGGGGCCCCTGATGAGAAAGCAGAACATGAACCGTGACTGGATCGCCACCGCCCGCACTTTGTCCGAAGCGCTGCCCTATATGCAGCGATATTCGGGCGCGGTGGTGGTGGTGAAGTTCGGCGGCAATGCCATGGGCGACGACGAGGCGATGGCCGAATTCGCCCGCGACATCGTGCTGATGCGGCAGGTGGGCATCCATCCGGTCGTCTGCCATGGCGGCGGGCCGATGATCAACGACCTGCTGGGCAAGCTGGGCATTGAAAGCCGCTTCGTGCGCGGCAAGCGCGTCACCACCCGCGAGACCGTCGAGGTGGTCGAGATGGTGCTGTCCGGGCTGGTCAACAAGCGGATCGTGCAGGCGATCAACGATGCCGGCGGCCGCGCTGTCGGCATTTCCGGCAAGGACGACGACCTGATGGTCTGCGCGCCGGACGACCCGGAACTGGGCTTCGTCGGCCGCCCGGTCGAAATGAACGTGCAGATCATCCGCGACCTCTACAATGCCGGGCTGATCCCGGTCATCGCCCCGGTGGCCACGGGGATGGAGGATAACGAGACCTTCAACGTCAACGGCGACACCGCCGCGGGGGCGATCGCCGGTGCGCTCAAGGCTGACCGGCTGCTGCTTCTGACCGATGTCTCGGGGGTCAAGGACGCTTCGGGCGAGGTGGTGACGGCGATGCATCCCGACCAGGTGCGGGCGATGATCGCCGACGGCACCATCGCCGGCGGCATGATCCCCAAGACCGAGACGGCGCTGAAGGCGCTGGAGGAAGGCGTGCGCGCCGTGGTGATCCTGGACGGGCGGGTGCCCAATGCCTGCCTGCTGGAACTGTTCACCGAACATGGCGCCGGCTCGCTGATCCGCTCGACCGAGCCGCGGGTCAAGCCGCGCGGCTTGCGCCAGGGGGACAGCGGCCTGTGACCGGCGCGGCATCGCGCCCGAAAGAGAGGGCTTGCCCGCCCGGCGGAAGCTATGGCAGGCTCGGCGACGTCGCGTAATTTTAACCGTCTGGCCGAAAAGGCAATTCGATGACTCCACTCGGGCACTGCCGTCTGATCCTGACCCGCCATGCGAAATCGTCCTGGGACGATCCGGCGCAGCCCGACCACGACCGGCCGCTGAATGCGCGCGGCCGCCGCTCGGCGCGCGAGCTGGGCGACTGGCTGGCCAGTCGCGGCTACGAGCCCGAGGAAGTGCTGTGCTCGACCGCCGAGCGCACGCGCGAGACCTGGGCCGGCATCGCCATGGCGCCCCTGGAGGTGCGGCCGCATATCCGTTACGAGCCGGGCCTTTACCACGCCGCGCCCCAGAAGATGCTGGAGATCCTGCGCAGCGCCTCGGCGCCGACGGTGATGATGATCGGCCACAATCCCGGCATTGCCGAATTCGCCGCCATGCTGCCGGCGCGGGCACCGCTGGACCCGGATTTCCGCCGCTATCCGACGGCGGCGACGCTGGTCGTCGATTTCCAGATCGACGACTGGTCGGAACTGGCCCCCGCGCAGGGCAGCGTGCTGGATTTCGTCCGCATGGACGGGCGCGACTAGCTCGGGCCTCGCATCTGCGTCACCACGCGGGCGGCGAACAGCCGTTCGACATCCTCGCCCCGGCAGAGCTCGGTCGCCGGCGTCTGCACCGCGGCCGAGGCGGCGGCGGCCGCCAGCCCCAGCGCATCGCGGACCGGCCAGCCGCGGGCATGGCCCAGCGTGAAGCCGGCCAGGAAGCTGTCGCCGGCGCCGACCTTGCTGACCACCTGCACCCGCGCGGCCTCGGCATGCCAGATGCCCTGGTCGGTGGCGATGATATTGCCATCGCGACCCCGCGCCACGATCACCCCATGCGCGGCCCCCGAGGCCACGAGACTGGCCGCGAAACCGGCGGTGTCGGCGCGGAAGGGCAGGGGATGGCCGGCCAGTCCCGCGGCTTCCTCGTCGTCCATGCGCAGGATCTCGACCCGGCGGTCGGTGGCGGCGGCCACCTCGGCCAGCGCCTCGCCCGACGTGTCCACGACCAGCCGTGCGCCGGTGCCGCGCAGCCGCTCGGCCAGCATGGCCGCGAAGCGCGCCGGCACGCCCGGCGGGTTCGAGCCGGACAGCACAACCAGCGCACCGGGCTCGGCGGCGCCGGTGGCGGCTTGCAGCGCGGTCTCGACATCGTCGGCGGACCATTCCGGGCCGGGCATGACGAAACGGTATTGCTGGCGGATGGTGCGGTCGTCCACGGTCAGGGACTGACGCGTCTCGCCCGGCGCGGGCAGGGTCATCAGCGGGACGCCGGTTTCCGCCAGCAGCTCGGCGATGCGCTGCCCGGTGGCGCCGCCAAGCGCGACCAGCGCCGTACTGTCGCCGCCCATGGCGCGGATCGCGCGGCTGACATTGATGCCGCCGCCGCCCGGATCGAAGCGCGGCGCCTCGCAGCGCAGCTTGATGTCGGGCACCACCTGGCGCGTGCCGGTGGTCACGTCCAGCGCCGGGTTCAGGGTGATGGTCAGGATCGGCGCCTGCTCCATCATTCCCACCAGCGGTCGATGGCGGCGATGTCGTCGTCCGACCAGCCGAAATGATGGGCGAATTCATGCACCACGACATGCGCGACCAGCTGGCCCAGCGTTACGTCCCCGCGCGAGGCCCATTCGTCCAGGATGGCGCGGCGAAACAGCCAGACCGTGTCGGGAAAATGCTGCGGCGCGCTGGCGGATTTCTCGGTCATCGGCACGCCGTCATAGAGCCCGGTCAGCTCCAGCGGGTCGTCGATCTCCAACTCGTCCAGGAATTCCTCGCTGGCGAAATCCTCGACGCGCAGCACCACCTGGGCGGCCGGACCGGCGAATTCCGGCGGCAGGCCGGCGATGGCCTCGCGCGCCAATTCCTCGATCATGGCCGCGTCGGGGGCCTCGGCATTCTTCCAGTCAAGCATCGGCTCACCTCGTCTTTGGTCCCCGATATGGACAAAAACCGCCGTTTGTGAAAGAGCGAAGCCGACAGGAGATCCCCATGACCACCACCCGTTTCGCCCCTTCGCCCACCGGCCACATCCATGTCGGCAACCTGCGCACGGCGCTGATGAACTATCTGATCGCGCGCAAGGCGGGCGGCACCTTCATCCTGCGCCTGGACGATACCGACCGCGAACGGTCGAAGCAGGAATATGCCGACGGCATCCAGCGCGACCTGGAATGGCTGGGCCTGCAATGGGACCGGATCGAGCGGCAGTCGGATCGCCTCGACCGCTATGCCGAGGCGGCGCAGGGACTGCGCGCAGCCGGGCGGCTCTACGAGGTGTTCGAGACCCCGACCGAGCTGGACCTGAAGCGCAAGAAGCAGCTCAACATGGGCAAGCCGCCGGTCTATGACCGCGCCGGGCTGAGGCTTTCGGCCGAGGACAAGGACCGGCTGCGCGCCGAGGGCCGCGCCGGCTATTGGCGCTTCCTGCTGGACCGGGAGCGGATCGAGTGGCGGGACGGCATCCTGGGCGAGATTTCCATCGACGCGGCCTCGGTCTCGGACCCGGTGCTGATCCGCGCCGACGGGCAGGTGCTTTACACCTTCGCGAGTTCGGTCGACGACGCCGAGATGGGCGTGACCCATATCGTGCGCGGCGCCGACCATGTGACCAATACCGCGACGCAGATCCAGATCATCCGCGCGCTGGGAGCCGAACCGCCGACCTTTGCCCATCACAGCCTGCTGACCGGCGCGCAGGGCGAGGAACTGTCCAAGCGCCTGGGCACGCTGTCGATCCGCGACCTGCGCGAAAACGGCGTGGCGCCGGAGGCGCTCTTGTCGCTGATGGCGCGGCTGGGCTCGTCGCAGCCGGTCGAGTTGCGGATGTCGCTGGACGAACTGGCCGAGGGGTTCGACCTGTCGCAATTCGGCGCCTCGCCCACCAAGTTCGATGCCGAAGACCTGTGGCCGCTGACGCGCGAGGCCAACCAGTCGCGCCCCTTCGCCGAGGTCAGGGACCGGATCGCCGCGCTGGGCGTGCCGGACGAGCTGGCCGAGCGGTTCTGGCGCGTCGCCTCGCAGAACATCACCCGGCTGGACGACCTGGCGGGCTGGTGGCAGATCTTCTCGACGGGGGCCGAGCCGCAGATCGACGCCGAGGATGCCGATTTCATCGCCGAGGCGATGAAGCTCTTGCCGCCGCCGCCCTATACCGATGCGAGCTGGGGCGAGTTCACCAATGCGGTCAAGCAGGCGACCGGCCGCAAGGGCAAGGGCCTGTTCATGCCGTTGCGCAAGGCCCTGACCGGCCAGGCGCATGGGCCGGACATGTCCGAGGTCATGCCGCTGTTGCAGGTTGTGCGCGCGCGCGGCTGAGCCTGCGGCGTCAATCACGCGCAAAGGCCGCCTTTAGGGGCGGCCTTTGTCGTTTCAGGCCGGCCGGACCCTGCCGCTGCAAGGACCGGTCCGCTGTTTATTGTTCGATATGTATGGGCAAGAGGAATCGCCAGACGCGAGTAGGGATCCGGCCGTGCCCAATAAAGACGCAACCATGTCAGGAACGGATCCCGCGACCTCTTGCCGGTTCACGACCGGGCGGGAACAAGGATGCGCACCCGCCCGGTCAGTTTTGAACACATGACCAAAGACCATTTACCAAGGTTAACAAACAACCGCTTACGCAACGATGCCTGTATGCACCGTCACGCCGCGGAAGGGAATATATCCATAAGTTAGGTGCCGTTTGCTGACCTAATAACGGCAGCCCGTTGATTTTGCGGCGGCTGCAACTTGCGGCTGCAAGGCACCCAGGCCGGCGGAAGATCGCTTATCGCCGCTTCCCTGGGGTCAACCGGTTCGGCGGCCGATGGGACGATAATGCCCATTTCAACCAAAGGATGTCCTCTGGCCTCAGTTCTCGCGGCGAGGGTGGGCGGGGGGCGGGCGTTTTCCGGCACCACCCCTGGCGCGGCCCAGCCGGAAACACCGTGCGAAACCCGGCCGGGACGCGGCGATTCCTGCCTTCCTCCTTGCTATGCCGGCCGAAATCCCATAGCTAGCGCGCTGAAACAGGCGGAGGCGCGGAACGTTAGGTTCCGGCGTCGGCGAGGCTGTAATGCCTCGGACCCGCAAGACGGTTCGTGGATGAAGGAAGACAAATGCAGGTCAAGGAAACCCAGAACGAAGGGCTGAAGCGGGGCTATGAATTCACCCTGCCTGCGGCCGATCTGGCGGCGCAGGTGGATGCGAAGCTGAAAGAGGCCCAGCCCGAGGTCGAGATGAAGGGCTTCCGCAAAGGCAAGGTGCCGATGGCGCTGCTGAAGAAGCAGTTCGGCCAGCGCATCATGGGCGATGCCATGCAGGAGGCCATCGACAAGGCGCTGCGCGACCACCTGGAGAAATCCGGCGACCGCCCCGCCCTGCAGCCCAAGATCGAGATGGTCAACGGCGAGACCTGGAAAGAGGGCGACGACGTCGTCGTCACCGTCGCCTACGAGGCGCTGCCCGCCATCCCGGAAACCGACCTGTCCGGCGTCGAGCTGGAGCGGCTGGTGGTCGAGGCCAGCGAGGAGCAGGTGACCGAGGCGCTGGAGAATCTGGCCAAGAACGCCCAGAGCTTCGAGGATCGCAAGAAGGGCAGCAAGGCCAAGGACGGCGATCAGGTCGTGATCGACTTCAAGGGCATGGTCGATGGCGAGGCCTTCGAGGGCGGCTCGGCCGAGGATTACCCGCTGGTGCTGGGCTCGGGCAGCTTCATCCCCGGCTTCGAGGAGCAGCTGGTCGGCGCCAAGGCTGGCGACGAGATCAAGGTCGAAGTGAAATTCCCCGAGGATTACGGCCATCCCGGCCTGGCCGGCAAGGACGCGATTTTCGAGACCGCCGTCAAGGCGGTGAAGGCGCCGAAACCGGCCGAGATCGACGACGAACTGGCCAAGAAATTCGGTGCCGAAAGCCTGGACGCGCTGAAGGGGCAGATCCGCGAGCGGCTGGAGGCGGAATACAAGGGGGCCTCGCGCCAGGTTCTCAAGCGCGCGCTGCTGGACAAGTTGGACGCGCTGGTCAAGTTCGACCTGCCCGATTCGCTGGTCGAGGCCGAGGCGCATCAGATCGCGCACCAGCTCTGGCACGAGGAGCACCCCGAGGAACACGGCCATAACCATGGCGAGATCGAGCCGACGGAGGAGCACAAGAAACTGGCCGAGCGCCGTGTCCGGCTGGGTCTGCTCTTGGCCGAAATCGGCCAGAAGGCCGAGATCACCGTCTCGGACCAGGAGATGACCCAGGCCGTGCTGCGCCAGGCGCGCCAATATCCCGGCCAGGAGCGCGCCTTCTTCGAGTTCATCCAGCAGAACCCGCAGGCGCAGCAGCAGCTGCGTGCGCCGATCTTCGAGGACAAGGTCGTGGACCATATCGTCGAGGGTGCCAAGGTTTCGGAGAAATCCGTGACCAAGGAAGAGCTGGAAAAGGCCATCGAGGCGCTGGATCAGCTCTGATCCGCTGCCTTGCCGCGACGAGAAGGGCCGTCCCGCTGGGGCGGCCTTTTTCATTGCCGCACCCGGCTGGCCAGGGCGGGGTCGGAATGCGGTGGTGCAGATGGGTATTTGTGGAACGAAGAAGCCGGCTCAACGGGTCGCGCCTTGCTGGCGGCACCGGCGGGCGGCGGCCCATCCTGGGGCCCTTCGGCGTCAGAGCCGATGCACGCGCGGGTCGTGATCGGCAGGCCCGCCCGGATCGGGGCCCTCCATCGGGTCGTGCAGCAGCGGGTCGTCGCGCAGATCCGGCATTCGTGCGTCGTGGTGGACATTGGCGGTGATGTCATCGGCGCGGTCGGCCTGTGCGCCTTGTCGGCGCTGCGACGGGCCGCGCCGCTGCGGCGCCGGCTTGCGGTCGATGATGCTGCGCATGATCGTCGCGGCATCGCCGAATTCCTGCATGATGGTGCTGGCCTGGCCCGCGACCGAGCGGAAGCCGGTCACGGCGGCGGTCAGTGCCTGCATCACGTTCTCGACGCCGCTGGTCAGGCTGGCGGTATTGGCCTCGACCTCTTGCAGCAGGCTTTGCCGCGGCGGGCGGCGCTGGCCCTGCGGGACATGCCGGGCGGCGGCCTTTGCCTTGGGCCGACGGTCTGGCTCGGGGCGTGCCTGGCGTTCCATCGGGCCGGATCCGGGCCGCCGGTCGGCGTCGGGCCTGCGCGGCCGGCCGGGGTCATCTCCCGCAATGAGGTCGATCATATGCCGCGCCGCGATCACCGTGCCGGCGGTCAGGGCGGCCGCCGCCAGGCCGGTGCCGCCCCAGACCAGCCATTTCGCCCCGCGCGAGGGGCGCGGCCATGGATGGCTGCCATCGGGAGAGACATCGCCATGCGGCGGGATGCGGCGCGATTCCGCCGGGCCCGGCGGGCGGCGATGGCCCTCGGGGACCGGGCGGGGGCCGAAGCGGGTCTGGCTGGTCTCGTCGGCCGGGGTACGGGTGATGGGCGGCTGGTCGTCCTGGTGGTGCATGCCGGCAAATCCTCTGGCGAAGGGCGCTTTGCGGCTCAACCCCGCAGCCCGGCGAATGTTCCGCCGAACCCGAGACGCGGGCAAGGGGTGCTGCCATGCGGGCATGAAAAAACGCGCCGGTTGCGGCGCGTTTTCCCTGTTCCGACAAAGGCGCGATCAGTTCGCGGCTTCGTCCTCGTCGCGGCCGGCCGAGCCGATGTCGTCGAACAGCTCGGCGATCTCGAATTCGGCGGCGGCTTCCTCTTCGGCGGCCAGTTCCTGGATCGACTTGCCCGAGGCCTGCAGTTCGGCTTCTTCGGCCGAGCGGGCGACGTTCAGCTTGATCGTCACATCGACTTCCGGGTGCAGGTGCACGCGGACCTCGTGCAGGCCCAGATCCTTGATCGGGGCGGTCAGCACGACCTGGCGGCGCTCGATCGCGAAACCTTCGGCATTGGCGACATCGGCGGCGTCACGCGGGGTGACCGAGCCGTAGAGCGCGCCGGCATCCGAGGCGGAGCGGATGATGACGAAGGTCTGGCCGTCGAGCTTCGCGGCGATCTTTTCGGCTTCGGCGCGGCTCTCGTCGTTGCGGGCGGCGAGTTCGGCCTTGCGGGCTTCGAAGGCCTGGATATTGGCGTCCGAGGCGCGCAGCGCCTTGCCCTGCGGCAGAAGGTAGTTGCGCGCGAAACCGTCCTTGACCTTCACGACTTCGCCCATCTGGCCCAGCTTGGCCACGCGTTCCAGCAGGATGACTTGCATGATCGTCTCTCCTTACTTCACGGCATAGGGCAGCAGGGCGAGGAAGCGGGCGCGCTTGATAGCGCGCGCCAGTTCGCGCTGCTTCTTGGCCGAGACGGCGGTGATGCGCGAGGGCACGATCTTGCCGCGTTCCGAGATGTAACGCTGGAGCAGGCGCGTGTCCTTGTAGTCGATGGCGGGGGCGTTGTCGCCCGAGAAGGGGCAGACTTTCCGGCGGCGGAAGAAGGGCTTGTTGGCCATGATCCTGGTTCCTTTCCCTTAGTTCCGGTCGTCGCGGTCGCGCCGCTCGCGGCGTTCGCCGCGGTCGCTGCGATCACCGCGCTCGCGCTCGTCGCGCTTCTGCATCTGGACCGAGGGGCCTTCCTTGTGCGCGTCCACGCGGACGGTCAGCACACGCATGACGTCGTCATGCAGGCGGGCCAGGCGCTCCATCTCCTGCACGGCGGCCGAGGGCGCGTCCGAACGCAGGAAGGCGTAATGGCCCTTGCGGTTCTTGTTGATCTTGTAGGCGAGGGTGCGCACACCCCAGTATTCGTTGTCCACGACCTTGCCGCCATTGTCGGCGATCACGGTCGAGAAATGTTCGATCAGCCCCTCGGCCTGCGCGTTCGACAGGTCCTGGCGGGCGATCAGCACATGCTCGTAAAGCGGCATGTCTGCACCTTTCTTGGGGGCGCGCTTCAACGGCGGGACAGCCCTTCCGCGCCCCGCCACGAGAGGCTGCGCCGGTTTCGCATTTGCGGAAGGATGCGGCCTTATAGCGATCATGCCGGGGAATGCAAGGAAAAAGGCCGGGAAATCCCGGAAAGTCGCCCCTGCGGCGATACTGTTTCCGCGCTGCGGCGAAACACGAAATTGTCAGGGGTTTTGTCGGAAACCCTTGTTGATGCTGGGGCATTTTCTGGCAGAACCGTGCATGACATTTTCAATCCGGAGACCAGAATGAAACCCATCCTTGCCCCCGTCGCCGCGATCACCCTGCTTGGCGCCACCGCCGCCATGGCCGAGCCCGTGGTCTATGATTTCGACCCCTCGCACAGCCAGGTCGTCTTTGAATACAATCACATGGGCTTTTCGACCAGCACCGGCATCATCAACGGCATCACCGGCAAGCTGACGCTGGATGCCGAGAACCCGGCCAATTCCAGCGTCGAGGCGACCATCCCGCTGTCGGGGCTGCGCACCGTGTCCGAGGAGCTGGACAAGCACCTGTTCGGGCCGGATTTCTTCAACACCGATGCCAGCGGCGCGGTCGCGACCTTCAAGTCGACCAATGTGGCGCCGGACGATGACGACGAGGCCAAGGTCACGGGCGATCTGACGCTGAACGGCGTGACCAAGCAGGTGGTCCTGGATGTCGACCTGAACCTGCTTGCCGCCCATCCGATGACCGGCAAGCAGGCCGTCGGCTTCGATGCCGAGACCGAGATCAGGCGTTCCGAGTTCAACCTGGGCAAGTTCGCCCCGGCGGTCGAGGACGAGGTCGAGATCAAGATCACCGTCGAGGCTGTCAAGGCCGAGTGATCCACCGGCCGGACCGCAAGCAGAAGGGGCCCCGCGAAGGGCCCCTTTTCGTTTCTCGCCTTGCCCGGCTTACATCGGCGTGGGCAGCGGCGTCGTCTCGGTGCGCACCGGCAGGATCGGATGGTCGATCACCGGCTGCTCGCCGGTCAGCGTGCCCAGGAAGGCGGTGATGTCTTCGGCCTGCTGGTCGGTCAGCTCGGTGCCGATCTGGGCCGAGGACATGATCTTGACCGCTTCCGCCAGTTCCCAGACCACGCCCGAGTGGAAATAGGGAGCGGTCAGCGCGACGTTGCGCAGCGGCGCGGCGCGGAAGACATACTCGTCGTCGGTGGTCCGCGTCACCTCGAAGCGGCCGGTGTCGCCCGCCGGCAGCACCTCGGCGCCGGGCTTGGCGATCAGGCCGAAGGGGTGATAATCCTGCCCGCCGAAGTTCACGCCATAGTGGCAGGCGGTGCAGCCGGTTTCCATGAAGGCCTGCAGCCCGCGCTTTTCCTGGTCGGTCATCGCCGCATCGTCGCCGGCAAGGAAGCGGTCAAAGGCGCTGTTCGGCGTGATCAGCGTGGCCTCGAACTGCTCGATCGCGGCGGCGAAATTGTCGAAGGTCACCGGGTCCGCTTCTTCGGGGAAGGCGGCCTTGAAGGCTTCGACATATTCCGGCATCGAGTTGATGGTCTTGACCACCTGGTCGGGGGTGTTGCTCATCTCGACCCCGGCCTGGACCGGGCCCTTGGCCTGTTCGGCCAGGTCGGCGGCGCGGCCGTCCCAGAATTGCGCGGCGTTGAAGATCGCGTTCAGCATGGTGGGGGCGTTGCGCGGCCCCTTCTGCCAGCCGTGCCCGATCGAGGTCGGAAGGCCGTCCACCCCGCCCAAGCCGACGTTGTGGCAGGTCTGGCACGAGATCAGCCCCGAACTGGACATGCGCGGGTCGAAGAACAGCACCTTGCCCAGTTCGATCTTCTCGGCGGTCAGCGGAACGCCCTCGGGATTGTCCTCGGTCTGCTTGATGGCGGTCATCTTTCCGGGAATCGCCTCGAACACCCCCTTGGCTTCCTCGCGCAGGGCGCCGTTGTCGATGGCTTCAGTCTGCGCCATGACCGGCAGAGCGGACAGGGCAAGACTCGTCGCTGTCAGAAAGGGGACGAGTTTCACGTTGGGCCTCCTTTGGCTTGGTGGGCGCGTTTGGCGATACCCTGCACCACGGCGGCCGGCCTTGCTTTGATCTGGGTCAGATGCCCGCAAGGTTCCGCCTTGTCGGCCCGCGGTTCAACGGCTAATTGCATCAAATGCTGCCGGAAGACCGCCTTGCCCAGATCGTCGCGCGTTTCGAATATCTCGAGGCGCGGCTGCATGCCGGGCCCGCGGCCGAGGAAATCGCCGCGATCAGCCGCGAATATGCCGAGCTGAAGCCGGTGGTGGCGCAGATCGCCGAATGGCGCGCCGCGCAGGCCGGCCTGCGCGAGGCCGAGGCCCTGCTGGTCGATCCCGAGATGCGCGAACTGGCGCAGGACGAACTGTCGCGCCTGCGCGCCGCGCTGCCCGAGCTGGAACATGCGCTGCGCATCGCGCTGTTGCCGCGCGACGCCGCCGATGCCCGCCCGGCCATCCTGGAGATCCGCCCCGGCACCGGCGGCGAGGAGGCGGCGCTGTTCGCCGGCGACCTGCTGGCCATGTATCGCCGCTTTGCCGAATCGCAGGGCTGGCAGTTCCAGATGCTCGAACTGGCCGAATCCGACCTGGGCGGCGTGCGCGAGGCGGTGGCGCGGATCGAGGGCGAGGGCGTCTTCGCCAAGCTGAAATACGAATCGGGCGTCCACCGCGTCCAGCGCGTCCCCGAGACGGAATCGGGCGGGCGCATCCATACCAGCGCCGCCACCGTGGCCGTGCTGCCCGAGGCCGAGGCGGTGGATATCGACATTCCCGCCAGCGATATCCGCATCGACACCATGCGCGCCAGCGGCGCTGGTGGCCAGCATGTCAACACCACCGATTCGGCAGTGCGCATCACCCATCTGCCGACCGGCATCGTGGTGACCAGTTCGGAAAAGTCCCAGCACCAGAACCGCGCCAATGCCATGGCCGTGCTGCGGGCGCGGCTTTACGACATGGAGCGGTCGCGCGCCGATGCCGAGCGCGCCGCGGACCGCAAGAGCCAGGTCGGCTCGGGCGACCGCTCGGAACGCATCCGCACCTACAACTTCCCGCAGGGCCGGATGACCGACCATCGCATCGGCCTGACGCTCTATGCGCTCGACCGCATCATGCAAGGCGAGATCGGCGAGATCGTGGCGGCGCTGACCGCGCATGACCAGGCCGCGCGCCTGGCCGCGCAGGGCGAGTGATTCCGTGACCGGGGCCGAGGCCCTGCGGCAAGGCGCCGCTCGACTCGCCCAGGCCGGGGTGCCCGGTGCGGCCGAGGATGCCCGGCTGCTTCTGGCCCATGCCCTGGACCTGCCGCGCCACCAGTTGACCGGCGTGCTGGCCGCGCCGCTGCCGCCCGAGGCGCTGCGACGTTTCGACGCATCCCTGGCCGCCCGCGCCGCGCGCCAGCCGGTCAGCCAGATCCTTGGCCGCCGCGCCTTCTGGAAGCACGAGTTCCGTGTCACCCGCGATACGCTCGACCCCCGCCCTGAAACCGAAACCCTGGTCGAGGCGGCGCTGGCCGCGCCCTTCGCCTCGGTGCTGGACCTGGGCACCGGGACCGGGGCGATCCTGATCTCGCTTCTGGCCGAACGGCCGGGCACGCGCGGGCTTGGCACCGACATTTCGCCGGCCGCTCTTGCCGTGGCGCGGGAAAATGCCAAGGTCATGGGGGTTTGCGCGGATTTTCTCGAATCCGACTGGTTTGCCTCGGTCACGGGGCAATTCGACCTGATCGTCTCCAACCCGCCCTATATCGCGCTTGCGGAAATGGCGCAGCTTACGCCCGAGGTGCGGGAATGGGAGCCGCAGCAGGCGCTGACCGACGGGGCGGACGGGCTTTCCGCCTATCGCGCCATCGCCGCCGGGGCGCCCGCGCATCTGGCGCCCGGCGGCCGGCTGATGGTCGAGATCGGTCCCACGCAGGGCGCGGCCGTGGCGGCGCTGATGCGTGCAGCCGGGCTGGCCGAGCCCCGCATCCTGCCCGACCTGGACGGGCGCGACCGGGTCGTCGCCGCCCGAAAGCCGCTTTGATCCGGCAAGGTTCCGCGCCTTTCGCGGGTTTTGACGAAATTTTCGCTTGTAAGCGGCGCTGCGGCGTGTTTATTCGCAATTGTGACGGGGGCGCGCCGCCCACGCACGGGTCAGTCATACTCAGATAACCCAGCCTTTCACTGGTGACGCGGGAGCCGGAGCAAACGCCGCACCTGCGCTGACACCCGCCTTAGGAATGACCCCAACCTCAGCCGGCCCTTGCCGGACATAAACTGACAACAAGCTGATGAGATCATCCAAATCCCGTTCGCGTAACAAGTCGAACCGACAGCGTTCGCTGGGCAATATCGTCAACCGCGTCTTCGATTCCTCGGGCCCCGAGGGCAAGGTGCGCGGCACGCCCCAGCAGATCATCGAGAAATACCTCACGCTCGCCCGCGACGCCCAGCTTTCCAACGACCGGGTGGCCGAGCAGAGCTTTCTTCAACACGCAGAACATTACACCCGCATGCTGGGCGAGGCGCAGCGCGAGCAGGCCGAACGCCAGGGCCACCAGCAGCAGGGGCGCGACGACGATGCCCAGGATGGCAACACCTCGGCCGCGTCCGAGAACGGCAATGGCCAGAACGGTCATCACGGCCACCGCCAGGATCGTCAGGATCGCCACGACCGGCGCGAGGACCGCCGCGACGAGCGTCGCGACGACCGCCGCGAGGAACGCCAGCAGCCCGCCCCCCGCATGGAAGCCCGCGCGGAAGAGCGCGCCCAGCCGGCTGCCGCGCCCATCGATTCCGGGCTGCCGCCGGTGATCACCGCGGACGAGGATGCCGCCGGCCCGGTCGAGACCCCGGAAAGCGCCGCGACCTCTGCCGATGTGCCGGCCGAGCCCGCCGTGGCCCCGGAAGCCTCTGCCGCGATCTCGGCCGAGCCCGCCGCTGCCGAATCGGCCCCGCGCCGCCGCAGCCGCAGCACGACCGCAGCGCCGCGCAGCCGCAAGAAACCGTCCGAAGACGGCGGCAAGGCTCCCGCCGCGAAATCCTCGGGCCGCGGCACCAAGGCGGCGAAGACCCAGCCCGAAAGCGCCTCGGGCGAATGAGGCTCAGCGCGGTGCGGCGGCCAGGCCCCGCGCCAGCGCGCAGAACTGCTCCAGCCCGATCTCTTCCGCGCGGGCGGTGGGGGCGATGCCGGCTTGGACCAGCAGCGATTCGATCTCCGGGTGCAGGCCCTTCAACGAGGCGCGCAGCATCTTGCGGCGCTGGTTGAACCCGGCCGCCACCACCCGGTTCAGCACTGCCGGATCGGCCGGATAGCGCGGCTCGGGCAGGGCGGTCAGGTGGACGACCGCCGAATGCACCTTGGGCGCCGGGACAAATGCCTCGGGCGGCAGGGCCATCACGATCCGCGCCTCGGTCCGCCATTGCGCCAGCACGGCCAGGCGGCCGTAAGCCTTGCCGCCCGGCTGCGCCACGATGCGCTCGGCCACCTCTTTCTGGAACATCAGCGTCAGCGACTGCCAGAAGGGCGGCCATGCGGCCGGCGTCAGCCAGCGGATCAGCAACTCGGTGCCGACATTATAGGGAAGGTTCGCGACGATGCGGATCGGCGGGGACAGATGCGCCAGCGGATCGACCTCCAGCGCATCGCCATGGATCACCTCCAGCCGGCCGGGATAGGCGGCGGCGATCTCGGCCAGGGCGGGCAGGGCGCGGGCGTCCTTCTCGATCGCCAGCACATGCCGCGCACCCTCCGCCAGCAGCCCGCGGGTCAGGCCGCCCGGACCGGGCCCCACCTCGATCACGTCACAGCCCGTCAGGTCGCCGGCCGTCCGCGCGATCTTGGCGGTCAGGTTCAGATCCAGCAGGAAATTCTGCCCCAGCTGCTTCTTCGCCCGCAGATCGTGGCGCGCGATCACCTCGCGCAGCGGCGGCAGCCCGTCGATGGCGCTCATCGCCGGCCCGCCATCTCATGCGCCATGCGCAGCGCCGCGATGACGCTTTGCGCATCGGCGATCCCTTGGCCGGCGATGTCGAAGGCGGTGCCGTGATCGGGCGAGGTGCGCACGAAGGGCAGGCCCAGCGTCACGTTCACGCCCCCGGCGAAATCCAGCGTCTTGATCGGGATCAGCGCCTGGTCGTGATAGGCGCACAGCGCCGCGTCGTAACGCGCCCGTGCCGCCGGATGGAACATGGTATCGGCCGGCAGCGGCCCGCGCAGGTCGAAGCCTTCGCGGCGCAGCCGCTCGATCAGCGGTGCCATCCAGCGCGCCTCCTCGTCGCCCATGACGCCGTTCTCACCGGCATGCGGGTTAAGCCCGGCGATGGCCAACCGCGGCCGGGCCAGGCCGAAATCGCGCCGCATCGCGGCATCGGTGATGCGGATCGCCTGCTCCAGCCGCAGGGGCGTCAGGGCCAGCGGCACCTCGGACAGCGGGATGTGGATGGTCACCGGCACCACCCGGCAGGGCGGCTCGACCGTGGTCGAGGCCAGCATCATCACCACCGGCACGTCGCCGGCCAGATGCGCCAGATATTCGGTATGGCCGGGAAAGCCGAAGCCGGCCCCGCGCTTCAGCGCCTCCTTGTTGATCGGCAGGGTGCAGATGCCGCCCGCCGCGCCCGACAGGGCCAGGTCGACGGCGCGGGCGATGACCTCGACCACCGCGGGCGCATTGGCGGGATCGGGCCGGCCCGGCACCGCCGGCGCCGGGAAATCATGCCGCAGCACTGCCAGCAGGCCCTCGGGCACCGACTCGCCCGGAGCTGCGACCTCGGCCCAGGGGGTTCCTTCGGGGAGATGCCGCGGATCGCCCAGGAACACGAAGGGCACGCCCGAGGCCAGCGCCTTGGGCGCCAGCTCCGGCCCGACGCCCGCCGGCTCGCCGCAGGTCAGGATGATGGGACGGGCTTCAGTCATCTTCTCCGTTTCCCAAATACCCTCTGGGGGTCCGGGGGGCGAAGCGCCCCCGGTGGCGGGGCCGGGGGCTCACGGCCGCCGGATGATCGCATTGGCGCGCAATTCGGCCAGGTAGTTGTCGGCGGCCTGGCCGACCTTGCGGCTGAAGATCTGGTTGCGCATCTCCTCGCGGTCCGGCAGCGCGTCGGGGTCGGGCGCGGCGGCCGTCTCGCCCTCCGCCGTCACCGCCACCGGCGCCTCCGGCGCAGCGCCGGAGGCCAGCAGCGCGGACTGGCGCTTGCACAGCATCAGCAGCTCGGCCGCGCCGCCCTGGCTGACCACCGAGGTTTCGTTGTCGTCCAGCACGGCCAGCCGCAGCGCCTCTGTGGCCGGGATCTGGCCCTGGGACAGGGTCTGGCGCTGGATCTGTTCGGGCGGCAGGCCGCGGGCATGCACGAAAAGATCGGCGCAAGTGTCGGAAAGCGCCGCGATCCGGTTCGCCTCGGCCAGGCTGGCCAGCCGGAAGCGCACGTAATCCAGCACCTGTTCCCTGGCGCCGGGGCGCAGCGTGCCGCGGCTGTCGCGCAGGTAGAACAGCACCACCGCGCCCTCGACGGTCAGGGGCTGGCTGATCTGGCCGGGCTTCATCGACAGGATGATCGGCCGCAGCGAGGGCGGCAGGTTCTCCAGCGGCATCCAGGGCAGCCGCCCGCCTTCCCCGGCCGAGGGCGTGGCCGAATGCCGGCGCGCGGCCGCGGCGAAATCCGCCTCCGAGCGCACGCTCTGGACCAGCGATTCCGCCAGGCCCATGGCCTGCGCCTCCTGGCCGGGCGGGGCGGGGATGATCAGTTCCGACAGCGCGACATGGGTGATGCGCGGCGTCTCCAGCAGGCGCTGCATTTCCTGGTCCAGTTCGGCATCGCTGACCTGGACCTGCGGTACCAGGCGCTGGCGCACCACCTCGCGCCAGACAATGCCGGCGGCGACGAAATCGCGGAAGGTCTGCCGCTCGACCCCGGCCTGGGCCAGGGCGCGGGTGAATTCCTCGACGCCAAGATTGGCGCGGCCGGCGAACTCGGCCAGGCCGGCGTCGATCTGGGCGTCGCTGGCGGCAATGCCCATCTGCTCCGCGGCAAACAGGCGCAGCCGGTCGTCGATCAGCGCCTGCTCGGCCGAGGCGCGGTCGGCATCGGGCGCGCGCAGGATCTGCAGGAAGCGGATGCGCTGCTCCAGCTCATAGCGGGTGACGGCCGAATCGTTGACATAGACCAGCGGCTGGAACGGATTGCCCTGCGCAAAGGCCGGGGCCACCCCGCCTGCTGCCAGCATCGCGGCCATGGCCGCCCCCAGAAGAATTCGCCGCATCAGCTCCCTCGCCGCATGGTTTTGCCGGACATTAGCGCAGGCAGGCGCGGCGCGCCACCGTTCCCGGACCGGGCTTTTGCTGGCCGAAGCCGCCCAGCCGGATACCCAGGTCGAAACGGGTGTCGGGCCGCACCTCGTCCGAAGAGGTAAAGCGCCGCTCGACCGACATTTCGACGGTTATGCATTCATTGCGATATTCCAGGCCCAACTGCGCCTTTTGCGCGCGATCGGCGGTGAAGTCATAGCGCGTCTCGGTCGTGGCCCACCAGCCGGGCGCGACCTGCCAGCCCCCGGCCATGGTCAGTTCCGACACATCCTCGGGCCGGCTTTCGCCCTCGTCCGAATCAAGCCAGAGATAGCCGGCCGAGACCTGCAGGCCCGGCTGGAACCAGCCCAGCCGCAGCTCGTTGCGGCTGATCGAGAAGCCGTCGTCGAACAGCGCCCGGTTGACCAGTGCCAGCCCGTTCATGCCCTGATAGGTGGCCGAGACCAGCCAGTCCGACCGCTTGCCGCCCAGCGGCCCGCCGTCCCAGAAAGCCGGGTCCGCCGGGTCGTTTTCGAAGGCCGGATCGGCCTTGTTGCGAAAGACCCGCCCGGCGGTCAGGCCGATCGACCAGCCGGCCGGGTCGATCCGCGTCCAGCCGATGCCCAGATTGGCGCGCCAGCCCGATTCGCGCGCGTCCCAGCCCGGAAAGCGGTTCAGCGCGAACAGGTTGCCCTCGTCGAACTCGATCAGGCGGCTGTCCTCGTTCGGCACCTTGTCCTCGGCATCGCGTTCGGGCGACCAGACCAGCTGCGCCACCGGCTCGACGATATGCGTGACGCCGCCGGAATGGCGGGCCAGGGGCCAGCGCAGCTCGGCGGCCAGCACCGGATCGGTGCGCATCACCCAATCCTCGTAATCGCTGTCCTGGTTGATGCGATAGAAATCGGCATCAAGCCGGGTCTCGACCGCGCCGACCAGCCCGCCGGGCAGGATCGCGCTGCGATACCAGTCCAGCGCGACCGAGCCGCGGGCCATGTCCCGGCCGTCATGATCCGTCGAGGACGCACGGCGATGGGCGTGCAGCGACCATTCCAGGCTGGCGATGCCGCCGATCCGGTCGGGGGTCCAGCGCCGCTTCCACAGCGCATCGGCGACCACCGAGGGTGTGACCTCCTCGGGTTCGTCCTCGCGCAGCGATTCGTAATTGCCGATCCGGGCCATCATCATGCGGTCACGGCGCACGCGGTCCAGCGTCAGTCCGCTCCATAGCCGGTCGGCGTTGGAGATGTCGTAATCCAGCAGATAGGCGCGGTTGCTGGCCATCTGGATCTGCAGGCCCAGCATGTAGCCGCGCGGCAGCTCGAACCGTGCGCCGCCGAACAGATAGCCGCGGGTCTCGCCCTCCTCGATGTCGTCGCGCGAGATGGCGCCGTTCCATTCCATCGCGCCGTTGCTGAAGGCCTGGCGATAGCGCAGCTCCAGCGTGCGGGTGCGCGACAGCGCGACATAGGGCGTCAGCGTGACGTCGGCATGATCGCCCAGCGTGACGAAATAGGGCAGCTTGATGCCGAAACCCAGCCCCGAGGTGGTGCGGAACTGCGGCCGCAGGAATCCGGTCATGCGCTCGACGCTGGGATCGGGCGCCGTCAGCCAGGGCAGGCTGGCGATGGGCAGGCCAAGCGCGCGAAACTGCGGGCGGTCGAAATGCAGCTTCTGCGTGCGCGCGTCATGGGTGATGGCTCGGGCGCGGATTTCCCACAGCGGGATCGGGTTCTCGGCACAGATCTGGCAGCTGGAGGCGACGACATTGTCCAGCCGGGTGACGGCGCCGTTCTCGCTGCGGCGCATCTCGCGCGCGGCCATCTGCATCTCGCGCGCCAGCACCAGCCGGGCGCCGCGCAGGATGCCGTCCTGCATGTTCGGGTCCAGTTGGGCGCTGTCGGCGATCAGGATGGTTTCCTGGGGCGTGCCGGCGCGGGCG
The DNA here is from genome assembly GCF_048270675.1 of Paracoccus sp. TD-10. Classification (NCBI taxonomy): domain Bacteria; kingdom Pseudomonadati; phylum Pseudomonadota; class Alphaproteobacteria; order Rhodobacterales; family Paracoccaceae; genus Paracoccus; species Paracoccus sp. TD-10. The sequence goes on along the minus strand of NZ_CP182418.1, from coordinate 1,604,629 downwards.
GGTTCGGTCAGGTGGATCGGCCCCTCGATCACCGCCGTCCCGCTTGCGTTGTCATAGACCACGCGCGAGGCGATTAGCCGCGCGCCGCGATACCAGATCACCACCCCGCCCGAGGCGGTCAGCCGGTTGTCCGCGCCCAGCGTCACCTGATCGGCCAGCAGCGTGGCCGGGCTGCCCGCGCCCTCGCCATCGCCGCCGGCGATGCGCAGGCTGCCGGGCCGTGCGGCGAGGCTGGGCGTATGCGACGCCTCGGTGCCGTCGGCGAAGCGGGCGGTGCCGTCGGGGCTTTCGGTCGGGGCCAGCGCCGGGCCGTCGGGGCCCTGCGGCACCTCGTCGGGCTGGTTATAGACCGGCAGGGTCTGGCCCTCGGGCGTCAGGCTCTGCCCCGGGGCCATGCCGGGCAGCAGGACCGCCAGCAGCGCGGCGCTGGCCGTTTTCGCAGTCTTCCGTCCCCTGTGGCCACGCGCCATCAACCGTCCTCCAGCCGCAAGAGTGCCCCCAAGGCGAAAAGCAGCGCCACGATGGGCGGCGCCCAGCCGGCCAGGGCCGGCGGGATGCCGCCATTGTCGCCCAGCACCTGCGCCAGATTGCGCAGGAAGAACAGGGCGATGCCGCAGCCGAAGGCCCCCAGCACCAGAAGCCCCATCCGGCGCCCGCGCATATGGCGCATGGCGAAGACCGCCGCGATGGCGATCATGGCCGCCATCAGCAGCGGCCGGGCCAGCTCCATCTGGAACCAGACCTTGTGCCGCTGGGCGGAAAAGCCCGCCCGCTCCAGTCCCTTGATGAAGGCCGGCAACTGCCAGACCGGGATCGCCTCGGGCCGGCCGAAACTGTCGCGGATGCGGGCGGCGGTCAGGTCGGTCGGCAGTTCCAGCCGCGGCGCGGTGCGGGCCATCGCCTCGGGGTTTGGCTGGGTCAGCGGCCATTCCTTGGTGTCGGTCAGTTCCCACGCCCCCTGGGTCAGCCGCGCCGTGGCGGCGTCGATGCGCCGGGTCGGCCCGATCTGGGGCGAATAGACCGTGAAGGTCGCGTCATAAAGCGTCGTGGCATCGGGGCTGGCGCGGCTGGCGCGGATGACGACCTGGCCCGCGGTCTCGGTCCCGTTCGCGCCGGGCGCGGGCAGGGCCTGGCGCAGCCAGACCGCATTGTCGCCGACGCTGACGGTCTGGCCGCCGCCGCTGCGCATCTGCGCGACCGCGTCGTCATAGCGTTTCGTGGTCGCCGCCACCATCGGGTTCAGCACCGCGACCGCCAGCATCCCGGCCAGCGCAGCGGTGATCGCCGGGGCGCAAAGCACCCGGATGCCCGAACGCCCCGAGGCCCGGATCGCGACCAGTTCCGACGTGCGCGACAGGCCCAGAAACAGCGCGATCCCCGCCAGCACCGTGATGAGCGGCAGGATGGAATAGAAGCTGGCGGTGATGTTCAGCAGCGACAGGCCCGCGGCGCCCGAAAGCCCGATATTCTCGTCCGAGAAGCGGCGGATCTGCTCGACGATGTCGATCAGGAACAGGATGGCGCCGAAGATCGCCGCGATCATCACCAGCATGCGCAGGAAGCGCCGCGCGACATAGGTGGACAGGATCATGCCGCGCGCCCTTTCGCCGCCCTGGGCTTCGGGCTGCCGCGCAGCCGCCGCGGCCGGGCGGCAAGCCACAGCACCGCGGCGCAGATCGCCGCCCCGGCCAGGGGCGAGACATAGATCAGCGGCCAGCGCGCGGCATTGCCGGCGACCTGGTTCTCGGCCGCGGTGCCGAGGAACTGCACCACGATCAGCGCCACCACCGCCCAGATCACCTGCCGCCAGACGCCGAAGCGGCTGAAGCCGCCCAGCAGCAGCATGCCAAAGCCCAGCAGCGCCGCCACCGGCGCCTGGAAGGGCTTGGCCAGCCGCTCATGCGCCTCGGCCAGGGCGCGGTCGGGGGTGGCGCCGGTCGCGGCCAGCAATTCCGGATCGGGGTCCATCAGCCGCAGCGTCGAATAGGCGCGCAGGTCGCGCTTGCGGCTCGCCCCGGTGTCGATCAGGCTGCCCAGGTCATAGGCCAGTTCGGAAAACCGCGTCACCGACAGGCTTTGCCGGTCGCCGGCATGGCGCAGATCCTGCACCATGCCCTGCATCATCACCAGCCGCGGCCCCTCGTCGGTCCTGACCAGCAGCGCCTCGGCCGCGGTATAGGTGGTCTGGCTGCCGGGGTCGCGGGCGTCTTCAAGAAAGAAATCAACCAGCCGCCCGTCCGCCGCGATGTCGCGGATGTAAAGCGTGACGCCCTGCGCCGGATACTGGAACGAGCCGGCGCGTAGGAATTGCGCGGTGACGTTCTGCGCGATCTCGGCCTGGCGGTCGGCCAGCCGCCCGCGCGCCATCGGCACCACGGCATGGACGAGCAGCGCCACCATCAGCCCGACCAGCACGCCGAAGACCAGCACCGGCCGCGCCAGCCGCCAGGGCGAGATGCCGGTCGCCTGCATCGCCACCAGTTCCGATTCCGAGGCCAGGCGGTTGGTGCCATAGGCGCTGGCCGCGAAGGCCGCGATGGGCAGCACGACCGAGATCACCAGCGGCAGGGTCAGCGCCGTGAATTCCAGCACCACCAGCGCGGTCTGCCCGTCCGAGATCAGCTGCTCGAACAGCGAGACGGCGCGGTTGATCCAGTAGACCGACACCAGCACCAGCGCAAAGAACCCGAACAGGGTCATAAGTTGCGACAGGATGTAGCGGTCGATGCGGGGCATGGGGGCTTTCGCGGGCTCGGACCCCGCCTGATTAGCCGTTGCGCGGGCGTTGGGAAAGCCCCGGCTCTGGTCAAGCCGCGCGGGCGTGACTAGTTTCCGCCAGGACGGAGCAACGCGAGGGGGCAGGACCATGACTCATCCAGTCGAAATTTCCTTTACGGCGACGGATGTCGCGGGGCTGGCCGAGCGGCCCGGCCGCATCGCCATCCTGGTGCCCAAGACCGGGCGGCTGCCCGCCGGCCTGCCGCGCGCCACGCGCGAGGCGGTGGGGCGGGCCTTCGCATCCGAGGCCTGGAAGGCGGTCAAGCCCGGCAAGGCGCTGGAGCTGGCCTTTCCCGCCGGGCTGAAGGCGGAATCGTTGCAGATCGTGCTGCTGCCGTCCGGCGCCGACGTGGCGACGTCGCGGGCGGCGGGTGCCAGCATCGGCGCCCGGCTGGGCAAGGCCGATACCCTGGTGCTGGCCGGCAACCATGCGCGCGCCGCCGAGGTGGCGCTGGGGCTGGCGCTGCGGGCCTATGACTTCTCGGCCTACAAGACGAAGAAATCCGGCAATGGCGCCGCCGCCGAGGGCGAGACCCCGGCCGAGCCCGCCGCGACCACCAGCCACACCGGCGCGCCCCAGGATGCGCGGCTCTCGGATGCGGCAGGCACCGACGAGCCGGCGTCCGGGCCGGCTCAGGGCGCCACGCCGCGCGGCCGGGTGATCTTCATGCACCAGGATCCCGAGGCGCTGGCCCGCGCGGCCACCGACGGCGCCGCCCTGGCCGAGGGCGTGTTCTTCACCCGCGACCTGGTGAACGAGCCCGCCAATGTGCTGACCACCAGCGATTTCGCCGACCGGCTGCTGGCCATGCGCGAGCTGGGCCTGGAGGTCGAGGTGCTGGAGGAGGATGAGCTGGCCAGGCTGGGCATGCGGGCGCTGCTGGCCGTGGGGCAGGGGTCCGAGAGCCCCTCCAAGGTCGTGGTCATGCGTTGGAACGGCGGCGGTGATGCCGCGCCGCTGGCGCTGGTCGGCAAGGGCGTGGTCTTCGACACCGGCGGCATCTCGATCAAGCCCGCCGCCGGCATGGAGGAGATGACCATGGACATGGGCGGTGCGGGCGTGGTCGCCGGCGTCATGCGGGTGCTGGCGCTGCGCCGGGCCAAGGCCAATGTCGTGGGTCTGGTTGGCCTGGTCGAGAACATGCCCGACGGCCGCGCCCAGCGTCCGGGCGACATCGTGCGCTCGATGAAGGGCGACACGATCGAGGTGATCAATACCGATGCCGAGGGCCGGCTCGTGCTGGCCGATGTGCTTTGGTATGCGCAGCAACGCTTCAAGCCCGCCGCCCTGGTCGATCTGGCGACGTTGACCGGCGCCGTCATCATCGCGCTGGGGCACGAGAATGCCGGGGTATTCTCGAATGACGACGCCTTCGCCACGGCGGTGCTGAATGCCGCCAAGGCCGAGGGCGAGGGCGCCTGGCGGCTGCCGCTGGGCCCGGCCTATGACAAGCTGATCGATTCGCGCCTGGCCGACATCAAGAACACCGGCGGGCGTGCCGCCGGCTCGATCACCGCGGCGCAGTTCCTGCAGCGTTTCGTGGGCGAGGGCATGCCCTGGGTGCATCTGGACATCGCCGGGGTGGCGCTGCCGCCCGCCGAGACCGGGCTGGCGCCCAAGGGGGCATCCGGCTGGGGCGTGATGACGCTGGACCGGCTGGTGCGCGACCGCTTCGAGAAGCAGGGCTGATGGGCTCGGCCCTGTTCTACCACCTGACGCGCTCGGGTCCGGCGCAGCTCTTGCCGATGCTGATCGGCAAGAGCCTGCAAGCGGGCTGGCGGGTCGAGCTGCGGGGCAGGGACCGGGCGCGGCAGGTGGTGCTGGACGAGAGGCTGTGGCTGGACGAGGGCTTCCTGCCGCATGGCCTGGCCGGCGGGCCGCATGACGCCCGCCAGCCGGTGCTGCTGACCGTCGAGGGCCAGGCGGCCGTCAATGCCCCGCGCTGCCTGATCGCGCTGGACGGGGCCGCGGTCTCGGGCGCGGAATGCCTGGCGCTGGAACGCGCCTGCATCGTCTTCGACGGCAATGATCCAGAGGCATTGGAACGCGCCCGGACGCAATGGCGGGCGCTGAAGGCCGAGGATATCGCTGCGGAATACTGGTCCGAGGCCGGCGGCCGCTGGGAGCGCAAGCAGTAGGGCGGGGCCGGAAGTTCCCGAACCCCTCGGCGGGTCATCGTCGCTGTCCCGCTTGCCCGGCCGCGGGTTCGAGGAACGGGGTGCAGGGGTGGGAAAGCATCCCCTCGATCTCGCCGCCACAAGGTCGCGCCAGAGAGAGGCGGCGGCCGCTTCCAATGGGCGCGATTCACGCGACGCGCCGGAAATCGCGGCGCTTCCTGCCGCAGAGGTCGTTGCAGAGCTCCGGGCGGCGTCCTGCCCCGGAACCGGCTCGAAAGCGGGTTTGCGGGCGGCCCCGCTTGCGCTTTCAGGCCGCCTGTCGGCAACCGCGCCACAGCGTCGGCAGGCTTGCGGGAATGACCCGGTAACTGCGGCCCGGCGCGCATCGACCGCACCGGCAGGCCCTGCAATGCAGGAACTTTCTGGGTCTGAGGGAATGGGATGGTGCTGCGAGAGAGGATTGAATTTTCGATTATAAAAGTAAAATCAATTAGTTACAAGAGGTTCCGGCACCGATTCTGGCACCAATTCTGGCACCGAATTGACGTTACGTCATGCCATGAGAAAGCCCCGGTCGCGGGTGCGCCGGGGCCTCGGTCGTCGTGGTGGATCAGACGGCTTTTTTCGCCTCTGCCATCAGTTCGCGAAGCAACATTTCTGCGACCTGTTCGGCCCGCAAGCCGCCTGCTTGGGTGGTCTTGGTCTTGCCGTCGATAGTGGCGACGGAAACAAGATTAGTATTCAGGTTGTGCTTGTAGATCGCTACCGGATCGCCATTGAAGGCAATAGCACCGCGTTCGACAGTTCCATGCTGGTTGCCGGCATTAGGACCAAACCAGAAAGTGAAGCCTTCAAAGGGGTTCTTGGTATCTGCGTTCGCCATTATGCGGCCTCCTTCTGTTCGATCACCGGCAGGACGTAGCGGGTAGAACCGTCATCCTTATCGAATACCCAGGCGGCATCATCCTTATCGCATACCAAGGGGACGGCATCCTTCACCCCGTGAAAGTCATAGCTTAGCCGCCGCAGCATACGGGCGGCATCTTCCAGAGCTTCTGCCATATTATCCATGGCCGACTCTGACGCTTCATGTAGTCCAACCTCTTCCAGAATGATTTCTGCGAAGGCGTAAGGGTTGGTAACGCCAACCTCGGGAAAGCACGTCACAAACCAGTCGCGCGGAGTGATCAACTCACCATCATCCTGCACCAGCGTTGACGTGGTAAGATTGAAGCGCATATCCCCGCTCGGCAGGCGATCCCGTTTCGCTTCGTCCTCGGCCAGCATTGCCTGATACCGTTTCCAGACCGCGCTGCCATAATCTGCCGTGGTGATGGGTGTGCGCAGGTCGTCCATCCGGTCGCCCGCCGTCTTTGCCTCTGCCGCCGCGATCTGGCGCTGTAGGGTCGCCACGGCAGCGGGCAGCGCCCTCATGGCAGCGCGGCGCTCGCCGCCTAGCGCCGTGACCAGTTCCGATTTGCCGAGGGTGGGGCGAAGATGCGCCGGGACTGAAACACGGGCATAGAATCGCCCGCCCTTGATCTTCAAATTCTTCACCTGCCCAGCCATCCGCAGACCTCATTCTGGCACCAACACCGGCACCAAAAGAGGCACTAACCCCAGCAAAGCAAAGGCTTTTTTAGATTTCAATAGGATAAAATGGTGCTGCGAGAGAGGATTGAACTCTCGACCTCTCCCTTACCAAGGGAGTGCTCTACCACTGAGCTACCGCAGCGCCGTGGACGGGGCTTTAGACCGACTGTGCCGGGGGTGCAAGAGGGAAGATCGGGAAAAATGCATTTCGCCGATCGTTGCCGATCGCTGTGCGGCCAGGGCGCCGCCGCTGGACGCAAGCCGGCAAGGACGCTAACAGAAAGCCATGACAAGGACACCCCGCGATCCCCAGGACGACACACGCGAAGCGCGGCTCAAGGCGGCGCTGCGGGCCAATCTTGCGCGACGCAAGGCGCAGGGGCGCGCTCGGGCCGGGACGGCGCAAGAAACCACGAACGAGCAGCACGGGTCGGAGATGCCGCCAAGCAGGCAAGTGCCCGGAAACGAGGAATAGATGGACCAGATCATTGTAAGGGGGAACGGGCCGCTCAAGGGCGAGATCCCGATCGCCGGGGCCAAGAACGCCTGCCTGGCGCTGATGCCGGCGACCCTGCTGACCGACCAGCCCTTGACGCTGACCAATGCGCCGCGGCTGTCGGACATCCGCACCATGACCGCGCTTTTGCAATCGCTTGGGGCCGAGGTCGCCAGTCTTCAGGACGGGCAGGTGCTGGCGCTGTCGAGCCACGACCTGACCAGCCACCGCGCCGATTACGACATCGTGCGCAAGATGCGCGCCTCGATCCTGGTGCTGGGGCCGATGCTGGCGCGGGACGGCCATGCCGAGGTCTCGCTGCCCGGCGGCTGCGCCATCGGGGCGCGGCCCGTGGACCTGCACCTGCGCGCGCTGGAGGCGATGGGGGCGGAGCTCGACCTGCGCGAGGGCTATGTCCATGCCAAGGCGCCTTCGGGCGGGCTCAGGGGCGCGGTGATCGACTTTCCGCTGGTCTCGGTCGGCGCGACCGAGAACGCGCTGATGGCGGCGACGCTGGCGCGGGGCACCACCGTCATCAACAATGCCGCGCGCGAGCCCGAGATCGTGGACCTGGCCGAATGCCTGCGTCGCATGGGCGCGCAGATCGAGGGCGAGGGAACCTCGACCATCACCGTCGAGGGCGTGCAGGCGCTGGGCGGCGCCACGCATCCGGTGGTGACGGACCGGATCGAGCTGGGCACCTACATGCTGGCCCCGGCGATCTGCGGCGGTGAGGTCGAATGCCTGGGCGGCCGCATCGATCTGGTCGCCGCCTTCTGCGAGAAGCTGGACGAGGCCGGCATCGAGGTGGTCGAGACGGCGCGCGGGCTGAAGGTCGCGCGCAAGAACGGCCGTATCCGCGCGGTCGACGTGGTGACAGAGCCCTTCCCCGGTTTCCCGACCGACCTGCAGGCGCAGATGATGGCGCTGCTTTGCACCGCCGAGGGCACCTCGGTGCTGGAGGAGAAGATCTTCGAGAACCGCTTCATGCATGCCCCGGAGCTTGCGCGCATGGGCGCCCGGATCGAGGTGCATGGCGGCCACGCCACCGTCCACGGCGTCGAAAAGCTGCGCGGCGCCCCGGTGATGGCGACCGACCTGCGCGCCTCGGTCAGCCTGATCCTCGCCGGGCTCGCCGCCGAGGGCGAGACCATCGTCAGCCGGGTTTATCACCTCGACCGCGGCTACGAGAAGGTGGTGCGCAAGCTGCGCGGCGTCGGCGCCGATATCGAACGCATCAAGGAGGTTCCCGCCGATGGCTGACGCCCGTTTCACCGATGCCGATCCCGCGCCGCTGGCGCTTATGGCCGGCGACGCCGACGACCTGACCGTGATCTCGACGCTGGTGCAGGACGCGATCCTGCCGGTGACCGAGATCGTCTATGATGGCCGACACCGGCAACTGGCGCTGCTCCTGAACCGTTTCCGCTGGGAGGATGCCGATCTCGCCCGCCGCGACGGCCGCCCCTATGAACGGGTGCGCGCGGTACTGCTGGTCTCGGACGTGCGGCGGGTGCAAAGCGACGGGATCGACCGCACGGACAAGGACCTGATCCTGGAACTTCTGACCCTGACATGGCAGGCGGGCGAGGACGGCACCGGCCTGCTGCTTCTGCAGTTTGCCGGCGACGGCACACTGGCTGTCGAAGCAGAGTGCCTGAATGTCGAACTGCGCGACGTGACGCGGCCTTATATCGCCCCCTCGCGCCGCGCGCCGCAGCATCCAGACAGTTGATCCGGCGAATCTTCCCGGTCCGGCACACTGCCGGTCGCCAGGTCGCATGGGTATTTGAGGAACGAAGAAGGCCACCTGACTTCTCTGTTCCCCAAATACCCGAATTCGGCCCTGCAACCGGCGCTGAACGGGCTGGTTCGGTGCTGCCATAGCCGCTTGAGCCCCCTGGCCCTTGCCGCTAACAAGGTCGGGTCATTGAAGGCCTGACCCATGCCCATCCATCTTTCGACCGCCCAGCCCGATTTCGCCGAACGCTTCGCCGCGCTTCTGTCCATGAAGCGCGAGGATGCGGCCGATGTGAACGATGCCGTGGCCGCGATCATTGCCGATGTGCGCGACCGGGGCGATGCGGCGCTGGTCGAGCTGACCGGGCGTTTCGACCGCCTGGCGCTGACGCCGGAGACGCTGGCCTTCTCGAAGGAGGAGATTGCCGCGCAGACGGCGCAGGTCTCGGCCGAGGATCGCGCCGCCCTGGCCATGGCTGCAAGCCGCATCCGTGCCTATCATGCCCGGCAGATGCCCGAGGATCTGAGCTGGACCGATCCCGAGGGCGCGACGCTCGGCTGGCGCTGGACGCCGGTCTCGGCCGCCGGGCTTTATGTGCCGGGCGGGCAGGCGAGCTATCCTTCCTCGGTGCTGATGAATGCCATTCCCGCGCGGGTGGCGGGGGTCGAGCGGCTGGTGGTCTGCGTGCCGACGCCCGGCGGCGCGGTGAACCCGCTGGTGCTGCTGGCGGCCGAGCTTGCCGGGGTGGACGAGATCTATCGCATCGGCGGCGCGCAGGCGATTGCCGCCATGGCCCACGGCACCGAGACCATCCGGCCGGTGGACAAGATCACCGGGCCGGGGAACGCCTATGTCGCGGCGGCCAAGCGGCAGGTCTTCGGCCGCGTCGGCATCGACATGATCGCCGGCCCCTCGGAGGTGCTGATCATCGCCCAGGGCGCGCAGAACCCGGAATGGCTGGCCTTGGACCTGCTCGCGCAGGCCGAGCATGACGCCGATGCCCAGTCGATCCTGGTCACGCCGGACGAATCCCTGGCCCGCGCCGTGGTGGCCGAGGTTGAGCGCATCCTGCCGACCCTGCCGCGCGCCGAGGTGGCGGGGGCGAGCTGGCGCGACTATGGCACGGTGATCGTGACGCGCGATCTCGACGAGGCGGCGGCATTGTCGGACCGGCTGGCGCCCGAGCATCTGGAGCTTTGCGTCGACGATCCCGAGGCGCTGGCGCAAAAGACCCGCCATGCCGGGGCGATCTTCCTGGGCGGCTGGACGCCCGAGGCGGTGGGCGATTACGTCAGCGGCCCCAACCACGTCCTGCCGACGGCGCGCTCGGCGCGGTTCTCGTCCGGCCTGTCGGTGATGGATTTCCTCAAGCGCAGCACCATCGCCCGGCTTTCACCCGAGGCGCTGGGGGCGATCGGCCCCGCGGCGGTGCGGTTGGCTGAATCCGAGGGGCTTTCGGCGCATGGCCGCTCGGTCTCGGCGCGGCTGGCGGTCCTGAACGGGGGGCAAGGATGAGTCAGTCCGCCAACAGGCTGTGCCGGATCGACATCGACGACAGCGCGCTGCCCCCTCCCACGCCCGAGATCGAACAGGACCGCCGCGTCGCGGTCTTCGACCTGCTCGAGGACAACAGCTTCACCCTGCCCGGCCGTGAGGGGCAGGCGGTTCCCGCCGGTCCCTATGCCCTGGCCCTGGCGGTGCGCGAGAAGCGGCTGGTCTTCGACATCGCGACCGAATCGGGCGACAAGGTGGCGGAGTTCCACCTGTCGCTGGGCCCGTTCCGGCAGACGGTCAAGGATTACTTCCAGATCTGCACCAGCTATTTCGATGCGGTCAAGCGCCTGCCTCCGGCGCAGATCGAGGCGATCGACATGGCCCGCCGCGGCATCCATAACGAAGGGGCCCGCACCTTGCAGGAGCGGCTGGAAGGCAAGGCCGAGGTCGACATAGACACCGCCCGGCGCCTGTTCACCCTGATCTGCGCGCTCGTTCCGGAGTGATTCGTGGCCGGACCGATTCCCCATTCGGTGCTGTTCTGCTGCGACCACAACGCCATCCGTTCCCCCATGGCCGAGGGGATGATGAAGAAATTCTACGGCCGCGCTGCCTATGTGCAATCGGCCGGTGTCAGGAACGACATGGAAATCGACGGCTTTGCCATCGCCGTCTGCAAGGAGATCGGGGTCGAGCTTTCCACCCATCGCGCGCGATCCTTCGAGGAAATGAAGGCCTGGGGGGACGATCTGACCAGTTTCGACCTGGTGATCGCGCTGTCCCCGGCCAGCCAGAGGCAGGCCCTTGAACTGACGAGGGTTTCTCATCTGGACGTGGAATATTGGCCGATCATGGACCCCAGCGGCCTGGCCGAGGGGCGAGAGGCGAAGCTGGCGCTTTACCGCGGCGTGCGCGACCAGATCCGCAAGCGGATGATCGAGCGGTTCGGCCCGCCGACCGAATGCTGAAGAAAACTGGCGCGTGCTAACGGAATCTTAGCCTATTGGCGCAATCCTGCCGGAAATCCTTTGCAGGAGTTATCCGGGATGACCCAAATCCAGCGGCTTCACCACGATCTCGAATGGGCGATGCGGGCGATGGGCTCGCATCGCGCGGTGCTGATCCTCGACCGGGCCGGCCATATCGTCGCGGTGAACCAAAGCTACCTGGGCATGTGCGGCTATCGGCGCGAGGAGTTGGTCGGTCGCCCCGTGGTGATGCTTCTGGACCCCGCGGACTGGGTGCCGGACCGGATCCGGCGCATGCTCGGGATGCCGGATGGGTGCGAGGCGCGGCTCCATGATCTGGTGCAGGTCGCCAAATCCGGCCGGCGCTTTCGGGTCGATGCCCGGATCTGTCCGATTCGGGACGACGGGGGCCGGGTCTGCCTGACGGTGCTGTTCCTGCGCGAGCCGGTGGAGGAGGCGGGGTCGCAGCGCCCGGCCCTGCCGCGTATCGCAGGCATGGGGCAGGTCATCCCGCTGCCGCGGCACCGGCCTGCCTGGCCGCGTGCGCGGCCAGGCCGATCCGGCTGGTCTGGCACCGACATGGCCCTGTGCGCCCCGGCGCGCCGCGACCATTGACGCCGGCCGGGCGCGGGGGACGAAACTGGCAGGAGGTCAGACGACGACCGCGGCGCCCTCGGTGGCGGGGCCGACATTGCGGCGGAAAGCGGCGAAAAGCTCGCGCCCTAGCCCCTCGGCGGAAGGCGAGGGGTCATGCGTGATCGCCGGCCGGTCCTCGAAGCCGGGGGCCAGGCAGGTCAGCGTGCCGGCCACCGCGTCGAGCCGGACGGGATCGCCGTCGCGCAGCCGCGCCAGCGGCCCGCCATCCGCCGCCTCGGGCGAGATATGGATCGCCGCGGGAACCTTGCCCGAGGCGCCGGACATGCGGCCGTCGGTGACCAGGGCCACCCGCAGCCCGCGGTCCTGCAGCACGGCCAGCGTCGGGGTCAGCGAGTGCAGTTCGGGCATGCCGTTGGCACGCGGGCCCTGGAAGCGGACGACGACCACCACGTCCTCGGTGAACTCGCCGCGCTTGAAGGCGGCCTTGACCTCTTCCTGGTCGGAAAACACGCGCGCCGGCGCCTCGATGACATGGCGCTCCGGCGCCACGGCCGAGACCTTGATGACGCCGCGGCCCAGGTTGCCCGACAGCTGCTTCAGCCCGCCGGTGGCGGCAAAGGGACTGGCGGCCGGGCGCAGGATCTTGTCGTTCAGCGTCTGGCGCGCGCCCTCGACCCATTCGATCCGGCCGTCCTTCAGTTTCGGTTCGCTGGCATAGGCGCCAAGCCCGCCGCCGGCGATGGTGCGCACGTCATCATGCAGCAGCCCCGCCTCCAGCAACTGGCCGATCATGAAGCCAAGGCCGCCCGCGGCGTGGAAATGGTTCACGTCGGCCAGGCCGTTGGGATAGACGCGGGCCATCAGCGGCACGGTTTCGGACAGGTCGTGGAAATCTTCGAGATCCAGGATCACCCCGGCCGCCCGCGCCATCGCCGGCAAGTGCAGCACCAGGTTGGTCGAGCCGCCGGTGGCCATCAGCCCGACGATGCCGTTCACGAAGGCGCACTCGTCCAGCACCTCGCCCGCCGGCAGGTAGTCGTTGCCCAGCCGGGTGATCGCGGCCACGCGCTGGACCGCGGCGCTGGTCAGCGCCTCGCGCAGCGGCGTGTTCGGATTGACGAAGCTGGAACCGGGCAGGTGCAGGCCCATGAACTCCATCAGCATCTGGTTGGTGTTCGCCGTGCCGTAGAAGGTGCAGGTGCCCGGCGCGTGATAGCTGGCCATCTCGGCCGCCATCAGCGCCTCGCGCCCGACCTCGCCGGTGGCGAATTGCTGGCGGACCTTGGATTTCTCGTCATTGGGCAGACCCGAGGGCATGGGCCCGGCCGGCACGAAGACCGCCGGGATATGGCCGAAGGTGGCGGCGGCGATGATCAGCCCCGGCACGATCTTGTCGCAGACGCCCAGGTAAAGCGCCGCATCGAAGACGTCATGCGTCAGCGCCACGCCCGAGGCCAGCGCGATCACGTCGCGCGAGAACAGCGACAATTCCATCCCCGGCCGGCCCTGCGTGACGCCGTCGCACATCGCCGGCACGCCGCCCGCGACCTGCGCCGTGGCGCCCGCCGCATGGGCGGCCTGGCGGATCAGGTCGGGATAACGCTCATAGGGCTGATGGGCCGAGAGCATGTCGTTATAGGCGGTGACGATGCCGATATTGGGCTTGCGGGTGGTGGCGAAATCCGCCTTGTCGGGCATGGCGGCATAGGCATGGGCCTGGTTGCCGCAGGACAGATGCGCGCGGCGCGGCCCCGCCTCGGCGGCGCGGGCGATCTTGGCCAGATAGGCGCTGCGGCTATGGATCGAACGCTCGCGGATGCGGTCGGTCACCCGGTCGATGGTGGCGTGCAGGGTCATGGCTCGCTTCTCCTTTGGCGCCAATGTAGCCTGTTAGCGGTAACATTGCAACCGGCCTGCTCTTGCCCGCGGGCGCTTGCCGTGGCAATCCTGCGCCGTTTTGCACGAGGCCGCCATGACCGCCGATCTGCCCATCATCCGATTGCGCCCGAAATCCAAGCCCCAGGCGATCCGCCACGGCTTTCCCTGGGTCTTTGCCGACGAACTGGTCACGGACCGGCGAACGCGCGCCATTCCGCCCGGCAGCTTTGCCGTGCTGGAAGATGCCGAGCGCCGGCCGCTGGGGCTGGTCACGGTGAACCCCGATTCGCGGATCATCGCCCGCGTCATGGACCCCGACCCGCAGGTGCGGATCAGCCGCGGCTGGATCGCCGCGCGGCTGCACCGGGCACTGGCGCTGCGCGAACGGCTGTTTGATGCGCCATTCTACCGGCTGGTCCATGCCGAGGCCGACGGGCTGCCCGGCACCATCATCGACCGTTTCGGCGATGCCGCGGTGATCCAGCCCAACGCCGCCTGGGCCGAGCGCATGGTCGAAGACATCGCCGCGGCGCTGCGCGAGGTTGCCGGCGTCTCGACCGTGATCCTGAACGGGCAGGGGCGCGCACGCGGGTTGGAGGGCCTGCCCGAGCGGACCGAGATTCTGTCGGGCGCCGTCGACGGCCCCGTCGAGGTGCCGATGAACGGCGCGATCTATCTGGCCGACCTGGTGCAGGGGCAAAAGACCGGGCTGTTCTATGACCAGCGCCCCAACCATGCCTTTGCGCAGCGGCTGGCGCAGGGCCAGCGCGTGCTGGACGTGTTCTCGCATGTCGGCGGCTTCGGCCTTGCCGCGCTGGCGGTGGGGGCGGCCCATGCCACCTGCATCGACGGCTCGGCCGCGGCGCTGGATCTGGCGCGGGGCGGCGCGCGCGCCATGGGCGCCGAGTCGCGGCTGGCCACCCGCCAGGGCGACGCCTTCGAGCAGATGGAGGCGCTGGCCGCCGAGGGTGCGCAGTTCGACCTAGTGATCTGTGATCCGCCGGCCTTCGCGCCCTCGAAACCGGCGCTGGAGGCGGGCCTGCGCGCCTATGAGCGGGTGGCGAAGCTGGCCGCGCCCCTGGTCGCACCGGGCGGCTATCTGGGCCTGTGTTCCTGCAGCCACGCCGCCGATCTGGCCGCATTCCGCAATGCCAGCGCCCGCGGCATCGGCCGGGGCGGGCGGCGGATGCAACTGCTGCATACCGGCCAGGCCGGCCCGGACCATCCGACGCTGCCCCAGTTGGCCGAGACCGGCTATCTCAAGGCGCTGTTCTTCCGGCTGGACGGATGAAGGCGGTCCTGGACGCCTGCGTGCTGTTCCCGACCGTGCTGCGGGAAATCCTGATCGACACGGCGGCGGCGGGGCTGTTCCAGCCGGCCTGGTCGCGCCGCATCCTGGACGAATGGCGCCACGTCGCCACCCGCCAAGGCGCCGAGGCCGGGGCCGAGATCGCGCTGCTGCAGGCGCGTTTTCCGCAGGCCCTGGTCGAGCCGGGGCAGGGGGGATTCGGCCTCGACCTGCCCGACCCGGCCGATCGGCATGTGGTGGAATGCGCGCTGGCCGCCGGGGCAGCGGCGATCGTCACCGCGAATCTGCGCGACTTTCCGCGCGGCGCGCTGGCATCGGTCGGGTTGCGGGCGATTCATCCCGACGAGTTCCTGCGCGACCTCTATCTGCGGGCGCCGGACCCCGTCCTGGCCGCGGTCCAGGCGACCGAGGCGCGCGCCCGCGCCGCCGGCGGCGACATGACCCGCAAGGAACTGATGCGCCGTGCCCGCCTGCCGCGCCTGGCCAAGGCCATCGCGCGTCTTGATACAACCCAGGCCGCGCCCTTCCCGTGGCCTGGCGCAACCCCGCGGGAACCGAACTGAAAGGGGACGGATTTGAAGGACTTGATGTTACCGCTAACATCAGCTAATCGGCAGATCAGCGATGAGGAGGCAGCGATGGTTTCACGCATCATTCCGGTTGAGGATTTCGACCTGGTGATCTTTGGTGCTACCGGCGACCTGGCCCGGCGCAAGATCGTGCCGGGCCTGTATCGCCGCTTCGTGGCCGGGCAGGTGCCGGCCAGCGCGCGCATCATCGGCGCGGCCCGCACCCGCCAGGACGACGAGGCCTTCCGCGCCGAGATGCGCGCAGCGATCGAGGAATTCATCGGCCCCGGCCAGGACCAGGCGCAGCTTTCGGCCTTTCTGGACATGCTGGGCTATGTCGCCATCGACGCGCGCGGCACCGATGGCTGGGCCGAACTCAAGGCGCGGGTGCGGCCGGGGGTGGTGCATGCGTTCTATTTCTCGGTGGCGCCGGCGCTGTTCGGCGACATTGCCGAACGCCTGGCCGGCAACGGCATCGCGGATGCGGACAGCCGCATCGTGGTCGAAAAGCCTTTCGGCCGCGACCTTGCCACCGCGCGCGCGCTGAATGCGACGCTGGCCCGACATTTCGACGAGAACCAGATCTATCGGATCGACCATTACCTGGGCAAGGAAACCGTCCAGAACCTGATGGCGGTGCGCTTCGCCAATATCCTGTTCGAACCCTTGTGGAACGCGCAATATGTGGACCATGTCCAGATCACCGTGGCCGAGACGGTGGGCGTGGGCGGGCGCGGCGAATATTACGACCATTCCGGCGCCATGCGGGACATGGTGCAGAATCACCTGATGCAGCTTCTGTGCCTGATCGCCATGGAGCCGCCCTATCATTTCGACCCCGATGCGGTGCGCGACGAAAAGCTCAAGGTGATCCGTGCGCTGGAACCGCTCGCGGCCGAGGACATCGTGCGCGGCCAGTACATGGCCGGCCCCGATGGTCCCGGTTATCTGGAGGATGCCGAGAATCCGCTCTCGCGCACCGAAAGCTTCGTGGCGCTGAAGGTGCGGATCGCCAACTGGCGCTGGACCGGCACGCCCTTCTACCTGCGCACCGGCAAGCGGCTGCGCGCCCGCACCAGCGAGATCGTCGTGACCTTCAAGGAGCCGCCGCATTCGATCTTCGACGACGGCGGCACGCACAAGGCCAACCAGCTTGTCATCAAGCTGCAACCGAACGAGGGCATGCACCTGACCGTGATGATCAAGGAGCCGGGGCCGGGCGGCATGCGCCTGGTGCAGGTGCCGCTGGACATGAGCTTTGCCGATGCGCTGGGGGCCGAAGGCTCGGACATGCCCGACGCCTATGAGCGGCTGATCATGGACGTGATCCGCGGCAACCAGACCCTGTTCATGCGCGGCGACGAGGTCGAGGCCGCCTGGGCCTGGACGGACCCGATCATCGCCGCCTGGGAATCCGGCTCGAAGCGGCCCGAGCCCTATGACCCCGGCTCAAGCGGCCCGGAAGAGGCGTTGCGCCTGCTGCATCGCGACAACCGCCGCTGGAGGGAGATCCGGCCATGACGCTCGAGTTCATCGAATATCCCGACCGCGAGATGCTGTTTCTGTCGCTGGCCGACCGGCTGGCGGGGCAGCTGTCGCAGCACCTGCGGGTGGATGACGGCGCCAGCCTCTGCGTGCCGGGCGGCACCACCCCGGCACCACTTTACGACTATCTTTCGGGCAGCGAGATCGACTGGCCGCGCGTCACCGTGCTGCTCAACGACGAACGCTGGGTGGATGGCGAGCATGTCCGCTCGAACGGCCGGCTGCTGCGCCGCCACCTGCTCAAGGACAAGGCGGCTACGGCGCATTACATCGACCTCTATACCGGCGACGAGCGCCCCGAGGATGCGGTGCCGGCGCTTGCCGAGACCATCGCCCCGCATCTGCCGCTGACCGTGCTGCTCTTGGGCATGGGCACCGACATGCATACGGCAAGCCTGTTTCCCTCGGCTTCCGAGACCGTGCTGGCGCTGGCCTCCGACGCGCCCACCGTCATGGCAATCAACAGCGTGAAGGACGAGCCGCGGATCACCCTGACCGCCTCGGCGCTGAAGGGCGCGATCAACACCCATCTGCTGATCGCCGGCGCCGACAAGCGCGAGGCGTTCGAGCGCGCGCAGGGCCTCGACCCGACCGAGGCGCCGATCCGCGCCTTCCTGGGCGACATCACCGTGCATTGGGCAGAGTGAGATGACCGATATCTGGACCAGACTGACCGACCACCGCAAATCCCAGGGCGCGCTGCGGATCGAGGCGCTGTTTGACGCCGATCCGGCCCGCGCCGCCGCCTTTTCGACCAGCGCCGAAGGGCTGGTGCTGGACTGGTCCAAGACCAGCATCGACGCGCGCGCCCGCGACCTGCTGCTGGACCTCGCCGCGCCGGTTCCGGAACGCCGCGAGGCCATGTTCACCGGCCAGCGCATCAACGAGACCGAGGATCGCGCCGTGCTGCACACCGCGCTGCGCAATCTCGACGCCAGCGTCACGGTGGACGGCCGCGACGTGATGCCCGAGCTGCGCCGCACGCATCAGCGGATGCGCGATTTCGCCGCCGCCGTCCGCGACGGCAGCTTCCAGGGGCAGGGTGGCCGCATCACCGATGTCGTCAATATCGGCATCGGCGGTTCGGACCTCGGCCCGGCCATGGCCACGCGGGCGCTTTCGCCCTGGCATGACGGGCCGCGGGTGCATTTCGTCTCCAACGTGGACGGGGCGGACATTGCCGATACGCTGAAGGGGCTCGACCCGGCGACCACGCTGGTCATCGTCGCTTCCAAGACCTTCACCACCATCGAGACCATGACCAATGCCCGTACGGCGCTGGACTGGATGGCGAAGACCGTGGCGCAGCCGGCGGCGCAATTCGCTGCGCTGTCCTCGGCCACCGACCGCACCGCCGAATGGGGGATCGAGCCGTCCCGCGTCTTCGGCTTCGAGGATTGGGTCGGCGGGCGCTATTCCATGTGGGGCCCCATCGGCCTGTCGCTGATGATCGCCATCGGGCCCGAGAACTTCGACCGCTTCCTGGCCGGCGCCGCGGCCATGGACCGGCATTTCCGCCAGGCGCCGCTGGCGGAAAACCTGCCGGTAATCCTGGCGCTGGTCGGCATCTGGCACCACCAGGTCTGCGGCTACGGCACCCGTGCCGTGCTGCCCTATGACAACCGCCTCGGCCGCCTGCCGGCCTATCTGCAGCAGCTGGAAATGGAATCGAACGGCAAGCGCGTCGCCATGGACGGCAGCGACCTGACCCAGCCCTCGGGGCCGGTGGTCTGGGGCGAGCCGGGCACCAACGGCCAGCATGCCTTCTACCAGCTGATCCACCAGGGCACGGCGGTGGTGCCCTGCGAATTCATCGTCGCCGCCCGCGGCCACGAGCCAGAACTGGCGCATCATCACCTGCTGCTGGTCGCCAACTGCCTGGCGCAATCCGAGGCGCTGATGCGCGGCCGTTCGCTGGACGAGGCGCTGGACCTCATGCGTGCCAAGGGCCTGACCGGCGCGGAACTGGAGCGCCAGGCCCGCCACCGGGTCTTTCCCGGCAACCGCCCCTCGACCACGCTGCTGATCCCGGAACTCGCCCCCTACACTCTGGGCCAGATCGTCGCGCTCTACGAGCATCGCGTCTTTGCCGAAGGGGTGATCCTGGGCATCAACAGCTTCGATCAATGGGGCGTGGAACTCGGCAAGGAACTGGCGCTGAAGCTGGCGCCGCTGCTTGAGGGCAAGCCCGCCTCCGGCCACGACCCCTCGACCGAGCGTCTCGCGGGGCTGGTCCGCGACGCGCGCGGCTGAACGCTTCTCTGTTCCCCAAATACCCCAGGGACGGCGCCACCCGCGCCGCCCCCGCCGATTTGCTCCGGTCTCGACGCATTCCGGGATTGACCCGCGGCGCATCCCGATTAGCCTGCGGCTTGCAGAGACAGGAAGGAAAGCCATGGATCTTCTGGCCAGGGCGACGGCCGCCATCGGCGGCGCGATGGTGCTGATGCGGCGCATGGGCGCGCCGCGAATGGCGGCGTTCGGGCCAAGCCCCGCTATCCCCGAGGCGAAGAAACAGGGCATCATGACGCTGAAGATGCCCACCGCGCGGGGCTGGGCGCCGGACCAGCGGCCCGAGGCCGCGCCGGGCCTGCGCGTGGATGCCTTCGCCCGCGAATTGCGCCATCCGCGCTGGATCGAGGTGCTGCCCAATGGCGATGTGCTGGTGGCCGAGGCCCTGCAAGAGGCAAGCCCGCCGAAATCGCTGCTCGACCGCGCCGCCCAGGCCACCATGCGCCGCGCCCGCGCCCTGGGCACCAGCGCCAACCGCATCACGCTGCTGCGCGACGGCGACGGCGATGGCGTGGCCGAGACGCGCCAGGTTTTCCTCGAGGGCCAGCGCCAGCCCTTCGGCATGGCCCTGGTCGGCGATACCTTCTATGTCGGCAATACCGACGGCATCGTCGCCTTTCCCTATGCGCCCGGCGCGACGCGGCTCGACGGGCCGGGGCGCCGGCTGGTCGATTTCAAGCCGGGCGGGCATTGGACGCGCAGCCTGATCGTCTCGCCCGACCGCAAGCGGCTCTATTGTGGTGTCGGCTCGCTGACCAATATCGCCGACGAGGGCATGGAGGCCGAAGAGGGCCGGGCCGCGATCTGGGAACTGGACCTGGAGACCGGCCGCGCCCGCATCTTCGCCTCGGGCCTGCGCAACCCGGTCGGCCTGGCCTGGGAGCCCGCGACCGGTGCGCTCTGGACCGTGGTGAACGAACGCGACGGGCTGGGCGACGAGACGCCGCCCGATTACCTGACCTCGGTGCAGGAGGGCGGGTTCTACGGCTGGCCCTATTGCTATTGGGGGCGGATCATCGACGACCGGGTGCCGCAGGATCCGGCCGAGGTCGCCCGCGCCATCACCCCCGATTACGCCTTGGGCGGCCATACCGCCTCGCTCGGCCTGTGCTGGATGCCCGAGGGCACGCTGCCGGGCTTCCCGGACGGCATGGCGATCGGCCAGCACGGCTCGTGGAACCGCTCGACCCTGTCGGGTTACAGGCTGATCTTCGTGCCCTTCCGGGACGGCCGGCCTGCCGGCCCACCGCGCGACATCCTGTCGGGCTTTCTCTCCGAGGACGAGAAATATTCCTATGGCCGGCCGGTGGGCGTGGCCATCGGCCCGGACGGCAGGTCGCTTCTGATGGCCGATGACGTGGGCGACGTGATCTGGCGGGTCAGCGCCGCCTGATCCGCGGCCGGTCCTAGAACCACTGGCCGGGCTCCATCAGCCCCAGGTCCATCAGCTGCTGCGAGTTCCAGCGGAAGGGATGCGAATTGCGCCAGCGGAAGCCGCGGATCTGCCCGCGCGAGCCGGGATTGCGGGCCAGCGCCTTGGCCACCCGGAAGGACGCAACCGCCGCGGTCAGGTTATTGTGCCAGGGGCAGGCATAGGTGTTGTATTCCTCGACGTTGAAGCGCAGGTCCGGCAAGAGCCGCAACCCCGGCTGGCTGCGAAACAGCGCGATGCGGTCGATGCGGCGGCGGTCGGCGGGCAGGTGCTCCTCGAATCGCCAGCGCAGCCCGCCGTGGAAATCCAGTTGCCGTTCCTTGTGGCGCCCCTCGCGATCCATGCGGCCAAGCGCGTAATAGCCGGTGCGGTCGAACATCGCCTCGTCCAGGCTGACCGCATCGGGGAAACGCTCCAGGTCCGGGGCATAGAGATCGATGACATAGGTCAGCATCGCCCGCCGGCGTTCCTCGGCGTGAAAGGCCAGCATCTCGCCCACGCTGCGGCTTTCCGAGAAGGGATAGAACAGGAACTCGGCATTATAGCCGTAGTAAAGCCAGGTATCGGCGGGCGCCGCCGCGATCACCGCATTGACCGCTTCGACCGCCGCCTGGCCGCGGCGCGCATCGTGGCGCAGGTTGAGGATCCGTTCCGCGCCTTCCCTGGGCAGGACATGGGCGGGCAGCGGCTCGGGCGACAGCGCCAGGATCAGCCGGAACCCGGCGGCTAGGTGATGCGCCAGCGTCCTTTGCACCGCTGCCTGGTCCTCGATCAGCAAAAGCGCGACCGGCCCCTTGTCCAGCCGGCCGCGCGGCGCCGTCAGGAAATCCTCCAGGCTGGGAAAGCTCATGGCAGGGCAGCCTTGATCTGCGCCAGCACCTGCGCCAGCGCCGCCGGGTCCAGCGTCGTCCGCTCCAGCTGGGCCAGGAGTTCGGCCTTGTGCTCGGGCGTCAGCGCCGAGCCCTCGATCATGGCGCGCACCTTGGCGGCATCGAAGCCCTGCGGGGTCAGGGCGGCGTCGATCTGGACCGCTTCGCCCGCCGCCGCGCCGGCTTCGCGCGTGGCGCTGGCGGCCTCGCGTGCGGCGGTGCTGGCGGCGATGGCGGCGGCCTCGGCCTGTTCGGGGGTGGCATTGGCTCGGGCCGCGGCGTCGGCGGCGCGGTCGGCGGCGGCTATGGCCGCCTCGGCCGCCGCTTCGGCCTGGTCCGCGGCCGTACCTGCCGCGCCGACCGCCGCCTGTCCGGCCGAGGCCGAGGCTTCGGCCGCCGCATCCGCCGCGACGGCTGCCGCATCGGCCGCGGCATCGGCTGCGGCATTGGCGCCTTGCTGGGCGGCGGTCGGGGCGGCGGCGGGGGGCTCGGCCGGTGGAGGCGGCGCATTGCCAGCCAGCCGGGCCAGCGGATCGCCGCCGCTCCCCAGCCACAACCCGCCGAACGCAAGGGCAAGAATCACGATCACGGCCAGGAATTTCTGCATCGGTTTCTCCGTCAGGGCTGCGGCGGGTCGGCTCTTCTATGCCATGCTGCGGCAAGCGGGGAAAGCGTTCCGGCGACAGCAGCACGGCAGCGGCGCCGGCCACCATGGGAAAGCGCGCAGAACACCGGCCAAACCTTGGCGCGCGCAACCGAATCCGGTTGAAAATCCGCCTGCGCAGGACTATTTAACCGCCCGGAACCCCCGGCAATACAAGGAAGACAGCCATAGCCCGCAGACCGCATAACGCTCCGCCCACCCGTGACACCGGCCCCCGCGTCAACGAGCGCATCCGAGTCGCCGAAATCCGCCTGATCGGTCCCGAAGGCGAAAATATCGGCGTCGTGACACCCGCCCGCGGTCTGGAGCTTGCACAGGAAGCCGGGCTGGATCTTGTCGAGATCTCGCCGAATGCCACGCCCCCGGTCTGCAAGATCATGGACCTGGGCAAGTTCAAGTATGAACAGCAAAAGCGCGAGGCCGAGGCCCGCAAGAAGCAGAAGATCATCGAGATCAAGGAGATCAAGTTCCGTCCCGGAACCGATACCCATGATTACGACGTCAAGATGCGCTCGGTCATGAAGTTCCTGGCCGAGGGCGACAAGGTCAAGATCACCCTGCGCTTCCGCGGCCGCGAGATGGCCCACCAGCAGCTTGGGGTCGAGCTTCTGAACCGCGTCGCCGCCGATGTCGGCGAGGCGGGCAAGGTCGAATCCATGCCCAAGCTGGAAGGGCGCCAGATGGTCATGATGATCTCGCCGAAATAAGGGGCTTTGGGAATGGCGGCCGAGGTGACGATTCTGGTTCTGCGCGAACCGGGCGCCGATCCGGCGCTGCCGCTGCCCGAATACCAGACCCGCGGCTCGGCCGGCGCCGACCTGCGGGCCGAGCTGGGCGGGGGCGAGCTGCTGCTCGAACCCGGCCAGATCCGCCTGGTGCCCACCGGGCTGCGCGTGCAGATCCCCGAGGGCTACGAGATGCAGATCCGCCCCCGCTCCAGCCTGGCGCTGAAGCATGGGGTGACGCTGCCCAACACGCCTGGCACCATCGACAGCGACTATCGCGGGCCGCTGGGGGTGATCATGATCAACCTGGGCCCGCAGCCCTATGCGATCCGTCACGGCGAGCGCATCGCCCAGGCGGTGATCGCCCCCGTGACCCGCGCCGCCTATGTCATGGCCGAGGCGCTGGAGCAGACCGCGCGCGGCGAGGGCGGCTTCGGCTCGACCGGGCGGGGCTGAGCCCGTGCTGATCCTTTTCCTCATGCTTGCCGTGCTGGTCGCGGCGCGCCTGCTTGGCTGGCCGGAATGGCGCGGCTGGGCGGGGGTCGCTGCGCTGTGGCTGGCCGCCATTGCCGCGCTGGCCCTGGCGCCTGGCAGCACTGTTGCGCGGCTGGTCGGCGGCGATCCTCGGGTCTGGGGGCTGGCCGGCGGCGTGGTGGCGCTGGGACTGGGCTATCGTCTGCTGCTGCGGCAGTTGCATCGCCGCGCCGTCCCGCTGCCCGATCCGCCCGCGCCCGTGCGGTCCGGCCCGCTTTCGGACCCCGAGCTTGACCGCTATGCCCGCCATATCGTGCTGCGCGAGCTGGGCGGGCCGGGACAGGCGGCGCTGCGTCGCGCCCGCGTGCTGGTGGTGGGCGCCGGTGGGCTGGGGGCGCCGATCTGCCTTTATCTGGCGGCGGCCGGTGTCGGGCGCATCACCGTCGCCGACGACGATCAGGTCGGCCTGTCGAACCTGCAGCGCCAGGTGATCTTTCGCAGCGCCGATGACGGCCGCCCCAAGGCCGAGGCCGCGCGCGATGCCATGCTGGCGCTGAACCCGCATGTCGAGGTCACGGCGCTGAACCGCCGCATCGGGGCCGAGGATGCCGCCCTGGTCGCCGAACATGACCTGGTGCTGGACGGCACCGACAGTTTCGCCGCGCGCCGCGCAGTGAACGCGGCCTGCGCCGCCGCCGGCGTGCCGCTGGTCGCCGGCGCCATCGCGCAATGGGAAGGGCAGGTGACGATCTGGGATCCGGCCCGCGGTGCGCCCTGCATGGCCTGCATCTTTCCCGAGGCTCCGGCACCGGGCCTTGCCCCCGCCTGCGCCGAAGCCGGCGTCGTCGGTCCCCTGCCCGGCGTCGTGGGCAGCCTGATGGCGCTGGAGGCGATCAAGCTGATCGCGCGGGCGGGCGAGCCCCTGCGCGGCCGCATGCTGATCTTTGACGGGCTTTACGGCGAGAACCGGCTGATGAAGATATCGCGACGCGCCGATTGCACTGTCTGCGGCTCTGGACATTTCCGCGCAGGCTGAAACACTCGCCCCCGGAAAAGGAGGCTCGCATGAACCCCGAACTGACGCATTGGACCGGCCCCCTGGGCCTGCCGCGTTTCGACCTGATCCGCGACGAGGATTTCGACCCGGCCTTCGACGCCTGCCTGAAATTGGCCGAGGAGGCTGTCGAGACCATCGCCGCCAATCCCGCGCCGCCGGACTTTGCCAATACCGTCGCCGCGCTGGAGACGGCCGAGGAGCCGCTGAACCGGCTCTGCGCCATCTTCTTCACCCTGACTGGCGTCGATTCCAACCCGGCGCGCGAGGATCTGCAGCGCCGCATCGCCCCGCGCCTGGCCGCGCATGGCAGCAAGGTCAGCATGGACCCGAGGCTGTTCGACCGGGTCGAGGCGGTGATGCAGGATGCGGGCGGGCTTGCGCCCGAGGACTGCCGCCTGACCGAGCTGACCCTGCGCGGGCTGCGCCGGGCGGGCGCGGGCCTGACCGGCGCGGCGCGCGAGCGCATGGCGGCGATCCGCGAGCGGCTGGCGGTGCTGTCGACCGATTTCGCCCAGAACG
Source organism: Paracoccus sp. TD-10 (assembly GCF_048270675.1). Taxonomy (NCBI): domain Bacteria; kingdom Pseudomonadati; phylum Pseudomonadota; class Alphaproteobacteria; order Rhodobacterales; family Paracoccaceae; genus Paracoccus; species Paracoccus sp. TD-10. The sequence continues at coordinate 1,579,511 of NZ_CP182418.1, read as the reverse complement.
TGCTGACGGACGAGCGCGACTTTGCCATGGGTGTCGCCGACGACCAGCTGTCCGGCCTGCCGGATTGGCTGGTCCGCGCCATGCGGGCGGCAGCGCGCGAACGCGGGATGCCGGGGCAGGTGGTGACGCTGAACCGCTCGCTGATCGTGCCCTTCCTGGAATATTGCGAAGACCGCGCCCTGCGCGAGGCGGCCTGGCGGGCCTGGTGCGCGCGCGGCTCGGGGCAGGGCGCGGGCGGGGCCGCGACCGACAACCGCCCCATCGCCGCCGAGATCCTGCAATTGCGCCACGAGCGCGCCCGGCTGCTGGGCTATGAGGATTTCGCCAGCTACAAGCTGGAGCCCGAGATGGCCCGCAATGCCGGGAATGTCGAGGCGCTGCTGACCCAGGTCTGGGCTGCGGCCAAGACCAGGGCCGAGGCCGATGCCGAGCGCCTGACCGCGATGCTGCGCGAGGACGGGGTGAACGGCGTGCTGGAACCCTGGGACTGGCGCTTCTATGCCGAGCGCCGGCGCAAGGCCGAACACGATCTCGACGAGGCCGAGGTCAAGCCCTATCTGACGCTGGAGGCGATGCTGGGCGCAGTCTTCGACACCGCGCAGCGCCTGTTCGGGATCGAGATGCGCGCGTTCACGGCGCCGCTCTGGTCGCCCGATGCCCGCGCCTGGGAGGTGACGCGGGACGGCCGGCGCATGGCGGTCTTCGTCGGCGATTACTTCGCCCGGCCCGGCAAGCGGTCGGGGGCCTGGTGTTCGTCGCTGCAACAGCAGCACAAGATCGGCGCGGGGCAGCGGCCGATCGTCACCAATGTCTGCAACTTCACCCCGCCCGAGGCCGCGGGCGCGCCGGCTTATCTGTCCTGGGACGATGCCCATACGCTGTTCCACGAATTCGGCCATGCGCTGCACCATATCCTGTCGGACGTGTCCTGGCCCTCGATCTCGGGTACCTCGGTGGCGCGGGATTTCGTCGAGCTGCCCAGCCAGCTTTTCGAGCATTGGCTGGAACAGCCCGAGGTGCTGGACCGCCATGCCCGCCATGCCGAGACCGGGGCGCCACTGCCCGCGGCGCTGCGCGACCGCATCCTGGCGGCCGGCAATGCCGACCAGGGCTTTGCCACCACCGAATATCTGGAAAGCGCGCTGGTGGACCTGGCCTTTCACCGCGGCGCGCCGCCCGCCGACCCGATGGCGCGGCAGGCCGAGGTGCTGGCGGAACTGGGCGCGCCGGCCGCTATCCCGATGCGCCATGCCACGCCGCATTTCGCGCATGTGTTTTCCGGCGACGGCTATTCCTCGGGCTATTACAGCTACATGTGGTCCGAGGTGATGGATGCCGACGCTTTCGCGGCCTTCATGGAAAAGGGCGATCCCTTCGACGCCGAAACCGCGTGCCGGCTGGAGCAATGGATTCTTTCCAAGGGTGATTCCCGGCCGGCCGACGAGCTGTGGCTGAAGTTCCGCGGCCGTACCCCCGGCGTCGAGGCATTGCTGAAGGGACGCGGGCTTTTGTCCGAGGCCGGCTGACCGCGGCTTGCGCAGGATGCGTTTCGCCGGACAAGGGCTTGCGCGAATCCGCCGCCGGGCGGCGATCCGGCGGCCGTGGCGGCCGATGTCACAACTGCAAGGCAATATGACCTGGAGGCTGATCGCCGCCAGGTCGGCATCAACCCGTCCATTCCGGCAGGAAAGGCGCCAATTTCTTGATGGCCCGGCTGCACCGGCCTATCCTTCCCGTGCAGTTTCTGGAATGTAGGCGGTAATCTGTCCGGGAGGATGGCATGCAGGTTTTCAAGGCAGCCTCGATGAAAAGCGTCGATGAAGTGCCGATCGACAAGATGGGACTTCAGCATTACTTCGCCAATTACGAAAAATATATCGGCCCCCTGCGTATGCAGCCGCTGCGATTGCTGGAATTGGGAATAGCGCGGGGCGATTCGCTGAGATATTGGGAATCCTGGCTGCCGAACGCCGAAATCACCGGGCTGGACATCAATCCCTGCTCGGCGCGCTTCGAAAGCGGGCGGGTGCGCTGCTATGTCGGCGAACAACAGGACAAGGCGCTTCTGGACCGGATCGCGGCGGAACGGGCGCCGCAAGGTTTCGACGTCATCATCGACGATGCCTCGCATGTCGGGCAATTGTCCCGCATCAGCTTCTGGCATCTTTTCGAACACCACCTCAAGCCGGGCGGATATTACTTTATCGAGGATTGGGGCACCGGTTATTGGCGGCAATATCCCGACGGCAAATCCTATCGTCCCCGGCCGCCCCGGCTTTCCCCGCATGAACGGCTGCTCGACAGGTTGCATCGGTCGCGGCCGGTGCAGGCGGTTTATCCGCTGGGCAAGCTGACCGGCTGGATGCGCTGGCACCTGGTGCGCCGGCGGTTCCACGGCCATGACCGCGGCATGGTCGGCTTCGTCAAGGAACTGATCGACGAATGCGGGGCCGAGGACATGACCCATCCCGATTTCGGCACCGGCACGCCACGCGCCTCGCGCTTTGCCTGGATGCGCGTCTCGCTGGGCCATGTGGTGATCCGCAAGGCCGGCTGACCTGCCGGCACGGGTTTCAGTCGCGGATCTCGTCGGGATCGACGCCCCAGATCGTGGTCTTGGGCACCCAGCCCTTTTCGCCGCCGCCCGAGACCCGGCACCAGTCGGGATTGCATTCATGCAGCCGGACGATGGCGCCGGCCTCGGCCCGCGCCACCACCTCGGCGCGCGGCTCGGGGCGGGCCTGCAGGTCCAGCATGTCCTTGGTCACGATGGCGGTGCGCACGCCCGACAGCAGGGAATAATGCACCCAGCCGCCGGCGCCGTCCTGGTCTTCGACCCGGCGCCAATGACCGAACTCGGCCACCACGCGCAGGGGCATGCCGGCATGGCGGAACACCCAGTCGATGCGATGCGACAGGCTGGGACCGCGCCGCGCATTGCCCTCGCTGCCCTTGAGGCTGACATAGCGCGGCAGCGGCAGGTTGGTGACAGAGCCGCGATTCGGGTCGCGCCGGCCGTCCTGGTGGCGGCTGATCGTCGCATCGGCCGAGAGGCCGGGGATCTGCTTGGCATCCAGCGTCTCGCCCGGATCGGTGGCTTGCGCCAGCGCCGCCGATCCCAAGCACGCCCCCGTCGCCAGTATCGCGGCGCCAAGCCAGACCTGTCCTTGCTTCATCTGCCCGTCCTGCTTTTTCGGGGTCTTGTGCCTGCCCCGCATCGCGGGCACTTTGCCAAAAGCCGCCCGGCTTTGGAAGAGAGGAGCGACCATGCCCGCCGTTCATGCGACCGATCCGACCCGCTCGCGCCTTAAAGTTACCGTGACCCGGCGCCTGCCGGAGGCGGTCGAGACCCGGATGTCCGAGCTTTTCGACGTGTCGCTGAACACCGACGACCGCAAGATGAGTCGCGATGAACTGGTCGCCGCCATGCGCGTCTCGGACGTTCTGGTGCCGACGATCACCGACCAGATCGACGCCACCATGCTGGCCCAGGCCGGGGACAGGCTGAAGCTGATCGCCAATTACGGTGCGGGCGTGGACCATATCGACGTGCATTCCGCCCGCCAGCGCGGCATCCTGGTCAGCAACACGCCGGGCGTCGTGACCGAGGATACCGCGGACGTGGTCATGGCGCTGATCCTGGGCGTCACCCGCCGCCTGCCCGAGGGCATGGCCGAGATGCAGGCCGGCCGCTGGCATGGCTGGTCGCCGACCGCGCATCTGGGCGGGCGGCTGGGCGGGCGGCGCCTTGGCATCCTGGGCATGGGCCGCATCGGCCAGGCGGTGGCGCGGCGGGCGAATGTCTTCGGCATGCAGGTGCATTACCATAACCGCCGCCGCCTGCGCCCGGAGGTCGAGGCCGAATTGCAGGCGACCTATTGGGAAAGCCTGGACCAGATGCTGGCGCGCATGGACATCGTTTCGGTGAATGCGCCGCATACGCCCTCGACCTTCCACCTGCTGAACGCGCGGCGGCTGAAGCTGATGAAGCCCTCGGCCGTGGTCATCAACACCTCGCGCGGCGAGGTGATCGACGAGAACGCGCTGACCCGGATGCTGCGCGCGGGCGAGATCGCCGGCGCCGGCCTTGACGTTTTCGAGCATGGGCACGAGATCAACCCGCGGCTGCGCGAGCTGCCCAATGTCGTGCTGCTGCCGCATATGGGCTCGGCCACCATCGAGGGGCGGATCGAGATGGGCGAGAAAGTCATCATCAACATCAAGACCTTTGCCGATGGCCACCGGCCGCCGGACCTGGTGGTGCCCTCGATGCTGTGACGATGCGCCCCGGTTTTCCGGGGCGTTTGCTTTCCCGGACCGCCCGGATGCGCCATGTCGTTTTTTGCCAAGAACATGTCGCCGGGAATGCGGGCCCGGCGCGCGGTTCGGGCTCTAATCGCCACAGGTAGCCCATGCGCGGAATAAGGAGTCGCTTGCGATGAAAACCCATGTGAAGGCCCTGGTGGTCGGAGGCGGCGCCGTCGGCTGCGGCATCGCGCTGCATCTGGCCCGCGCGGGCTGGGAGACGATGCTGGTCGAGCGGGACGAGCTGACGGCGGGCTCGACCTGGCATGCCGCGGGCCTGCTGCCGCTGTTCAACATGGGCTATGCGACCAGCCATATCCACGACTATTCGGTCAAGCTCTATGCCGGGCTCGAGGCCGAGACCGGGCTGAACGCCGGCTTTACCCGCTGCGGCAACCTGCGCATGGCGCAGACCGATGCGCGGATGGACGAATACATGCTCTATTCCGCCACCGCCGAGACGGTGGGCATCGAGCATGAATTCCTGACGCCCCAGCAGATCAAGGACCGCTGGCCGCTGGTCCGCACCGAGGATCTGAAGGGCGCGCTGTTCCATCCGACCGACGGCTATATCAACCCCGCCGACGTGACGCAGGCCATGGCGCGGGCCGCGCGCATGGCCGGCGCCAGCATCGAGCGCAAGATCCAGGTCAACGGCTACCGCTGGACCGGCGAGGAATGGATCGTCACCTGCGAGAAGATGGTCGAAAGGGGCGGCAACCTCGTCCCCTCGGGCGAGCAGTTCGAGATCCGCGCCGAACATGTCGTGACCGCGACCGGCAACCATGCGCAGCGCACCGCGCGGCTGCTGGGCATCAAGATCCCGGCGATCCCGGTCGAGCACCAGTATATCGTGACCGAGCCCGACCCGGCGCTGGTCAAATGGCGCGCCGAGGGCAACCCGGAGCACCCGGTGCTGCGCGATGCGGACGCCAAATGGTATGTGCGCGAGGAACGCGGCGGCTGGATCCTGGGCCCCTATGAGCGCAATGCCCCGGCGCGCTTCCTCTACGACGTGCCGGAAAGCTTCCGCGCCGACCTGTTCCCGCTGGACCTGGAGCGGATCGAAGAGGAATACATGTCGATGATCCACCGGCTTCCCAGTTCGGAAACCGTGGGCCTCAAGGACGATTTCAACGGTCCGATCTGCTACACGCCCGACGGCAACCCGCTGGTCGGCCCGGCGCCCGGCCTGCGCAACATGTGGCTGGCCGAGGGCTTCAGCTTCGGCATCACCGCCGCCGGCGGCACCGGCCATTACCTGGCGCAGATGATGACCGAGGGCGAGGCCGAGATCGACATGGCGAGTCTCGATCCCCGCCGCTTCGGCGGCTGGATGACCACCGAATACGCCGCCCGCAAGAACGAGGAGGCTTACGAGCATGTCTTCGTCCTGCACCACCCGGACGAGGAGCGCGAATCCTGCCGTCCGCTGCGCACCGCGCCCGCCTATGACCGGCAGAAGGAAGCCGGCGCGCAATTCGGCCAGGTGAACGGCTGGGAGCGGCCGAACTATTATGCCCCCGCCGGTTTCGACGACCATGCCAGCCGCAGCTTCCGCCGCGGCGGCTGGTGGCAATATGCCAAGGCCGAGGCCGAGGCGATCCGGGGCGCGGCCGGGCTGATCGACGCCTCGGCCTTCGCCAAGCATCGCGTCCATGGCAAGGGGGCGACGGCCTTCCTCGACTGGTTCACCACCAACAAGCTGCCCAAGGTCGGCCGCATCAACCTGACCTATGCGCTGACCGAGGCCGGCACGACGCGGACCGAATACACCATCGTGCGGCTGGCCGAGGACGACTACTACCTGATTTCGGCCGGGGCCTGGGCGGATTACGACGGCGACCACCTGCGCAAGATGGCCGAGGAGATGGAGGGCGAATTCGGCCAGGTGATCGTGCAGGACGTCACCACGCAATGGGGCGTCTTTGCCCTCGCCGGGCCGAACAGCCGCGCCATCCTCAAGGAGCTGGTGCGCGATGCCGACCCCGAGACGGTGCTGGGCAACAAGCGTTTCCCCTGGCTGTCGATGCGCAATATCGAGCTGGGCATGTGCCCCGTCCGCGCCATCCGCGTCGCCTATACCGGCGAGCTGGGCTGGGAGTTGCATCACCCGATCGAGTTCGGCCGCTACCTCTGGGACCAGCTGGTCGCGGCGGGCGAGAAGCACGGGCTGAAGCTGGTCGGCGCGCGTGCCCAGAACTGGCTGCGCCAGGAGAAATCCTATCGGGCCTTCGGCACCGAACTGGGCCGCGACGCGACGCCGCTCGAGGCCGGGCTGGACCGTTTCGTCGATCTGGACAAGGCGTTCAACGGCAAGCAGGCGATGCTGGCGAAGGGCATCCGCTCGAAATGCGTGACCCTGCTGATCGACGGGCCCGCCGATGCTGATCCCTGGGGGCGCGAGGCGCTTTATGCCCAGGACGGCACCAGGATCGGACGGCTGACCTCGGGCGGCTGGTCCGTGGCCTTTGGCAAGTCCATCGGCATGGGCTATGTCCGCCCCGATCTGGCCCAGCCGGGCACCCGGCTCAAGCTGCGGATGCAGCGGGAGTTGTGGGATGCCGAGGTGACCGAGGACAGCCCCTATGACCCGGAAAACAAGGTGATCCGCGTCGACGGCTGACCTCCTCCCCGGCCGTTGCAGGCGAAGGCCCGGACCGCGTGTCCGGGCCTTTCGGTTCAGCGCAACCCGTTCAGCCGCCGCTCCAGATCGTCGCGCAGCGCCACCCGTTCCTCGGGCGCAAGGAACGCGCCCAGTTCCACCTCGCGCTGGCCGTCGGTCAGGACCAGGTAATCCTCGACCGGGCCGTTCCGGCGCAGGGCGGTGCGCACCCAATAGGGGTTGGTTCGCCAGATGCGGTCCGGCCGTCCGGGATCACTGCGGGTCAGGATCAGGCGGTCGCGGTCAAGCAGCATGACCTCGCGCGCGGTGCCATAGCTGCGCACGATGCCCTGCCACAACCCCCAGACCGCCAGCGCCGCAAAGGGCAGAAGTCCCCATAGCACCTTCGATCCGACCACCGCCAGCAGGGGCAGCGCCAGTCCTGCGGCGGTCAGCCCGATCACCCAGACAAAACCCTGCCGGGACAGCGAGCGGTGAGGCCAGATCTCGAGCCGAAAGCAGACGGCCCCGGATTGCTCCGGGGCCGCGTCGTGCCATGCATAGGGCATCGTTCAATGCGCGGGATTAATGCGCCTGGGCGCGATCCCAGTCCTCGCGCTTGGGCAGCGTCTCGAAGGTATGCTCCGGCGGCGGCGAGGGCAGGGTCCATTCCAGCGTGTCGGCATGCTCGTTCCAGTAGTTCGGCACGTTCACGCGCTTGCCGGCGAAGAGCGTGTAGAACACGATGCCGATGAAGAACAGGAAGGAGGCGAAGGAGATATAGGCGCCGATCGACGAGATGTTGTTCCAGTACGAGAACTCGACCGGGTAGTCGATATAGCGGCGCGGCATGCCCTGGCGGCCCAGGAAGTGCTGCGGGAAGAAGATCAGGTTCGAGCCGATGAACATCATCCAGAAATGCAGCTGGCCCGCCCATTCCGGGTATTGCCGGCCCGACATCTTGCCGATCCAGTAATAGACCCCGGCGAAGATCGCGAAAACCGCGCCCAGCGACATCACGTAGTGGAAATGCGCCACGACGTAATAGGTGTCGTGATAGACCCGGTCCAGCGGCGCCTGGCTCAGCACCACGCCGGTCACGCCGCCGACGGTGAACAGGAACAGGAAGCCGAAGGCCCAGAGCATCGGCGTCTTGAACTCGATCGAGCCGCCCCACATGGTGGCGATCCAGGAAAAGACCTTGATGCCGGTGGGCACCGCGATGGTCATGGTCGCCAGCATGAAATAGGCCTGCTGGGTCAGCGACATGCCGGCGGTATACATGTGATGCGCCCAGACCACGAAGCCCAGGATGCCGATCGCCGCCATGGCCAGCACCATCGGCAGATAGCCGAAGATCGGCTTGCGCGCGAAGGTCGAGATGACGTGGCTGATGATGCCGAAGCCCGGCAGGATGATGATATAGACCTCGGGATGGCCGAAGAACCACAGGATGTGCTGGTAAAGCACCGGGTCGCCCCCGCCCGCCGGGTCGAAGAACTGGGTGCCGAAGTTGCGGTCCATCAGCAGCATGGTGATGGCGCCCGCCAGCACCGGCAGCGACAGCAGGATCAGCCAGGCGGTGATGAAGACCGACCAGGCAAACAGCGGCACCTTGAACAGCGTCATGCCCGGCGCGCGCATGTTCAGGAAGGTGGTGATGATGTTGATTGCGCCCAGGATCGAGCTGGCGCCCGAGACGTGGACGGCAAAGATCGCCAGGTCCATGGAATAGCCGGCCTCGGTCGTGGAGAGCGGCGGGTAGAGCACCCAGCCGACGCCCGAGCCGGGCTGGTCGTTGCCGCCCGGCGCCAGGAGCGAGGCGACGCCCAGGGCCACGCCGCAGACATACATCCAGTAGCTGAGGTTGTTCAGCCGCGGGAAGGCCATGTCCGGGGCGCCGATATGCAGCGGCATGAAATAGTTGCCGAAACCGCCGAACAGTGCCGGGATCACCACGAAGAACATCATCAGCACCCCGTGATAGGTGATCATGACGTTCCACAGATGCCCGTTGGGCGTGCATTCCGCCGAGGCGTCGGCGATCAGGCGCGCGCCCTCGAGGCACATGTATTGCACGCCGGGATGCTGCAATTCCATCCGCATATAGACGGTGAAGCAGACCGAGATCAGGCCGACGATGCCGGCCGTGAACAGGTAAAGGATCCCGATATCCTTGTGGTTGGTTGACATGAACCAGCGGGTGAAGAACCCGCGGGTGTCATGATGGTCACCGTGGCCGTGAACGGCTGCGTCTGCCATGCGTGGACTCCCTAGACATGCGGCTGGCCGGCCCAAGGGCCAGCGGACTCGCTGGTTTCTAGCCCACAATCCTACCCCTCGCAATGCGAAGAAGGGACTAAAAGTCGCGCCCCCGCGTGGTTTTGTCGCAGGCAGGGGCACGCCGTTTCAGCGGCACGGCGACGCCGCGCATCAATCCGCGGCGTCTTCGGCCGGGGCCGCCTCGGCTCCTGCATCGGGCGAGTTCTGGGCCAGGAAGGCCACCACGTCGGCCTGATTCTTGCCGAGCTTGAAGGTCATCTTGGTCTTGGCGGCCGAATCGCCGGTCTTCTCGACCAGCCAGGGCTTGGGATCGGTGACGTATTCGATCAGGTCGGCCTCGGTCCAGACCAGGTCGGGGTTCTTTTCGGCCACTTCAAGGATGCCGTCGCCGTATTTGAAGCCTTCCTCCGAGGCGATCTTGCGGCCGACGACGCCGTAGAGGTTCGGCCCGGTCTTGCCGCCCTTGACGATGTCGGTGCCGTCCGGTGCCTGGACCATGTGGCAGGCCTTGCACTTGTTGAATTCCTTCTCTCCCTTGGCGGCGTCGCCCTCCTGGGCCACGGCGGGCAGGGCGAGGGACAGGGCGGCGAGAGTGGCACAGATGCTGATCTTCATCGCGTTTCCTCTTGGGTAATCGCTTTTGTCTGGGGAACGGACCTCTCCGCTTCCCGCGCTGACAGGGCTATCACGCGCCAAGCAGCCCGAACACCGGAAAAAGGTCGCAGGAACGCGGAAGGTGAATATGTCGCAGGGTGAAAATCAGCCGCCGAGCGGCGGGAAGTTTCGCGCGAAGCTGCGGCGCAGCGCCAGGTCCAGGTCGTCCATGCCGACCGGCAGGCCCATGTCCACCAGGCTGGTCACGCCGTGGCCCGAGATGCCGCAGGGCACGATGCCGGCGTAATGGCCCAGGTCCGGCTCGACATTGATGGCAAGGCCGTGAAAGCTGACCCATTTGCGCAGCTTGACGCCGATGGCGGCGATCTTGTCCTCGCGCATGGAGCCGTCGGGCAGTGGCGCCTTGTCGGGCCGGGCGATCCAGACGCCGACCCGGCCGTCGCGGATCTCGCCCTTCAGGTTGAACTCGGCCAGCGCGTCGATGACCCAGCTCTCCAGCGCCTTGACGAAGGCGCGCACGTCGCGGCCGCGGCGGTTCAGGTCCAGCATGACATAGACGACGCGCTGTCCCGGGCCGTGATAGGTATATTGCCCGCCGCGCCCGGTCTCGTGCACGGGAAAGCGCGCATCGAGCAGGTCGGCGGCCCTGGCCGAGGTGCCGGCGGTGTAAAGCGGCGGATGCTCGACCAGCCAGACCAGCTCGCCCGCCCGGCCATCGGCGATGGCGGCGGCGCGCGCCTCCATGAAGGCTGTGGCCTCGGCATAATCGGTCAGTCCGGGAGCGGTGATCCATTCGGTCATGGCCGGCAGATAGTCCCGGCGCGCGGAGGGTGCAAGGGCGATGCCGGTGGCGCGGTCGCGCCGGGGGCCGTCTGCCCCCGGACCCCCGAGGGTATTTGTGAAACGGAGAAAGCAGGGTGGTCCGAGATCATGAATCCGGTGCAAGATCATTGTGCGGATGTTGAATTTCACTAAATGCCGATCTGCCTATATACAGCCCTTTCGATACAACGCGCGGACCGAACCATGACCCTGCCCCTTTCCCCCGTCTTCGACGCCCTGCGCGCGGCTGCGCGCGACCGTATCCTGATCCTCGACGGTGCGATGGGGACGCAGATCCAGCAGCTTGGCCTGGGCGAGGCGGATTTCGCCGGCCATGGTTCGGGCTGCGCCTGCGGCTGCCATCCGCCTGCGCCGGGCGAGCATCCGCAGCAGGGCAACAACGACCTGCTGAACCTGACCCAGCCCAAGGCGATCGAGGAGATCCATTGCCGCTATGCCAAGGCGGGCGCCGATATCGTCGAGACCAACACCTTCTCGTCCACGACTATCGCGCAGGCCGATTACGGCATGGAATCCGCGGTTTACGATCTGAACCTCCACGGCGCCCGCATCGCCCGCCGGGCGCTGGACCGTGCCACCGCCGAGGACGGGCGGCCGCGCTGGGTCGCCGGCGCGCTGGGGCCGACCAATCGCACCGCATCCATCAGTCCGGACGTGAACAATCCCGGCTATCGCGCCGTCACCTTCGACGATCTGCGCATCGCCTATGCCGAGCAGCTGCGCGGGCTGGTCGACGGCGGCGCCGATCTGATCCTGATCGAGACCATCTTCGACACGCTGAACGCCAAGGCCGCGATCTTTGCCTGCGAGGAGGTGTTCGAAGAGAAGGGCCAGCGCCTGCCGGTGATGATCTCGGGCACCATCACCGACCTGTCCGGGCGCACGCTGTCGGGCCAGACCCCGACCGCCTTCTGGTATTCCATGCGCCATGCCGCGCCGATCACCGTGGGCTTGAACTGTGCGCTTGGCGCGGCCGCCATGCGCCCGCACCTGGCCGAGCTGTCCTCGGTCGCCGATACGCTGATCTGCGCCTATCCCAATGCCGGCCTGCCGAACGAGATGGGCCAATACGACGAATCGCCCGAGGAGATGGCGGCGCAGGTTGCCGAATTCGCCCGCGAGGGGCTGGTGAACGTGGTCGGCGGCTGCTGCGGCTCGACGCCCGAGCATATCGCGGCCATCGCCCGCGCCGTCGAGGGCCTGCCGCCGCGCGCGATCCCCGAGATCGAGCCGCGCCTGCGCCTGTCGGGGCTGGAGCCCTTCGTCAAGACCGACGACATCCCCTTCGTCAACGTGGGCGAGCGGACGAACGTCACCGGATCCGCGAAATTCCGCAAGCTGATCACCAACGGCGACTATGCCGCGGCGCTGGACGTGGCCCGCGACCAGGTCGAGAACGGCGCGCAGATCATCGACGTCAACATGGACGAGGGGCTGATCGATTCGAAGCAGGCGATGATCGACTACCTGAACCTGATCGCGGCCGAGCCGGACATCGCCCGCGTGCCGGTGATGGTCGACAGCTCGAAATGGGAGGTGATCGAGGCCGGGCTGAAATGCGTCCAGGGCAAGGCCATCGTGAACTCGATCAGCCTCAAGGAGGGCGAGGCGAGCTTCCTGGCGCAGGCCCGGCTTTGCCGCCGCTACGGCGCCGCGGTGGTGGTGATGGCCTTCGACGAGACCGGCCAGGCCGATACCGAGAACCGCAAGGTCGAGATCTGCGCGCGCGCCTATGACCTGCTGGTGAACACGGTCGGCTTCCCGCCCGAGGACATCATCTTCGACCCGAACATCTTCGCGGTGGCGACCGGGATCGAGGAGCATGACAATTACGGGCTCGATTTCATCGGCGCGACGCGGCGCATCACCCAGTCCCTGCCGCATGTGCATGTCTCGGGCGGGGTCTCGAACCTCAGCTTCAGCTTCCGCGGCAACGAGCCGGTGCGCGAGGCGATGCATGCCGTGTTCCTCTATCACGCCATCCAGGCGGGGATGGACATGGGCATCGTCAATGCCGGCCAGCTGGCGGTCTATGACCAGATCGACCCGGACCTGCGCGAGGCCTGCGAGGACGTGGTGCTGAACCGCAAGCCCGCCAAGGGCGGCACCGCGACCGAGAACATGCTGGAGATCGCCGAGCGGTTCCGCGGCGAAGGCGGGGCGAAGGCGCGCGAAAAGGATCTGACCTGGCGGACATGGCCGGTCGAGAAGCGGCTGGAACACGCCCTGGTCAATGGCATCACCGAATATATCGACGAGGATACCGAGGAGGCGCGGCTGAGGGCCGAGCGCCCGCTGCACGTGATCGAGGGGCCGCTGATGGCCGGCATGAACGTCGTGGGCGACCTTTTCGGCTCGGGCAAGATGTTCCTGCCGCAGGTGGTGAAATCGGCGCGGGTGATGAAGCAGGCGGTGGCGCATCTGCTGCCCTATATGGAGGCCGAGAAGGCCGCGGCGGGCGGCGCGGGCGGTTCCTCCAGCGCCGGCAAGGTGCTGATGGCGACGGTCAAGGGCGATGTGCACGACATCGGCAAGAACATCGTCGGCGTCGTGCTGGCCTGCAACAATTACGAGATCATCGACCTGGGCGTGATGGTGCCCGCGACCAGGATCCTGGAGACCGCCAAGGCCGAGAAGGTGGACATCATCGGGCTTTCCGGCCTGATCACCCCGTCGCTGGACGAGATGGTGCATGTCGCCAGCGAAATGGAGCGCGAGGGTTTCGACATCCCGCTGCTGATCGGCGGCGCCACCACCTCGCGCGTGCATACCGCGGTCAAGATCCATCCGCGCTATGCCAGGGGGCAGGCGGTCTATGTCACCGACGCGAGCCGCGCGGTGGGGGTGGTCGGCAGCCTGCTCTCGGGCCAGAAAAACGCCTATGTCGAGACCATCCGCAGCGAATACATGGACGTGGCCAACAAGCATGCCAGGGCCGAGGCGGACAAGAAGCGCCTGCCGCTGGCCTCGGCCCGCGACAATGCGTTGCGGATTGACTGGTCGGGCTATCAGGTCAAGGCGCCCGAATTCCTGGGCCCGCGGGTGATCGAGGATTTCGACCTGGCCGAGATTGCCCGCTATATCGACTGGACGCCGTTCTTCCAGACCTGGGAGCTGAAGGGGGTCTATCCGCGCATCCTCGAGGACGAGAAGCAGGGCGCGGTGGCGCGGCAGCTCTTTGCCGATGCGCAGGCCATGCTGCAGCGCATCATCGACGAGCAATGGTTCCGTCCGCGCGCGGTCATCGGCTTCTGGCCGGCGAACCGGGTCGGCGACGACATCCGGCTGTTCACCGGCGAGGACCGGGCGGCGGAACTGGCGACCCTGCATACCCTGCGCCAGCAGGTGAGCAAGCGCGACGGCCGCCCGAACGTGGCACTGGCCGATTTCGTCGCCCCCGAGGGCACCCGCGACTATGTCGGCGGCTTCGTGGTGACAGCGGGCGGCGAGGAGCAGCAGATCGCCGACCGGTTCAAGGCCGCGCATGACGATTTCTCGGCCATCCTGGTGCAGGCGCTGGCCGACCGCTTCGCCGAGGCACTGGCCGAGATGATGCACGAGCGGGTGCGCAGGCAATATTGGGGCTATGCCGAGGAAAACTTCACCCCCGAGGAGCTGGTGGCCGAGCCCTACAAGGGCATCCGCCCGGCGCCCGGCTATCCGGCCCAGCCCGACCACACGGAAAAGGTCACGCTGTTCCGGCTGCTCGACGCCACCACGGCGACCGGGGTCGAGCTGACCGAGTCGATGGCGATGTGGCCCGGCGCCTCGGTCTCGGGCCTTTATATCGGCCATCCCGAGGCCTATTACTTCGGCGTCGCCAAGGTCGAACACGACCAGGTTCTGGACTATGCCGAGCGCAAGGGGATGCCGGTGCGCGAGGTCGAACGCTGGCTGGCGCCGATCCTGAATTACACGCCGCAGGCGGCGGTCGCGGCCGAGTGAAAAGAAACGCGCGGCGGGCGAAAAATGCCCTTTTCATCCGCCGCGCAAGCGTCTATGAGACGCGAGCCTACGAAAGTGCGGTCGTGGCGGAATTGGTAGACGCGCAGCGTTGAGGTCGCTGTTCCTTAACCGGAGTGGAAGTTCGAGTCTTCTCGACCGCACCATTTTCTTTCCCCGAGAATCTGGAAGAAATCGCCCGCGCGCCGCGGCGTTCGACGGCTTGCGGCTGCCGCGACACGGCCTGTCGCCGAAGCGGCGCGGCGGGATCGTCTTGGGCTTTCCTTCCTGCTGCGCCGGCCCTTCTCTCATGCGAAATGATGAGAATTCCGCTTTTGTCACTTCGAGGAAACCTTCCTATCCGCTTGCCGTTAATGATATTTTTCTCCGGTCTGTCGCGCGCGGAACGGGCCGGCGTCGCTTGAAGAAATGCTGCTGGATACAGGGCAAACTGGCGAGGGATCCGCTTGTATTTAGACAAATTTGACAATAATACGATCTCACTTTTATTGTGAGGTTTCCTGTGATCGGACGTGTTTTTGCGCTTTGCGCAGCCTTTTCATTGGCTGGCTGCGCCACAATTACCCGCGGGACGAAGGACGTGTTGATCGTCAATACGACCCCCGGCGGGGCCCAGGTCAAGCTCAGCGACGGGCAGACCTGCGGGAATACCCCCTGTTCCTTCAAGGTGCCGCGCAAGTCGGAGCTGAACGTGCTGGTCACCAAGGACCGCTGCAAGCCGCAGCAGATCCGCGTGACCAACCGCGTGGCGGGCGGCGGCGGCGCGGCGATGGCCGGCAATGTGCTTGTCGGCGGCATCATCGGCGCGGGCGTCGACGCCTCCTCGGGGGCGATGCTGGAACTGGTGCCCAATCCGGTCAACGTGCAGCTTGAATGCCGCTGAGCCATCGGCTCGGCCGACGCGCGAAGCCCGCCGAATATTGGCGGGCTTTTCCATTGGGGGAATGTCCGTCAAGAACTCTGACGCGGTAGCCTCTGCTATGGGGAAGGAACCGGACCGTCACCTTCCCGCCAATGATCCGACGAGAGGCATGATGGCGCCGATGATGAGGCCGGGCACCCATGCTTGCCAGGAGCGAGCGAAGCCGCAGCTTTTCAAATGTGCAGGTCGGATACGCCGACATACTCCCCAAATGCGCGTCGCGAACCTTCGTGGCTGTTCCGGGCCATCACCTGGATCGATCATGGAGTGAGCATAGCTTGCCCCCGGCAGGCCGCAAGGGGCTCAGGCTGACCTTCCGCCCGGTCCGCGGGCTGGCCTTGGCTTGCCAACGATCTCACCACGCATGATGGCCGATCCCGGCAGGTGTCTTTTTCATGCCCCGCGCGCGGGAACGCCCGGCGGGGCGGTCGCCGCAGGCCCGCCCTTGGCGAAACGGCAGGGGAAATTCCCCGGTCCGGGGGGTGCCCCCGCGCGAGGGGCCGGCTTTTCCGGCCGGCCGCGGCGGGTTTGCTGTTCCCTTCGCCGCCCGCTTGCGCCTAGTCTCTGCCCGAAGAAGGGGAGAGTTTCCATGTCCGAGAAATGGGGTTTCGACACCACCGCCATCCATGCAGGCAGCGCGCCCGATCCGGCGACCGGGGCGCGGCAGGTGCCGATCTATCAGACCACGGCCTATGTCTTTCAGGACGCCGCCCATGCCGCGCGGCTCTTTGGCCTGCAGGAGGTCGGCTATATCTATTCCCGCCTGACCAACCCGACCGTCGCGGCGCTACAGGCGCGGGTCGCGGAACTCGAGGGCGGGGCGGGGGCGGTCTGCTGTTCCTCGGGCCACGCGGCGCAGATCATGGCGCTGTTCCCGCTGATGGGGCCGGGGCGCAACATCATCGCCTCGACCCGGCTTTATGGCGGCACCATCACCCAGTTCAGCCAGACCATCAGGCGCTTCGGCTGGTCGTGCAAATTCGTCGACCTGGACGATCTGGATGCGCTGCGCGCCGCCATCGACGACGACACCCGCGCCATTTTCTGCGAATCGATCAGCAATCCGGGCGGCTATGTCACCGATATCCCGGCGGTCGCCAGGGTCGCGGATCAGGCCGGTCTGCCGCTGATCGTCGACAACACCCTGGCCACGCCCTGGCTGTGCAAGCCCATCGAAATGGGCGCGACGCTGGTCGTCCACAGCCTGACCAAATACATGACCGGCAACGGCACGGTGACGGGCGGCGCCATCGTCGATTCGGGCCGGTTCGACTGGTCGGCCTCGGACAAGTTCCCGAGCCTCTCCCAGCCCGAGCCCGCCTATCACGGGTTGAAGTTCCACGAGACCTTCGGCGCGCTGGCCTTCACCTTCCACGGCATCGCCATCGGGCTGCGCGACCTGGGCATGACCATGAACCCGCAGGCCGCGCATTACACGCTGATGGGGATCGAGACGCTGGGCCTGCGCATGGCCCGCCATGTCGAGAACGCGCTTGAGGTCGCGGAATGGCTGGAGGCGGATCCGCGCGTGACCTCGGTCACCTATGCCGGCCTGGCTTCCTCGCCCTGGAACGAAACGGCGCGGCGGGTCTATCCCAGGGGGGCGGGGGCGCTGTTCACCTTTGCGATCAAGGGCGGCTACGACGCGGCGGTGAAGCTGGTGGATAACCTCAAGCTTTTCAGCCATGTGGCGAACCTGGGCGATTCGCGTTCGCTGGTGATCCATTCCGCCTCGACCACGCACAGCCAGCTGACCGACGAGCAGAAGATCGCGGCCGGCGCCGGGCCCGATGTGGTGCGGCTCTCGATCGGGATCGAGGACGCGGCCGACATCATCGCCGACCTGGATCAGGCGCTGGCCGCGGCCACGGCCTGAAGCGAAAGGGCGGCGCATCGCTGCGCCGCCCGTCGGGGGGTCAGTTCGCCGGAGGCTCGACCGGGGGCTCCTCGGGTGCGATTTCACCCTCGGGCTGCCCGCCGCCTTGCGGCGCATCGGCCGGGCGCATGGCGAAGACCGCGGTGACATCGGCGCGGACGGCCAGTTCGCCCGCCTCGATGGGGGTATCGGCCGCTTCGGCCGCCTGGGCGCGCATGGCCATCATCGGGCGCGGCCCGCCGCCCGTCGGCGCCTCGGAAAGCGAGATCAGCCGGCCAAGCCGCATGCCCGCCGCCTCGGCCATCACCTCGGCCCGGCGGCGCGCTTCGGCCACGGCCTCGGTGCGGGCCTGGTCCTCGGCCTCGGTCATGTCCTCGCGCGAAAACGCGATGCCGCTGATCTCGTTGGCGCCCGAGGCGACCAGCTTGTCCAGCACCGCGCCGAGCCCGGCGATGTCGCGCACCCGCACGGTCACGCTGTTTTGCGCGCCATAGCCGGTCAGCTTCGGCGGCTGGCCCTGGTCCGAGTAATCCATGACTGGCGACAGGTTCAGCCCCGAGGTCTGGATGTCGCGCGCCTCGATCCCCTCGGCCTTCAGCGTCTCGATGACCTTGGCCTGCGCCTCGGCATTCTGCGTCATCGCCTCGGCGGCGGTGGCGGCGCGGGTGCTGACGCCCAGGGTGATCGTGGCCATGTCGGGTTGCACCGTGGCATGGCCGGTGCCGGTCACGCTCAGCCTGGCGAAGGGGGCGGCATGTTTCATGGCGTGATGTCCCATCTGCGCGGGCGGAGGCGGCGGCGCGTCGGCCGGGGCGGTCTGGGCCATCAACGGGCCGGCGCCCAGAACGATCAGCGTCGCGGCAGCCATCAGGGGTCGGAATCGGGGCATCTGGTCTTTACTCCTTGGCGCATCGGGTGCCTTGCCCTTGCGCGGTTGTCTTCACGAGCCCCTATAACGCCGCAAATACGTCTCGGGATGCCTCACAATCCGGTGTTCGGCTTTTCACGGATCGTGTTCTGGGCTAGTTCAGGATCATCAATCACGAAGATGCGTCCGGGCCAGCCCAGGGCGCCCGGAACCGAAAGCAAAGCCTGTCGATGTCGCTTGATTCCGTCACCGAATACGCCCTCTCCTTCAGCGAGGATGCCGTGCATCTGGAACGTCGCGAGCGGGGCCCGCAGGGGCAGGGCGGCGCCGCTCCGGCGGCCTGGCGGCACCTGGGCTCGGTCGATTTCGCCTCGCCGGACTTTCACGACGAGCTTGCGCGCCTGCGCAGCATGGCCACCGGAACCGAGGCGGTGCTGCCCGTCGTCCTGATCATTCCCGACGACCAGATCCTTTACACGACGCTGACCGTCGCGCCCGGCGCGGACCGCGACCATGCGGTGGGGCGCGCGCTGGACGGGCTGACCCCCTATGCGATCGAGGATCTGGCCTTCGACTGGCAGGGCGAGGGCGACAGCGTCCGCGTCGCCGCCGTGGCCCGCCAGACCCTGCGCGAGGCCCGCGATTTCGCCCGGCAATACGGATTCGAAGGACAGGGTTATTGTGCCGCGCCGGCTGCGGGGCTCTATCCGGGCGAGCCGGTCTTCGTGCTGGAAGCCGCTGCGCGCAGCCGGCCGCAGGTCGATCCGGCGCAGGCCGGGGTGACGGCCTCGGCGCTGCTGATCGAGGAAGAACCGGACGCAGCGCAGGACACGCTGGATCTTGACGGCGACGGCGACGGCGCCGAGGCGTTGGAGGATGCAGCCGCGGAAAGCCCCTCCCAGGCCCAGCCCACGCCGGCGGCCGACGGGGAAGCCGACGCGGCCGAGGAGGTTTCGGCCCCGCCGGCAGAGCCAGAAACCGTGGCGGGATTTTCCGAGGATGCCGAAGTATTCACCGGGAATGACGACGAAAAAACGGAATCATCCCTGATCGGGGCGCCCGATCCCGTCTCGTTTCCCGCGGCCGATGAAAAGGCCGCCACCCCGGAGGAAGGCGATGCCTCGGGAATCGCCGAAGCGGCGGAACCGGACCAGCCGGCGGCTTTCGCGGCCGCGGCTACGGCGCCAGAGGCCGGACCCGGCACACGGTCTGCCGCCGCGCCTCAGGCCGGTGCCGCGCTGAACCCGCGGGCCCGTGCCGTGCATGAACGCGCGGCCGACGCCCGCCGCAGCCCTCGGCCGGCGGGCAGCGCCCCGGCGCAGCCCCGCCGCCCCGGCGAACGCGGCGGCCTTGCCGGGCTGATCGCGATGCTGGGCACGCTGGTCGTCGGGCTGATCCTGATCTGGGCCTTTTTGGTGCCGGATCGGCAGGAGCCGCAGCTTGCGGCCGCCGCACCGGCCACGCAGCCTGCCGAACAGGCCCCGGTGCAAATCGCCGAGCCCGCGCCCGCGGCTTCTCAGCCCGCCACCGCCATGACCGAGCCCGATCCTGCGCCGACGCCTGCCTTGGAACCTGTCGCGGCACCGCAACAGCGCGTGGCGGTCGCACCGGCACCCGCGCCGCCCTCGGCCCTGACCGAGGAGGAGCGGCGCCGCGTCATGGTCGCCGCTGCCGCGGTCGCGGCCGCCGTGGTGCCGCCCCCGGCGCAGGTCACCGCAGCTGCCCCGGCGCCGGAACCCGCCCCCGCGCAGGACAGCACGCAGGACAGCACGACCGCCAGCGTCGCAGCGGCCGCCACGCTGCCCGCCGCGAGATCGGCCCCCGCTGCCGCGCCGGCCCGGCCCGGCCCAGCGGCCGCTCCGCTGACCAGTTCGGCCCGGCCGCAGCTGGCGCCGCGCCGCAGCACGCCGCAAACCACGGTGCCGCGCGCCGATACCGCGCCGCGCGTGCCCTCGGACCCGCTGCCCTATGAGGCCAGCCGGTCCCGCGTCCAACCCGTCGGCAGCGCGCGGCCCCCCGGACGCAGCCGCCCCGCAGCGCCGGCGCCCGCCTCGGCGGCGCCGGTATCGGCCCCCGCCCCCGCCCAGGTCCAGCCCGTTGCCGCGACCGGCAATGCGATGCTGCGCGGTTCGGCCCGGCCGCCGTCGCGCCCCGAGGGCTCGACCCCCGAGGTTCCGGGCGCGGGCCTGCCCGCCGACGACTTGACCCCGGCCGAGCAGGGGCATTTGCGCGACCTTATCCGCGACCTGGGCCGCAATGGGTTGGCGATGCAGCAATCCCCGCTGCGCGGCGAGCGGCTGGCTCAGGCACGGCCGCAGCGCAAGCCCGGCTCGGCCAGCGATGCCGTCAGACCATCGGCCATCGACGCCGCGCTGCGATCGGCGACCACGCCGCCACCGGACAAACCCGACCATGTCGAAAGCGCCGCCGCGCCCGCCCAGGATTCGGGCGGGCTTTTGCGTGGCTCGGCCCGTCCCCGTGCCCGTCCCGGCGCCCCGGCCGGCGGCGGGGTTTCGGGCAATGCGGTCGAGGCGGCCATCTCGGCCGCGGTCGCGGCATCGCCCACCACGCCGGGCGGGGTACAGCTTTCGGCGCTGGCCTCCTCGCCCCTGCCGCCCCGGCGGGGCGAGCGCGCGCCCCCGGCCCCCGACGCCGCGCCGGCGGCGGCCGCAGCCGCCGCTGCCGGACCCAGCGAGGCCGAACTGGCCGCCCGCCGCAAGCTTGACGAGCAGTTGCAGGCCCAGGCCGAGGCGCGCATCCGCGCCCGCGCCGCCGCCGATGCCAAGGCCGAGGCCGAGGCCCGTGCCCAGGCCGAAGCCCGCGCCCGCGCCCAGGCCGAGGCCGAGGAACGGGCCGCGCGTGCCCAACGCCAGGACTACAAGCCACCCGAGATCGACAACGAGCCCGAGATCGCCACCAATGCCCTGCCCAAGGGTACGACTTCGGCCTCGGTGGCCAAGGCGGCGACGCAGGCGCGCGGCATCGACATGGGCCGCACCACGGTCATCGGCATCATCGGCGCCGGCAAGGCCAGCCGGGCGCTGATCCGGCTGCGCAGCGGCAAGGTGGTGACGGTCCGGCTGGGCGACCGCATCGACGGCGGCACGATCAACTCCATCGGCGACGGACGGCTGACCTATGTCAAGGCGGGCCGCACCCACGAATTGAGGATGCTGGACGGGCGGTGACCAGGGTCCGCTGGCCGGCGCCTTTCCGGGTCGCTTGCCCGGCCCTTGCCCAAGCGGCAGGAGCGGTCCCGCCACGCGAAGGCGGGCGGTGGCCCAGCCTGCGGGATGGTTTCGTGGCTTGGGGACGCATCCTGCGCGCCGCGCCCCGCTGGCCGTTGCGGGAACGCCCGGGCGCCTGTCGGGGCTGGGCGCGGCCATGGCCCCTGCCGGGCCGAAGGCGGGCCGCTTCGCTTGGTGTCCACTGCTTCTGGCGTGATCGTCGCCGTCAACGCGCCGAGAGGCCCCGCGTGATAGCCGTCCAGGCGGTCGCGCACCGCGGCCCGCCCTTGCCGTTGCCGGGACGGGTACGAACCGCCCGCCGGGTCAGCCGTTCCGGCGCAGCACCTGCCCGGCAAGATAAAGCGAGCCGCAGATCAGGATGCGCGCGCCGGGCTGGTCTGCGGCGATGCGGCTGACGGCCGCCAGCGTATCCGGGGCGGTGCCGGCCGCAAGCCCTACCGAGGCTGCGGCCGCGGCAGTATCCTCGGCTGGCAGGGTGTTCGGTTCGCCGGGAATCGCCACGGCGGTCAGGCTTTGCGCGACGCCGGCCAGCGGCCGCATGTAGCCTGCGACATCCTTGGTGTTCAGCATGCCGCAGACGAGATGCACCGGCCGGCGGGGCAGGGCGGCCAGCGTCGCCGCCACCGCCTCGCCACCGGCCGGGTTGTGGCCGCCGTCAAGCCACAATTCGCAGGCCCCCGCCGCCTCGACCAGCGGGCCATGGTTCAGGCGCTGCATGCGCGCGGGCCATTCGACCTCGGTCACTGCGGCGCGGGCCTCGATGCGGCCGAAGCCCAGCTCGCGCAGCGCGGCGATGGCGGTGCCGGCATTCACGATCTGATGCGGGCCGGGCAGGACGGGCAGGGGCAGGTCCATCAGCCCGTGTTCGTCCTGGTAGACCAGGCTGTCGCCCTCGCGCCGGCTGTCCCAGTCCTGCCGGCCGATGCGCAGCGGCGCGAACAGCCGCTCGGCCTTCTGCTCGATCACCTCGCGGGCGACGGCCTCTTGCGGGGCGACGATGCAGGGCACGCGGCGTTTCATGATCCCGGCCTTTTCGCCGGCGATCTCGGCCAGCGTCTCGCCCAGGTATTGCGTATGGTCGATGCTGATGGGGGTGATGACGGTCAGGGCCGGCGCCTCGATCACATTGGTCGCGTCCAGCCGGCCGCCCAGGCCCACTTCCAGCAGCGTGTAATCCGCCGGCGTGCGCGAGAAGGCCAGGAAGGCCGCCGCGGTGGTGATCTCGAAGAAGGTGATCGGCGCGCCGGCGTTCGCGGCCTCGCATTCCTCGAGCGCCGCGGCCAGTTCGGCTTCCGAGATCAGCTCTCCGGCCAGCCGGATGCGTTCGTGGAACTGCGCCAGATGCGGTGAGGTATAGGCATGGACGCGCTTGCCGGCCGATTCCAGCCCGGCGCGGATCATCGCCTGGGTCGAGCCCTTGCCGTTGGTGCCGGCGATATGAACCACCGGCGGGATGCGGCGTTCCGGGTTGCCGAGTGCGGCCAGGATGCGGTGCATCCGGTCCAGCGACAGGTCGATGACCTTGGGATGCAGCTGCATGAGCCGCGCGAGAATGGCGTCGGAGGAGGTCATCGCGATGTCGTCCGGCCTAGGCGGATGGGCTGTCGGCCGGGGTCTCGGCGCGCGGGGCGGCGATGGTGCCGGGTGCGGGCAGGTCGCCCACCACCGGCGCGGGCAGGCCGCCCAGCATGCGCAGGATCGAGACCAGTTCCTCGCGCAGCTTCTTGCGATGCGTCACCCGGTCCAGCATGCCGTGTTCCAGCAGGTATTCGGCGCGCTGGAAGCCCTCGGGCAGCTTTTCGCGGATGGTCTGCTCGATCACGCGCGGGCCGGCGAAGCAGATCAGCGCGTTCGGCTCGGAAATCTGGATGTCGCCCAGCATGGCATAGCTGGCGGTGACGCCGCCGGTGGTCGGATGGGTCAGCACGACGATATAGGGCAGCTTCGCCTCTTTCAGCATCTGCACGGCGACGGTGGTGCGCGGCATCTGCATCAGCGACAGGATGCCCTCCTGCATGCGCGCGCCGCCGGCGGCCGAGAACAGCACCAGGGGCCGCTTCAGCTTCACCGCGCGTTCGGCCGCGGCGATGATGGCGTTGCCGACATACATGCCCATCGAGCCGCCCATGAAGGAAAAATCCTGCGCGGCGGCGACGATGGGGGTGCGGCCGATCTCGCCCTCGGCGACCAGCATCGCCTCTTTCTCGCCGGTGGATTTCTGCGCGGCCTTCATGCGGTCGGGGTACTTCTTCTGGTCGCGGAAGCCCAGCGGGTCGGCGACCGGCTCGGGCACCTTGACCTCGACGAAGACGCCGCCGTCGAACAGCGCGGCAAAGCGGCTGCGCGGGCTGATCGCCAGGTGATGGTCGCAATTCGTGCAGACGTTCAGGTTGTCCGACAATTCGCGGTGGAACAGCATGGTCCCGCATTCCGGGCATTTGGTCCACAGGTTCTCGGGCACTTCGCGGCGCGAGAACAGCGAATTGATGCGCGGACGGACATAATTGGTGATCCAGTTCATCGGCGGCCCCCTGCGCTGCGTTCAGGGGCTCAGATATGCAAAGCGGTGCCGAATTGCAATTCCGCGCTGTCCGGGCTTTCATGGCGGCATGTGGACCGAAGCCCTTGTGTTCATGCATTACGCAGCTGCGCTGGCCGTTTCGGTGCGCGTGCTGCTGCGCCCGCGGCTTGAGCCGACGGTCCGGCTGTCCTGGATCCTGGTGATCGAACTGGTGCCGCTGGTCGGCATCCTGGCCTATGTGCTGTTCGGCGAGATCCGCATGCGCGGCGCCGAGGTCGAGACCATGGCCAATGTCCGCTCGCGCCTGTCGGGCCTGTGGCAGCCCAGCCCCGAGGAACTGAAGGTGCTGCCCGATTTCGCCGAGCCGGTCATCAAGGCGAATCACGCCACGACCGGCTTTGCCGCCGTGGCCGGCAACCGCGCCGCGCTGCTGCCCGAGGACGACAGCGCCATCGCCGCGCTGGTCGAGGCGATCGACGGCGCGAACGAACATGTCCACATGCTGTTCTATATCTGGCTCGACGATGCCTCGGGCCGGGCCGTGGCCGAGGCGGCGATCCGCGCCGCGGGGCGTGGCGTCAAGGTGCGGGCGATCATCGACGCCTTCGGCTCGCGCGCCTTCGGCCGCTCGGATGCCTGGGCGCAGATGAAGGCGGCGGGGGTCGAATGCGTCGAGGCACTGCCGCTGAGCATCCCGGTGATCGGCGGCCTCTTTCAGCGTATGGACCTGCGCAATCACCGCAAGATCGTGGTGATCGACCATGTGCTGGGCTTTACCGGCAGCCGCAACTGCTCGGACCGGGCCTTTGCCGTCAAACCGCGCTATGCGCCCTGGATCGATGTTTTCCTGGCCATCGAGGGGCCGGTGGTGCGGCAGATGCAGGCGGTCTTCCTGCAGGACTGGATGAGCTATACCGGCGAAGACCTGGGCGAGATGCTGCGCATGACCCGCCCCGTCACCGCGCCGGGCGAGGTGGCGCAGGTCGTCGCTACCGGCCCGGACGAGCGCCAGGGCTCGCTGTCGGATTGCATGGTGACGATGATCCATGCCGCGCGCGAGCGGCTGGTGATCACCACGCCCTATTACGTGCCCGACGCCTCGCTCGATTCGGCGATCCGCACCGCGGCGCGGCGGGGCGTGGACGTGACCGTGATCCTGCCCGAGCGCAATGATTCGCTGGTGGTGCAGGCCACCTCCGAAGGGTTCTATTACGGGCTGGTCTCGGCCGGGGTGAGGCTGATGCTGTTCAGGGACGGCCTGCTGCATTCCAAGATCATCACCGTGGACGGGCGCATGGCGATGCTGGGCAGCGCCAACATGGACCGTCGCAGCTTCGAGCTGAACTACGAGATGAACATGCTGTTCCTGGGCGGCGATGTCACCGAGCGGCTGGATGAACGCCAGCAGGGCTATATCGACCGCGCCCGCCCGATCCACCTGGACGAGATCCGCGGCTGGTCGATCCGGCGGCGGCTGCGCAACAACCTTCTGGCGCTGGCGGCGCCGATCCTGTGACGGAGGAAGCGATGACGGACCGCAGCAAGGACAAGATCGTGGAGGGCGCGCCGGCGCTGTTGCCGGACGAATTGCGCAGGGCGCTGGCCGACCTGCCCGACTGGCGCCTGGCCGAGGACGGCAAGTCGATCTGCCGCGAATGGCGCTTCAAGAACTTCAGGCGGGCGGCGCAGCTGGCCAACCTGGCCGCCTGGCAGGCCGAGGCAGCCGGGCACCATCCCGACATCGCCTTTGGCTGGGGCCATGCCCGCGTCACCTATGCCACCCATTCGGCCGGCGGCGTGACGATGAACGACCTGATCATGGCCGCCCGGCTGGATACCGCCCTGGGCTAGGCACGAGCGCCAGCCCCTTGCTCCGCGGGCGGGCTGGGCCTATCCAGAATCCAGCCGGAGGATGCAGCCATGAAGAACAGCCGTTTCGACAAGTCGACCCTGCCCAGTCGCCATGTGACCGAAGGGCCGGCCCGCGCGCCGCATCGCAGCTATTTCTATGCCATGGGCATCTCGGAGGAAGAGATCCATTCCCCCTGGGTCGGCGTGGCGACCTGCTGGAACGAGGCCGCGCCCTGCAACATCGCGCTGGCCCGCCAGGCACAATCGGTCAAGCAGGGCGTCAAGAAGGGCGGCGGCTGCCCGCGCGAGTTCACCACCATCACCGTCACCGACGGCATTGCCATGGGGCATGAGGGGATGCGCTCGAGCCTGGCCTCGCGCGATGCCATCGCCGACACGGTCGAGCTGACCATGCGCGGGCATTGCTATGACGCGCTGGTCGGGCTTGCCGGCTGCGACAAGTCGTTGCCGGGCATGATGATGGCCATGGTGCGGCTGAACGTGCCCAGCGTCTTCATCTATGGTGGCTCGATCCTGCCGGGCAAGCTCAACGGCCGCGACGTGGTGGTGCAGGACGTGTTCGAGGCGGTGGGCCAGCACGCGGCCGGCAACATGTCCGATGCCGAGCTGGAGATCCTGGAGCGCGTGGCCTGCCCCTCGGCCGGGGCCTGCGGCGGGCAATATACCGCCAACACCATGGCCTGCGTCAGCGAGGCCATCGGGCTGGCGCTGATGAACAGCTCGGGTGCGCCGGCGCCCTATGAATCGCGCGACCAATACGGGCTGGCCTCGGGCGAGGCGGTGATGGCCCTGATCGAAAAGAACATCCGCGCCCGCGACGTGGTGACGCGCAAGTCGCTGGAAAACGCGGCGCGGGTGGTGGCTTGCACCGGCGGCTCCACCAATGCCGGGCTGCACCTGCCCGCCATCGCGCATGAGGCGGGAATCCCCTTCGACCTGTTCGACGTCTGCGACATCTTTCGCGACACGCCCTATTTCGTGAACCTGCGCCCCGGCGGCGAATACGTCGCCAAGGATCTGTTCGAGGCCGGCGGCGTGCCGGTGGTCATGCGCGAGCTGCGCCGCGCCGGGCTGATCCACGAGGATTGCCTGACTGCCTCGGGCCGCAGCATCGGCGAGGAGCTGGATCTGGTGGACCGCGACATCGACGGCAAGGTCATCCATCCGGTGACGGCGCCGCTGTCCAGGACCGGCGGCGTGGTCGGGCTGCGCGGCAACCTGGCACCCGACGGCGCCATCGTGAAGGTCGCGGGCATGGCGCCCGAACACCAGGTCTTTACCGGCCCCGCCCGCGTCTTCGAATGCGAGGAAGAGGCGTTCGAGGCCGTCACCCGCCGCGATTACAGCGAGGGCTGCGTGATCGTCATCCGCAACGAGGGCCCGGCCGGCGGCCCCGGCATGCGCGAGATGCTGGCGACCACCGCGGCGCTTTCGGGGCAGGGCATGGGCAAGAAGGTGGCGCTGATCACCGACGGGCGGTTTTCGGGTGCGACGCGCGGCTTCTGCGTCGGCCATGTCGGCCCCGAGGCGGCGCATGGCGGCCCCATCGCCCTGCTCTGCGACGGCGACATGATCACCATCGACGCGATCCGGGGCGAGATCTCCGTGGCGCTGAGCGACGAGGAGCTGGCGCGGCGCCGTGCCGCATGGGCCGGGCCGCGCAAGACGGATTATGCCTCGGGCGCGCTGTGGAAATACGCCCAGCTGGTCGGCAAGGCCCGCTACGGCGCCGTGACCCATCCGGGTGCGGCCGCCGAAACCCACGTCTACATGGATCAGTAACAGGCGGACGCATGGCAATACGCCCTGGTAAATGGTTTGAACGCAAGACCCGGGAACGGGCGGCACGGCAATGGACGGCGCTGGCCGGAAGGGTCGAGAGGCTGCACCCCGCCCGCCTGAGCCGTCTGCGCGACGAGGCGCGGGAATTGCGTGGCAGCCTCGATCGTTTCCTGATCGGCGCCGATCGCCACGCGTCGCGTTCGCGCGCGGCGCTGGACGCGCTGCACCTGCCCGGCGGCACCGACTGGCGCTGGCGCCCCGGCTTCATGGCCGGGCAGGTCTCGCCCCGCGGGCTGGCCGGGCCCGAGAGCGGGGATCGGCTGGGCGAGGGGGCGGCGGTCTGGCACGACTGCCCCGAAAGCGCGCTGATCCTGCAACAGCTGGCCAATGACGGCGCGACCGACCTGTCGCCCTTTGGCATGCGGCTCGAGGTGTTCGGCTTTGCCGGCAGTTTCCTGTCGCTGTCCATCGACCTGCCCGAAAGCGCGTTGCAGGGTCTGACCCGCAGCCATATCCTGCGGCTGGAAACCGGTATCTTCGCCGAGCGCGCGCTGGGGGTTTATGCGCGGCTCAACATCGGCCATGGCCCGAACACCGACCAGGCCACGCTGCAATTGCGCCGCTTCGAGGCAGGCCATTACAGTCGGCAGGTGACCGAGTTCGACCTTGCCTATATTCCGATGAACGAAAAGCGGCTGGAAAAGATCTGGCTGGACCTGATCTTCGAGGCGCCGCGCATGAACGCGGTCGAGATCCGCGAGCTGTTCTTCTCGCGCCATCTGCGAGCCCAGTTCTGACCCGATGCTGACCAAGGATGTTTTTAATGAGTGAATTTGAATCCCTGGGGCTGAAAAGCGGGATCTGGCAGGGGGTGATCCACCGTGACGCCCAGCCGGGCCGGCTGGTGCTGGTGCATATGGGCAGCCGCGTGGCCGAAGCCCGCCTGGCCGCCGAAGCCCCCGGCCGCTGGCGCGTCGCCGCCGCGATCCCGGCCGAGCGGCTGTCGGAGGGCGCGCAAAGCTTCCTTCTGCTCGAGGATGGGGGCGCCGAGGGCGAGCCGCCCCGGCCCGGTGCCCGCCGCCTGGCCAGCCTGACGCTGGTTGCGGGCGAGATCCTGGACGGCGACCTGCATGCCGAGCTGAGCCTGATGCGCAGCGAACTGGAACTGCTCAAGAAAGAGCTGCGCCGGCTGGCAGCCGAGCCGGCCTGAAGGCCGCGCGCGGTCCTTGTCCCTTCAATCCTTGCTCCAATAGCCGTAGCCGCCCAGCTCGGCGAATCCCAGCCGGTCATAGACGGCGCGGGCGCCGGTATTGGCGCGGCCGACCGCCAGCGCCAGCCGGGTGGCGCCCTGCGCCTCGGCCCAGGCCGCCGCCGTGCGGATCAGCCAGCCCGCCACGCCCTGCCGGCGCAGGGCGGGCACCACCTCGATGGCATGGATCATGGCGACCGGCCCGTCCAGCGCCACGAAGGCCGCGCCGGCCGCCCGGTCCTGCACCCGTCCCAGCAGCGCCGTCTTGGGCAGGGCCACCCGCTCCATCACCGCCTGGCGGGCGGCCGAGACATTGCCGTCGTTCCAGATGTCACGCTGCATGGCCAGCGGCGGCCAGATCGCAAAGGCGGTCAGCGGCGGGACGGGCAGGGCGGTCAGCCGGGCGCAGTCGGCGGCCAGGATCGCGGTCGGCGTGCCATGGCGAAAGCCCTGCGCCGCCAGGGCCAGCGCCAGCGCCGTATCGTCATCGGCGACGCGGAACATCGGCCGTTCGTTCCAGCCGCGCTGGATGGCTTCGGCCCGGGCGATATCGGCCTCGGTCCAGCCCGGCCGCGCGGCGCGGGCCGAGCTGACGCGACCGCCGCCGCCCCGGCCGCGGCCGACCAGGAAGCCGCCGGCCGGCGCATATTCGGCGGCGGGCCAGGTGGTCTCGAAGGCGCGGGCCAGGTCGGGATCGGCGATCACAGCGCCAGCCTTTCGCGCAGCAGGGTCATGGCATCGGTGACGCGCCTGCCGTCCAGCCCGCGGATCACCAGGCTGGTGCCATAGCGCTGCCCGCTCTGGAAGGGATAGGAGCCCAGCGACAGGTCCGGGAAGGCATCGGCCACGGCGCGCAGCTCGTCGGCCACGTCGGATTCCGGGCGCAGCACCTCCAGCGCCTCGCTGACCGAGGGGCGGCCGGTTGGCAGCTTGTCCACGATGGCCTCGACCATGGCGCGGAACACCTCGGGCACCCCGGCCATGACATAGGTATTGCCGATATGGAAACCGGGCGCGGCGGAATGGGCATTCGGGATCAGTGCCGCGCCAAGCGGGATGCGGGCCATGCGCAGGCGGTTGCCGGTCA
Organism: Paracoccus sp. TD-10; assembly: GCF_048270675.1. Classification (NCBI taxonomy): domain Bacteria; kingdom Pseudomonadati; phylum Pseudomonadota; class Alphaproteobacteria; order Rhodobacterales; family Paracoccaceae; genus Paracoccus; species Paracoccus sp. TD-10. Next base: position 1,549,472 of record NZ_CP182418.1, on the reverse strand, counting down.
CTTCGACGCCGCGCGCCTGCCAGCGCTCGACCATGACGCGGCGGGCTTCCTCGTTGATCTCGATACCCACGCCGAAAGCCGCGGCCACGGCATCGGCGGTGATGTCGTCATGCGTCGGCCCGATGCCTCCGCTAGTGAACAGCATGTCCCAGGCGCCGCCCAGCGATTTGTCCAGCACCTTGATCGAGGCGACGATCTGGTCGTGGTCGTCGCCGACGATGCGCACCTCGCGCAGGTCGACGCCGATGCTGTTCAAGACCTGCGACAGGTAATGGGCATTGCCCTCGCGCGTGCGCCCCGAAAGGATCTCGTCCCCGATGACGAGGATGGCGGCGGTGGGATTGTCGGATTGCATCGGCGCGTTCCTCTGGCGATCTGCTGCGGTCCGCAAATGTATAGGTCCGCGCGAGGGGCTGGAACAAGTGGCGCCATGGGACTATCTGTGGAGGCGGACCAGCAGGACGACGCCAAGGGGACGCCATGAACGACGCACGCCAGACCCGCGAGGGGATCCGCATCCACGAGCCGCAGGACTTCCAGGGCATGCGGGCGGCCGGGCTGATCGCGGCGCAGATCCTGGACGAGGTCGGCCCCTTGGTGCAACCCGGCGCCACCACCGGCGCCTTAGACGATTTCATCCGGGGCCGGGTCGGGGAACTGGGGGCCACCAGCGCCACCATCGGCTATCGCGGCTACCAGCATGCCAGCTGCATCAGCGTGAACCATGTCGTCTGCCACGGCATTCCTGGCGACAAGATCCTGGCCGACGGCGACATCCTGAACATCGACGTGACCGTGATCGTGGACGGCTGGTTCGGCGACAGCTCGCGCATGTATGTGGCGGGCAAGCCCAGCGTCAAGGCGCGGCGGCTGATCCAGGTCACCCATGACGCGCTGATGCGCGGCATCGAGGCCGTCCGCCCCGGCGCCACCTTCGGCGACATCGGCTGGGCGATCCAGTCCTATGTGGAATCGAACCGCATGTCGGTGGTGCGCGACTTCTGCGGCCACGGCCTGGGCCGCAGCTTCCATGCGCCCCCGAACGTCCTGCATTTCGGCCGCCCCGGCAAGGGCCCGGTGCTGGAGGAGGGCATGTTCTTCACCATCGAGCCCATGGTGAACCTGGGCCGCCCCGAGACCAAGATTCTGGCCGACGACTGGACGGCGGTGACCCGCGACAAGTCGCTCTCGGCCCAGTTCGAGCATTCGATCGGCGTCACCGCGGATGGCTGCGAGATCTTCACGCCGTCGCCCAAGGGCCTGTTCTTCCCCGATCTGGGCTGAGTCCCCGGCCCGGCTTCTTCGTTCCGGAAATACCCATGCGACCGCGCAACCGTCGCTGCCGCATGGGTATTTGTGAAACGGAGAAACCGCAGGCCATCGCCCAAGGGCCGGGCCGGCGCCCGTTTCGCCGTTTGGCAGATACCCAAGCAGCGCCGCCCGCCGGCGCGGCATCAATGCTTGCGAATCGTCTCGCCTGGCATGATGGTTGGGGCCAGCGCGATGATGCCTTTTTCGGGCCGCGGCTCCTTGCCGGCGACGATGCGGGCCGCGCGCCGGCCGATATCGATGCGACGGGCATCGGTGGTGGTCAGCCGCATCGGCAGCCCGTCCAGCAGTTCGACGCCGTTGAATCCGGCAAGCCCCAGCCGGCCGGGAATGTCATAGCCCTTCTCCATGCACCACAGAAGCCCGCCGGCCCCGATCATGTCATTGGAGAAATACAGGAAATCCAGCTCCGGTTCGCGTGTCAGGATGCGCTCGGTCATCTCGCGCCCCTTCAGCAGCGACGAGCCGCCCTGGTAATATTCCCGCGCGGCCAGTTGCACGCCGTGCTCGCCCAGCCGCTCTTCGAAGCCGGCCAGCCGCTTGCGCGCCCGGTGGTCCTCCGGCATGTGGGTGCCGATGAAGCCGATGCGGCGATAGCCGGCGGCCAGGATCTCGTCGGCCATCTCGGCCCCGGCCCGGCGGTGCGAGATGCCGACGGCAGTATCGATCGGCGTGCCGTCCACATCCATGATCTCGACCACCGGCAGGCCGGCATTGTCCAGCATCGCCCGCGCCGCCCGGCTGTGCTCCAGCCCGGCCAGGATCACCCCCGAGGGGCGCCAGCTCAGCATGTCGTAAAGCACCGTGTCCTCGCGAGAGGGGCTGTAATTCGTTACCCCCACCACCGGTTGCAGCCCGGTATCGTCCAGCTCGGCCGAGATCCCGCCCAGCACGTCGGGAAAAACCATGTTCGATAGTGACGGGATGACCACCGCGACCAGGTTCACGCGCTGGCTGGCCAGGCCGCCGGCGATCTTGTTGGGGACATAGCCCAGCGTGCGGGCGGCGGTCAGCACCTTCTCGCGCGTGGCGGCCGAGACATCGCCGCGGTTTCGCAGCACGCGGCTGACAGTCATCTCGGACACGCCCGATGCTTCGGACACATCGCGCAGGGTCAGCGGGCGGCGGGGTCTTTTCGTGTTCATCGCAATTACCGAGACGCAATCATGTTACCGTTATCTTTTCCGTCCGGCCGCGGCAAGCTTGCCATTTTCGCAGCCAGGGGGCAAAAGGGGTCCTAGGCGGCCCCGTGGCTCAACTGGATAGAGCAGCCCCCTCCTAAGGGGCAGGTTGCAGGTTCAAGTCCTGCCGGGGTCACCAGAAAATCCTACAAATGCTGGGGAAATCGACACCGCAACCCCTGCGGCGGACGATGCCATGCAGAAAAATGCAGGCGATTGTGCGGAACGTACGCCGAACGCCCGTACAAATCCCGTACACGACGAGGCAGGGTGTTCCGGTGATGTTCGGGAAATAGAAACCCCCGGTGCGCTGGTAGGCGCTACCGAGGGCAAAGAGAAAGCGGATAAGCTTCACGGGGAAGGCTATCCGACCCGCTTGCGCGCCGCAAGCGCCATTCCTTTGATTGGCCCATGGAACCGCCGCCGCTGGGATTGGCTGGATGCGGTCCTGGATGCGCCGCACTTGTCCGACCGGGCGAAGGTGATGGCCGCAAAGCTGGTAACGAAAGCCGCGAGCAACGCTTCCGGGCGGTGCTTCTGGTCGAATGCGCAGTTTGCCGCGCGGCTGCACTATAGCCTGTCGAAGGTGAAGCGAGGTTTCGGCGAACTGGAGGAGGCAGAGTTTCTGGTTGTGGAGGGCGGGCAAGGCAAGAGCCTGCGTAAATTTCACTTCCTGATGCCTCTGTCTGCCCCGCCGCAACCGCATGACTTTGATTGCGACGGCCCGCCGGACGAGGACGCTACCGCCTTCGTGCCGCCCCCGGCGCCTGCCCGCAGCGTGTCCGTCAGCCATCATCGGCAGACGGTTCCGAGGGCGTCGGCCACCCCGCTGCGGACCATCGCCGGCCAGCCTGATACGACCCTTGACAGTGCGGATGAGCGGGAGGTGCCCAGCCTCGAAACGGCCACGCCCGATCACAGCGAAAGGGTCAAATCTGACCCCATCAAAACCCGCAGCGAACCGCGTCGAAAGGGTCACTTTGCAGCGTCGAAAGGGTCAGATGTGACCCCTTCTTATATTATTCCAAAGAAATTCCAAAACACGCGCGAGCGCGCCCGCGAGGCCGAGCCGCAAACGCGCCCTGCGTCCGGCGCCCATGGTGCCCCCCGGAAACCGAGGCTGAACCTCGTCAGCGTGGCGCACCACGGCAGCGACCGCGAAGCGGCATGGAATAGCTGGCTTGGGAAAAACGGCTTCCCGGACCTCTCCGCGCTTCGGATCAGGTCCAGCGATAAGCAGGGCGCCGGATGGGAAATCCCCTACCGCTATCCGCCGACCGAACATAACGCGTTCGAAATCCGAACCGCTCGCGCTTGGGCGGAATGGGCGACCGCAACCATGGAGACCAGAAATGGTTAAGAAACACACCAACCTCGCCCCGGAAGGCCCCGGCTGGTTCAAAGAACGCAAGTCGCAGTTCGAGGACGGGTATTTCCCTGCGCCCTGTGCGCATATTGATTGGCAGGACACGTTCACCCGATCCGGCAGCGTCTCGGAGGCGGCGAAGGTAGTGGGCACGCTGGTCGCCATCTTCGGCGCTGGCCGGACCCCCGAAGCCGCAGCGACGGCAGGCAGCGAGTGCCGCATGACGCTGGACGAAATCGCCAAGGGTTCCAGCTTGAGCCTCACGACCACCCAAGCGATCCTGACCGAGATGCTGGAAGCGGGCTGGCTTGCGCAGCGTCCCAGCCACGTGGACGGCGCGCCCGTGCTGGTTTTGTGGTTGCCTACCCTCAAGGCCATCGCCCCCGAGATGCTGGGACCGCAAGAGCGTTGCGCGGCGCTTACGATCGGCTGCGCCTTGGGTGAACTCGCCCGCCCGGATGGCCCGGATAAGTTGCCCGCGCCGGCCGTGTTGATCGGTGCGCTGGTCGCTGTCGCTTCGGCCATTGCGGCGGATCACGGCCCGGCCGAGGCGGCGCGCAGCCTGCGCGACCTGGCCGCGCTGATCGAGCACGGACCGTCCGCCTGGTCCGAACTGCCCCCGACCGATGCGGGCGATGGGTTCGAGGCGGAGGCCGAAGCGGCGCACGGGGCGGGCATCGACCCGGCGGCGGGTCCTTCCGCGGACTGACCGTATACGGGTGGCGAAGGCGCGAAGCATCAGGCGGTGCAAGATTTTACAAGGGCTTGAAGTAACAATCTGAAAAGGAAAGGGAAAATGAGGATCGTGACCGAGCTTGACCTTGCAGGCGATGGGCCGGTGCATCGCATCGACGGGCCGGGCTTGTGCGATCTTCTAGGGATTTCTCCGGCCATGCTGACCGAGTTGAAACGCCGGGGCATCGCCAAGCATCTCGGCCGCGATGCCTGGGACCTGGCGGTGACGGTTCAGGGATATTGCGCTCACCTGCGCGGCACCGCCAGCGGCCGCGGTGACGAAGCTGCAGTGCTGAACCTGACCGGCGAGCGGGCGAGATTGGCCCGCTTGCAAGCTGACGCGCAGGATTTGAAGAACGCCGCCCTTCGCCGCGAACTGGTTCCGGCGGTCGAGGTGGCCCGCGAATGGGGCGAGGCGCTGCGGGCGATTCGCGCGCGGGTGCTGGCGATCCCGTCGCGGGTCCGTTCGGCCCTTCCGCATCTGACCCCGGCCGATGTGGCGGCGCTGGATCGGGAAACCCGCGCCGCCCTGGATGATCTGGCCGATAATGCAGGGGCCGACGATGCCGCTTGACCGGATCACGGAAATCCGCCGCGAGGCTATGCAGGCTCTGCGCCCGCCGCCCAAGCTGCGCCTTTCCGACTGGATCGAGGCCAATGTGAGGTTGCCCGAAGGCGTATCTGCCCAGCCCGGCCCGGTGCGTCTCTGGCCGTTCCAGCGCGAGATCGCCGACGCCATCGGGGATCCGTTCATCGAGCGGGTGACGCTGGTCAAGCCGGTGCGCGTGGGCTTCGGTGCCTCTGCTGATTTTCGACCACCACACGCCCGTCATTTCGATCAACCTGGAACGGGACGGGCAGCGGTTGGTCAATGGTTTCGCCGCATACATGGTTCGCGATCATGGCGGACCGGCTGCGGACGCTGCCCTGCGCAAGTTTGACCGGGAATGCCGGGACATCGCAGCGGATCGACCCGCGACCAGCTCGGGGTGGTGGAAGCCGCCGAACTGCGTCCCGAAGGCCTCTGGGTGCGGATGAAGTTCCGCAGCAACGATGCTGCGCGGGCGGTGCTGGCCGACATTGCCGAGGGCACCCTGCGCGGCCTGTCGATCGGCTATTCCGTCCGCCGCTGGTCCGAGGGCCGCGAAAGCGGCCGGCGTGTCCGCAAAGCCCTGCAATGGTCGCCGGTTGAGGTGTCCATTGTTCCCGTTCCCGCCGATCCCGGCGCCCATTTTCGCAACGGAGAAACCCCCATGCCCGAGACGGCCGAAACCACCACGACCACCACCCAGGCCGGCGGCGAAACCGTCACCCGCGCCGCGATCAATGCCGAAATCCGCACCATCGCGGAAACCGCCGGCCTGACCCGTGCCTGGGCGGATGCCCAGATCGACGCCGAGGCCTCGGCCGAGGATGCCCGCGCCGCGGCCTTTACCGAAATGCGCAAGCGCGCCGAGGCCACGACCACCCGCACCACGCGCGCCGAGGTCGGTTTCTCGCACGACGATCCGACCGTAATCGCCACCCGCGCCGGCGAGGCGCTCTATGCCCGCAGCCATCCCGAGCATCAGCTTTCCGAGGCTGCGCGGCCTTATCGCAGCTGGTTCCGGGTCGGCTGATGGCTGTCCCGGCCGAGGAGCTGACCACCCTGCGCGATGCCCTGATCCGGGCGCGCGCAAGCGGGGTGCGCGTGACCCTCTATGAAGGGAAGCGCATCGAATATGCGACCGATGCCGAAATGGCCGCGGCCATTGCCGATCTGGATCGGCGGATCGCACAGGCGACCGGCCCGAGGCGGGGCGGCGCCGTCACCTTCACCACCAGCAAGGGGGTTTGACCCATGAAAAACTTCATCGAAAGCGGCGACGCGCTGACCATTCCGGCCCCTGCGGCCGTCTCCTCGGGCGGCGTGGTGGTCGCGGGGCAGCTGATCGGCGTGGCCGTCAGCGATGCCGCCAGCGGCGCGGACGTGGCCGTGCAGACGCGCGGCGTGTTCGATCTGCCCAAAGAGGCCGCGCTGGCGATCACTCTGGGCGCCGCCGTCTATTGGGACGCCACGGCGGGCGTCGTGACCACCACCGCCACTGACAACACGCCGCTGGGCTACGCCACCGCCGCCGCGCTGGCCTCGGCCGCCACGGTGCGGGTGCGGATCGGATAACCGGGCGGCGGGTTTCCCGCCGCCTCTTCGCTTCTGGATGGGTGATATGAGGGACCCCCGGCTGACCGGCTCGCAAATCCTGGACACAGGGAAAACGCCCGGGCAATGGGTCGAGATACTGGCGCGCCGTGGGCTTTCCGTATCGGAGCGGACGCTGCGCGAAAAGGCGAATCGTCTAGGGGCTTGCTGCAAGCTGGGCG